>NZ_JBVJIM010000027.1:0-122587 GCF_055586305.1 Nonomuraea sp. NPDC051298
GCGCGACTGCTCGTCCTGGAGGGCACCGGCCACGAGATCTTCCCCCGCCCCACGTGGGACGTGGTGGTCCCGGCGATCCTGGCCCACACGGGGCCTCGCGCCGCCTCTAGTTCCATGTGACGAGGTCGTGGACGCCTACTGCCGCCGGGGGCGGTGCGGGCAGCCCGGGCGAGCCCGCTTCGGTACGACGTTTCCCCCCGACGGTTGATTGACGTCGCCGGGCGGCTCCAGGCCGGGCGGGGAGCCGGGCTTGTTCGTTGTCAACGTGCGTTCGGCTCAGTAGGCGCCCTGGGCAGCGAACCACAGCGCCATGAAGCCGCTGAACGTGGCACCTCCAAAGATCAATGCGGTGGCAAGGCACTTGGTCTTCCAGAACTGGATGATCCCGGCGACCAGGCCGACGATCACGGAGACGGCGGCCGCCAGGGCAAGAGCGAAGATTTCGATCGTGGTCATGGCACCGACGGTCGCGCCTGGCGGCGTTCGGTCGCACCCGGTCTCGCAAAGACGGAGAAACTGCCAGGTGCCGGATGGCATGTCGCCCTAAGATCCGAACGGAACCGAATGCCCGTGCCAGGATGCGACCTCCCGAGGGAAACATGGTCGGCCCAGCAAAGATCAACAGTCGCGCCGACCTCCACTCGGCGTTGCGCCGCTTGTTCGAGAGGTTCGATGGCAGCTATCAGATCTTGGCCGCCAGTGCGGACGTCGCCCCGGCCACGATCCATGACATGGTCAACGGCAAGACGTTCCCGCGGTGGGCGACTCTGCGCGAGTTCCTGCGTGCCTGCGGGATCACTGAGGCGGCAGCAATGGACGCCTGGCGGCAGGCTCATAATCGGGCAACCGAGAGCCGCGTGACCATGTTCTCGCACCCGAAGGGGATGAAGCCCGAGGACCCGCTGATCGCCACGGCAAAAGTCGAGGTCGACAAGGACTACGCGGTTCGCATCGGCGATCAACGCTTCCCCTTGCTGCGCACAGTGAGCTTCTACGTCCAAGCCCTGACCTCGCAGGCCGTCGTTCTCCATGACATGCGTCCTGTCGTGAAGTGGAGAGGGCAACCGGGAGTATTCGAAAAGATCCATGCGATGAGGCCGAGCCCCCGGACGTATGCCGCGATACTCGACGCATCCAAACCTGACTTCAAGTTCAAACAGCGACAAGTCCGGCTCGGGCTCGGCGACGGCCGGATGAAGACCAGCCGCGGCTTCCCCTATGTGGTCACAAACAGCGAGATCGAGTACTTCATCATCACGCCACAGACCAAGCAGGCTGTGCAGTGGTACATGGAACTGGAGTGGTCCAGTACCGGTCAGAAGGGCGAGCAGAAGGGCATCTGTGAGATCCGCCCTGCAAGCCCCGGAGAAGACCTGGGCCTGCATCTCGGCAAGGCCGCGGCTCCACCTGATCCTCAGCGGCTCTTCCTCGCGCACCCGCCCCGGTCGCGGCATGGCCTCGGATGGTTCCGGAAGAGCGGCAGCCGCTGACCCACCGCCGAGGTATGAAGGGGCTCGGAGACTGCGTTGACGCCAGGTCACTGCAGCACCGGGGTCTCCCTGTTCTTCCAGACAGTGCGGTGTACCAGGGCGCCGGTTGGACCGCCGCCCTGGTTGTCGTCGTCGGGCCCGATTCTGCTGCGGTCAGGAGCGTTGGCCGGGCTGGTTCACGATCGTGGCTTCCAGCTGCGCGGTCAGGCTCACCGTGCCTGCCTTGAAGGTCTCCATACTGCCATCAGCTCCCTCGTACGTCCGGTCCTGCAGCCGCGTCGAGTGGGTGCCCATATACCGGAAGGTCTGCGGGTCCAGGACGAGCGATTGTCGTGCCCCGTCGTCGGTGAGGCTGAACGCCACGCCTCGCTGTCCGTCGGCCACGGGCACGTCCTCGGTCATGGTGATGTCCTTGATGGTGAGCAGCCCGCGGAAGAGCGCGGCCCGTACCTCGGGGGCGAGCCACTGCTCGGAGATGAGCTGATTGATCTCCATGAAGAGGGTCTGTGGGGGGACGTGGCCGTTCAGCTCCCGCGGCCCCCGGCGGTCCTCGTCAAGGATGGCCGCCTTGATCCTGGCGATCACCCCAGCCGGGGTGACAGGAGCTTTGGCCAGCTCAGCCGGGTTGAAGGCCGCGCTGCCCTGGAACATCAACTTGCCGCCCTGATACCGGGCTGACCGCTTGCCGTCCACGCTGGTCCACCGTTCCCAGGTGGCGCGCCGGTCCCGGTCGACGTCAGCTTCGACGCCCGCCAACTGCAGTTCCTTGGTGTAGAGCCACTGAGCGGGGCCCGGCGCGGGCGTCGGGTCGTTCTCGGCCGCGCTGGCGGCACGCTCGCCCAGTTCGGCCACACCGGCCACCGGTGCCATGTCCTGCTGGTCCCTGAGCGTCACGACGGTCCCGCCGACGACCAGGGCCAGAGCCGCCGCCACCGCGATCCGCCGGCCGAACCTTCTCGCGCCGGACGCGGCCGACCTGCGCGCAGCCTCCGGTTCGTGGATCGCCGCCATCAGCCGCGCCTTGGCAGCAGTCGCGGCGTTGTCAGTCATCTCCGGGGTGTTCCGGCGAAACTCCTTCAGCTCGTTCACTACAGCTCCTCATCCCCTAGCACGTTCCTGGCCTTCTTCCGTGCCCGGTGCAGTCGTGACCGCACAGTCCCCACAGAGATGTCCAGCGCCCGCGCCACTTCCTCGTACGACATGTCCTCCCACGCCACCAGTAGCAGCACGTCCCGATTCCCACGGGGCAACGACGCCAGCGCCCCCGCTCACGCTCCCTGCCCTGCGCCGCCACTCGGCGCGCCACGGTGTCGTCCAGCGCCTCAGGCAAAGGGTCCACCCCGGTGCGGCTCAGCGCCCGCAGCAGCCGCTCCTCCTGCCGCCGATGTCTGGCGATCAACGTGGTGGCGATCCCGTACAACCAAGGCCTGGCCAGCGCGAACGACGTGTCATACGTCCCGCGCCTGCGAAAGGCCGCCAGGAACGTCTCGGCCACGATGTCGTCGGCGGCCTGCGCGCCAAGCCGCCGAGCCACGTACAGATGGATCTGCTGGGCATAGCGGTCGAACAGCGCCGCGAACTGCTCTGGGTCGTGCGCCGAACGACGGATCAGTTCTCCGTCGTCGATCTCGACCGTCTCAGCACTCAACGCCTCTCCTTCGTGAGCGGGTATTTCACCCTGCTGTCTCCCGAAGGGCATCACCGGGTTCCCCAAAGCCGTGACACGCAGCGAATGTGATGCCGCCGCCCGCAGGCGACACGTTATCTGGCCAGATAGCGATCATCGGCATGGCGCGAGCTGGGCCGCCGTCGCCCGGCGCGCAGTCTTCGTTTCCCGGTTATCTGGCAACCCGGCGGATAGTGGAGGCGTACCGAATGGATCCGGTCATCGCCGAGCAGCTCGGCCGCTTCCATCCGCTCGCCCGGCACCTGGACGACTTCCTCACCGACCTGGCCAACGCCGGCGCCTCCGCGCACACCCGGCGCGCCTACCGCGGCGACCTGATCGCCTTCGCCGCCCACCACGGCGAAGAACTCGCCGAGCTGACCGTGATGCCCATCCGCGCCTACCTGGCCGAGTTCGCCGACCTGTCGCCGGCCAGCCGCAAGCGCAAGCGCGCCGCCGTCGCCTCCTTCGCCAAGTGGGCCGTCCGCCACGACCTCCTGGCTGCCAACCCGATGGACCGCATCGACACCGTCAAGGTGCCCAAGAGCCTGCCCCGCCCGGCCGCGGCCGCCGCCGTCGCCAAGGTGCTGGCGGTGATCTGCCCGCGGCGGCCGTGCAAGGACCTGCCGCTGGACCGGCTGCGGGATCGGGTGCCGTTCGAGACCGCCTACGTGTGCGGCGCCCGCGCCTCGGAGGTGTGCGGTCTCTACGTCGAGGATCTCGATCTACGCCAGGACGACGGAGCCGCGCCGCCCGACGCCGCCGCGACCGAGCGGCGCGTTGATCGCACAGTTGGCCATCTCCAAGTTCAGGCGGCTTTGATCAGGGACAACGCAATCGCGTGTACCTGGTGACAGCTTCGTTCACGGCAGGCCGAGAACCGGTCGACAACAATGGCCAAATAAGTCAACAAATATTTACATGTCTCTGCCGGGCCGGTTATCCTGCATCTGAAGATCGAGAAACTGGCCGACGTCGTTGAATGGGGACAACCGTGACCACTGACTCCGCCGGAAGGCTGCAAACCGCTCGCGGATGTCCGTTCTCGCCGCCCGAGCAGCACCTGCGGCTCCTGCGCGAGCAGCCGGTCGCCAAGGTCACGCTCCCCATGGGCACCGACGCGTGGGTGGCCGCCCGCCACGAGGACATCCGGACGATCCTGAGCGACCCGCGCTTCACCGCCAGTCGCCGCCACCCCAGCTCACCCCGGCTGTTCGACCGTCCGGACAGCCCGGAGACCCAGTCGGCGCTGCCCAAGATGATGCTGGAGATGGACCCGCCCGAGCACGGCCCGGCCCGCCGCGCGGTGGTGGGGGAGTTCACGCTGCGGCGCATCGCGGCCCTGCGGCCGCGCATCCAGCAGATCGTGGACGAGCACCTCGACGCGATGCTCGACGGCCCGCGCCCGGCCGACCTGGTACGCGACTTCGCCCTCCCGGTGCCGTCACTGGTGATCTGCGAGCTGCTCGGCGTGCCGTACGACGATCACGACTTCTTCCAGATCCACTCGGCGCAGTTGCTCAACCGCCGCGCCACCGAGCAGGAGCGGCAGCACGCCATCCTCGAGCTGGCCGTCTACATCGACAAGCTGATCGCGGCCAAGGAACTGGAGCCCGCCGACGACCTGCTCGGCCGCCAGATCGCCAAGCAGCGCGAGAGCGGCCAGGAAGACCGCCCGTCGCTGATCAGCATGGCGTTCCTGCTGCTGATCGCCGGCCACGAGACCACCGCGAACATGATCTCGCTCGGCACCTACCTTTTGCTGGAACGGCATCCCGAGGCGGTGACCGCCCTGCGCGACCAGCCGGACAAGATCGACAACCTGGTCGAGGAACTGCTGCGGTACTTCACCATCGCCGAGTTCGCCATGGCCCGGGTGGCGCTGGAGGACGTGGAGCTGAGCGGCACCGTGATCCCCGCCGGGTCGGGCGTTCTCATGCTGGCCAACGCCGGCAACCGCGACCCCGAGGTGTTCGAGGACGGCGAGAGCTTCGACCTCGACCGCGGCTCCCGCAACCACCTGGCCTTCGGCTACGGGATCCACCAGTGCCTGGGGCAGAACCTCGCCCGGGTCGAGCTGGAGATCGTCTTCGCCACCCTGTTCCGGCGCATTCCCGGCCTGCGGCTGGCCGTCCCCGCCGACCAGCTCACGTTCAAGGAAGAGGCCGCCGTGTACGGCATGCACGAGCTGCCCGTCACCTGGTGACCCACGCGGGGGGCGGGCGTCAGGAGCGGACGGTCCGCCACCCCTTGGCCCTCCGGATGCCCGGCCGGGCATCCGGTGGACCCTCCTTCCGGCCGGGCTGACGAACGCCCGACCGCGGTACCGGCACCCCGGTCAACGCCCCTTGACCGGTAGGGGGGAATGGGGGATCGTGGCGAATTGATGTTGGTCCAGGGACGGAGACGACATGCACGCTCCCCACAGGGGCGATCCCATGCCCCTGCAGCCGACGTCAGGCGCCGCCGTCGCCAGCCTCATCTTCGGGCTCCTCGGACTCGTCGGGAGCTGGTGCATGTTCGGCGTACCGTCCATCGTGGCCGTCGTCCTGGGCCACGTGGCCGCCCGGAGCACGAAACGCGGCCTGCGGGCCGGGCACGGCATGGCAGTGGCGGGACTCATCCTCGGCTACCTCGTCGTCGTTCCGGCGGTCATCGTCTCGGCAGTCGTCATCGGCTTCATGGGCCCTGAGTCGGCCGCGGATTCGATCAACACGTTGCTCGCCTTTATCTTCAGCTTGTTCGGCTGACCTCAGCGTCCCTCGACCGGAGGCCGTCCGGGGTGGGGCGGTGGGGGTACGGCCGTACGCGAGTTCGCCGCGGAAACGGTCGGCGGGTGAAAGAGGAAAGGGAGGCTGCGCGCCTCCCTCCGTTCTCAACGTATAGCGCACCAGGGGGCTTGCGGCAAGACCCGGGGCATGCCGCAGAATCGTCGGCCGAGGCCGTGCGACGGCCGCGAGCGGCCTCAGATCGGAGCCAAAGACATGAACCCCACCGCCACCACCAGCGCGTTCGACCTGCCCGGTCATCTCGCCCCCAAGGCGGACCCGGCGCTGGTCGCGGGCGACGAGCGGCATTTCGCGGCCATCGGGGAGAGCCTCGAACGGGCGATCGCCGAGCTGTCCGACCGCCTGGACGCCGAGCGGAAAGCGCCCGGCGGCAAAGGCCGGCAGGCGATGGACCGGGACCTGGAGATCCACCGCCTGACCTCGCGCCTGCGCGCACTGCGCCGCTTCGGCCTGGACCTGTGCCTCGGCCGCATGGTCGGCGCCGACGACCCCGACCCCGTGTACGTCGGACGCCTCGGCCTCACTGACAGCGCGGGACGCCGGCTGCTGCTCGACTGGCGCTCCCCGGCCGCAGAACCGTTCTTCGGAGCCACCCACGGCAACCCGATGGGCCTGGCCAGCCGCCGCCGGTACCGCTGGACCCGCGGCCGCGTCAGCGACTACTGGGACGAGGTGTTCACCACGGACGGGTTCGAGGGGCACGCCGCGCTCGACGACCAGTCCGCCTTCATCGCCAGCCTGGGCGGCAGCCGCTCGTCCCGGATGCGCGACGTGCTCGGCACCCTCCAGGCCGACCAGGACGCCATCATCCGCGCGGGATCCCGCGGCGCTCTCGTCGTGGACGGCGGTCCTGGCACGGGGAAGACCGTGGTGGCCCTGCACCGTTCCGCCTACCTTCTGTACTCCGACCCTCGCCTCGGTCACCGCCGGGGCGGCGTGCTGTTCGTCGGACCGCACCAGCCCTACCTGGCCTACGTGGCCGACGTCCTGCCCAGCCTCGGCGAGGAGGGCGTACAGACGTGCACGCTGCGGGACCTCGTCCCCGAGGGAGCCACGGCGGCGGCCGAGACGAACGCGGACGTGGCCCGGCTGAAGGAGTCCGCGACCATGGTCAAGGCGATCGAGCCGGCCGTCCGGTTCTACGAGAACCCGCCCACCACGGGCATGACGATCACGACCCCCTGGTCCGACGTCCACCTGAGCGCCGACGACTGGGCCGAGGCGTTCGAGGCGGCGGAGCCCGGCACCCCGCACAACGAGGCCCGCGACCAGATCTGGGAGGAACTGCTCACGATCCTGGCGGACAAGCACGACAACGAGGACGTCTCGCCCGACCTGCTCCGCAAGTCGCTCCTGCGGGACAGGGAACTGCTCACGACCTTCAACCGCGCGTGGCCGCTCGTCGAGGCGGCCGACCTCGTCGGAGACCTCTGGACGGTGCCCGCCTACCTGCGGCTGTGCGCTCCCTGGCTCAGCCCCGACGAGATCCGGCTGCTCCAGCGCGCGGACGCCCACGCCTGGACGGTGTCCGACCTCCCGCTCCTGGACGCCGCCCGGCAGCGGCTCGGCGACCCGGAGACAGCCCGACGCGAACGCCGCCACGCCGCCTCCCTCGCCGCCCAGCGCGAGAACATGACCCGGGTCGTCGACAACCTGATCGAGGCCGACGACGACGGCGAGGGCCTGGTGACGATGCTGCGCGGACAGGACGCCCAGAACTCCCTGGTCGACGAGAGCGCCCTGCCCACCGCCGACCCGGACCGGCTCGCCGGGCCGTTCGCGCACGTCGTGGTGGACGAGGCCCAGGAGCTGACCGACGCGCAGTGGCAGATGCTGCTGCTGCGCTGCCCGTCGCGGAGCTTCACCATCGTCGGGGACCGGGCCCAGGCCAGGCACGGGTTCACCGAGTCGTGGCGGGAACGGCTGGACCGGATCGGGCTCGACCGGATCACCCTGACGTCCCTGACCATCAACTACCGGACTCCGGAAGAGATCATGAAGGAGGCCGAGCCGGTCATCCGGGCCGTGCTTCCCGACGCCAACGTGCCGACCTCCATCCGCGACAACGGTCTCCCCGTCGTCCATGGATCCACCTCGGAGCTGCGCTCGATCCTCGACGCCTGGCTCGCCGCGCACGCGGACGGGACCGCGTGCGTCATCGGCGATCCCGCCTTCGAGGCGACGTCCCGCGTCCGGTCGCTGACCCCGGAGCTGGCGAAGGGGCTCGAGTTCGACCTGGTGGTCCTCATCGACCCGGAGGCGTTCGGCGGCGCAGGCGCCTTCGAGGGAGCGGTCGACCGGTACGTGGCGATGACCCGGGCGACCCGGCAGCTCGTCATCCTCACCAGCCCCTGACCTCGACGGCTTCGCCGGAACTCCGGCGGCGGGAACGGCGACGTAGTCTGACATCCATGATCGAACGCGTGAGAGTCGCCGTCGTCGGAGTCGGCAACACTGTGTCCGCCCTGGTGCAGGGGGTGGCTCTGCACCGTGCCACGGGGGACCTGGTCGGGGTCCGGCGGCCGGTGATCGACGGGCTGGGCGTGGGGGACATCGACTTCGTGGCGGCGTTCGCCGTCTCCCCGGAGAGGATCGGGAAGGACCTCACCGAGGCGATCTTCCTGCCGCCCAACAACCTGCCGCCGCTCACCGCCGAACTGCCGCCCTCGGGCGTCGCGGTGAGCTGCGGCCTCACCGACGCGACCGAGGTGGACCGCGTGGCCGGGGAACTCGCCGGTGCCGAGGTGGTGCTCTACGCGGCTCCCAGCGGGCGGCAGGAGACGGCGCGGGCGTATGCCGAGGCGGCGTTGCGGGCGGGAGCGGCGTTCGTCAACATCACCTCGGACGCGGTGGCCCGCGATCCGCAGTGGCCTGACCGGTTCGCCGCGGCTGGGCTGCCCCTGCTGGGTGACGATCTGGCCAGCCAGTTCGGCACGTCGGTCGTGCATCACGCGCTGCTGCGGCTGCTGGAGGAACGCGGGCTCACCCTGACCGGTTCCTACCAGGTCAATCTGGGCGGAACCGAGGACTTCCGTAACCTGGTCGAGAACGGCGGCACCAAACTGCGGTCCAAACTCAACGCCCTGGCCGTGGACGGCTCCGCGGCGGACCTGGTGCAGGTGGCCCCGTTCGGTTACCTGCCACACCTGGAGTCGCACAAGGTGGCGCACATCAACATCGAGGCGAAGTCCTGGGGCGGTGCCTCGGTGAGCCTGGACGTGAAGTTGAAGGTGCACGATCCCAGCGGTGGCGCGGGGGTGAGCATCGATCTGATCCGTCTGGCGGCGAGTGCGTTGCGGCAGGGGCGCGGCGGCTGTCTCGCCGAGGCCGCGCCGCTGCTCAAGTCCCCTCCCGGGACTCCCGTCTAGCTCAGGGCGTGTGCCCAGTTGCGAAACGGCGTTGCGATAATATGCGCGACATGAGCAACTCCTCGTTCCAGCGTGCCCGGAGTCCTGAGGCCAAACAGCAGCGCCAGGAGGCGATCCTGGACGCCGCCCGCGCCCTGGCCACCGCCCGCACCGTACGGGAGGTCACGCTCAGCGACATCGCGGAGGCGGTGGGCATGCACAAGTCCGCCATGCTCCGATATTTCGAGACCCGCGAGCAGATCTTCCTGATCCTGACCGCCGAAGGTTGGCGCGAGTGGTCCGCGCACGTCTGCGAGCGACTGGGAGCGATCGAGACCCCGGCCGCGCCCTCGGTGGCGGAGACCCTGGCGGAGACACTCGTCGCCCGCCCGCTGTTCTGCGACCTGCTCGCCCAGGCACCCCTCAACCTGGAGCGCAACGTGTCGCTCGACGCGGTCCGGGACTTCAAGCTCGTGGCCCTCGCCGCGCACCAAGGCGTCGCGCTGAAGATCCAGGACGTGCTCGGGGTGGGCGCCCCGGCCGCCCGCGAGATCGCCTCGGTGGCGACCAGCATGGCAGGCGCCCTCTGGCAGATGGCGGCGCCCGGCACGGCGCTGCGCGAACTGTATAGAAGCGACCCCGTCCTGTCGCACGCGATCGTGGAGGTGCGGCCACGGCTGACGGGCATCCTGACGGCCTTGATCAGGGGATTCGAGAGCGCCTGAGCCTCGACAGCGAGGCTAGCGCAACAAGGTTGCGTAAATAACGCAACCTTGTTTTACTGTCATCATGGCAGTTCAGACGTGGCTCATCACCGGTTCCTCGCGCGGCTTCGGCCGCGCTCTCACCATCGCCGCGCTCGAAGCGGGCGACCAGGTCGTCGCGACCGCGCGCAGGCCCGGGCAACTGGCGGACCTCGCCGAGCAGTACGGCGACCGGATCCTCTCCATCGCCCTCGACGTGACGAGCGCCGAGCAGGCGAGGGCGGCCGTCGAGGCGGCCGTCGAGAGGTACGGCCGGGTAGACGTGGTCGTCAACAACGCCGGATACGCGAACATCGCCCCGATCGAGACCGCCCCCGAGGACGACTTCCGCCGTCAGTTCGAGACGAACTTCTGGGGCGTCTACAACGTCTCCAAGGCGGCCCTGCCCGTGCTCAAGAGGCAGGGCGCGGGGACGATCGTGCAGTTCTCCTCGATCGGCGGTCGTGTGGGGTGCACCCCTGGCCTGGGCTCGTACCAGGCGGCCAAGTTCGCGGTCGACGGGCTCACCCGGGTGCTCGCGGCCGAGACCGCGCCGTTCGGCATCCGCTGCCTCGTGGTCGAGCCCGGCGGGTTCGCCACCGACTGGGCCGGGGCGTCGATGGACATCCAGGGCATTCCCGAGGAGTACGAAGCCACGGTGGGGGCCGTCGCGGGCATCATGGGCACCGAGTTCACCGCCGCCGGTGACCCGAAGCGTGCCGGGGAGAACCTCGTACGCGTGGTCAAGCGCGAGCACCTGCCGACGCATCTGGTCCTCGGCGGTGAGGCCGCGCGGATGGCCATCGACTATTCGCTCGGGCAGATCGCCGAGGCCGGCCGGTGGCTGACGGTCAGCAGTTCCCTCGACTTCGGCCAGCCGTACCCGGTCGAGCCGCCCGCCGACACGGCCTGACGGCCCAAGCCCCCGGCCCTACGGACGCGTCCTGGCCTCCAGCAGGCGGACGATCTCGGCGTGCCCGGTGCCCAGCCGCGACTCAGAACGCAGGTCGCCCGCCGCCTCCCACATCTCGCCCACGACCTGGACCTCGCCACCTTCGGACTGCTCGCGCCGCACCGTGACCCGTGCCCCCGCCGGAGCGTGCTCCCCGGCCAACGCCAGCACCTCCGCCTCGGGGTCGCGGCCCGCGTACTGCCGGGCGTGGTCGAGGGGAGTGCGGCCGAGGTTGTCAGTCGGCGCGGGGTCGGCCCCGTGGTCGAGCAGCGCCCTGACCACCGCCGCCGAACCGCGCCGGGCGGCACAGGAGAGCGCGGTCCCGCCGACGCGGTCGCGTACGTCGGGGTCGGCGCCCCGCGCGAGCAGCGTGCTCACGGTGGTGAGGTGGGCGTTCGCGGCCGCCCAGTGCAGGGGCGCCATGGCGCTGCGGCCGACGTCTTCCTGCCGGTTGGGGTCGGCGCCGGCGTCGAGCAGCACGGTCACGGCGTCGAGGTGCCCCCAGCAGGCCGCGGCGCACAGCGGCAGCCCTTCGCCGTCGCCCCCGCTCTCCCGATCGGGGTCGGCCCCGGCCTCCAGCAGCATCCGTACGATGGCCGCCTCTCCCTGCACGGCGGCCCGGTAGAGCGCGGTGGTGCCGTCCTCATCGGGCGCATCGGGGGACAGGCCGCCGGCCAGCAGCCGCCTGACCTGCTCAGTGTCCCCGGACGCCGCCTCCACCAGATCTTCTCCCGTCATCGCCCCAGTCTGTACGGCGACCAGGGCCAAGATCCACCGGATTTCCCACGAAAGGCGGCCAGGGCTTGACCTTCGACTCGACTCGAAGGTCTACCGTCCCTGCATGAGCACGATGCGGATCTCCCAGCTCGCGGCCCTCACCGGCATCCCCGCCACCACCCTGCGCTTTTACGAGGACGCCGGGCTGCTGTCCGCCGAACGCACCCCGGCCGGCTACCGCCTGTACGGTCCCGAGGCGGTGGACCGGCTGGCGTTCATCGGCTCGGCCAAGCATCTGGGGCTGTCGTTGGACGAGATCGCCGGGCTGCTCGCGGTGTGGGAGGCCGGATCGTGCGCCCAGGTCAAGGCGGACCTGCGGCCCCGCGTCCAGGAGCGCCTGGCCGAGGCTCAGGTCCGTGCAGGGGAGTTGGCCGCGTTCACCGGCTTCCTGAGCACCGCGCTGGCGCACCTGGACGCCCTGCCCGATCGCGACGCCCGGTGTGATCCGCAGTGCGCCTTCCTCGCTCCGCCGGGTGTCGGCGATGCCCCGCGATCGGCGAACGCGCCGCTGCCGTCTCCTCTCCGCCTCGAACCGGGCGGGGAACGGTGGCGTACCGCGCCGGTGGCCTGCTCGCTGACCGGGGACGGGCTCCGCGAACGCCTCACCCGGTGGCGCACGCTCCTCCACGGGGCCGAGCGGGAACAGATCCCCGATGGGCTGCGGGTGACCCTTCCCGCCGGGCGGGCCGCGGCGCTGGCCGAACTCGCCGTCGCCGAGCAGCGGTGTTGCCCGTTCTTCGACTTCCGGCTCCACCTGGACGGTCCGGTGCTACACCTGGAGGCGCGCGCCCCCGCGGAGGGGGCCGACCTGCTCGCCGAACTGCTCGGCGAATCCCGGGAAAATGCGGGAGAGGATCTTCAACGCACATTTCCATTCAGGCCGCCGATCATCGGCGAAGCGACTACCAGCCCTCATAACGGAGGGGGTCTTGCCGGTTGCGAAAAATGATCTTTACGTGCACTTTATAGGCTGCCAAGATCGCCTCGTTCTATTGCCTTGTGCCTGAAAGGGTGCATGTGAACTCCAATCGATCGGCGTCTGGTTTAGCAGCCGCAACACGTCGCGGAGGCTCGCTCCTGGGGACCTTCGCAATCTCAGCCTCGATCCTGGCGGCACCGGCCGTCGCCGAACCCACTCCGCCTCCTGACCCGGCTTCCGCGGTCGCGCCGGTCGAGCCGGGCTTCGTCGATCTGGCCAAGGCCGAAGCCAAGCGGACGGGTAAGGAGGTGGAAATTCCCAGCCTTCATACCGAGAACATGACCACCGTCGCCATGCCCGGTGGCAAAACGGTCAAGACGTATGTGTCGAGCACTGTCGTCCGGGTCCGGCGCGATGGCGAGTGGCACAAGGTGGACCCGACGCTGGTCGTGGAGAACGGGGTCGTCAAACCCCGGATGACCAAGCTGGACATCAAGCTGTCCAACGGCGGCGGCAGCGCCCCGCTGCTGGCCGCGAAGGGCGACTTCCTCGGCCTCGAGGAGGACCGGCCCGGCGAGATCAGGGTCGCCGCGCCCGGCACGCTGCCCGTGCCCGAGTTGTCCGGCCAGAGCGCGACCTACCGGTCCGCCTACGGCCGCAACATCGACCTGGTCGTCACCGTGACCCCGACGGGCTACCAGCAGCAGATCGTGATCCGCGAGCGTCCTGCCGGACAGCTCAAGCTGCCCGTGCGGATCGACCCGCCCTCCGGGATGAGCCTGGGCAAGTCCGTCGGCGGCAAGCCGGCGGCGCTCGCAGGCGGCAAGGTGATCGCCGACCTGTCGGTGCTTCCCGTCATGGACGCCAAGGAGATCACCACGCCTGGCAGCGGCAAGGCGGGCACCGCGACCGCGACCCTCACGGGAAGCGGTGACGACGCCGCGCTCGTCCTGGCTCCGGACGCCGCGTTCCTGGCCGACCCGGCGGTGACCTACCCGGTGACGGTGGCCGCGGCCAACCCGACGCCGTGGCACGGGGCCGGCGCTCCCGCCGACACGTTCATCGCCAACGGCGGCAGCTACGTCAACGGCAGCTACTCGGCCAACAGCAACGCGATCTTCGCCGGGCGCCGGGACGGCTACAACTATCGTTCCTACCTGAAGTTCGACCTCACGAACGCGCCGTTCTTCGGCCAGCAGATCATCGACGCGAACATCACGCTGTGGAACTACATCTCCAGCGCCTGCGGCTATGTCGGTGACATCTCCATGCACCGCGTCGCCTCCAACTGGACCCCCACCACGATCAAGTGGTCCGAGCAACCGCTCGCCGTGGCCGACGGCTACGTGGTCAACCCGTATGGCAAGGATGCGAACTGCTCCGACTGGATGGCCGAGGGCGAACTCTGGTACTCCATCGAGGAGATCGCGCAGTCCTGGGCGGACGGAACGGCCAACCACGGCTTGATGGTCCGCGCGGTGGCCGAGTCGGGCGGGAACAACTGGCGCCAGTACCTGTCGGGCAACTACCCGGAGACCGCTCCGGACGGCAGCCACCATCCCTACTTCTTCCTCGAGTACGAGGCACCCGCTCCGCCCAAGGTCGACGGCTTCACGTGGATGTCGCCAGACCCGATCACGAGCCTTCCGACGTTCGAGGAGGCGCGCGCCCGGTCGATCTACGAGCCGGCGGGCAGCGAGCGGACCGTGGTCGACAACGCGTTCGCCGGTCAGATCGCCGGTCAGCGCGACGGCGAGCCGTACGAGGTCGTGACGGACGAACTCGACCGCAGCCCCGGGGGCAACGACGGCGAGGACGGAACCGGCGAGGACACGCTCGGGCCGCGCGTGGTCGGCGTCGAGCCCGCGAACGGCGCCACCGACGTCCCCTTGGACACGAAGCTGAAGGTCACCTTCTCCGAGCCGGTCGCCGAGGCCGCCGTGGCGCTCAAGGACGCCGGCGGCGTGGAGGTGCCGGCGACGGCGACGTACGACAGCAGCGGGACGGTGGTGACCTTCACGCCGGAGCGCGCGCTGACCGCGGGAACCACGTACACGGTGGTGCTCTCGGACGCGGCCGACGATTGGGAGAACAGGATGACCACCTACACGTGGTCCTTCAGCACCCCCAAGCAGGCCGCGGGTCACTGGAAGTTCGATGAGGGCTCCGGTGACACGGCGGGCGATTCGTCGGGCCAGGGCCACGATGCGAAGCTGAACGAGACGGCGTCGTGGACCCCGGGCAAGAGCGGTACCGGGCTGACCAACACCCCCGCGGGCACGCCGGCACCGGCCGGACCCGCGCCATCCGCCCGGTCGAACGCGGTGGCGGCCGCTCCCACGGTCGCCGGTTTCGGCCTCACCCCCGCGCAGACGATCAACGGCGGCATCGTGACGTCGTCGTTGACGCCGACGCTCAAGGCGACGGCGACCGATGCCGCGTCGGGCGCGTCGACGGTCGAGTTCCGCGTGCTCAAGTACATCGACGACAGCCTCGTGTGGTCGGGTTCGCTGGCCAATGTGCCCTCCGGTACGGAGGCGTCGATCACGGTGCCGACCGGCAGGCTGGCCGACGGCATCAGGTACGAGTGGCAGGTGCGTGCGACGTCCGCGGGTGGCGCTTCGGCCTGGTCGTCGTACCAGTTCTTCACGGTGGACGTGCCCGAGGCCGTGGTGGACCAGTTCCAGGTCACCCCTTCGTCGGGGCCCGCCAGCGACATCAAGAGCGCCTCTCTGACCCCGACGTTGAAGGCCAGAGTCACCGATCCACTCGGCGGTCCTGCCACGGTCGAGGTCCAGGTGGCCCGCTACTCCGACGACGTGGTGGTGTGGTCGACCACCTTGTCCGGCGTGGCGTCCGGCTCGTCGGCCTCCGTGACGGTCCCGGCCGGAAAACTGCTCGACCTCACGAGATACGAGTGGCGGGTCAAGGCCACCACGCCGGGCTCCACCCCCGCCTGGACGCCCTATCAGTTCTTCACCGTGGACGCCGCCCCCGTGGTGGACCAGCTCCAGGTGAGCCCGTCGGCGGGCACCGGCTCCACGATCACCACCTCCACGCTCACGCCGACGCTCCTGGCCAGGGTCGTCGACAAGCTGGGCGGCACGGCCACGGTCGACTTCCAGGTGGCCCGCTACGCCGACGACGTCGTTGTCTGGTCGGGTTCGGTGGCGAACGTCGCCTCCGGTACGCAGGCGTCGATCGTGGTCCCCGCGGCCAAGCTGCTCGACGGCACCAGGTACGAGTGGCGGGTCAAGGCCACGGCCGGCGGCGCCACCTCGGCGTGGACGCCGTACCAGTTCTTCACGGTGGACGTGCCCGAGGCGGTGGTGGACCAGTTCCAGATCACCCCCTCGTCGATCTCCGGCACCGAGATCTTCACCAGTTCACTGACCCCGACCCTGCGTGCGCGGGTGACCGATCCGCTGGGTGGTCCCTCGACAGTCGACGTCCAGGTCGCCGACTGGGCCACCGACACCGTGCGGTGGTCGGGTTCGCTGCCCGGCGTCGCATCGGGCAGCACCGCCACGACCGTGGTGCCGAGCGGCATCCTGACCGACGGCATCAAGTACGAGTGGCGGGTCAAGGCGACCACACCGGGCTCCACCCCGGCCTGGTCGGCCTGGCAGGTCTTCACCGTGAACGTGCCCGAGGCGGTGGTGGACCAGTTCCAGATCACGCCGTCGGAGAACGTGGGCACGAGCACGGTGACACCGTCGCTGACCCCGACCCTGCTGGCCCGCGTCACAGACCCGCTCGGCGGTACGTCCGCGGTCGACTTCCAGGTCGCCGACTGGGCCACCGACACCGTGTTCTGGTCGACGACCGTGACGGGCGTCGCCTCCGGTTCACAGGCGTCGGCAGCCGTTCCGGCCGGGAAGCTGTCCGACAAGATCGACTACGAGTTCCGGGTCAGGGCCACCACGCCGGGCTCCACGCCGACCTGGTCTGCCTGGCAACGGTTCCGGACCGACATCTTCGACCCGGCCACCGACCCGGCGGTCAGCCGGCTCCAGGTCGTTCCTTCGCAGACCCAGGACGGGGTGACGGTCGCCACGTCGGTCACCCCTGAACTGCGCGCGCTCGTGTCCCATCCACAGGGCACCGCCTCGCGAGTGGAGGTCGAGCTGGAGCACGACCCGGCCGCGCCGCAGGGGCAGGGAAGCGGCCAGATCTGGGCCACGGCACTGGACAACGTGGCCTCCGGTACGGCTGTCGCGGTGCCCGTCCCGCAAGGCAGGCTGACCGACGGCTGGCTCGTGCGCTGGCGGCTGCGTTCGCTGGTGGGCGCCGCCTCCTCCACCTGGTCGGCGTGGCAGCAGGTGAAGGTAGCCGTGCCCAAGCCCGGGGTGGGCCAGTTCCAGGTCACCCCGTCGCAGGTGGTCGACGGCAAGAACGTCACCACCGTGCTCACACCGTCGCTGCACGCGCAGGTCACCTACGCGCCCGGCGGTGACCTGCGGGCCGAGTTCGAGATCGAACACGACCCCGCTGCTCAGGAAGGCCAGGGCAGCGGGCAGATCTGGGCCGGCGCCGCCGACGGCGTCCCGGTCGGGACACCGGCCTCGGTGACCGTCCCGGCAGGCGAGCTGCGCGACGGCTGGGCCGTGCGCTGGCGCGTGCGCGCCACCACAGGCACGCTCGCCTCGGCGTGGTCGGACTGGCAGCAGTTGCTGGTGGACCAACCGGACTCGGCGCCCGCCGTACAGGAGTTGCAGGCCACTCCGTCGCAGCAGGTGGACGGCAGGACCGTCACCTCCACGGCGACCCCGCAGTTGCGCGCCACCGTGCTCGACCCTCGCGGCGAGGCGCTCACCGCGGAGTTCGAGATCGAGCACGATCCGGCCGCTCCCGAGGGGCAGGGCAGTGGCCAGATCTGGGCCGGGAACGTGGCCGGTGTCGAGGTCGGAGCCCAGGCGGTGCTCGGCGTGCCCGCCGGGGAGCTGACCGACGGCTGGGTGGTGCGCTGGCGTGCCCGAGCCACCTCGGCGACCGTGTCCTCGGCGTGGTCGGAGTGGCGGCAGCTCACCATCGAGATTCCCAAGCCCGGGGTGGACCGGCTTCAGGTCACCCCGTCGGAGCAGGTCGACGGCAAGAACGTCACCACCGTGCTCACACCGTCGCTGCACGCGCAGGTCACCTACGCGCCCGGCGGTGACCTGCGGGCAGAGTTCGAGATCGAACACGACCCCTCGGCTCCAGAGGGCCAGGGGAGCGGGCAGATCTGGACGACCTCGGTCGAGGGGACCGCGGGCACCCAGGTCACGGCGGTCGTGCCGGCCGGGCGGCTGACCGACGGCTGGACGGTACGCTGGCGCGTCCGCTCCCACCTCGGCGAGCTGGCCTCGCCCTGGTCGGGCTGGCAGCGATTGGCCGTGGATCGACCGGACTCCGCGCCCGCGGTGGACGATCTCGAGGTCACGCCGTCCAAGAAGATCGACGACCGGACCGTCACCCGCGTCGAGACGCCGACACTGGCCACGAAGGTCACCGATCCCCGTGGCGACGCGCTCACGGCGGAGTTCGAGATCGAGCACGATCCGGCCGCTCCCGAGGGGCAGGGCAGCGGGCAGATCTGGGCCGGGAACGTGGCCGGTGTCGAGGTCGGAGCCCGGGCCGCGCTCGCCGTACCCGCCGGGGAGCTGACCGACGGCTGGCTGGTGCGCTGGCGCGTTCGCGCGGTGTCGCCCAGCGCGGCATCGGCGTGGTCGGACTGGCAGGTGCTCAAGGTCGACGTCATCCACCCGGGGGAGGAGCCGCTCGCGCAGACCGCCCGCTCGGTGATCCGCACGGACGAGAGCTTCACGGTGACCGCCTGGCTGCGGTGGAGCGACGCCAACGGCGACTACGACGTCGTCGCCCAGAGGGGCGAGCATCAGGCGCCGTTCCGGCTCGGCAACGATCCCGGACACGGGCTGGTGTTCACCCTTACGAGTGCCGACACTGCCGGTGCGGCGGTCGAGGGCGCCGTCTCGGGCACGCGGGCGCCGGTCGACGAGTGGTTCCACCTGGCGGGTGTGTACGACGCGACGGCCAGGACCGCCTCGCTGTACCTCAACGGCGTGCTGATCAAGAGCGCGCCGGTGAGCCTCACCACCTGGAACGCCGGTACGGCCATGGCACTCGGCAGCCGGATGAAGGGCGACCTGGACGAGGTCCAGGTCTTCCAGCGGACTCTGGACGCCACCCAGATCCTCGCCCTGCTGGCGAGCCCGGCCGCCCAGCCTGCCCAGGGCAGGGCGTCCGCCACGCCGGGCGCCGGAACAGCGGCCATGGCCGGCAACTTCGACTACAAGCACCCCTCGTTGGAGACCTGCTACGCCACCGAGAGGGCCCCGAGGTTCACCGACGCCTATTCGCGGATGCAGGAGCGCCCGCATTCGGCCTGCTGGACAAGCTGGATCGGGCACGGCGGATGGGAGGAGGTCGATGAGAACGGCGTCAAGCGGCGCAAGAACCGGACCGCCTGGTGGGTCAGGCTGTTCCCCGGGCCGCTGCGGATCCCGGCGTACCTGCTGGACAAGGTGACCGACGACGACGTGTTCACCTTCCGTGTGACCTGGGTGGCGCACACCTACATCGGCAACCACACCGGGACGTCCGTCTACAAGGGCAGCGAAGCCGGGCTGAAGCCGCAGAACATCAAGTTCTTCGTGAAGCTGACGGACTTCGGCATCTGGAACAGAGGTGTCAGGCGTACCGAGCTGGATAACGATCTGAACGACGTCCAGATCGAGTTCGACCTCGACACCCAGGGCTGCGCGGTCCAGGCGGGCAGCCCCAATCCCACCCAGCTCAAGACGATCTCCGGCTGGCGCTCGACGCCGTACCTCGCGTACCTGATCAACACGGCCAAGCCCGCGTCACACGACAGGGAGGTTTGCTCGATCCTGCCCGCCATCACCAAGTACGAGAGCAAGCGGGGCCGGCTTCCCCTGTGGGACCAGGAAGTCCTCAGCGAAGCGGGCAAACGGCAGGGGGTTGTGCGGTGGGGACAGGGCGTTCCGAGCAACCCCCTGTGGTCTCCCAGTTTCCGCTGCGACTGGAGAGAGCTGGGGAACTTCGGTGAGGAGACGGCGAACACCGGCGGGTGCATCTACATCAGAGCCGACCGGGTGTTCACGATGTCCAAGAGCAGGGACGACGAATTTCTCGACGTCATCAATCACATCGAGAAGGCCATGAACCCGGCGACGAACGCCCTCACCTATCCGCCCTACCGCCCTGGGGACACGACCGATGGGCGAACAAAGAGCCGCCCGCCGGTCAAGGGGCCGCTGGGCAACGAACTGCCGAAGGTCATCGGGGGCAACTACGCCGCAGCCCCGAACACAGCACAGGGACAACCCCTGTGGAGAGCCGCCAAGGGCGTCTACGCCAAGAACAGGAGGGTGTTCTCCGGGACTCCCTTCGCGGTGCCCGAGGACGACTGGGAGCTGCCCTACGGAGGGACCTATTGCCGGTACTACACCAAGGAGGTGTACCAGCAATGGGGCTATCGGAACGTGCAGTGCGACGAATACCCCTTCGCGTCGACCGAGCAGGGAGCGCTGAAGGACAAGATCCACTATTCGATTCAAGGGGTCAGGAAAGAGCACAACGAAGATCATGGAGATGCGCTGAAGGCGTTCTACGGCCACTACCGCCTTCTCGACTACGATCCTGAGAACACCATCACCAAGGTCAGCGACAGCCCGTTCTGGGTGAAGATCGTCAAATAACCGGCCATCGGATGCGGGGCTGCCGAGCGCGGCCCCGCATTCGCGTTGGACAGCAGGATGTGGACAATGACCGACACGGAACAGGAACTTCCCGCGGAGAACCAGTGGGACCTGCTGGTCGAGCACGGCCGCGGGCTCCAGCTCGGCTTTCATGCCCTCTGGGTGGAGAGCGACGATCCGGAAGAACTGGCCGGCCGATTCCGCGTGGACCCCGGCACACGCCTGGAGTGCGACGTGACGACGCTCGCGGGAACGTACAAAGGCCCTCCGGCGAAGGGCATCTGGATCGGCCCGCACGCGCCGGGCTGGACCCACCTCTTCGTCTTCGGGCTGTCCTCCACCCATCCCGCGATCGGCGGGCTCGGAAAGCGGCGAGCCTTCCAGATCAAGTTCTGGGGCGAGGTGGGTGAAGGGCTCGAGCCGCTGTACGTCCATTACGACGGGGAACTGCTCGGCGATGTCAATCCGCCGTACGAGGAGGGCGGATACATGCACCTCCCCGACTACCGGCCCTTCACGGAAGGGCTGGCCCTCGACCCCGACGGCGACCTGGAGCACGACGTCCACACCCTGTGGTGCGTGGTCGGCAGGATCACGGGACGCTTCGCGGACCGGGAGTGGTGGACGCGGGCCCGTACCTTCTACAGCGTCCCTGCCGGAGCCTGGGAACGCTGAGCGAAGCGGCCCTCCCACCGCCGTCGCCCGGCTCCTCGGTGTCGCCTCTTCGATCAGTTCGCGTAGGTCAGTTCGGCCTTGGTGATGGACGCGCCGTCCACGGTGAAGGCGTAGTTGGCCTCGAAGCCGCCCTGGCCGCCAGGGGCGAAGCGCACGAGGAGGCGCTGGTGGCCGGGCCGGTTCTCGGCGACCCTGATGACCGTGAGCGTGCCGCCGATCACCTCGGCCTCGGCCCAGGCGCGGATCTCGGCGCGGCCGTTGAAGCGCCGCCCCACGTCGACGAGCTCCGCGTCGGCGGCGAACGCCCCCGCCAGCGCGTCGAGGTCCCGGCCGTTGACCGCCGTGACGTAGGCGCTCACCGGCGCCAGCAGCCCGTCCGCCGCTTCCTGGGGCTGGTCCGCGCAGACGGCGGGGGTGTTCGCGGGGTCCTCGGCGGACAGCTCCCGTGCGACGGCCTTGATGTTCTCCTCCACGAGGGTCGGCAGGTCCGCGACCGGCGGATGGCCGGGGTAGTCGCGCTCCATCTCGGCGGTGATCGACTTCTGCTCGCCGGCGCTGACCGTCCTGCCCTCGGGCGAGTCAGGGGCGGCGGCCGGACGGACCAGCCCGCGGAACCGCAGCAGGTACCGGCGCTGCTCGTCGATCAGCGTACGGGCCGGGCCCGCGACGCCGTGTCCCGGGTACATCGTCCCGGCCCCTGAGAAGCGCCTGCCCAGCTCGTCGAGGACCTGGAGCCAGCCGCAGCTCGTCCCCTCGATCAGCGCGGGCGTGACCTTGCCGGTCGCCAGGTCGCCCGAGAAGAGATCGCCGGTGTCGGGGCGGTGGAAGACGGTCGCGGTGTCGGACTCGCCATGGGCGAACGTGGCGGTCTCGAAGCGCAGGCCGCCGACCTGCAACGGCGCGCCGTCTTCGAAGGTCCTGTCGGCGTAGGTGACTTTGGCGGGAAAGTCGGCGTTCGCCGTACGGGCCAGCGGGTAGAAGCCCCGCTCGTCCTCCCGCATCGTCTTGTCGGTCTCCTTCGACGCGTAGACGGGGGCCTGGGGGAACGCCTCCTTGAAGGCGCCCGCGCCGCCCACATGGTCGGGATGGGAGTGGGTGAGCAGGATGGCGGCGACCGGCCTGCCGATCTTCTTGACCTCCGCCACCGCCTTCCTGGCGTCGGCCGGCGTGCGCAGCGTGTCGATGAGGACCAGGCCCTCCGGCGCCTGGATCCAGTAGGTGTTGACCGAACCCGGGTCGGCCGAGGCGAAGCGTCCCGGCTCCGCGCTCTTCGCGGACAGCGCCGCGGTCGTGCCGTCGTCCGTCGCGGACGGCGCCGCGGAACTGGCGCCGCTCGAACAGCCTGCCGCCAGCGTGATCGCGCATGCGCCGGCGGCGCCCGCGGCGAGAAGGCGGCGCATTCTCTGGTTCATCTGGAGCCTTCGCGGATCGCAGATGCGCTCGCGCCGGTCGGCGTGCGATGCCGTACGCGTGCAGGTGTCGATGACGTCAGAACGTTCCATGCGCCACAGAATGGCGGCCCCGAGGGGGAGCCAGGCAGGTGGAGTGGTTGCAGAACCGGCTGCAGGATCTTGCAACGCAGGTCAGAGCCGACCGCGCCCCTTCGCGCGCGGGGCGACCCGGAACGCGGGGGCGGTCAGCTTGCCCGCGACAGCGCGGGCCTCAGCCAGGGTTGACGTCAGTGGTGTCGCGGTAGTGGCCCGGGGCGGCGCCCAGCTCCCGCTTGAACGCGCGGGCGAACGCGAACTCCGAGGTGTAGCCGACCTGTGCGGCCACGGAGCGGACCGTCAGGTCGGTGTCGCGCAGGAGCCGCGCGGCGATGGTCATGCGCCACCACGTGAGGTAGGCCATGGGAGCGGACCCGGTCAGCTCCGAGAACCTGCGGGCGAACGCGGCCCGCGACAGGCCGGAGCGGTCGGCCAGCGACTGTACGGTCCAGGGCCGTTCGGGCTGCTCGTGAATGCCGTGCAGCGCCGCCAGCACCGCCGGGTCCCGTAGCGCCGCGCCCCATCCCGTGGCCACCTCGGCGGGCCGGTCGTCGTACCAGGCGCGCAGGATGTAGAGGAGCAGCACGTCGAGCAGGGCGAGCACGGCCGCGTCGCCGCCCGGCCGGGGCCCGCCGTCGAGTTCCTGACCGAGCAGCTCGATCGCGCCGCGGAGCGAGGGGTGGCGGCCGATCCTGGCGGGCAGGTGAACGACGTCGGGGAGCCCCGCGAGCAGCGGGTGCGCCCGCGACTGGTCCAGCAGGTACGCCCCGCACAGCATTTCCGTGCGGGGACCGTCCACGGGCGCAGGGCCTTCAGGCAGCGGGGACAGGGGAGAGCGCGCCCAGGTGAGCGGTGTCGTCGGGGCGTCCGCGATGGCGTGGCCGAGTTCGCGGGGCAGGAACGCGACGTCTCCGACGCCGAGCGCGACCGGTTCCCCGGTGACCGGTATCAGCCAGCATGAGCCCTGCAGGATCACGTGGAACCCGGCGCCCGCCTGCGGCTGGAAGCGGACGCCCCAGGGAGCCCGCCAGACCGTACGCGAGGAGTGCGGCCGCCCGAGACGCATGGCGGTGATCGCGTCGCTGAGCACGTCCATGCGATCGATCGTACAGACGGAGCGGCGGTGATGAGACGGACGGATATGGACCGTGGACGTGCGGTCATTGGGTGTCTCTTGGCGGCACCCTACGGTGATTCACATGAAGATTGCCGTCTATGGTGCGAGTGGATTCACCGGTGGGCTCGTCGTCGCCGAACTGCGTCGCAGAGGCGTGCCGGCGGTGCTGGTGGGCCGGGACGAGGAGCGGCTCAGGAAGCGGGCCGCCGAGTACGGGGCGGCCGACGTCCGGGTCGCGGGGCTCGACGACCCGGAGAGGCTGGCGGCCGCGTTCCGCGGCTGTGATGCCGTGGTGAACTGCGCGGGGCCGTTCACCACCCGGGGCGAGCCGGTCGTGCGGGCCGCCGTCGCCGCGGGTTGCCCGTACGTCGACACCGCGGGAGAACAGGGCTACATCAAGCACATCCTCGACTCCTACGCCGACTCCAGCGTGACGATCGTCCCCGCCATGGCGGACGACGGCGGGCCCGGCGACCTCATCGCCGCCCTGACCGCCGCGTGCCTCGGCGGCGGGCCGCTGGACGAACTGCTCATCGCCGACCTGCGGCCGCCCGGCGTGGCGTCACGTGGGACGGCTCGGTCGATGGCCGAGGTCGGCGTGCGGTCCCCGCTCGAGTACGCCGACGGCGCCTGGCATCCCGCCGACGAGGTGGCCGGCCGTGCCGTCCTCACCGTGCCCGGGGAACGGGCGGAGGCGGAAGTGTCGGCCTTCGCGCTTCCCGGGGTCGTCATGGCGCCCCGTCATCTGCGCGTCGGCCGCGTACGGAGTGCCATTCGCGCCGAGGTCGCGGACCTCCTCACGGGGCTGACCGCCGACGTGGTCGAAAGCATCCCGGAGGTCCCGGAGGAGGAGGCTCGCAGAGCCGCCCGATGGCTCATGACGGCCGAGGCCACCGACCTCACGGGCAACCGTGCCCGCGGCTGGGTCACGGGGACGGACCCCTACCGGCTCACCGCGGTGATCGCCGTGGAGGGCGCGCGCCGTCTGGTCGTGGACGGAGGCCCCACGGGCGCCCGTACACCGGCCCAGGTCTTCGACCCGGCCGATTTCCTCGACTTCCTGATCCCGTTCGGCGTGACCTGGAGCGTCGAACGGGCCTGACCGGCGGGAGCCCCGGCTTCCGTCTAGGCTGAATCTCGCAGGTGACGGACAGGAGGCTGAGGTGGCCGAGACGACTGTGGCCGGGGTGATGGCCGAGCTGGCCGGCATCGAGGACCCGAAGGTTCGCGAGGTGAACGAGAGACACGGCGACGACCACGGTGTGAACCTCGGCAAGCTGCGCGCGATCGCGAAGCGGCTGAAGACGCAGCAGGAGCTCGCGTACCGGCTGTGGGAGACCGGTGACACCGCGGCGAGACTGCTGGCGATCCTGATCTGCCGCCCGAAGGCGTTCGAGCGTGACGAACTGGACGTCATGCTGCGCGCGGCGCGTACGCCCAAGGTGCACGACTGGCTCGTGAGCTATGTGGTGAAGAAGTCCCGGCACTGCGAAGAGCTGCGACTGGCCTGGTTCGCCGATCCGGATCCGGTGGTCGCGAGCGCCGGGTGGGCGCTGACCGCCGAGCGCGTGACGAGGCAGCCGGAGGGCCTCGACCTCCCCCGGCTGCTCGACGTCATCGAGGCGGAGATGAAGGACGCCCCCGACCGCCTGCAGTGGGCGATGAACCAGTGCCTGGCCCACATCGGGATCGAGCACGCCGGGCACCGCGCCCGTGCGCTCGCCATCGGCGAGCGCCTGGAGGTGCTCAAGGACTACCCGACCTCTCCGGGCTGCACGTCTCCGTTCGCGCCCGTCTGGATCACCGAGATGGTACGCCGCCAGCAGGCTTGAGGCGTCTCGTCACGCGCCAGTGCCTTGCTGCGGCCCTGGGGGATTTCCCATGGACTCCTGATAGATGTCCGCGAAGGTGCGCGAGTCCTTGATCAGTTCGTCGCAGAAGGCGGCGACGTCGTCGCCGATGAGTTCCAGGACTCCCTTGCCGGCCGCGACGCCCTCCTCGAAGAAGTCGAGGATCCCTGAGAGCAGGGACCCGTCGAGCAGCTCGATCGGCCCGACCTTGAAGAAGTACCTCTGGATCTCCTTGTAGACGATCTGGTAGTCCCGCGGCAGCGCCTTGACCCGCGCCATGTGCGCCCGCCACTGCTTCTTGCCCTCGATGATGTCCTGGATGCCCACGTCAGCCTCCTAGCCGGCCCAATTTCCTTGCGACGTTCCTGTTCAACTGCTCACGCCACCGGTCGCGATAGGTCCTGGCCCCCTCGCCGCCGGCCAGCGCCGCGCAGAAGCCCCCGATGTCGTCACCCAGCACCTCGTGGATGCTCTGCCCGTCGGCCGCCGTCTCCTCCAGCAGCCCCAGGGCGCCGTCGAGGATCGGCATCAGGTTTCGGCCGGTGAAGTCCCCGTAGGGAAAGAGGTGACCCTTGATCTGTTCCCACGCCGCCCGGTAGTCGGCCGGCAACGCCTCGGCCCGAGCTTCGAACGCCTTCCATTCCCTGGTGAGATCGTTGCCGGTAATGGTGTCCCAGAAGCTCATCTCCCGCCCTCCTTGAGCTTGTCGATGCGTGATGTGATGTACTCCCACTTCGCCCAGAACGTCGCGAGTTCTTCGCGGCCCGCGTCGTTGAGCGCATAGAACTTGCGCGGCGGGCCCAGCCCGGACGGTCGTTTCGTCACCTGGACGAGCCCGTTCTTCTCCAGCCGCAGCAGAATGGTGTAAACCGTCCCCTCGACGACGTCGGCGAAGCCGAGTTCGTTCAGCCGACGCGTGATGGCGTACCCGTAGGTCTCCTCGCTGTCGATGACCTTGAGCACGCAGCCCTCGAGCGTGCCCTTCAGCATCTCCGTCAGGCCGTCCATCGTCGGTCCACTTCCGCCTCCTCCTGGTACTCTGTAGCACAGAGTAGCTGGTCCATGCGCGTGGTGCCGCGTCACCGGTGCGCAGGGATTCTCCGTCATCCGAGGCAGGAGCGGACGGCCTTGGCCAGGTTCGTCACCCGAGGGTCGTCGGGCCGGTAGTTCCAGAGATTCGTGACGTAGCCGAAGCCGACACCGCTGTCGGGGTCGGCGAAGCCGATCGACCCGCCGGAGCCCGGGTGTCCGAACGAGCCAGGACCGGTCAACGGCAGCGGCGGGCAGGCCCGCCAGAACCCGAGCGACATGTAGAAGGAGCGGTCGGCCGGGAGGTTCAGGCCCGGCGGCAGCCCGTGCATCGGTGTCGTGTCGGTCTGCACGTCCGTCATCCGCTCGACCGTGGACCGGTTGAGCAGCCGGACCCCGTCGACGTGGCTGACCGTGGCGGCGTACATGCGCGCGACCGATCGGGCGTCCGCGAGCATGTTCGCGGCCGGGAACTCGGCGGCGCGCCAGGCCCGCGTGGTGTGATATCCGGGGGTGGTCAGGGCGCCGCCCAGCTCGCCGGCGCGGGCTTGGACCGAGCCTGGCGCCCATACGGCGTTCACCCAGGCGGTGACCGTGTCCGCGTCGAGCCCGGTGGTCGCGATCAGCCCGGCCAGCAGTTCCTCCACGCTGAACGGGGCGGCGTCGTGGAGCCGGGCCACCCGCTTCTCCTGCTTCTCGGGCAGTCCGATCCAGGCGCTCAGTCCGAGCGGGGCGGCCACCTCCTCGGCGAAGAAGGTGCCGAGCGACTTGCCGGTGATCCGGCGTACGACCTCTCCGACCAGGAACCCGTACGTGACGCTGTGGTAGACGTGCTCGGTGCCCGGCTGCCACAGCGGCCGCTGGGCCTCCAGCGCGCGGATGACCGGGTGCCAGTCACACGCCTGCTCGAAGGTCAGCGGTCCGTCGACGATGGGCAGGCCGGCCTGGTGCGACAGCAACCAGCGCACCGGGATCCGCTCCTTGCCTGCGGCGGCGAACTCCGGCCAGTACCGCGCCACCGGGGCGTCCAGATCCAGCTCACCGCGCTGGACCAGCAGGTGGGCACAGATGGCGGTGGCGCCCTTCGTCGTGGATGCGACCTGGACGATCGTGTTCTCGCGCCACGGCCGGTTCGCCTCGCGATCGGCGAGGCCGCCCCACAGGTCGACGACGGGGCGGCCGCCCACGTAGACGCTGCACGCCGCGCCGACCTCGCCAGGGTTCTTGAAGTTCGCGCGGAACGCGTCGGCGACCTTTCCCCAGCCGTGCTCGACACCGCGCTCGCCACCGTCACGCCCGCCGCTCACGGAGGCGTTGGCGGGGCCGGTGAGTGCGGCGTGAGTGCCGGCGAGCGCACCGGCGCCCAGCACGCCCTTCAACACGGTCCGGCGCCCGACGTGTCCGGGTTCAGGTGTCCCGCTCGTCGTGTCCTTCATGCTGCGATTCCTTTCCGTGGAGCTGAGGATCGGGGGAGTTCCTGTCACGCGTCCCAGGTGACCGGGAGGCTCTTGACCCCGTAGATGTCGGCGGCCTCCGGGCGCAGCGCGACCTCTTCGGCCGGTACGGCCAGGCGCAGCGTGGGGAAGCGGCTGAGCAGGGCGGGGAGGGCGACGCGCAGCTCGACGCGGGCGAGTTGCTGGCCCAGGCACTGGTGGATGCCGTGGCTGAAGGCCAGGTGGCCGCCGTCCCGCCGGTGGAGGTCGAGCGTGTGCGGGTCGGGGAAGCGTTCTGGGTCGCGGTTGGCGGTGTTGAGGGACAGGATGACGGTCGTGCCGGCCGTGATGGTGTGGCCGCCCAGCTCGACGTCCTCCAGCGCGACCCGGTGGAACTGCTTGGCGACCGACAGGTAGCGCAGCAGCTCTTCCACGGCCTGTTCGGCGAGGCCGGGGTCGGCGCGCAGCGCGGCGAGCTGCTCCGGATTCCGCAACAGGGCGAAGGTGCCCAGGGCCAGCATGTTGGCGGTGGTGTCGAATCCGGCCGACAGCAGGATGAGGGCCATGCCCTTCAGCTCCTCGTCGGTCAGGTCGCTGTCGGTGAGGTCGCTGAGCACGTCGTCGGTGGGGTTGGCGCGCTTCGCGGCGACCAGTTCGGCGAGGTACTGCTGGGTCGCGAGGTAGGCGGCGATCAGCTCCTCGTCGCCCACCTCGCCGCCGAGGAACTTGTCGATGTTCTCCTGGAAGCGGTCCCGGTCCTCGTACGGCACGCCCAGCAGCTCGCAGATCACGATGGCGGGGATGGGCTTGGCGAACGCGGTGACCAGGTCGGCCGTCGGCCCGGCCTTCTCCATGGCGTCCAGGTGCTCTGCGGTGATCTGCGCGACGCGCTCCGTGAGCAGCCGCATCCGGCGGACGGTGAACTTGCCGACCAGCGGTTTGCGGTAGCGGCCGTGCTGGGGCTCGTCCATCAGCAGGAACTCGCCGGGCGGCGCCGGGGGGACCTCGATGTCGCCGTAGTCGATGGTCGGGTGGTGGCGCATCAGCTCCTTGCGGGAGCTGAAGCGGGGGTCGGCCAGGATCGACCGGGTCAGGTCGTATCCGGTGACCAGCCAGCCCTGGTGCCCGTCGGGGAAGGGGAAGCGGCTGATCGGGCTCTGCTCGCGGGCCTCGACCAGTTCCCTGGGCGGGTCGAAGGGGCAGCCGGGCTGACGCTCGGTCGGCATCGCCGTGAGGGTGTGGAGGGGTTCAGTCATGATCTTTCCTTCTAGGAGATCTTGCGGCGGTAGGCGTTCATGGCGAAGACGTAGGCGACGACGAGGATGCCGACACACCAGGCCAGGGCGATCCAGAGGTCGGCGCCCACCGGCTGCTCGGCGAACAGGGCGCGGACGGCGTTGACGATGGAGGTCACCGGCTGGTGCTCGGCGAAGGCGCGCACCGGGCCGGGCATGGTGGCGGTGGGCACGAAGGCCGAGCTGAGGAACGGCAGGAAGATGAGCGGGTAGGAGAACGCGCTCGCGCCCTCCATGGTCTTGGCGGACAGGCCGGGGATGACGGCGATCCAGGTCAGCGCCAGGGTGAACAGGATCAGGATGCCGGCTACCGACAGCCACGCCAGCACTCCCGCGCTCGAGCGGAAGCCCATGAGCAGGGCCACGAGCATGACGACCACGAGCGAGACCAGGTTGGCGACCAGCGAGGTCAGCACGTGTGCCCACAGCACCGACGAGCGCGCGGTCGGCATCGACTGGAAGCGCTCGAAGATGCCGCCCTGCATGTCCATGAACAGCCGGTACGCGGTGTACGCGATGCCCGAGGCGACCGTGATGAGCAGGATGCCGGGCAGCATGTAGTTCACGTACGACGTGTCCGACCCTGTTCTGATCGCGCCGCCGAACACGTAGACGAACATGAGCATCATGGCGATCGGCATGATCGCGGTCGTGATGATGGTGTCCGGGCTGCGGGTGATGTGGCGCAGTGACCGTCCCAGCAGGACGGTGGTGTCGCCGAAGAAGTGCTTGGTCATCGTTGTTCCTTATGCCTTCGTGCCGACGAGGGTGAGGAAGACGTCCTCGAGGGTCGGCTGCTTTTCCACGTATTCGACCTTGGCGGGCGGCAGCAGTTGCTTGAGCTCGTCCAGGGTGCCGTTGACGATGATCCGGCCCTCGTGCAGGATCGCGATCCGGTCGGCGAGCTGTTCGGCCTCGTCCAGGTACTGGGTGGTGAGCAGCACCGTGGTGCCGCCGGCGGCCAGGTCCTTGACGGCCTGCCAGACCTCGATGCGGGCCTGGGGGTCGAGCCCGGTGGTGGGCTCGTCGAGGAAGATCACCGGCGGGTTGCCGATGAGGCTCATCGCGATGTCGAGACGGCGTCGCATGCCGCCCGAGTACGTCGACACCTTCCGGCCGCCCGCGTCGGTGAGCGAGAACTGGGCGAGCAGGTCGTCGGCGACCTTGCCGGGGTTTGCGAGGTGCCTCAACCGGGCGACCAGCACCAGGTTCTCCCGCCCGCTGAGTATCTCGTCCACGGCGGCGAACTGTCCGGTGAGGCTGATGGACTCCCGTACGTCGGCCGCCTGCGTGGCGACGTCGAAGCCGTTCACGCGGGCGATCCCCGCGTCGGCCTTGAGCAGCGTGGACAGGATCTTCACGGCCGTGGTCTTGCCCGCCCCGTTGGAGCCGAGCAGGGCGAAGATGCTGCCGCGCGCCACGGTGAACTCCACGCCGCGCAGCACTCGCAGGTCTTTGTAGGACTTCTCCAGGCCGTGCACCTGGATCGCCGGGGCTTGCTGTGTCGTCATCAGTCTGTCCTGTCTCTTCTTGCGGTGTTCTCGCCGGCGGCGCGGTCGATGGCGCTGGTGAAGCGGTTGCGCTCCCGGGTCCGGTACTGGCCGAGGGGGTAGTTGGCCATGAACGCCTCGACGAACTCCACGGGGTCGTCCCCGAAGATGTCGCGGATCGGGGTCCGGTCGGCGGCGCTCTGCTCGAACAGCTCGGCGAGGTCGTCGTACATCGCCATCGCGCCGTCGCCGTCGGCCGGCCCGAAGTGCATCAGGTACCGCTCGAGCGCTTCGACCGCCGTGCGGTAGTTCTCCGGAAGTCGTTTGATGCGCGCCTTGTACTGCCGATAGCGCTTCTTCTCCTCCAGTGACCCGGTGACGATCTCCAGGTACTGCAGATAGCGGCTCTTCGGTTCGTCGGCCACGTCTACTTGCCTCCCTTGCGAAGCTGTTGGAGTCGTTCGGTCAGGAAGCTCCAGGTGTTCCAGAACTCGTCGAGGTACTTCCGTCCCTGGGTGTTGAGGGAGTACACCTTGCGCGGCGGCCCCTTCTCCGACGGCACTTTCCGTACGTCGACCAGGCCGCGCTGCTCGATCCTGACCAGCAGGGCGTAGACGGTGCCCTCGGCGATGTCGGCGAAGCCCCGGTCGCGCAGCCACACCGTGATCTCGTAGCCGTGGGCGGGCCGGCCGGACAGGATCGCCAGGACGACGCCCTCCAGCGTTCCCTTGAGCATCTCCGTCAGTTGCCCGCTCATCGTCATCCCCCTTCGGCTACTCGGTGTTGCTGACTACCGGTACAAAGTAACACTGACTACCAGTACCTAGCAACACCGAATAGTCGAGGTGCGAGCCGGAGCCCTGAGCGTGAGTGCGTGCGGCCTGATCGCCGTCCGTGCGGGGTGTCCATGGCGTCAACCATCGCCGGACGCGCTGACACCGGGCCGTCACCGCGCTGACACGGAGCACTCGAACCGGGGCGTTGGGGCGTTCCCCCCGAGGTGGACGACCCCGGACCCGCGGCCGCGGCTCAGCGCGATCGAGACTCGATCAGGTCATGGAGCTGCTGAGTCACGGGATCGTGCGGGTGAGCGGCGTGGGACATGTGCAGCCAGCCGTCGGCGTCGGCCTGGAACAGATCGTCGCGGATGGACGGGTCGGCGCCGCGCTCCAGGAGCAATCGGACCACCTGGAGATGGCCGCCCGGGATCGCCCAGTGCAGGCCGGTCCGTCCGAGACAGGGCGCGACGTCGGGGTCGACACCCCGGTCGAGGAACCAGCGTGCGACCTCGATCCGGCCGTGCTGGCAGGCGTGCACGAACGCCTCCCCGACGATCTCCTCCGGATCCTCGGTCGCCGGCAGCCTGGACAGGAAGCCGGCGCCGGCGTCCGCGAGGTTGGGGCGCGCCGACGCGGCGTCCGGACGCAGCCTGCCGTCCGCGTCAAAACAGGCCCGTACGAGATCCAGCCGGCCGCAGGCGGCATACGTCCACAGCGCCCGCGGGACGATCCCGCGCCCGGCGAGCAGGTCGACGATCTCCGTACCGCCAGAGAGGATGGCGTTCTCCAGCGGAGTGCCGCCCCAGAGGCGGGCGCCGGGATCGGCGCCGGCTTCGAGCAGCAGGGCCACATACTCGACCCGATCGGAGCGGACAGCCTGGATGAGCGGGGCGTCCAGGCGGGTGGCCTTGCCGATCAGGACCTCCACCGCGGCGCGCGGCACGCCGAGCCGCTTCCCAAGCCGGACACCGGGGATCGTCTCGGGGCCCGCGAGCATCTCCAGCAGGGTGTCGGCCTGCTCCGCGGTCAGCGCGGCCAGCCGATCGAGGTCACCGGCCAGCAGGGCTTCGGCCTCGCGGTGCAGCCGCCGCCGCTTCTCCTGGCGTTCGTCGAGATCGCGCCTGGACTTCTCGGTGAACGACAGGAGCTCTCGCCAGGTCGGGAAGCCGGACTCCCGCGCGATGATCAGCCGCGCGTCCCGGAGCTCGACGGTTTCTGTGGAGGTCGCGGTGGTGTGCCTGGGCACGTAGGCCCGCAGTCGTCGCAGCGCGCCCGGGTCGTCGCGGCGCAGGTCGGCGAGGAGACGGTCGGCCATCGAGACGTACGCGCCCGGCCGGATCCCCATGAGACGGGAGACCGGCCGGTCCTCGGCCGTGCCGCGGCCCTCGATGTGAGCGCGGAAATCGGCCCAGGTCCGGAATCCGTGTTCCTGAGCGAGCACGAACTGGGCGTCGCTGAGCAGGAACCGTTCGGCGGCCCGGTCGCCCAGCACCTCAGCGACCCGGGCCTCGGCTGCCGCGTCGCCCGTCTCGTACGTGCGGTGCAGGTGCTTGGCCTGCTTGCGGTAGTACTCCAGGTTCGGATGGGCCGGCAGCTCGAAATGACGATCGGACATCGCAACCTCCTTCGTCGCCGAGGTCCGCTCGCTCGGCCGGAAAGAGGTCGGTCCTGTCCGGTGCGTCGAAGTGCTGCTCGAGGTGGGAAAGTCCCTGCCCGCGGACTGGCAGCGCCCTCGCACGCTCCGTCCAGAGTAGTGATCGGCTCTGTGGGGAGGCAACCGGTGGAAAGTGCCGCCGTCACCTCCTGGGCGATGAAGGCGACGTCGGCGGGCGTGGGGGAGAGCGACCGCGGGGAGGCCGTCAGGGATTCCGGTGCTCGTCCGCCGCGGCTGACCGGCTGCGCCGCCGGTACTCGGCGGGCGTCAGCCCGACCAGCGTACGGAAGCGGCGGGCGAAGTACGTCGGGTCGTCCCAGCCGACGGCGGCGCCGACCCGAGCCGTCGGCAGGGACGAGTGCGCCAGCAGCGTGGCGGCCCGCTCGGCCCGCACCCGGGCCAGGAAGCCCAGCGGCGTCAACCCGACGTACCGCCTGAACAGCCGGCCGAGATAGGCGGGATCGAGATTGACCGCCCTGGCGAGGTCGTCCAGCCGCCAGGGATGGGCCGGTTCCGCCTCGATCCGGGCGACGGTGTCGGCGACGGCGGGGTGGACGGCGGACTCCGTCTCTCGTTCGGGCTCACGGCCGTCGGACAGGACCCCGAGCACGGTGACCAACCGGCCGAGCACGCGGCCCGGCCGCCGCCGCCCGGCGCGAAGGTCCTGTTCGAGCAGGCCGATCTCCGTGATGGCCGCATCGGCGGCGGCCGGATCGACGGACGTGACGGCCACGCCGTGCGTGCCCGAGGCGACTGGGTCGGTCCAGAGCAGCCGGCGCAGCATCGGGAGGTCGTACAGGGCCGCCAGCTCGGCCCGGAGCGCCTGGGCGGACAGGCAGCAGTTGGCGACCGTGAGGCCGGCGCAGTCCGCGAACCCGTGCCAGGCACCGGGCCGGAGCACGACGACCTGCCCGCGCCGCAACGGGTGCGCGCCCCGGCTGGTCACGTGCCGGCCGTGACCGGTCCCGATCACGGCGATCTCGAGGAAGTCGTGCGCGTGCTGCTCGATGCCGGAGGTCAGGTGGTGGACCCCTGCCATGACCGGGCTCCCCGCGAACAGCGCGTACTCGTGCAGGGTGGCAGGCATGTCGGAATCGTACGACCAAAGGCTGGGATCGGCCTAGCCCGAGGGGGCCCGTAACGACGAGGCTTACAGGTGTCCAGAGACCAGAAACCTTGGAGGTCAGTGATGGAAACGACCGAGACAGGGCGGTTCGCGAGCGACGTCGACGCCGATGGCAGAGTGCGGGACGGGCTCGTGGCGGCGTACCGTGAGCACGGTTTCGTCCGAGTGAGGGGAGTGCTCGAACCCGAGCAGGTCGAGCGCTTCCGCGCGAGCGCCGAGGCGTTCCTGGCGGCGCATCGCACGGAGAGCCTGGAGAAGCAGGCCGTCTTCAGCCAGTTGGTCAACGTCTGGGAACGCGACCAGACGCTGAGGGAGCTGACCTTCGACCGGCGGCTCGGCCGGATCGCCGAGCAGCTCGCCGGGTTCCCGCTGCGGCTGTGGCACGACCAGATGCTGGTCAAGGCGCCGCACAACAACGCCGCCACGGAGTTCCACCAGGACCGTCCGTACTGGCCGCATGCGGGCGACCGGCTGCCGCTGTCGGCGTGGATCGCGCTGGTCGACGTTCCGCCGGAACGGGGCTGCATGACCTTCCTGCCGGGCACCCAGGACCGTACGGGGCTGCGCCCGCAGGACCTCCACCACGAGGAGGACCTGTTCGAGATGGACCCGTCCCTGCGCTGGATCCCTCGGGTCACCGTGCCGCTGCGGGCCGGCGACTGCACCTTCCACAGCGGGTACACGGGCCACATGGCGCTGCCCAACCGTACCGACCGGGCCCGTCTCGCACACGTCACTATCTACATGGACGCGGCGACCCGCTACAGCGGGAGCGAGCACGTCGTGACCGACCCTCTCGGACTCGCCGCGGGCGACCCGCTGGACGGCGACACCTTCCCGCGCCCCTGGGCATAGACATCTCTGGACGTTGGATGTCAAACGGCGAGGTCGTTTTGCCGTGGGACCATGCGGTCGCAGGGTTGTAGGCAGTGGCGGAACTGCGGGCTGTCCCTGGCTTGGCCGGGAGTGTCTCCGCTGCCCGGCTTGCCGTTGGAGAACAGCCGACATAGCATGAATGAACATTCATTCGGAGGTGTGAGATGGGCTGGACCGTAACCGACATCCCTGACCAGCATGGCCGCACGGCCCTCGTCACCGGTGCCAACGGCGGGCTCGGGCTGGTGACCGCCAGAAGCCTGGCGGCCAAGGGCGCGCATGTCGTGATGGCCGTCCGCAACCAGAAGAAGGCGGCCACCGCGGTCGAGGAGATCCGGGCGGCCGTCCCGGACGCCTCACTGGAGGTGGTCGCGCTCGACCTGTCCTCGCAGGCGTCGGTGAAGGAGGCGGCAGGGCGGGTCCTGGCCTCTCACGACCGTCTCGACCTCCTGGTCAACAACGCGGGCGTGATGGCGATCGCCGAGGCGCGGACGGTCGACGGCTTCGAGATGCAGTTCGGCGTCGACCATCTGGGCCACTGGACCCTGACCGCGCTCCTGCTGCCCGCGCTGCTGGGCACGCCCGGATCCCGCGTCGTGACCGTGACCAGCACCGCCCACCACGCGGGCCGCGCCGTCGACGTGGCCAATCCCCACCTGGAGGGCCGTTACGGGCCCTGGCGCGCCTACGGCCAGGCGAAGCTGGCCAACTTCCACTTCGGGCTCGGGCTGCAGCGCGAGCTGGAGCGGGCGGGCGCGCGAACGGCCAGCCTGATCGCGCACCCGGGTCTGTCCAACACCGACCTGCAGGCAGTCAGTGTGCAGGGCTCGGGCGGCGGCGCCTCCCAGCGGTTCTTCCACGCCATGGCCCAGCGCACCGGCATGTCCCCCGACGACGGCGCGCTGCCGCAGCTACGCGCCGCAACGGACCCGGCGGCCAAGGGCGGGGAGTTCTACGGGCCGGTGTTCGTGAACAACGGCGCCCCGGTCCGCAAGCCGGTCCTGCGCAGGATCGGGATGGACCGGGCCGTCGCGAAGCTCTGGGAAGTGTCCGAGCGCGAGACCGGCGTCGCGCTCGTGGTCCGCACTGCGGCCGGCGCGTGATGGGGGCGCCGGCCGACAAGGCGGCAGCCGTCCGCGCGGCCCTGCGCAGCCTGGTCGCGCGGAACGGATTCCATGGCGCTTCCATGAGCGCGATCGCCCGGGAGGCCGGTGTGGCCACCGGCACCGCCTACACCCACTACTCGTCCAAGGACGAACTGGTGCTGGCCGCGTATGCCGAGACAAACGCCGAGCTCGGCCGGGCCGTCACCCGAGGGCTGGACCCGGGCCTCTCCGCCGAGGACCGGTTCCACGCCCTGTGGCAGGCCTGCTACCGGTACCTGCGAGCGCACCCGGACCACGCTCAGTTCCTCCTGCAGGTCGAGCACTCGCCCTACCGCGGCCCCGCCCACCAGTCCGCCCTCGCCGACGGGAACGACCCGCTTGTGGCCGAAGTCGCCCTGCCCGTCTTCGCCGGGCGACTGCTTCCGCTGCCCACCGACGTCCTCTACGAACTCTCCCTCAGCCCCGCCGTCCGACTGGCCGCAGGTGGCGTCGAGCTTACCCAGGCCCAGCTCGATGAGATATCCGCCGCCTGCTGGCGGGCCGTCAGCCAACCCGAGTGACCACCGCGAGCACCGGCGTCGCCCGCCTCAGGGATCCGGGGCACCGGCGAAGACGAGGCCGAGTTCGTAGGCCAGGACGGCCGCCTGGGTGCGGTCGCGAGCGCCGAGCTTGCCCAGGACATTGCCGACGTGTGTCTTGACCGTCTCCTTGGTGACGTGCAGGGCGGCCGCGATTTCCGCGTTGTTCTGCCCGAGCGCGATGTGCCGCAGGACGTCCAGTTCGCGAGGGGTCAGCTCGACCGGCACGCGTGGCGTGGCTGTACCGACGTGCGGGGAGGCGATGCGGCGCAGCGCGTCGGGGAAGAGCAGCGCGTCGCGTGAGTGCACCAGCCGGATGGCCTCCACCAGTTCGTCGGCGGGCGCGCGTTTGAGCACGTAGCCCGCGGCGCCGGCGCGCAGGGCGCCCCAGACCAACTGGTCGTTCTCGAACGTGGTGACCACGATGACGCGCGTCGCCGGGGAACGGCGGGCGAGCTCCTGGGTCGCGGCCAGGCCGTCCATGCGGGGCATGCGAACGTCCATCAGCACGACGTCCGCGCCGGTGCCGGCCTCGACGGCTTCGCGACCATCGCCCGCCTCGCCCACCACCGCGATGTCGTCGTGGAGGGACAGCATGGTCGTCCAGCCCGAACGGATCAGCTTCTCGTCGTCGGCCAGGACGACCCGGATCACAGCGGCAGCCTCGCCTGAACGCGCCACGTCCCGTCCGCCTCCTCCCAGGTACACGTGCCGCCGGCCAGGCGGGCCCGCATGCGCATGCCGGTCAGGCCGCGCCCCTGTCCGCCGGGGCTGCCCGCGACCGCGTTGTCCACCGTCAGGACCAGGTCGGCGCCGACGGCGACGTCCAGCGTGACCGGGCCGCGCCCGTGACGCAGGGCGTTGGTGAGCGCCTCCCGCGCGAGGGCGAAGGCCGTGCGCGAGGCTGCGGCCGGGACCTTGCCGAGGTGTTCGATGACGTTCATGTGCACGTCGAGGCCGCGGGTGAGCGTGTGGAGGGCCTCCAGCGTGGGGGTCTCGGTGGTGCCGCCGTCGTCGAGCACGCTCAACAGTACGTCCAGGTCCTGCTGGGCGTTGCGGGCGGTGGCCGTCAGGTGCTCCAGCGACTGTACGGCGAGCGCGGGTTTGGTGCGCTGCAGTGCCGCCTGGGCGGCCATCGCCTGCACGAGGACGACGCTGAGGGCGTGGCCGACGGAGTCGTGCAGTTCCAGGGCGAGACTCTGGCGGCGGCCGAGTTCGTCGATCACGCGTGATGGCTCGGTGCGCAGCAGCCGGCGCGCCGCCCAGCGCTGGCCGAGTCCCGCGGCGACCATCACGGTCAGCACGGTGGCGGCGATCAGGAGCACTTCGGCAGGCTCGCCGAGCCCCGCCCGCGCCAGTTCAGGCAGCGACACCAGTCCGGGCGTCAGCGCCAGGATGCCCGCGCTGAGTGTGCCACCGCCGTACAGGTGCACGCTGGTCAGCACCACCAGGTAGACGCGGTCCGCCCGCTTGGGCACCTCGACGTCGAGCAGCTCCGACAACGCGGCCGCCTCCAGACGCCGCATCAGCGGCGTCAGGGCAAGCAGCACGGAGGCCGGCAGGCAGGCCGCCCACAACACCAGCACGCGCCCCGGCGTCCACTCGGTCAGGATCGGCAGGCCGAGCACCACGGCGACCGGAGTCAGCAGCGCGGCGCCCAGCAGTTGGTAGATCCCGGCCCGCACGGCCAGAACGATTTGGTGCTTCACGACGATCGACGTTAGCCGACGGCCCGTCTGGCGCACTCCCTCGCCAGGGGGAGGCGGCCGGGTCCGGTCATTCTTAGCGTGATCGGCATGACGAGAACTGATCGGATCCTCGGCGCGCCGCTGCCGGCTGCCATGACCACCGCAACAGCAGAATCGACCATGAACGCGCCGGTGGCCACCGGGCGGCCGCGCAGCGTGTGGAGAGCCGCCCATGCCCCGGTGGCCGGGGTCCCCCGCTGGGCACGGATCGCCGCCTACGCCGTCCCCTTCACCGTACTGCCGTCCAGCCTCTGGCGACTGCCGGCCGCGTTCGGCGACGGGCTCCCGTTCGGCGAGCGGGCCTACATCGTCCTGCTGTCGATCGTGTCGGAGCTGGTGGCGTTCGCGGCCGTCGGACTGGTCGCCGCCTGGGGGGAACGATTCCCGCGCTGGGTTCCCGGGCTGGGTGGCCGCAGAGTGCCGACGTCGGTCGCCGTCATCCCCGCCGGTCTCGGCGCCGTGGCTTCGACGGTCTTGTGGACAGCCGCCGTCGTCACCGAGCTGGTCGGAGTGACCCTGCGAGGCGAGCCGACTCCCGCCGGCTTCCCCACCCAAGCAGGCGGCTGGGAGGCGGCGATCTACTACCTCTGCTACCTCCCGCTGCTGCTGTGGGGACCCCTGCTCGCCGCCGTCACCTACGCCTACTACCGACGCCGCCGCAACAACTGACCCGATCGGCACGGCACGGGCGCACTTCCTCAAAGTCCTGGCCGACCTTCCCCTGCGGCCTTGCGGCGCGGCACGGTGTGCAGCATGTCGCCGGTGATCACAGGGTGGCGGCCGCCGTGCTTGCCTTTGCGGGCTGCGGCGTCCAGTCCTTCCAGCGTGGCCTTCGCGGCTGGCCTCGCGTTCGGTCTCGGCCATGGCGGCGAAGAACGCGAACAGCACCCGGCCCGGCCCGGCCGGATCGTAGATGCCGGCCAGTGGCCCGGCGCGCATCTCCAGGACCAGGCCGTGCGTGGACAGGTGGTCGGCCAGGGCGGTGAGTTCGGCGGCGTCGCGGCCCAGGCGCTTCATCTCATGGACGGTGAGGGTCACCCGGCAGTGTGGCGCGTGGGCCTTGACCTCGCGGGCGACCGCGAGCGCGGCCTCGTACTGGGGGGCGCACCTTCACCCGGGTGGAGATCTTCTCGGAGAAGATCTTCTTCCGCGGGATGCCATGCACGGCGAGGGCGTCCATCTGCGACTGGAGTTCCTGGGTGAGTGAGCTGTACCGGGCGTAGCCGATGCGGATGTCGGCGGTCGGCCGGTCGGGGTCGGTCGGCAGATATCGCGCCCTGCCCATTTCTCGCCTACCTGCATGCGGCCCACCGACGACGGTTCGTCCGGCTCGGGTCGTTGGTAGCCGGGCTGGTCGGCGTGCGGCAGGACGACGTACCAGAAGGACTTCCTGCTCCGGCCGGGGTGGTGGGCGCGCCACAGCCAGTCCTCAGCCTCCGTAGCCGTCAGGCAGGCGATCAGCAGCGGGCGGTTCACCCGGCAGTCAGCATCCCACGGGCTCGCCGCCGGAACGGACGCCCAGGTGGTAGCTCGCTCCAGCAGAGCAGACGTGCGGCAGGCCCGGCGGACGGTCTCCATCTGCGCGGCGCTCGGCGTCTCGGTACGGTGAATCAGACGCGAGAGCCCGATCGCCGACATGTACACCGGCAACTCGTAGATGTCGCGCTGGATCTTCCCCGGTCCACGGCTCGACCAGCACACCGTGAGTGTTGAGTCGTTTCGGCGCGCGCCACTTCAACACTTACTGCTCTCGGCCCACCTGCCTAACGTGCCGCAACGCTGACCGGGCCGCTGACCTGCATGATCGCTCGAGAACCCCACCGCGCTGCTGCCGTTCCTGCCGACCTCCACCCTTGGCGCTCCCGCCAGCGCCCTCAGCCTGATCGAGGGCGTCTCCGACGATTGGTGAACGGTGGCTGCGTCGCGACAGCGGGTTCAGGAGGACGTCCACGTCGATTGATTGCTCGGCGGGGGTTTGATTGGGCAATCGTGCGGGCGAAGCCCGGCGACCCAGTGCCCGGCAAGGCGTCGGGTCAGGATCGGTGGAACGCCTCGACGACCGCGAGACTGTCCTCGTACATGTGGTGCCGGGTGATCAGGCCGTCCTCGACGGTCAGGCGCAGCGCGAACGTCATGGCGAAACGCCTTCCTGTCGCCTTCACCGCCTGCGAGCTTGTACCGATCAGCACCGCGTCCGTGCCGTCGACCGTCGTATGGTCGATCGACACCCGGCCCTCGTCCGGCGGGCAGTGCTCGCTGAAGGTGCGGTGATGGTCGGCGACGTCGGCGCGGGTGGATCGGGGGCGGATCCAGGGCACGTCCGGGTGACGCTCGACCGGCCAGCTCACCCGCCAGTCGACCTTGGCCGCGTACATCTCGGCGATCCGCTCGGGGTCGCCCTGCGCGCAGCGACGCAGGTACTCCCGCACCACGGCCCGGGTCCCGGGCGCGTTCCCGGTGACCACCCCGGCGGGCGGCGGGTCGCCGAACTGGTGGTCGCGCAGGATTCGCCCGTCCTCGTTCAACTGGACGAAGACGGACCCGGTCCAGGCGATCTCACCGCCGTCCGCCGGGAGCATGTAGACGGTGAAACGGATCCCGCCGTGGTGTCCGACGACGTCCCCGGCCGCGCGGAACACGAACCCGCCCCCCTCGACCAACTGCTCATGGGCCAGGGTGATCCGCTCGTACAGGGCCGGATGGCCGCGGTACTCGGCGGAGTCAGTGAACTCCACACCGTCCCGCACCCACAGCCCGGCGATCGCGGAGCGACGCCGCCTGGGGTCCGGCTCGTTCCACACCGCGACGTAGCGGTCGACGAATTCTTCAAGGTGAATAGTCATGAACGGGACGCTAGTGACGGTCCACTGACAGGGAGTGTCAGTGGACTCGGAGAACTTGGGCAAGGGCACGCCGTCAGCGCTTCACCGGCGGGATGAGCGTCGGGACCGTGCTGAACAAGCTGGCCGAGACCGGCCCGGTAGAGCACCTTGCCCGCGGTGACCACCTGGCCCACGGCGGGCAGCTCGGCCACCGTACCACCGGCCTGGTTGACGATCTGGTGGTTGCCTGCGTAGCCGAGCGTGCCGTTCCGCAGGGTACGGGCCGACAGCGAGTCCTTGATCACCTGCGCCACGCCGACCCTGGCCGCGCTCTGGGGCACGGTGCTCGCGGTGGGCGCGGCGAGCGGTCGGCGCCCAGGCACCAGACACCCCCGGCCACCAGCGCGCCAACCACCGCCAGCATGGCCACCCAGCGCATCGCGCCCAACTGCCGCCGCCGGTCGTGTTGGGAGTCATGCTCCGGATGCTCTGCGGCTGGTATCGCTCGCAGGCTTCCTCGGCCTTCTTGAACTGCGCCGAGCTGGGGTCGTCGTCGAGCCTGATACCGCCACTCGCGTCAGGGGCGGGGAACGACGGCACGCCGTTCTCACGCATGCACGCAGCGTACTCGAGCTTGTCCGCCGTGGACCACGTCCGTCGGGGTTGGTCTGCGAGGGCGGGGCGGGTATGAAGCTCCGACCCCTTCGATCGTGCAAACAGCCATCAATGGGACACTATGTCTGCAATGTCCCCGGGGGAATGGAAAGAGTCATGTCGTTCCAGGCGTATTTGGACAACATCGAGGACAAGACCGGCCTGACGCCGCGGGAGTTCATCGCCTTGGCGAAGGAGCGCGGGTTCGATGGTCCGTCCACGAAGGCCGGGACGATCATCGAATGGCTGAAGCAGGACTATGACCTCGGGCGAGGACATGCGATGGCGCTGGTGCACGTGATCAAAAAGGGTTCGAAGATCGATGCCAAGCATGTCGGCAGCTCCGGCTCCCACAGCGACGAGTCCGACACGCTGTGGCTGGACGGGAAGAACAACCGCACCCAGACGAGCTGACACCATGATGTGAAGATCGCCGGCGGCAGTCGGATGGGAGAGCTTGCACACCCTGGTGGGGCAGTCGGCCGGTGGCCCCTTTCGCACGCCAGCATGCTGCAGAACCTGATGTACGTGCCGAACCTGGCCAATGTGCTGTGGACACTGTCCTACGAGATGGCCTTGGGCGCCGGGCTGCTGCCGGTGACACTCCTGGCGGCCGGGCGGGGCGGGCCGCATGCTCACGGTTGTGGTCGTCGTGACCGCCATGCTGGCTGCACCGAGCCCCAGCGGAAAGCATCCGCCACAGCCCCGCTCGCGTAGAGGGATGTCACGGCGCGACAGCAGCCGGTGGTTCGCGGTCTTAGGTCCCGGCGGACGTGCTCGACGCCTGGTTCCCGCCCGCGCCCGTCGTGGTCGATGCGCTGGGCGAGGATCAGGGATGGCTGGCGCGTACCCTTCTCCTCCCGCCTGCCCGGAGGGGCCGGTGCCGGAGATCGCCCAACGGCGCGGCCGGGGCGGGCTCGTCGGACCTGATCTTCCGGGCGTTCCGCGGCTGGCTGCACCGCTCGTCGCGCCCGACTTCCGGCGTACGTTCACCGGCGAACTCCTCGACGCCGGCGTGGACCTGGCCACCGCGCAAGCCCTGCTCGGACACGCCTCCCCGGCTACAACGACGCGATATGACCGGCGGCCGGAGCGGGCCCGCCGCGGCCATCGACAAGCTTGCCACCCCCGGCGCCGTGCCTCTGCCGGGTGCCGCCCCGCACCGCCGCCGGACGGCCACGCCAGGCGCATGATCTCTGTGCCACCGGACCGAGACATCAGCTTCCGCCGGTGGCCAGACTCGCCCGCCTGATCGAGAACACCAGCGCGGCCAGGCGGTGGACCGGCCGGACCGCGTTGGCGTCATCAGTAGTTGAGGCACGCCTTGGGCCGGTTACGGTAGCCCTGCGCCCAGTCGCTGTTGGTGATCGGCCACGTCGTGGCGCACCAGCGCTGCACGCCCTTGCGGTTGTTCACCCATGAGACGGCCTCGCAGGAGGTCGCGACGCACGCCCGCTGCCTCTTCCCGACCGCGGTGCCGTCTCTGGTCCCGGTGGCGATGATGTTGAGGTCGGCTCTGCGGTTGCATTCGATGTACGCGCGGAGCTTGATCTTGGATCCGGTGTTGACGCTCACATAGCTTCGGCACCTGGCTTTGACGGTGCTGAGCCTGGTCCTGACCGTGACGGTGTACCACTTGCTCCACTGTTCCGCGCCGGCGCGTGCGGTCCCCACGGTCGACCCGGCGACAGCGGCAGGCGCTGTCATCGCCTCGGTGGTGACGACCGCAGCGGCGGCAGGAGCGAGGGGGAGAGAAGTGTTGACGGCCAAGACGGCGGCACCGAGGACGGCGCTTTTGCGCACAGACATCATTCTCCTCAGATTGAGGATGACGGCACGACTGATTGATGCAATCGAGTCCTGCCACGTGTCGTTCCGGCGACATATCGAGACATCGTGGGACTCTTCCCAGAGATAGTGGCCCGAGGATTGTTTGGCAGCCCCCTTCGCCCGTCCGAACAATTACTGTCGGCGGCCTTTCCGCCCGTGCGGGTTCCCCGCCGATACCGATTCGCACCTGCAGCGGACGAACCTGACCCGGTATCCCTGGGCGGCGGTGGAGAGGTACGTCCTCAGGATCCGAGCGCGTGCCCTGTCGTTGCGTCGATGTGGTCAGGGATCTCGGCATGGCGGTCGCCGACCGTCGGTGTCCCAGTGGGCTCGAACATGAGAATCGCGGCGCCGGTGGGCGCAGACGGCTTGTGCTCCGTGCCACGAGGGACGGTGAACACCGCGCCCGCAGGGAGCCGGACCGCGCGCTCCCCACCGGGCTCACGCAAGGAGATGTGCAGTTCCCCATCGAGAACCAGGAAGAACTCGTCGGTGTCGTCATGGACGTGCCAGATGTGCTCGCCCTCGACCTTGGCAATGCGTACGTCGTAGTCGTTGACGCGCGTGACGATGCGAGGGCTCCACAGGGCGTCGAAGGAGGCGAGGGCCTTACTGAGGACAACGGGTTCGGTGCTCACGCATAGATCCTGGTCCATCAAGCGTAATTGGGGTAAGTGCTAGGAATAGCACATGACGCAAGGATCCTCGCACGTTGCCCATACTGCCGGCCCACACCGGGTCGTCGTGATCGTGGACGAGAACTCCAACCCCTTCGAGCTGGGCTGCGCGACCGAGATCTTCGGCCTGCGCAGGCCCGAGCTCGGACGCGATCTCTACGACTTTCGCCTGTGTTCCCCCGAGCCGCGCACAATGATGAGGGACAGGTTCTTCACACTCACGGACGTCACCGGCCTGGAAGCGGCTGAATCGGCAGACACGTTGATCGTCCCGAACCGTCCCGACGTCGAGGTGCCCCGAAGAACCGCCGTGCTCGATGCCATCCGGCGGGCGCATGCGCGCGGCGCCCGCCTGGTCGGCTTCTGCAGCGGTGCTTTCACCCTGGCCGAGGCAGGGGTCCTCGACGGGCGCCAGGCCACCGCGCACTGGCAGTGGGCAGATTCCTTCCGGGCCCGCTTCCCTGCCGTCCGGCTCGAAACAGACGTGTTGTTCGTGGACGACGGCGACATCCTCACGGCCGCGGGGAGCGCAGCCGCGCTCGACCTCGGCCTGCACATCGTACGCGGCGATCACGGCGCGGAAGTCGCCAACTCGGTGAGCCGACGGCTCGTCTTCGCCGCCCACCGCGACGGCGGGCAACGGCAGTTCGTGGAGCGGCCCATGCCTGCGGTGCCGGACGAGTCCTTGGCGCCCATCCTCGCCTGGGTCCAGGAGCATCTGGACGACCCGCTCACGGTGTCCGACCTCGCAGCGCGCGCCTCCGTCAGCCCGGCCACCCTGCACCGCCGTTTCCAAGTGCAGATGGGCACCACACCGCTGGCGTGGCTCACGGGGGAACGACTCGCCCTGGCGTGCCGGCTGATCGAGCGGGGCGAGTCGCGCTTCGAGACGGTCGCGCGGCACAGCGGGCTGGGCACCGCTGCCAATTTGCGTGCGCTGATGCGTCGCAAGATCGGGCTCACTCCGTTGGAGTACCGGCAGCGATTCGGCCCGGGGCAGTCCAGCAGGGCTCAGTGGACCGGACCGTCCCCTCGCGCGAACGCGGGCACCTCGATGGCGTCAGGGATCGGACACATCAGCAGCACGGGATGACCGGCCCGGCGCACCATGGTCACGACGCGTCGCCACACCCGCCTCGCCGTGCCGGGCGTCGCACGCGCTCCACCACGCCGGACGCGGTGGAGGCCGACCTGGCCACCCCCGACGGGCCGGAGCGCCGTCCGCGCGACCGGGCGGCGCTCCCGACCCTGCTGGACCGTCGCGGCGCGGTGGTCGACATCAGCTCGGTCAACGCCAGGCTGCCGCAGCCGTGTCTGGTCGCTCAGTCCGCGGCCAAGGCGCTGTCGAACCTCGGCAAGGCGCTCGCCGAGGAGTTCGCCGCCCCGGAGGAGATCGCGTCCCCTACCGTTGCCGCACCCTCAAGGGGCACTGGCTACTGAGGCCGCGATCCCGGTGAGGATGCGGTGCAAGCCGGACGAGAACTGTTCGGCCGGGCTCAGGTCGGCGGACTCGATCATGCGCGCGACCCGGGGATAGGCGCCGCTCTCGATGACCTTGCGCATGTAGGGGGCGACGTCGGCGCGCCACTCGTCCTCGGTCTGACCGGTGCGCCGCCGGGTCTCCTTCTCGGCGAGTTCGCGCATGACCGCGCCGCGCACGTAGTCCCTGATCAGCCCGACGACCGGGCCCGCGTCGGCGAGGTCGGAGGTCAGCGGGGCGGCCGCGGCGAGGGCGTGTTCCAGGCCGCGCAGCCAGTTGGGGCCGAGCGATGGCCGGGTCGCCAGCAGCGGGGCGAGCCAGGGGTGCCGCAGCCACAGCTCGCGCTCGTGGTGGGCGTACGCCTCGAGGTCGGCGCGCCACTCTCCCGTCAGCGGCACGTGATCTTCCTGCACCGCGTCGGCCATGAGGTCGAGCAGGTCGTCGCGGCTGTCGACGTAGCGGTAGAGCGAGGTGGTGCCGGTCGACAGCTCGGCGGCGACGCGGCGCATCGACAGCGCGTCGAGCCCCTCGGCGTCGGCGATGGCGACGGACGCGTCCACGATGCGCTCCACGCTCAGAGCCTGCCTTTTCGGCCGGTACGGCTCGCGCTCCCAGATAAGCGGCATGGACATGAGTCTACCGAAGTGGATACAGTGTTCCCATGAACGGGCACACTGTATCCACAGATGTTCTGATCGCCGGCGGCGGATCCGTCGGGCTGATGCTCGCGGTGCTGTTGCGCCACCACGGCGTCAAGCCTCTCGTCGTCGAGGAGCGGCCGGAGCTGTCGCACCACCCCAGGGCCAACGGCATCGGGCTGCGGTCGGTGGAGATTCTGCGCGAGGTCGGCCTGGAGCAGGCGGTCAACGAGGCCGCGGTCGACCTGCGGGCGGGGAAGATCAGGGGGCGCACGCTCGCCGAGGCCGACTTCACCGAAGGCGTGGCGTGGAAGACGAACGCCGCGGCCGAGTTCACCTACACGCCGGCCAGGATCCGCGGCACCTGCGCACAGAACCGGTTCGACCGCGTGCTGATCACCAAGGCGGGCGACGTGGAGTTCGGCGTGGCGCTCGACTCGTTCGAGCAGGACTCCGACGGTGTCACGGCGACCCTGTCCGACGGGCGGGTCGTGCGGGCGCGCTATCTGGTGGCGGCCGACGGTGTGCGCAGCCGGGTTCGGCAGCTCCTCGGCATCGGGCTCACCGGTCCCGGCGTGATCGGCCAGGAGACGACGAGCGTCCTGTTCGGCGCTGATCTGCGTCCGCGTCAGCCGTTCGCCATGTGCGACATCGAACATCCGGACGCGACCGGACTGCTGGTGACCGTCGACGGCGAACGTGAGTGGGTCTTCCTCACCCGCCTCGGCACGGAGCCGACTCCGGAGCTGATCCGCACCGCGCTCGGCGACCCGTCGATCGAGGTGGAGATCCGCAGCGTGCAGACGTTCCGAGGGCGCGGCCAGGTGGCCGATCGACTCTCCCTCGGACGGGTCTTCCTGGTGGGGGACGCGGCGCACGCCATCCCCCCGCTGGGCGCGTTCGGGCTGAACGCCGGCATCGCCGACGCGCACAATCTGGCGTGGAAGCTCGCGCACGTGCTGCGCGGTGAGGCCGGGCCCGAACTGCTGGAGACCTATCACGCGGAGCGCCGTCCGGTGGCCCTCATGACGATGGAGCAGGCGCGCCTGCGGTTCAACGATCCGTCCCTGCACTGGGGGAAGGACATGGCGGAGGCGCGCAAGGCTGCGGGGGCGATCAACGCGCCGGTGGTGCACATGGGCTACCGGTACGGCGGCGCGGAGCTGCCCTCCACCGAGGACGTCGCCCTCGACCTCGACGGGTCGCCCGGGTCCCGCCTGCCGCACATGTGGGTGGCCGACGGGGTGTCCACGCTGGATCTCGTCGGATCGCGGTGGTGCGTGCTCACGGCCGATCCCGGCGTGGCGGCAGACGTTCCGGTGCACGTCGTGGACGGCTGGCCGTACGGGACGGTGCTGGTCCGCCCTGACGGTTTCGTGAGCCGTGCGTACGGCCAGCGCCGCCTTCGGCCGGATTCCGGGCGAGCCGGTCAGGGTTCGAGCACGTAGCGTCCGCGGGCTCCGCCCTTGGCCATGGCGCGGTGGGCCTCGGCGATCTGGTCCAGTGGCATGACGGCGTGCACGCGGGCGGGCAGCTCACCCGACGCGGTGCGGGCGAGCAGGTCGCCGAGCCGAGCGCCGTCGGGATGCGCGACCACGACGTGCACGGTGATCCCGCGCTCCGCGGCCGGTCGGGCGCTCGGCTGGACGCCGACGAAGACTCCGCCGTCGCGGACCAAGGCGAGGCCCCGCTCCTGCAGCGCCGCACCGTCGGCGACCGCGTCCCAGCCCGGCTCCGCGTTCGTGGTGAACTCGGCGCCCAGGCCACGGACGAACTCCTCGTCCCCGGCTCTGGCCAGACCGGTCACCTGCCAGCCGCGGTCCTGCGCGAGCGAGGCGACGTACCCGCCGACCGCGCCGGCCGCCCCGGTCACCAGCAACCGGCCGCCGTCGCTGGGGGCGTCACCGAGCAGATCGACGAGTTGGGCGGCGGCCAGCCCGTTGAGCGGCACCGTCGAGGCCGCGACCAGGTCCAGCCCGCCGGGGACGACGGCGATGTCGCGGGCCCGCACGACGAGTTGTTCGGCGTGGGTGCCGAAGTCACGGTCGAAGCCGTCGACCAGCCCGGCGACCCTGGTGCCGGTGCTCAGGTCCACGCCGGGGCCGGTGGCGACGACGGTCCCGGAGAAGTCCCAGCCCAGGCCGGTGCGTTCGGGCTGGTCGATCAGCCCCATGGCGTGGAAGACGCCGCGGGCGACCCCGAGGTCGACGGGGTTGACCGACGCGGCGGCGACCGCCACCCGGACCTCGCCGGGCCCTGGCTCCACGACGGGAACGTCGATGATCTCGATCGAGTCGGGCCCTGTCGGGGTGCGGACGGCGGCCGTCCGGAAAGTAGAGCTGCTCATGGTTCCGCTCCTCATGGCTGGTGTTCGCCGGTTGACCTGCTCCACTATGGGCAGGTAGCTCTCCAGCGGGAAGTACGCACCCAGAAGTGCGTAGGTCACCCGCCGGTAGGAAGGAGCGGTCCATGCCGACGCGGACGGCGGCCCAGAAGCGGGCGCAGGCGAAGGGGGACTACGACGCGTTCCTGGCGAACTGCCCCAGCCGCCAGTTGCTCGACCGGATCTCCGACAAGTGGGTCGCGCTGATTTTGGCCGCGCTCGGCAGCGACGGCCCCCATCAACCGGGGGCCGACTGCGCCGCCGGTGAGCCTCGATCGATGCGCTACTCCGAGCTGGCCCGCAGGCTGGCCGGGGTCAGCCAGAAGATGCTCACCCAGACGCTGCGCTCCCTGGAGCGCGACGGGCTGGTCACCCGTACCGTGACGCCGACGGTGCCGGTCACGGTCACGTACGAGCTGACCGCCCTCGGCCTCTCGCTCCACCACGTGATTCTCGGCGTCAAGGTGTGGGCCGAGGCGCACATGGACGAGGTGCTCGCCAACCGCGACGAGTACGACGCCCACCCCGCCTGAACGCTCACCGTCCCCACCGCTCATGACCGCTCCGCAGCGCCGAAACAACATCTCGCATGACCGATATTGACAATGGATTGACAAGGATGTTGTTCGCTGGTTGTGTGATGATTGTCGGCATCGCAGAAGGAAACGCCGCCCCGGTGGCCGCGCAGAGTCGCGGCCACCGTGTCCAGCGGAATCCACGATCAGCTTCTGGTCGGGGGAGTACCTGCGACACCCGAAATTCCTGGACCTGGAAAAGCGACCGAGTTGCGGCAACAGAGAGTCGATGTGCGGGTCAGCGACCTGTACGCGATGCGCTGGAAGGCGGTCGTGGACGCCGGGGACTTCGGCCCGTCCGCCTCGACCCCGCTGAAGGTCGCCAGCCCTCTCGGACCGCGGCGCCACGTTCGCCGGTGAGTACGCAAAGCTCCACAGCGGGGGCCAGACGGTCACTGCCCAGCAGGCCCGGCCGCATCTGGGCAGGGAGATCAAGCACGCGCTCGACGACCTGGAGTGCGGCAAGGACTCCTACCCCGAGTACGAGCCCAGGAAGCGGGAGATCACCCAGCAGATGGCGCAGAAGTTCGGCAGAAGCGGGATCTGAGACGGCCTGTCCGGGAAACGGGCGGCATCGAAGGCGTCAGGTCTACCACCGGGCGAAACAACCTCGCCAGTTCCCCGGCCAAAGGCGTTGAAGCCGTCGAGAACAGCGGGCTCAGCGGGCCAGCAGGTCCTGGATCGCCGCCGCGATCTCGTCGGGTGCCTCCTCGGCCATGAAGTGCCCCGCCCGGGTCAGTCGGTGGTCCAGGTCCGGCGCCCACGCCTTCCACACCGCGGCGGCGTCGTAGCCGAGCTGCGAGCCCCAGTCCTGCTGGACGACCGTCACGGGCATGGCCAGTTGCGACCCCGCGTCCAGGTCCGCCTGGTCGTGCGTGACGTCGATCCCCGCCGAGGCCCGGTAGTCCGCGACGATCGACGGCACCGCCGCGGCGCAGGCCCGCAGGTATTCGGCACGCACCTCCTCCGGTATGGCGATCGGGTCGCCGGCCCAGGCGTCGAGGAACGAGCCGAAGAACGTGTCCGCGCTGTTGGCGATCAACGCCTCCGGCAGGCCCGGCGGCTGCGCCATCAGGAAGAGGTGGTAGCCGACCGCCGCCGAAACGCCGTGCAGAACGCGCCACATGTCGAGGGTCGGCACGATGTCGAGGATGCCCAGGTGCGTGATGGTCTCCGGGTGGTCCAACCCCGCCCGGAAGGCGACCAGGGCGCCACGGTCGTGGCCGACGAGGGCAAAGCGTTCGTGGCCGAGCGCCGCCGCCAGGGTCACGACGTCGGCGGCCATGGTGCGCTTGGAGTACACCTCGGGATCGGTGGCCGCCGGCTTGTCGCTGGCGCCGTAGCCCCGCAGGTCGGGGCAGATCACCGTGTGCTCGTCGGCGAGCCGCTCGGCGACGTGCCGCCACATCAGGTGGGTCTGGGGGAAACCGTGCAACAGCACGACCGGGCTGCCGCTGCCGCCGACGGCGGCAGCCAGTTCCACACCGCTCGCACCGGGCAGGCGGAGGTGATCGAAACCGGGAATGGTGAGCGTCATGAAAGGCCGTCCTTTCGGGCCGGGGACTGACCGGATCAGCCTGGACGACGCCGATCAGCAGCCGATCAGTACGGTTGGGCAGAGCCCGCCCCCGGCATACAGGATGGGGACATGCGAATCGACGTGCTCGGTGCCGTACGAGCGCTCCGCGACGACGGCAGCCCGATCGACCTGGGCGGGCCCCGCCACCGTGAGGTGCTCGCCCGGCTGGTCGCCGCCGAGGGACGGCTGGTCACCACCGATACTCTCGTCGACGACCTGTGGAACGATCCACCGGCCCGGGCCGTGGGCGCTCTGCGGACGTTCGTCGCCGCGCTGCGCCGCGCCCTCGAACCCGACCGGCCGCCCCGCAGTCCGCCGCGCGTCATCGTCACCGAGGGCCCCGGCTACGCGCTGCGCCTGCCGCGTGAGGACGTGGACGTCCATCGGTTCCAGGACACCCTGGCCCGCGCCCGGCGCGACCCCGACGCGGTGACCGACCTCGGCGCGGCGCTCGCGGCCTGGCGCGGACCCACCTACGCCGATGTGCCCGGCTCCGCATGGGCGCAGCGCGAGCGGACCCGCCTGGAGGAGCTGAGGTTGGAGGGGGTGGAACTGCGCGCCCGCATCCTGCTCGACCACGGCGAAGGGGACGATCTCGTCGCCGGGCTGGGTGCCCACGTCGCCGAGCACCCGTGGCGCGAGCCGGCCTGGGGCCTGCTCGCCCGAGCGTTGTACCGTGCGGGCCGCCAGGCCGACGCGCTGGCCGTGCTCCGCCGCGCCCGCGCGATGCTCGTTGATCGACTCGGACTCGACCCGAGCGCCGAACTCCAGCGTCTGGAGACGGACATCCTCAACAGGTCAGCGCCCCTCGAAGGCGCGCGTGCCGCGTGGACCGGCCCTGGTGTCCATCTCGGCCCGCGCACCACCGTGGACCTGGCCCGCACCCTCGCGCTGGCGGGTGGCGACGCGCTCGTCCACTCGCGGCGCGACCGCCTCGCCGCGATCCAGGCCGCGGAACGCACGGGAGACCCCTCCCTGACCGCCCGGGTCATCGGCGCCTACGACGTGCCCGCCATCTGGAGCCGGGCCGACGACCCTGAGCAGTCCCGCGCCGTCGTCGCGGCCGCCGAGCGCACGCTCACCGCGCTCGGCCCCGACTGCCCCGCCGACCTGTCCGCCCGCCTCCTGGCCACGATCGCCGTCGAGAGCCGCAGCGCCGATCTGTCCGGGGCCGAGCAGAGGCGCGCGCGGCAGGCGGCGCGGCGGGCCGAGGCGCTGGCACGGGACCTGGCCGATCCCGCCCTGCTGGTCTTCGCCCTCAACGGGGTGTTCCTGCAGTCCTTCACCCGCCCCGGCCTGGCCGTGGCACGGGACGGGATCGGCGCCGAGATCCTCGACCTGGCCACCCGGCACGCGCTGCCGAACTTCGCCGTGCTCGGCCGGCTCATCCGCCTGCAATCCGCCTCGGCCCTCGGCGACCTCGACGCGGCGGCCTCGCACGCCCAGGCCGCCGAACAGCTCGCCGCCGCCACTGAGGCGCCCCTCGTCCCCGTCCTCACGCGATGGTTCCGGGCCCGGACCGTGGCCGCGCGCAGCACCGAACCCGGCGGGCCGACCGCCGCCACGGCCGCGGCGCACTACCGCGCTGCCGAGAACGCCCTCCAGACGGCCGGAATGCCGGGGCTGCACCGTGGCCTGTTCCCGCTCGCCCTCCTGGGGCTGCGCCTGCTGCACGACCGGCCCGCGCCCACCGACCCCGGCCTCGACTGGGGTCCGTACCGGCCGTGGGCGCGACCTCTCGTGCTGCTCGCCCAGGACCGGGCCGGGGAGGCCCGTACCGCCCTCGCCGCGGTGCCCGAACCGGCGCTCGACCACATGCAGGAGGCCATGTGGTGCCTGACCGCCCGCGCCGCCGTACGCCTCGGCGAGCGCGAAGTCGCCGCGCGCGCCGCGGCCTCCCTGCTCGATGCCCGTGGAGAACACGCCGGCGCCGCAAGCGGGATGCTGACCCTGGGCCCGGTGGCGCTGTACCTGGCAGAGGCGGAAGCCTGCGCCCGATGAATCCGGCGGCCCCGAAGACGATCGAGTCGGGCGGCATGGACAACTCCTTGAAATAGATCGATCTACATATTTTTCGGCCACGCGGAAGCCCGCGCCTCCTCGGATTCAGCCGCCGAGCAGGATCGGGATCCGCCGGGCCACGCGGTTTTTTGCAAGAGCCGTGATCCCGGGGGGCTGGTAGAGTGTCTGACGACGTTCAAGCCTCTTCGGCCGGTTTCGCACCGGCCGGGGAGGCTTTTTTCATGCCCGAGTCCGGGCGTGCGGGCCGACGACCGGCGGCCTCTCTTCCTCGGTCACTCCTTCGATGACCGCGATTACCACGAGGAGCACGTATGACCATGCAGACGAGCACGTGGCGGCTCGGCGACCTGACCGTCAACCGGATCGGGTTCGGCGCGATGCGCCTGACCGGCCGGGCGGCCTTCGGCGCCGCCGCCTCCCGTGACCGTGACCGTGACGGGGCGATCGCGGTGTTGCGGCGCGCGATCGAGCTGGGGGTCGACCACATCGACACGGCCGCGTTCTACTTCTCTGGGGAGCTGGCGGCCAACGAGCTGATCAGGCAGGCGCTGGCCCCGTACCCGGACGGGCTGGTCATCGCCACGAAGGTGTGGCCGGGCAGGGACGCGTCGGGCGAGTGGCACTGGGCCACGCCCGAGCAGTTGCGCGGCCAGGTCGAGGACAACCTGCGCGGACTCGGCCGCGACCACCTCGACGTGGTCAACCTCCGCGTCCCGCCGAGCCTGCGCGGCGGCTCGATCGCCGAGCACTTCGCCGCCCTGGCCGAGCTGCGCGACGCCGGGCTCGTCCGCCACCTGGGGGTCTCCAACGTCACGCTGAAGCAGTTGACGCAGGCCCAGTCCATCGCGCCGGTCGTGTGCGTGCAGAACGCCTTCGGCCCCGGCGCACCCGCCCGCGAACGCGAGCTGCTGCGCGTCTGCGGCGAGCGGGGCATCGCGTTCGTGCCGTTCTTCGCGATCGCCGGGTCCGGGCGGGAGGCGGGCGCCGCCGCGTCCGAGCACGAGAGCGTGCTGGCCGTGGCGCGGGCCCACGGGGTGTCGCCCGCCCAGGTACGCCTGGCCTGGACGCTCCGGCAGGGGCCACACGTCCTGGCCATCCCGGGCACCGGCGACCTCGCGCACCTCGCCGAGAACATCGCGGCCGGAGATCTGCGGCTCACCGACGACGAGACGGCCCGCCTCCAGGCCCTGGGCCAGGCGGGCGCCGCTGTTTGACCCCTTTGCCGGTGCTGCAGTAGTACTGGTCGGATGATCGAGCTACGCGCGTTCCAGCCCGCCGACGCCGCCACGGTCGTCTCCTGGATCGACGGCCCGGACACGCTGGTCACCTGGTCCGGCAGCGTCGGCTTCACCTGGCCCTTCGACGCCGGCCAACTGCTCGCCTTCCAGGCCGCCAACCCCACGCGCCGCCTCCTGGTCGCGGCCGACGCCGCCGGGAGCCCGGTGGGAAGCCTCACGTTGCGGCCGGACCCCGATCACTCCGTACGCCTGGGCCTGGTCCTGGTGTCCCCGGCCGCCCGTGGCAGGGGACACGGCCGGGCCATGGTCGAGGCGGCCCTCGGCGCCGCGTTCGCCGATCCCGGGGTGCCGCGCGTCACCCTGGGCGTCTTCGCCCACAACGGCGGGGCCAGGCACTTGTACGAGCGGCTGGGCTTCCGCCAGGAGAGCGTCGACGAGCGGGCCCACCAGGTCGGCGACCAGTGGTGGTCGTCGGTGTCGATGAGCCTGTCCCGCCAGACGTGGCGCGGAGAGTAGTCCGGTACGTCGAAACCGGCGCTTCGGCTCCGACCCGTGCTTGAGTCGCCCGATCCGGGGCACCGCGAAGGGTGAGGAGCCGAACGCCATGAAGTACCTGCTGATGATCTACACCAACCCGCGGACCTGGGGCCACCCGTCGTTCCTGCGCGCCGTGGAGGCCGAGACGATGTCGCAGGACGAGCACGAGGAGCTGAGCGAGCAGTTCGAGGCCCTGATGAAGGAGATCGTGGAGTCGGGCGAACTGGTCGGCGGTGAGGCGCTGGCCGCCCCGGTGCACACCAGGACCGTACGCGTGCGCGAGGGAGCGCCGGTCACCGCCGACGGCCCGTACGTCGAGGCCAAGGAACAGCTCGCGGGCTTCTTCGTGGTCGACTGCGAGAGCCCGGAGCGCGCGTACGAGATCGCCGCCCGGTTCCCGGAGGCCAGGTTCGCGGCCGTGGAGGTGCATCCGATCATGAACCTGTCGGCCCAGGAGATGTGACGGCGCCCGGGAGGGGTCGTCGTCACCTGGAGCGTACGCGGGCGGCGATGAGCCGGATCGCCCGGCGTACCACCTCGGCCTGCGCCGGGGCCAGGTCGTCGAGGAAGGGCTCGACCATCTCCGGATCCCACCGGGCGCCCGGGCCGAGATCGGCCAGCAGGTGCTCCATGCTGTAGTCGGCCAGCACCTCGGCGAGCGGACCGACGCGCGGGTCGCCTGGCTCGGCCTCGGCCAGTTCGTCGAGCCCGCGGTAGAACTCGTGCCCGCGCGCCCGCGCGCCGGGGTCGGCGGTCAGCCCGTCGAACATGGCCAGCACCCGTCCCCGATCGCCCGCGCCGGGCACGCTGTCCATCAGCACGAGCAGGTCGCGGTCCCAGGCCGCCGCCCTCGACGCGGGCACGTCGATGACCCGCAGGAAGGCCAGCAGGTCGGGCGAGGCGGTGTCGTCGAGGCCGAGCACGCCGTCCTCGGCCCGCTGGAGCACCTCGGCTAGGCGGGCCCGCTTCAGCCGGATCTCCCGCTCCTGCGCGGCCAGGTCGGCGTCGATCTCGGCGAGGATCTCGGGCAGCTCCCTGGAACGGTCGTCGTCGATGACGTCGCGCGCCTCGTCGAGGCTGAGCCCCAGCTCGACCAGCCGGCGGACGCGGGCCAGGGCGACGGCGTCGCGCATGCCGTATTCGCGGTAGCCGTTGGCCAGGCGCGGCGGCTCCGGCAGCACGCCCTGATGGTGGTAGTGCCGCACCGTCCGGGTGGACACCCCGAGCAGCGCGGCCAGCTCTCCGATCCGCATGCCCCAACGTTATGACGCCGACGTGGCGTCAGGGTCGGGTCAGGGACGCCGGGCTGAAACTCCGCGGGATTCTCCCGCGTCGAATAAATGAGTGGCACGGCCGCCGCACCCGCCATTACCGTCGACCATGTCGAAACACGGGAGGCGGACCCGATTCCGCCACCCACCAGATCCAGGGAAAGGCCAGTCATGCTGATCGCAGCCGCCGAACGCGGGCCGGAACGGCGTCTTCGCCGCCGCGCCGAGGCGCTCGGTCGAGCGCTGCCGGAGGAGGCTTCCGGATAATCCTCGCAACGGATTCATCCGAGGCCGCCGGGCAGCTCCTGGCGGCTTTTTCCTTGTCATTCGAGGGGCTGATGGTGAAAAGGCATCACACCTGCCTTGCAAGCAGGAGTTCGGGTTTCGAGATCCCGTCGGTCCACATGCCGCAGAAGCCGAACCGGTAAGGCAGCCGGCCTCCAACCGGCAGGACGGGGTTCGAGTCCCCGCTGCGGCTTTCCACGCGTCCGTGGCCCAATGGCAGAGGCACCGGCCTAAGGAGCCGGACGGTGCGGGTTCGAATCCCGCCGGACGTACGAACTCTCCCCTGGAGGGAGACGCGCCCCGTTGGTCTAGTGGTCAGGACGCCCGGCTTTCACCCGGGAGATCGCCGGTTCGAATCCGGTACGGGGTATTTCACCGGCCCTATAGCTCAATGGACAGAGCGCCGGCCTACGAAGCCGGGTCACGTGCAGGTTCGAATCCTGCTGGGGCCACTGCCGGGTAACTCCCGGAGATTGTGGCGGTCGGTTCGACTCCGTCCTTCGCGCGGCCGACCGCGGCGCGGCTTGACAGGCGCGGTGCGATGTGGGCGTAATGACCGTCGCGTCGCGTGTCGCCGGCCGGGAGGACGACGGAGGCATGGAGGCGTTCTATCAAGGGGGATGACGCCATGGCTACTCACACCATCGGTCGTGCCTGAGCACACCGCCCCCGTGCGTTATCCCATGCCTGCGGCGGTGTCGTAAGAGCATCCGCGCGCCTCGGCATGTCCGTGCGGGGTTTTCCAGGTCATCGGACACCCATCACGCCAGGAGCCACAGCTCAGCATGCCCAACACCTTCAATCAGCAGATCATCGACGAATTCCGTGCCAACCGGGGCCAGGTCGGCGGCCCGTTCGAGGGAGCCCGGCTGCTCCTGCTGACCACCGTCGGCGCCAGGTCCGGCGCCAGGCACACGACGCCGCTCGGCTACCTGCCCGACGGCGACCGCCTCCTCGTCATCGCCTCGGCCGGGGGCGCGCCGTCGCATCCGTCCTGGTACCACAACCTGCGCGCCAACCCGCAGGTCACCGTCGAGGACGGCATCCTCACCTACCAGGCCAAGGCGGTCGTGCTCGAGGGCGAGGAACGCGACCGGCTGTTCGCCCGCGCCGTCGAGGCGGACCCCGGCTGGGGCCGCTACCAGGAAAGCTCCGGACGCGTCCTGCCGGTGGTGGCGCTGCTGCCGATCGACGCGGGTCCGCCCGCCGGGCCCCTGGGCGACGCGCTGATCACCATCCACGACGCCTTCCGCCGGGAGCTGGCCCTGATCCGCGGGGAGGTGGCCGTCTCCGGGCCGCGCGTGGCCGCGCAGCTCCGCGTCACCTGCCTGACGATGTGCCAAGGGCTGCACGTGCACCACTCGCACGAGGACGCCGGACTGTTCCCCGCCCTGGAGGGTCGCTATCCGGAGCTGGCCGAGGTGATGGCACGGCTTCGCGCCGAGCACGAGGTGGTCGCAAGGCTGCTCGGCGAGCTGAAGGCGCTGCTCGCCGACGACGACGTCGCGCCCGAGGACCTGCGCGCCGGGGTGGACCGGCTCACCCGCGAGCTGGAGGCCCACCTGGACTACGAGGAGGAGCAGCTCGTACCGCTGCTGAACTGAGCGACGGCGGGGTGCCGCTGTGACAGCGCGGACAGGTGGGACGTATCCTGGAACGGCGTCCGGGCCCGGCGCCACACCTCACCCACCTGCTCCGCGCACTTTCCCATGCCGACGGCGGCGGGTTGCCGGTTGCCCCGTGGGACCCCGTACGAGCTGCCGCGCATCCCGCGCGCGATCGACGATTCTGCGATTCGCGAAAATTGGGGTGAAACGCTGCGGCGGTTTCGGACAGGTACATCGTGTCGGGTCCGTCGGATTGAGAGCAGGCAACACCGTGACACTCCATGATCGCAAACAGCGCTTCGAGGAGATCTACGTTGCCAACTACGCCGACATACTGGCCTACATCCGGCGGCGTACGGACTCCCACGACGACGCCGCCGACGCGCTCGCCGAGACCTTCACCACGGCCTGGCGTCGCCTGGACGACGTGCCCGGGGGACACGACGCGCGCCTGTGGTTGTTCGGCGTGGCCCGCCGCGTGCTGGCCAACGGCCGCCGGGCCGAGTCCCGCCGCAGCGAGCTGGTGGAGCGGCTGGGCGCCCAGCTCGCCCTCTGGGCGGAGTCGGCCGAGCCGTCCGACGATTTCGACGGCGTACGCGAGGCGTACGCGCGCCTGAGCGACGACGACCGCGAGGTCCTCGCGCTGGCCGGGTGGGAGGGGCTGGGCTCCGACGAGATCGCCACGGTGCTCGGCTGCTCGTCCGGCGCCGCCCGGTTACGGCTGCACCGGGCCCGCAAACGCCTGGCCAGGCAGTTGCAGACCGCGGGACTCGACGTGACCCGCATCGGCCTGCGCGCCGTCGCGCTGACGAAGGGGGCGATGTGATGCACGACCTCGACCGCCTGGTGGCCGGCATCGCGCCCGATCCCGGGCCCGGCCTGACCCCGTTGGCCGGGGACCTGCTGGAGGAGATCACCGCGCTTCCCGTTCCTCCGCCGCGGGCCGCGCGCCGCCGCTGGTTCGCCGTGCCGCGACTCCGCCGGTGGGCGGCCGTCCCGGTGCTGGCCCTGCTGACCGCTCTGCTGTCGTTCGGGGTCGCCCAGGCTCCGGCCTCCGCCGCGCTGGACATCGAACGCGACGGCGACCACTACGTGATCACGGTCAAGGACCTGCTGGCCGAGCCCGAGGTGTACGAGAGGGAGCTGCGGGCCCGTGGCCTGGACATCACGCTCCAGCTCTCGCCCACCTCCGCGAGCCTGACCGGTCAGATGTTCGTGCTGAACGACGTGGACCTGCTCAGGTCCGGGCGACCGGTGCCCGCGGAGGGGCCGATCACGACCATCGACTCCCCGCAGCCCTGCCCCCGGTGGGGCGGCTGCCCGATCGGCCTGAGGGTGCCGGTCGACTTCGCCAGGCGAGCCGAGGTCGTGCTCGGCCGGCGGGCCGCTCCCGGCGAGTCGTACCAGGTGCCGCCCGGCGTCGCCATGCCCGGAGAGCCCCTGCACTGCGTGGACTTCGTCAACCGGAGCGTCGCCGAGGTCACCGCGATGTTGCGGGAGCGCGACGTGCGGGCGAGCTACACCTCGGCGGGACAGGGCCTGCGGTGGTCCGCCCCCGGCGACTGGCGCGTCCACGACGGCGTGATGAGCGCCGACGGCCTGGCCCTCCTCCAGATCGGCCCCGAACCCACCACCACCGAGCGGCCGCCCGACCGGACCTGCTGACGACGCCAATCCGCTGACGGGGCCGGTCCGGGGCGCGGCGAGGGTTCTGCCGCGCGCCGGAGCGCCGCCGACGCGCGCCCGTAGCGCTTGCCGGTAGCCGTGCTGGTAGCCGTGCCGGTGCGCGCCCCCTGCCGCCGCCTCGCGGGTCGAGCCCGTCGCGCCGCCTCTCCGTGCGCGGCTGAGCCGCCACTTCACCCACCGCCGCGCGTTCTGTTTCGCATGCGCGGATTTCCCGCCGACGATCGGATCTTCCGTGCTCACAGACCTCCGGACGGCGCTGCCCTCGCCGCGCCGTCTCGCCGCCCTCGCGGACCACCGCGTCTTCGCCGTGCTGCTCGTGCTGGCCGCCGCCCTTCGGGTGGTGACGATGCTCGGCTACCGGCCCGCCACCCTCTACTGGTACGACTCCTTCACCTACCTCGACACCGCCGTGCACCTGGCGCCCTCGGCGACGTTCCACCCCATCGGCTACCCGCTGATGTTGCGGGCACTGCTGCCGTTCCACAGCGTGGAACTGATCGTGGCCGTGCAGCACGCCCTGGGCCTGGGCATCGGGATCATGCTCTACGCGGTGCTGCGCCGCAGGTCGCTGCCGGGGTGGGCGGCGTCGGTGGCCACCGTGCCGCAACTGCTCGACGCCTCGTTCCTGCGGCTGGAGCACGGGGTCCTGTCCGACACGCTGTTCATCTTCCTGGTCGTGGCCGGGCTGAGTGTGCTGCTGTGGTCGCCGCGGCCGTCGGTGCGCGCCTTCACGGGGGCGGGCCTGCTGTTCGCGGCGGCGGCGCTCACCCGGACGATCGCGCTGCCGCTGTTCCTGCTCGTCGTGCTCGTGCTGGCCGTCCAGCGGGTGGGTGTGCGCCGCCTGGCCGCGTTGTCGCTGGCCGGGGCGTTGCCGCTGGCCGGGTACGCCGCCTGGTACGCCCAGCACCACGGCCGCTTCGCCCTCAGCGGCGCCGACGGGGTGGCCCTGTGGGCGCGCACGATGACGTTCGCCGACTGCGCCCGCATCCAGCCGCCGCCGAAGCTGGCCCCGCTGTGCCCCAACGGCACCCGCGTGGACGCCGCCTCCGAATACGTCTGGGCCGCCGACGCCTCGCTCAACCGGCTGCCCGGCGACCGCTTCTCGCACAACGGCCTGGCCCGCGAGTTCGCGATCAGCGCGATCCTGGCCCAGCCGCTGGACTATCTGGGCAACGTCATACGCGACACCTCCATCGCCTTCTCCTGGACCCCCATCCCGCACCCCGACCGCACCACGCCCGCCTTCGGCTTCCGGCACGGCGTGTGGGGGCTGCCCGAGCAGCCGCTGGTGGACAAGGTGAAACGGGAGTACGACCCGGACATCCGGGCCCAGTCGTCGGTCTCGCCGTACGCCGACTTCCTCATCGCCTACCAGTACCCCGCCTACCTGCGCGGCCCGATGCTGGGCGCGATCCTGCTGCTCGGGGCGGCCGGGGCGGTGCTGCGCCCGCGTACGGCGCTGCTGCCGTGGGCGGTCGCGATGGGGCTGCTGGTCGGCCCGGTCATGGTCCTGGACTTCGACCACCGGTACGTGCTGCCCGTGATCCCCGTCGCCTGTCTGGCCGCCGCGCTCGCGCTTCCCAGATTTGGGATAAGGTCTCGCATGTGAGACAGAGGGATGACGTGGAGTCCAGGCTCGCCGATCGGCTGGCCGCGTTGCGGGTCGAGCGGGGCTGGTCGCTGGATGAGCTGGCGGGCCGTTCCGGGATCAGCCGCTCGACGCTGTCGCGGCTGGAGCGCGGCGAGATCAGCCCCACCGCGGCGCTGCTGGGCAAGCTGTGCGAGGTGCACGGCCGGACGATGTCGCGGCTGCTGGCCGAGGTGGAGTCGCAGGCGCCGCAGCTCGTGAGCGCCGCCGCGCAGCCGGTGTGGCGTGACGAGGAGTCGGGGTTCGTCCGCCGCTCGGTGTCGCCGCCCCACCCCGGGCTGCGCGGCGAGGTGGTCGAGGGCACGCTCAGGCCGGGGGCCGACATCGCCTACGACGCGCCGCCCGTGCCGGGGCTGGAGCAGCACATCTGGGTCCTGGAGGGGGCGCTGGAGATCACCGCGGACGGTCGCGCGCACACCGTGCGGGCCGGTGACTGCCTGCGGTTCCGCCTGTGGGGAGCCTCCCGTTTCCGCTGCCCCGGCCCGACCCCGGTCCGGTACGGGGTCTTCGTCGTCCTGCCCTGAGCCGTCACTCCTGGAGGGAAGTCCATGCACGCCATCGCCCGCCTGTCCGCCGAGGAGTTCGGCACCTGCGTCGAGGAGCTGGCCGACCTCCTGGTCGACGCCGTCGACGACGGCGCCTCGGTGGGGTTCGTGACGCCGTTCGGCCATGGGGCGGCCGAGGCGTGGTGGCGCGCTCAGGCGCCCGCCGTGGCAGCGGGCGACCTGCTCGTGTGGGTCTGCCGCGCCGACGGGGCCCTGACCGGCAGTGCGGTCGGGGTCGTCGGCCTCGTACGCGCGGGCAAGCCCAACGCTCGCCACCGCGGCGAGATCGTCAAGCTCATGGTCCGCCGTGACGCCCGCGGCCTGGGCCTGTCGCGCGCCCTGCTGGCCACCGCCGAGCAGACCGCGCTCGAGACCGGCATCGACCTGCTGCTCCTCGACACCGAGACCGGCAGCACGGCCGAGCACGTCTACCTCACCGGGGGCTGGACCCGCTACGGCGTCGTCCCCGGCTACGCGGGCTCCCCGGACGGCACCCCGCGCGACTGCAGCTTCTTCTACAAACGCCTCACCACCCGGGATGTCACAGGCTCTGCGTGAGCGCGTCCAGCTCGGCCAGCCGCCGGGCGGGCGACAGGCGGGCGGCCACGGCGACGAGCAGCAGCTCGGTCACGGCGATCTCGTGCGCGAGCGGCGCGATCGGCCCCGCGGCCTCGCGCGGCAGGCTGACCAGCACCTCGGCCAGGGCGGCGAGCGGTGAGCCCCAGGCGTCGGTGACGAGCACCACGCGGGCGCCCCGTCCGTGCGCGGCCCGGACGAAACGTTCGGTGGCGGGGGAGTAACGGCGGAAGTCGTAGGCCACCACCACGTCGGACGCGCCCAGATCCAGCACGGCACGGGCGCGGGCGGCGGCCGGCTCCGGCACCCGGTGCGCGCCGGGGCGCAGGCTGGCGAGCTGCCGGACCAGGTATTCGGCGGCCAGCTCACTCAGCGGCCCGCCCAGCGCCCACACACTCCTGGCCTCCGACAGCAACGCGGCCACCTGCGCGCCGAGCTGCCCGGAGACGACGGCCAGCGCCCCGTCCAGCCCGGTACGCAACTCCTCGGCCGCCCGCGACACCTCGTCTCCCGCCGACGCACCGGGCACGGACCCGGTGGACGAGGACGCGGTGGACGAGGACGCCGTAGACGAGGATGCGGTGGAGCCGGGCGCGCTGACGTACTCCAGCAGCCGCGAACGATCGCGCTCCCCGTCCCGCACGGCGGCCTGGAAGGCGGCGAAACCGGCGAACCCCAGCCGGTCGAACAGCCGCGAGGCCGTCGGCGGGCTCACCCCCGCCCGCTCGGCCAGCGCCCGCAGCGACCCCAGCGCCGCGAACGGATAGTCATCGAGCAGCACCCGCACCACCGCCCGCTCCCCGGCGGGCAGCTCCGCGTAGACGGCGCCGAGCCTGGCTGTCATCGCGTCGTTCTTCATCTGACAAATGTTACGCCATCTGACGGTTGTTTATTTCGGCGAAACAGATGTTACGTTGCTCGCATGACAACGTGGCATGGCTTGATCGACAGTCCGTACCGGCGCTGGTTGCCGGTCAGCTCCTCCACCCCGTCCGTCTCGCTCAACGAGGGCAACACCCCGCTGCTGCGCTCCGAACACCTGTCCGGCCTCACCGGGTGCGAGGTGTGGCTCAAGGTCGAGGGCGCCAACCCGACGGGCTCGTTCAAGGACCGGGGCATGACGGTGGCCGTCAGCCGGGCGGCGGAGGCGGGCGCCGGGACCGTCCTGTGCGCCTCGACCGGCAACACCAGCGCCTCGGCCGCCGCCTACGCCGCCCGCGCGGGGCTGGGCGCCGCCGTACTGGTGCCCAAGGGGCAGGTGACGCCGGCCAAGCTGAGCCAGGCCGTACGCTACGGCGCCGAGATCGTCGAGGTCGGCGGCACCTTCGACGACTGCCTGCGGGTGGCCCGCGAACTGGCCGCCCACCACCCCGTCGCCCTGGTCAACTCGGTGGGCAACGAGCCGCGCCTGGCCGGGCAGCGCACGGTCGCCTACGAGATCGTGGACGCCCTGGGCGGCGCGCCCGACGTGCACTGCCTGCCGGTGGGCAACGGCGGCAACATCACCGCCACCTGGGGCGGCTACCGGGTCTACCGCGAGGCGGGCCGGTCGGCGACGCTGCCGCGCCTGTGGGGGTTCCAGGCGGCCGGGGCGGCCCCGTTCGTGCACGGCGCGCCCGTGCCCGAGCCCCGTACGGCGGCCGGAGCGATCAGGATCGGCCACCCGGCCACCTGGGACGGCGCCATCGCCGCCCGCGACGAGTCCGGCGGCCTGATCGCCGCGGTGAGCGACGAGCAGATCTTCGCCGCCTACCGCATGCTGGCCCGCCACGACGGCGTCTTCGCCGAGCCCGCCGCGGCGGCCGGGGTGGCGGGCCTGCTCGACCGGCACGCCAGGGGCGAGCTGACGCCCGGCCTGCGCGTCGTGATCACGCTCAGCGGCAACGGGCTGAAAGACCTCGACGCCTCCCTGCGCGACGGCCACACCGCCACCAAGACCTCCGCCGTCACGGCCGACGTGGCCCGCGCCCTGCGCCTGGCCGCCTGACCTTCCCGCGCCACCCGGCCCGCTCGCCCGACCCGTCCCAGATGCCTGCCCAACCTTGACGACCGGCCTGCCCGGACGGCCAGGACCGGCGCCGGAGCCCCCTCCACCGGCTCTCCGCCCCTGCCCGACCGCGCCCCGACGGCCGAGGACTACGATCCCGGCAGGAAAGGATCGCCAAGGCGCCCCCGCCCGCCCGCCGTGGCGGGAACGACGCGAAAGGCCGGTATCGATCGCCCTCAGATGATCGGAGCCAATGTTGTGGGATACCTCCATGCCTGAGCGCGGGCGTCGTGGTGTGGGATCGACTCCATGAAGGGATCGGCTCCATGAAGGACGAAGGGAAACAGCGCGGCAAGCTCGCGACGCGGACCCTGGCGAGGGTGGCCGTGTTCGCGGCGCTGATCGCGGTGCTCGGCCTGCCCGGCTCACTGAACGTCTTCGGCAACGCGGTCCCGATCACGTTGCAGACGCTGGGCGTCATGCTGGCGGGGGCGATTCTCGGCTCGTGGCGGGGCGCGCTGGCCGTCGTGGTGCTGCTCGTGCTGGTGGCGGCGGGCCTGCCGCTGCTGGCGGGCGGCCGGGGCGGGCTGGGCGCGTTCACCGGGCCGTCGGCCGGGTTCCTGCTCGGCTGGGTCCCCGGCGCGGCGGTGACGGGCTGGCTCGTCGAGCGGGCGGGCCATCGGCCGAGCCTGCCGTGGCTGCTCATGGCCTGTGTGGTGGGCGGCATCGGGGTGATCTACCTGATCGGCATCCCGGTGCAGGCGCTGGTGACGGGTGCGCCGCTCGGCGCGACGGCCCTGATCAGCGTCGTGTTCCTGCCCGGCGACCTGGCCAAGGCGGTGCTGGCCGCGGTGGTGGCAGGGGGCACGCAGCGGGCCTACCCCGACGCGGTGCCCGCCGTGCACCAGGAGCGCGTACGCACGGGCCGGGGGCGTTGACCTGCCGATGCCCGTAGCCGCACATGTGTTGTCGCACGCCGCCACCCGCCCCTCGCGGGTGGCGGTGCGCGGACCCGAGGGCGAGCTGACCTACGCCACGCTCGCCGACAAGATCCACGATGCCGCCCGCCACCTACGCGGCCGCGGGATCGGCCCCGGCGCGCTGGCCGCGGTCGGCCTGGCCGACCCGGTCGAGCTGCTCGTCGCCGCGCTGGCGGCCGACCTGGCCGGGGCGACGCCGCTGGTGGGCGGGCACACCTGGGACCGCGAACGGTGGGCAGGGGTCACCGCCCCGCTGCGCCCCGACGTCCTGATCGACCGGCCGCTGCCGCCGGCGCCCGGCCCTCCCGTACGCCGCCGGGCCAGACCCGAGGATCTGGCCTGGGCCTGCTTCAGCTCGGGCAGCACCGGCCGCCCCCGCGCGATCGTGCGCACCCGGGCGTCGTGGACGGCCTCGTACCCGCATCTGAACGCGCTGACCGGCATCGGCGCCGACGACGTCGTGCTGGTGCCCGGCCCGCTGGTCTCCTCCCTGTACGCCTTCGCCGCCCTGCACGCGCTGGCCACCGGCGCGACGGCCGTCGTCCCCGGGCGCTGGCCCGGCGGCGCGCTGACCGCCCACCTGGCCGGCGCGACCGTCGTGCACCTGGTGCCGCACCGGCTGCCCGACGTGCTCGAACACCCCGGGTCGCTGCGGGTGGCCGTGGTCGGCGGGGCGGCGCTGACGCCGGGCGCGCGGCAGGCGGCCGATCGGGCCGGGGTGCGGGTGGTGGCGTACTACGGGGCCTCCGAGCTGTCGTTCGTGGCGGTGGACGCCGACGGGGGCGGGCTGCGTCCCTTTCCCGGCGTCGAGATCGAGGTGCGCGACCTGCCGAGCGGGCGGCACGAAGGGCTCGGAGGGCTCGGGGGGCGGCTGGGCGAGGTGTGGGCGCGCTCGCCCTGGCTGGCCGAGGGCTACCTGGGCGACGCGGCCGGGCCGCTGCGGCGCGACGGCGACGGCTGGGTGAGCGTGGGCGACGTCGCCGAGCCGTACCGGGACGGGCAGGTGCTGCGGGTGCGGGGGCGCGGCGACGGGGCGATCCAGACCGGCGGGGCGACCGTCGTGCCCGAGGACGTGGAGGCGGTGCTGCGGCGGGTGCCCGGTGTGGGCGACGTCGTGGTGGTTGGGTCGCCGCATCCGTCGCTGGGCGCGGTGGTGACCGCGATCATCGAGACCGGGGTCACCGGGACCGGGCAGCCGGCGCCGCCGCGCGCGTTGCTGGAGGCCACGGCCAGGGGCGGGCTCGACGTGGCGCAACGGCCGCGCCGCTGGTACGCGGTGCCGAGCCTGCCGCGCACCCCCACCGGCAAGCCCGCGCGGGCGGTGGTGGCGGGCTGGCTGTCCGACGGCTTTCCCGGCATCAGCCGGCTGTCCTGACATGGGCGACTTCGGCATGCGCGACTCCAACAGGACCGACTCCAACAGGACCGACTCCAACAGGACCGACTTCGGCAGGACCGACCTCGGCAGGGGTGGCCTCGGCAGGGGCGACCCGGGCCGGCTCGATCCGGGTGCGCCGGTCGTGGTGGCGGCGCGGCGTACGCCGATCGGGACCGCGGGGCACGCCTTCAAGGAGCTGACGGTCGACCGGCTGGCCGCCCCCGTGCTCGCGGCCGTCGCCGCCGAGCTGCCGGGACGGCGGGTCGACGACGTGGTGCTGGGCAACTGCATGGGCCCGGGCGGCAACGTGGCCCGGGTGTCCGCGCTGGCCGCCGGGCTCGGGCACGAGGTGCCGGGGCTCACGGTGGACCGGCAGTGCGGCAGCGGCCTGGCCGCGATCCTGGTGGCCGCCCAGGCGGTACGCGCGGGCGAGGCGGACCTGGTGATCGCCGGAGGGGCCGAGAGCGCCTCGACCGCGCCGCGGCGGACGTTCCCGGGCTCGCGGACCCCTTATGAGCGGGCTCCGTTCGCCCCCGACGGCCACCCCGACCCTGACATGGGCCCGGCGGCCGAGGCGCTGGCGGCGGCGTACGGCATCGGCCGCGACCGCCAGGACGCCTACGCCTGCCGCAGCCACGCCCGCGCCCTGGCCGCCCGTGCCGCGGGCCGGTTCGGGGAGGAGATCGTCCCGGTCGGCGGCCGGGCCGACGACCAGCGCCCGCGCCCGCTGCGGGCGGCGTCGCTGGCCCGGCTGCCCGCCGCGTTCGTGGCGGACGGTACAGTGACGGCCGGTAATGCGTCCCCGGTCAGCGACGGCGCCGCGGCGGTGGCCGTCGTGCCCGAGCGGCTGCGCGCGGGCCTGCCGGGGATGCGGCTGGTGGCCGGGGCCGTGGTCGGGTGCGATCCGGCGCTGCCCGGATGGGGGCCGGTGCCCGCGGTGCGGCGGGTGCTGGCGCGTACGGGGGTGGGCATGGAACGCGTCGCGGTGGTGGAGATCGTGGAGGCGTTCGCGGCGCAGGTGCTGACCGTCACCGACGCGCTCGGGCTCGACCCGCTGGGCGCCGACGCCGATCGGGTGTGTCCCGACGGCGGGGCGCTGGCGCTGGGCCATCCGTGGGGGGCCACGGGGGCGGTCGTGGTGGCCAGGCTGTTCAGCGGGCTCGTTCGCGCCGCCGCCCCGCCGGGGACGCTGGGGCTGGCGGCGGCCGCGGTCGGCGGCGGGCTCGGCGTGGCCGCCCTGTTCGAGGTGGTCTGAGAAGTGATCGAGTTCGCCGACGTGCACGTCCGGCTCGGCCGGCGTGACGTGCTGCGCGGCATCACGGCGTCGCTGCCGGAGCGCCGCGTGGGCGTGGTCGGCGCCAACGGCTCGGGCAAGAGCACGCTGGCCCGGCTGGTCAACGGCCTGGCGCTGCCCACCTCGGGCAGCGTCACCGTGCTGGGCATGGACACCCGCCGCGACGGCGGCCGGATCAGGCGCGGGGTCGGCTTCCTGTTCACCGACCCCGACGCGCAGATCGTGATGCCGACCGTGGCCGAGGACGTCGCCTTCTCGCTGCGCCGCAAGAAGCTGGCCCGCGCGGAGGTGGAGCGCCGGGTGGGGGAGGTGCTGGCCCGCTACGGCCTGGCCGATCACGCCGACCATCCCGCCCACCATCTGTCGGGCGGGCAGAAGCAGCTCCTGGCACTGTGCTCGATCATGGTGCTGGAGCCGGACCTCCTGGTCATGGACGAGCCCACCACGCTGCTCGACCTGCGCCACTCGCGCCAGGTGGCGGCCCTGCTGGACGAGATGCCGCAGCAGGTGCTCGTGGTCACCCACGACCTGCCGCTGCTGGCGGGCTTCGACCGGGTGCTGGTGCTCGACGAGGGCCGCGTCGTCGCCGACGGCGCTCCGGCCGAGGCCGTCGCCCACTACCGCGCGCTCATGGCGTGACCGGCGTGAACAGCCTGACCGGCGCGTACGTCCCCGGCTTCTCACCGCTGCACCGGCTGCCGGCGGGCGTCAAGCTGGCCGGGCTGGCGGTGGCCTGCTCGGTGCTGGTGCTGCTGCGCTCGCCGTGGGCCCTGGCCGGGGCGGCGGTCGTGGTGGCCGGGCTGTACGCACTGGCCCGGGTGGGCGTGGCGGCGGCCTGGGCGCAGGTCAGGCCGGTGCGCTGGTTCGCGGTGGTGTTGTTCGGGATGCAGTTCGCGTTCGCCGGGCTGGACGGGGCGGTGACGACGACGCTGCGGGTGGTGCTGGCCGTGGCGCTGGCGGGGCTGGTGACGCTCACCACCCGGGTCTCGGACATGATGGCCGCGCTGGAGCGGTGCCTGTCACCGGCCCGGTTCGTCGGGCTGGACCCGTTGCGGCTGTCGTTGCTGCTGTCGCTGACCGTACGCAGCGTGCCGGTCGTGGCGGAGCTGGCCACGCGGGTGAGGGAGGCGCAGCGGGCCAGGGGCGTCGAGCGCAGCCTGCGCGCCTTCGCCGTGCCCCTGGTGGTCAGCTCACTGCGGCACGCCGACGCGCTGGGGGAGGCGCTGAGCGCCCGTGGCCTCGATGACTAAGGTTTGACTTATATAAGCAGGCCCTGAAATACTCGGGGCCGTGCACGCATTCGATGTGCTCGGCGATCCGGTCCGCCGCAGGATCCTGGAGCTGCTGGCCGACGGCGAGCAGAGCTCCGGCGAGGTCACCGCCGTCATCCAGCGCGAGTTCGGCATCTCCCAACCGGCCGTCTCCCAGCACCTGCGGGTGCTGCGCGACAACGGGTTCGCCAGCGTGCGGGCCGAGGGCACCCGGCGGCTGTACGCCGTCGAGCCGGGCCCGCTGCAGGAGATCGATCTCTGGCTGGAGCGGTTCCGCGGCTTCTGGGGCCCGCACCTGGACGCCCTGGCGACGGAGCTGGCCCGCGGCAAGCGCCGGCGCCGCATGGAGAGCGAAAGAGAGAAGGACACCCGATGAAGATGATCGACGAGCTGAACCGGGCTCATCGCGAGCTGCTCGACGGCACGCGCAAGGCCGTCGTGCTGAGCCGCCACTACGACGCCGAGGTCGAGGACGTGTGGCAGGCGTGCACCGACTCCGATCGGCTGAGCCGCTGGTTCCTGCCCGTCAGCGGGGACTTCCGGGTCGGGGGCTCGTACCGGATCGAGGGCAACGCGCACGGCGAGATCCTGCACTGCGAGCCGCCGAGCCTGCTGCGGATCTCGTGGCTGTTCGGCGAGAACCCCGGCTTCTCCGAGGTCGAGGTGCACCTGTCGGCCAAGGACGGCGGCACGCTGTTCGAGCTGCGGCACACGGCCGAGGTGCCCGAGGAGTTCTGGGGGCAGTTCGGGCCCGGCGCGACCGGCGTCGGCTGGGACCTGGCGCTGCTGGGCCTGGCCCTGCACCTGTCGGGCGGCGAGAAGTCCGACGAGGCCACCTTCCACCTGACCCCCGAGGGCCGCGCGTTCATCACGGCCAGCGGCCAGGCGTGGGGCCAGGCGCACCGGGCCGCGGGCGGCAGTCCTGACGAGGTCGCCGCCGCCGTCGCCAACACCACCGCCTTTTACGCACCCGAGTAGGAGTCCCGTTCCCGATGCCACAGAAGATCACCACGTTCCTCATGTTCCAGAACGGCGACGCCGAGGAGGCGATGACCTTCTACGTGTCGCTGTTCGACGACGCCGAGGTGGTCGCCGTCGAGCGCTACGGCCCGGGGGAGCAGGGGGTGCAGGGCTCGGTCAAGCACGCCACGTTCCGGCTGGCGGGTCAGGACTACATGTGCATCGACAGCGCCGTCAGGCACGAGTTCGGCTTCACGCCGTCGATGTCGCTGTACGTCGGGTGCGACAGCGAGCAGGAGCTGCAGCGCCTGTACGACGCGCTGGGCGAGGGCGGCCAGGCGCTGATGCCGCTGGACTCGTACGGGTTCAGCACGAGGTTCGGCTGGGTCAACGACCGCTTCGGCGTCTCCTGGCAGCTCAACCTCCCCTGAGAGGCGGGCGGCGTACCCCCTGGGTAGGGTGGGTGAGTAACCGCTTACCCACCCTTGGAGGGAGCCATGAGGATCACGGTCTTCGGCGCCAGCGGCGGCACCGGCCTGGAGCTGCTGCGCCAGGGGCTCGACCGCGCCCACCAGGTCACCGCCGTGGTGCGAAGGGCCGATCGCCTGCCCGCCGAGCTGCGCGAGCGCCTGGACGTCGTGGAGGCCGACGTGATGGACCCGGCCGCCGTCGCGCCCGCCGTTCGGGGCCGCGACGCCGTGCTGAGCGCGCTGGGCTCGCGCGAGCGCGGCCCCACCACGGTGCAGACCGGCGGCATCGGCTCGATCCTGACCGCCATGCGCGGCGCGGGCGTGCGCCGGCTGCTGACGGTCGGCGCCGCGGGCATGGTGGCCGACGCCGGCGACGGCCCCCTCACCCGGTACGTGCTCAAGCCCCTGGTCATCCAGCGCCTGTTCCGCCACAGCTACGCCGACCTGGCCGAGGCCGAGCGCCTGCTGCGGGCGAGCGAGACCGACTGGACGATCGTCAGGCCCGCCCGCCTGACCGACGCCGGCCGGACGAACCGCTACCGCACGGCCCTCGACCGCAGCGTCCGGGGCGGCCTCAGCACCACCCGCGCCGACCTGGCCGACTGCCTGCTGGAGCTGATCGCCGACCGCACGTCGGTGCGGCACGTCGTCTCGGTGGCCTCGTGACCGCTGCCGCTCACGACTTCAGGAAGTGCAGCACCGCCAGCACCCGGCGGCTGTAGCCGGTGGCGTGCGACAGGCCCAGCTTGTCGAACAGCGAGTTGACGTGCTTTTCCACCGCGCTCTGCGAGACGTGCAGCTCCTGGGCGATCGAGGCGTTGGTCAGGCCCTGGGCCATGCGTTCCAGCACCTCGCGCTCGCGGGCGGTCAGCCGGGCCAGCGGGTCGACCTGCGTCGTGCGGGCCAGGAGCTGCCGCACCACCTCCGGGTCGAACGCCGCCCCTCCGCCGCCCACCCGTTCCAGCGCGTCGAGGAAGTCGCCGACCTGCGCCACCCGGTCCTTCAGCAGGTAGCCCACGCCCGACACGTCCGAGCTCATCAGCTCGGTGGCGTAGCGCTTCTCGACGTACTGCGACAGCACCAGCACCTTGACCGACGGCCAGCGGCGCCGGATCTCCAGCGCCGCCCGCAGCCCCTCGTCGGTGTGGGTGGGCGGCATGCGCACGTCCACCACCACGATGTCCGGCAGGTGCGCCGCCACCGCCGACACCAGCGCCTGCCCGTCGCTGACGGCCGCCGGCACCTCGTGGCCCTCCTCCAGCAGCAGCCGCACCAGGCCCTCGCGCAGCAGCGTGGAGTCCTCGGCCAGGATCACCCGCACGGCAGCACCGCCGTGATCGTCGTGGGGCCGCCCGACGGGCTGCTCACCTCGAACCGGCCGTCCAGCGCCGCGACCCGGCGGGCCAGGCCCGACAGGCCCCTTCCCGAGGGCTGCGCGCCCCCGCCGCCGTCGTCGCGCACCCGTACGAGCACCGCCGCGTCCTCCCCGCCGTCCTGGATCTGGTGCACCTCGACGGTGATGTGCGTGGCGCCGGCGTGTTTGGCGGCGTTGGTCACCGCCTCGCACACCACGAAGTACGCCGCCGTCTCCACCGCTCGCGGCGGACGTTCGCGCAGCCGGCAGAGCACGGCGACCGGCACGCTGGAGCGTTCCGCGACGCCCGCCAGCGCGTCGTCCAGCCCGAGCGAGTCGAGCCCGCTGGGGTAGACCCGCCAGGCCACCTCGCGCAGCTCGGCCAGCGCCTGCTGCGCCTCGTGGTGCGCCTGCTCCAGCAGCTCGGGACGGCCCCGCCGGGAGCGGCCGATGAGCATCGACAGCGCCACGAGCCGCTGCTGGAGGCCGTCGTGCAGGTCGCGCTCGATCCGGCGGCGCTCGGAGTCGACGGCCGCCACGATCCCGGCGCGGCTCTCGGCCAGCTCGGCGATCCGGCGCTGGAGCGCCGCGGTCGGGTCGGGCCCGAGCAGGTGCCGGGCCAGCCTCCGTTCCACCGTCCGCACCCCTACCAAGCCCGACAGATCCAGAAAAAGCAGGACAAAACAACCCACGGCCAGGTACGCCACCAGCGGCGGCGCCGGCCACATCCCGTCGAACGACTCGCCCCGCACCCACGCGGCCACGAGTTGGGCCACCATCGCCGCCCCGACGACCAGGAGCGCGAACACCAGCCCGCCCAGCACCCCGAGCGGCACCCGCGCGGCCAGGTAGCGCACGACCCTGCCGCCGGGCTCGGCCGGGTCAAGCGCGTCGAGCGAGGCCGGGTCGAGCCGCAGGCGGCGGGCCTCGAACCGGGCCAGCCGCCGCGCCGCCGCGGCGACGTTCGGATTACCCAGGAACGGCAGCGTCAGCAGCAGGAACACCAGCTCGGCCAGCGCGGTGACGGCGCCCAGCACCACCGCGCCCATGGCCGCGCCCACCAGGCGCGCTCCCTCAGCGGCGACTCCCATGCCTCCCCTTGCGCCGCTCGGCCAGCCGGACGCCGACGAAGACCACGACCGCCAGCACGACGATCGCGATCACCACGTTGGTGCCGACGCCGACGTATGCCTCCACCAGCTCCCAGTTTTCGCCGAGCAGGTAGCCGGCCATCACGAAGATAGTGTTCCAGATGAGGCTGCCGGCCGTGGTCAGCAGCGTGAACGGGAGCAGCGGCATCCGCTCCACCCCCGCGGGCACGGAGATGAGGCTGCGGAAGATGGGGATCATCCTCCCGAAGAACACGGTCTTGCGGCCGTGGCGCTGGAACCACGCCTCGGTCTTCTCGATGTCGGAGAGCTTGACCAGGGGCAGCTTGGCGGCGATCGCCAGCGTGCGTTCGCGCCCGAGTAGGGCGCCCACCCCGTACAGCGCCAGGGCGCCGACCACGGAGCCGAGCGTGGTGAAGACGAGCACGTCGAGCAGGTCCATCGAGCCCTTGCTGGCCGTGAAGCCGGCCAGCGGGAGGATCACCTCACTGGGCAGGGGCGGGAAGAGGTTCTCCAGCGCGATCGCGATGCCCGCCCCGAGAGCCCCGAGGCTCTCCATCAGTCCAACCAGCCAATCAGTCATGGGGATAAGGCTATGGAAGATCGGCATAAGCGGGGAATGAGGAGGCTGCCCGTTCTCAGACTGTGGTAAACCACACCCTCACGTACCGTACACTGTACGGCCGTGAGCTCTATGACGGACCTGGCCCGGCACCCGGCAGTCTTCCAGCCCGGCGACCCGCCCCGAACCGGGCACGTCGCCTTTCTCGACCCCGACGGTGAGAGTCTCCTCACCGTGGCCGAGCGGCGGGAGGACGGCACACTGGGCACCCGCAGGGCCCCGGCCACCCTCATCCCGGTCGGCACGGCCGTGGCGGGCCTGGCCAGGGCCCGCATGGACCCGCTGGCGCACCCGGCCGCCCGCTTCTGGGGAGCGGCGGCGCTGGTGGCCCTGCAGCTCGTCACGCGCGGGCGCATCCTGCCCGGCCTCTCGCCCGCCGAGCACGACTCCTGGCGGGCCGGGCCGCTGGACACCGACGACGTGCGGCGCGTACGCGAGCTGGCCGCCGCCATGCCCGCCACCGCCCGCGCCGTCCCCGCCGACGCCCCCATCGAAGGGGAGCCGCTGCTGCCCGACGCGGAACCGCTGCTGCGGGCCTTCCTCGACGCCGTGGCCGACGCCATGCCGCGCTCGCCCGGCGCCGTACGCGCCACCGGCGCCACCGCCTACGCCGCCGCCGCGCCCGTCAAGGTGCCCCACCTGCGCCGCTGGGCCGAGGAGGTCTCGGCCGGGCTCGACTCCGGGGTGCGGCTGTCGCTGCGCGTCGAGGCCGACGACCCGGCCGCCGCCGAGTTCCGCGCGGTCGTCCAGCTCCACAGCCTGGCCGACCCGTCCCTCGTGGTGGACGCCGCCGACCTGTGGCGCGGCGAGGAGCACAGGCGCGGGCAGGCGCTCGGCGCCCGCGCCAGGATCGAGGCCACCCTCGCCGTACGCCGGGCCGCCCGCGCCTGGCCGCGCCTGGAACGCCTGCTCGACAGCGCCGTGCCCGACGAGCTGACCCTCTCCGACGGTGACGTGGAAGAGCTGCTCGCCGGAGCCGTCGACCGCCTGGCCGCCTCCGGGGTGGACGTGCACTGGCCCAGGTCGTTCGTCCGCGGCCTCAGCGCCCGCGCCGTCATCGGCGAGCGCGACGCCGCACCATCCGACCTGCCCTCCTTCCTCGGCGGCCAGCACCTGACCAGCTTCGACTGGCAGCTCGCGCTCGGCGGCGAACGCCTGAGCGCCGCCGAGATGGACCGCCTGGCCGAGGCCCACCGCCCCGTGGTACGCCTGCGCGACCAGTGGGTGCTCATCGACCCCGCCCTGGCCCGCAAGGCCCGCCGCCGCGACCTCAAGCCGCTGACCGGCATCGAGGCGCTGGCCGCGGCGCTGACCGGCACGGTCGAGGTCGAAGGGGAGGACGGCCGGGCCGAACAGGTGCCCGTCGAGCCGACCGCCTGGCTGGACGAGCTGCGCGAGCGCCTGTCCGAGCCCGCCGACGCCGCCCCGCCCGACGGCCTGGCCGCCACCCTGCGCGACTACCAGCTCGCCGGGCTGCGCTGGCTGGTCAGGATGACCTCGCTCGGGCTCGGCGCCTGCCTGGCCGACGACATGGGCCTGGGCAAGACGATCACGCTGATCGCCCTGCACCTGCACCGCGCCTCGGGGGCCACGCTCGTGGTCTGCCCCGCCTCGCTGCTGGGCAACTGGGAGCGCGAGATCACCCGGTTCGCGCCCGGGGTGCCCGTGTACCGCTACCACGGCGGCAGCCGGGCCCTGCCGGAGGAGGGGGCGCAGGAGGGGTTCGTGCTCACCACGTACGCGACCATGCGCCTGGACGCGGGCCGCCTGGCAGAACAGCCCTGGGGCCTGCTGGTCGCCGACGAGGCCCAGCACGTCAAGAACCCCGCCTCCGGCACCGCCAAGGCGCTGCGCGAGATCCCCGCCGCCGCCCGCGTCGCCCTGACCGGCACCCCCGTGGAGAACAACCTGTCGGAGCTGTGGGCCATCCTCGACTGGACCACGCCGGGGCTGCTCGGCCCGCTCTCCCGGTTCCGCGCGCGCTGGGCCAAGCCGGTCGAGTCGGGCGACCGCGAGGCGGCCGAGCGGTTCGCGCGGCTGGCCGGGCCGTTCCTGTTGCGCCGCCGCAAGAGCGATCCCGGCATCGCGCCCGAGCTGCCGCCCAAGACCGAGACCGACCGGCCCGTCCCGCTCACCCCCGAGCAGGCCGGCCTGTACGAGGCGGTGGTCCGCGAGAGCATGGCCCAGATCGCCGGTGCCGACGGCATGGCCAGGCGCGGGCTGATCGTCAAGCTGCTCACCGGGCTCAAGCAGATCTGCAACCACCCCGCCCACTACCTGAAAGAGGCCGGGCGGCACCTGCCCGGCCGCTCCGGCAAGCTGGAGCTGCTCGACGAACTCGTCGACACCATCGTCGCCGAGGACGGCGCGGTGCTCGTCTTCACCCAGTACGTCGCGATGGCCCGCCTCCTGGAACACCACCTGACCGGCCGCGGCGTGGCCACCCAGCTCCTGCACGGCGGCACTCCCGTCGCCCGCCGCGAGGAGATGGTGCGGCGCTTCCAGGACGGCAGCGCGCCGGTGTTCCTGCTGTCGCTCAAGGCCGCCGGCACCGGCCTCAACCTCACCCGCGCCGACCACGTCATCCACTACGACCGCTGGTGGAACCCGGCCGTGGAGGACCAGGCCACCGACCGCGCCTACCGCCTCGGCCAGACCAGGCCGGTGCAGGTGCACCGGCTCATCGCCGAGGGCACGATCGAGGACCGCATCGCCCAGATGCTCGCCGCCAAGCGCTCGCTCGCCGATGCCGTGCTGGCCTCCGGCGAGGCCGCCTTCACCGAGCTGACCGACGCCGAACTCGCCGCCCTGGTGGAGCTCCGATGACCGCCTCCGGTAAGTCCGCCGCCCGTGGATTCGCCGCGTTCGCCCCGCAGCGCGCCGGCGCCCGCTTCGCCACCTCCTGGTGGGGCCGCGCCTGGGTCCAGGCCGTGGAGGACACCTCTCTCGACCACGTCCTGCTGCGCAAGGGCCGCGCGTACGCCAAGACCGGCCAGCTCGGCCCCATCACGGTCAGCCCCGGCCGCATCGCCGCCGTCGCCGAGAGCGAGTACGACGTCGTCGTCCGCGTCGAGCAGCTCACCGACGCCGCCTGGGAACGCTTCCTGGACCAGGTCGCCGCCAAGGCCGGGCACATCGCCGCGCTGCTCGACCGCGACATGCCGCACGAGCTGGTCGAGGCCGCCGAGGACGCCGCCGTGCCGCTGCTGCCGGCCGTCGGCGACCTGGAGCCCGAGTGCTCCTGCCCCGACTGGGGTCACCCCTGCAAGCATGCCGCCGCCCTGTGCTACCAGGCGTCGTGGCTGCTGGACGCCGACCCGTTCGTGCTGCTGCTCATGCGCGGGCGGGGCGAGGGCGAGCTGGTCGAGGCGCTGCAGGAGCGCGACGTGCCCACCGCTGTGCCCACCGCTGTGCCCGCTGAAGGGTCCGCTGGAGGGGAGGCCGTGGCGCCGTCCGGGACGCCGGCCGGCGTGGCGTTCGCGGCCGGGGTGCCGCCGCTGCCGCAGCCGCCGCCGTACGACGTCGTCTACACCGCGCCCGCCCTGCACCCCGCTCCCGGCCTCGACCCGGCCGCGCTGGCGGTGCTGGCGGCCGCCGCGGCCGCGCGGGCCCGCGAGCTGCTGCTGCGCGGGGAGCTGCCGGAGCTGACCGAGCACCAGGACCGCGTGCGGCTGGCCGCCGAGCACGATCTCAGCCCCGGCCCCGGCTCCGAGGCCGCCGTGCAGGCGTGGCGCTACGGCGGCGCACAGGCCCTGGAGGTCCTGGAACACTCCTGGACGCCGCCCAGCCGCGACCTGGCCAGGGCGCGGGCGCTGCTGGAGTCCGGCTGGGAGGGCGAACGGCCGCCGCCCGTCGAGGCGTGGCGCAACCGCTGGACCCTCGGCTCCCGGCAACTGCGCTACGGCCGTGACGGACGCTGGTACCCCTTCGTCCTCCGCGAGGGCGAGTGGTGGCCCGCCGGACCGCCGGAACGCGACCCGTCCGCCCTCCTGGCGTGAGCGCCCCGCGCGGGTGCGTCGGGGGGCGGCCCGGCGGGCGCGTGGTCGCCGACGCCCGGCGCGGATTGAGCGGGCGGCGTAAGGGGTAGGCCCGGCAAGGCGTGTGACCTGCGAAAAGTCACTCAGTGTGGCGGCGGGTGCGGAAGTCGGACGACCCCTTCTGGAGGATCTGGTGCTCGCGCGTGTCCTGACGGCGGCCGGCCCGGCCTGGGCGGCGGGGGCCGGCCCCGTCGACCTGGCGGCGGCGCGCTCGCAGATGGCGTTGTCGCTCGGCTGGCACATCGTGCTGGCCTGCCTGGGGGTGGGCATGCCGGCCATCACGCTGCTGGCCGAGTGGCGCGGGCAGCGTACCGGTGACGTGCACTACCGGCTGCTGGCCCGCCGGTGGGCGCGGGCGCTGGGCGTGCTGTTCGCCGTGGGCGCGGTGTCGGGCACGATCCTGTCGTTCGAGATGGGGCTGCTCTGGCCGGGGCTGATGGGCGTGTACGGCGAGGTCATCGGGCTGCCGTTCGCCCTGGAGGCGATCGCGTTCTTCGTCGAGGCCATCTTCCTGGGCATCTACCTGTACGCGTGGGACCGGCTCCCGCCCCGGGCGCACCTGCTGACCGGCGTGCCGATCGTGGTGGCCGGGGTGGCCAGCGCGTTCTTCGTGGTGGCGGCCAACGCCTGGATGCAGACGCCGACCGGGTTCGCCGTGGAGGGCGGCAAGGTGGTGAGCGTCGAGCCGTGGGCGGCGATGTTCAACCCGGCCACGCCGGCGCAGACGGTGCACATGATCCTGGCCGCGTTCATGGTGGCCGGGTTCTGCATGGCCGGGGTGTACGCGGTGGCCATGCTGCGCGGCCGGCGCGACCGCTATCACCGGCTCGGGCTGCTGCTGCCGCTGACCGTGGCGGCGCTCGTCACGCCCGCGCAGATGGTGGTGGGGGACTGGGCGGCGAGGGTCGTGGCCGACCACCAGCCGATCAAGCTGGCCGCGATGGAGGGGCTGTTCAGGACCGAGCGCGGCGCCCCGCTGCACGTGGGCGGCGTGGCGGTCGACGGGGAGCTGCGTTACGCCCTGGAGATCCCGTACGCGCTGTCGCTGCTGGCCCACGGCAGCCCGGACGCGGTGATCGCCGGGCTCGACGACATCGCGCCCGTCGACCGGCCGCCGGTCAACGTCGTGCACTGGGCGTTCCAGATCATGGTCGGGCTGGGCCTGGCGCTGCTGGCCCTGTCGGTGTGGCTGGCGGTGAGCTGGTGGCGGCGGCGGGACCTGCCGGACTCACGGTGGTTCCTGCGGGCGGTGGCCGGCTCCGGCGTGGCGGCGGTGCTGGCGCTGGAGGCGGGGTGGGTGGTGACCGAGGTGGGCCGTCAGCCGTGGACGGTCTACGGCGTCCTGCGCACCTCCGAGGCGGTCAATCCCGCGCCGGGCCTGGTGTACGGGTTCGTGCTGGTCGCGCTGGTCTACGTGGTGCTGACCGCGGCGGTGGTCTACGTGCTGCGCAGCCTGGCGCGTGACGTGCCGGTGCCACTCGCGCCGCAGGAGAGCGACGTCACCGGTTACAAGGTAGTGTGACCATGCCGTTGCCGGAGATCACGCTGGCCGTGCTGTGGGCGGGGCTGACCGCGTATGTGCTGTTCGGCGGGGCCGACTTCGGCGGCGGGTTCTGGGACCTGGTGGCCGGCGGCGCGCGGGCGGGGCGGCGGCAGCGGGCGCTCATCGAGCATTCGATCGGCCCCGTCTGGGAGGCCAACCACGTGTGGCTGATCTTCGTGATCGTGCTCATGTGGACGGGCATCCCGCCCGTGTTCGCCGCCGTGACCTCCACCCTCTACATCCCGCTCACGCTGGCCGCGCTCGGCATCATCGGCCGGGGCGCGGCCTTCGCCTTCCGCAAGGTGTCTACCGAGTTGTGGCAGCAGCGCCTGCTGGGCGGCACGTTCGCGGTGTCGTCGGTGCTGACGCCGTTCTTCCTGGGCACGGCGGCCGGCGCCATCGCCTCCGGACGGGTGCCGCCCGGCCTGGCGCGCGGCGACCTGGTGGGCAGTTGGCTGGGGCCGACCTCGCTGGTGGGCGGGCTGCTGGCGGTGGGGACGGCGGCGTACCTGGCGGCGGTCTATCTGGCCAGGGACGCGCAGCGTACCGGGGACGCGGGGCTGACCGAGGCGTTCCGGCGGCGCGCGCTGGGCTGCGGCGCGGTGGTGGGGGTGCTGTCGGCGGCGGGGCTGCTGGTGCTGCGGGCGGACGCGCCCGGCCTGTTCGCGGAGCTGACGTCGGGGCGCGCGCTGCCGTTCCTGGTGCTGTCGGTGCTGGCCGGGCTCGCGTCGCTGGTGCTGCTGTGGCTGCGGTCCTACGTGGCGGTGCGGGTGACGGCGGCGCTGGCGGTGGCCGGGCTGTTGTGGGGGTGGGGCATGGGGCAGTATCCGACGTTGCTGCCCGGGCTGACGCTGCGCCAGGCCGCCGCGACGGACGCGGTCCTGGCGGCCACGCTCGTCTCGCTGGCCGTGGGCGCGGCGCTGCTCCTGCCGTCCCTGTGGTGGTTGTACGCCACCTTCCAGCGCGAGCACACGCACCCCGCACCGCCCGCAGCCGACCGGTAGAACTGCCTTGTGGAAGCGTGGAGGTGTCCCGAACGACCGGCCGCCGCTCAGGCGGAGTCGATCTTCTAACGCCCTGCCCGGAACGTCCGCCGATAAGCCAGCGGCGACACCCCGATCGCCGCGTGGAGGTGCTGGCGCAGGGACGTGCCCGTGGCGAAGCCCGCCTGGCCGGCGACCTCGTCGACCGGGAGGTCGCTGGACTCGAGGAGGTGGCGGGCGCGGGCCACGCGCTGCTGGACGATCCAGCGGCCCGGGCTCATGCCGACCTCGTCGTTGAAGCGGCGGGCGAAGGTGCGCAGGCTCATCTGCGCGTGCTCGGCGAGATCCGCCAGGGCGAGCGGCTCGTTGAGGCGTTCGAGTGCCCACTGCCGGGTGGTCGCCGTGCTGTCCTGCGGCCGCTTGGGGACCGGCTGCTCGATGTACTGGGCCTGGCCGCCCTCCCGCCACGGTGGCACCACGCACCGGCGCGCCACCTGGTTGGCGACCTCGCTGCCGTGGTCCTTGCGTACGAGGTGCAGGCAGATGTCGATGCCGGAGGCGGCTCCGGAGGAGGTGAGGACGTCGCCGTCGTCGACGAACAGCACGTTCGGGTCCAGGTCGACCTTCGGGAAGAGGCTTCGGAACCGCTCGGCCTCCTGCCAGTGCGTGGTGGCCCGGCGGCTGTCCAGCAGGCCGGCCGCGGCGAGGATGAAGGCGCCGGTGCAGATGGACACGAGCCGGGTGCCGGGCCTGATCAGCGCGAGCGCCGCCGCGACCTTTTCCGGCAGCTCGCCCGAGACCAGCTCGGCCACGGCGGCGGACGGCCCGAACGACGCGATCACCACCGTGTCGGCGGTGCCCAGCACCGCGGGGCCGTGCTCGACGGCGATGGCGAAGTCGGCGGTCGTGCGCACAGGCCCGCCGTCGACGGTGCAGGTCAGCACCTCGTACCGATCTCCGGCCGCACCGAAGATCCGGCTCGGCATGCCGAGCTCGAACGGGTACGCCCCGTCGAGGGCGAGGACCACCACACGATGCGCGCGTGTCATGTCAGGACTCCATCGGGAAGCGGGATCACAGGGACTGGTGGCAGGATCCCAGCGAATGATGGCCATTATGCCATTGCTGCGATCGTGAGTCCCCCGGGAGGCTGGAGGCATGACCGAAAACACCGACAGCAGCGCCACCATGCGTGTCATCAGCCAGGACGCCTTCGGCGGTCCGGAGGTGCTGAAGGAGGCCGAACGGCCGCGGCCCGTGCCCGGTATGAGCGAGATCGTGGTCCGGGTCCACGCGGCGGGGGTCAATCCGACCGACTGGAAGCACCGCGCGGGCAGGATGGGCGTGCCTGAGCCCGTCCCGGTTCTCGGGTGGGACGTTTCCGGGGTCGTCGAGGCGGTCGGCCTCGGAGTCACCCTGTTCGAGCCGGGCGACGAGGTGTTCGGCATGCTGCCGTACCCGCGCGGAGCGGGCGCGTACGCCGAGTACGCCAAGGCCCCCGCCCGGTGCTTCGCCCGCAAGCCGTCGAACATCGACCACGTGCGGGCCGGCGCCCTGCCTCTCGCCGCGCTCACCGCGTACCAGGCGCTGGTCGACACCGCGGACGTCCGTCCCGGGCAGCGGGTCCTGATCCATGCCGCCGCCGGCGGGGTCGGCCACCTGGCCGTGCAGATCGCCAAGGCACGCGGTGCGTATGTCATCGGCACGGCCAGCGCCGGCAAGCACGAGCTGCTGCGCGAGCTGGGCGCCGACGAGCTGGTCGACTACCGGACCACGGACTTCGCGGAAGCGGCCGGTGACGTCGACGTGGTGCTGGACTCCCTCGCGGGCGAGGTCCGCACCCGCTCCCTGGACGTCCTGCGCAAGGGCGGCACGCTGGTCTCGATCCTGCCGATCGGCGTCGAAGCCGACGCGAGGAAGGCAGCCGAGCTGGGCGTCCGCCTGGCGCCGATGCTCGTGGAGGCCGACCGTTCGGGCATGCTCGCGATCGCCGAACTCGCCGGGGAGGGCAGGCTCCGCGCCCACATCGACGCGACCTTCCCGCTCGCCGAGGCCGCCAAGGCCCACACCCACGGTGAGACGGGCCGCACCACGGGCAAGGTCGTCCTCGTCGTACGTTGAGCGGTCAGAGGCCGAGGGCCAGCTCGCTGAGCGTGGTGAGCCATCGCCGGTCCCAGGCTGTTCCGTAGTCCTCCGCATAGCTGTACGAGTCGAGCCGGTAGGTCTGGTACTGCCTGTCCTCGCTGGCCGCCATGCCGACCCGTTGCCGCTCGGCGTCCGTCAGCGGGGGTTCGCCCGCCCGCCGCCGGTCGGCTTCGGCCAGTGCGACGGCGTCGTAGTAGGACTTCTCGTACGCGTACTGGGAGACGTCCTTCACCGGCTGGGGATGCAGGGACTGCCACTCACGGGTCATCTCGTAACCCGCGACCTCGCTGCGCGCCTCCTCCCTGATCCGGGCCTCGATGTACTCGTCGCGGCTCATGCTGTTCGCGTCGGCCGCCAAGCGGTGCTTCGCGTGGCCGACCTCATGGACGAACGTCGCGGCGAGTTCCTCGGGGGACCGGCCCTCGCCGGTCCGGACGCGGATGTGGTTGTACACGGCGTTGTAGTCGCCGAGGTGTTCCTCGCCTCCGGACTCCGAGAGGTAACTCACGGTGACGCCGTGTTCGCGAGCCCAGGCGAGCGCCGCCCGGCCGGTGGGGGTCTGGTTGAGGATCTTTTCGACTTCCCGCTGCGTACCCTCGTCGTTGCTGCCGACGCCGAGTCGTACCGCTTGCCAGGCCAGGCCCCCGGTGACGATCGCGGCGGGGACCCAGTGCGGCCATGACGCCATCGTGGCCGCAGCCTGGCGCGCGCCTGTGACGGCGACCGTCGCGATGTTGCGTTCCACCTGGCCGAGGGCCAGCCTGAGCGCGTTGCGGGTACCCGTGACCCGCCTGATGGTCAGGAAGAACCCCATGGCCGGGCCGAACCGGAACGCCTGGATGATCGAGACGAGCAGGACCGTCAGCAGGTAGATGACCAGCAGCTTCCAGAGCATCCGCCAGAGCACCACGATGACGGTCATGGCGCCGGTGGCCAGCGAGGCGTTCCCGGAGTCGTCCAACTGCGCGAGCACGCCGTCGGCGGCCTGCCACTCGCCGTCGAACGTGTCCACGTCATCGCCCTTGTTGCCCGCCGCCCGGATGTGCCTCGCGGCGGCGTCCGCCTGCCCCGCGGCCTCCTGCGCCGCGGAGCCGACCTCCATCCACGCCTGCGCCTGATGGAGATTCCGCTCCTCGTTCCAGTCTTTCGACCACGGAGCCTCGTCGCGCACCATGTCGTACACGCCGGACAGTCCGGCGGGCAGGTCTAGGCCCACGGCCGCTCACCGGCGGGCCACACCGCTCGCGCGGCCTCCACGTTCGCCTGTTCGGCCGTCGTGTGGTTCCGCTCCGCCTCCGCCAGCTTGGCGGCGACGTCACGCAGCCGTGCGGCCGCGGAGGTGAAGGTCTGCTGGGCAAGGCCGGGCAGCCCGGCGTACGCCACGTCGAACTCGGCACCCGGGCGTTCGGGCTCGGCCCCCGGGCTCAGGGTGTCGACCAGTCGCCGCACGGCACGGTCGAGCCGGTCCGCCGTGTCGGACAGCTCGTCCGCGGAGACCGATCGGCTGCCGTACACGACCTCCAGGTCACGCGGCATGTGTCCACCGTCGCTCGTCGAGCGTGCCCGGCTCGGACCCCACCGCCGGGGCGGCGCACCAGCCCGAGGCACCGCTGGATTCTTCCCTCATGCCACGAGCCCCGTGCCGCCTCTCCTCTATGGAGGCATAGCGTAGTGGGCGATCTATCCGCTTTAAGCATTGATCGCTACAGTTCGACACTTGTTCACCTGGACAACTCCATGCGGCAGCAGCCGGGTGACCGTCTCGACACCGACCGGCCCTCCGCAAGGGGGCAGGGCCGAACCCGGCTTACGAAGACCCTTTCAGGCTTTTCAGGGCTGAGCCGGGGTCGTCGGCGTAGAAGCGGATCGTGGTGATGCGCTCGCGACGGCCGAGGGGCCTGGTCACGGCGATCGGCTCGGTCAGGTTGACGATCAGGTTGGTCTGGGCGTCCACTCCCAGCGTGAGGCGCCCGTCCGTCACTGCGATCACACCGCGCGCGTCGTAGTTCCGGCTCACCTTGACCGAGGCGATGAGCCCGCGCGGGACGCGCAGATCGAAGTACGCGCCGTAGCGGATGCGCAGCTCCGCCGCGGTCACGACATGCGGCCGGGTGGCCGACGCCGCCCCGAGGGCCAGCACGAACAGGAGCTGGTAGAGATCGGCCACCAGGACGACGGCGCGCAGACCGGCCGCGGCGTTCGAGACCGCCAGCATCCACTCCAGGGCGACGGCCTGCACGACCACGGCGAACAGCAGCATCAGCAGCAGCGGCCGCTGATTCTTCGCATACGACAGGGCGGTACCGCCCGGCGGCACCCCGTCCTGACGCCGCCTTACCCACAGGGCGAAGCTGGCCAGGCTCCGGTGCTCCGCTCTCATGAGCATGCGGACCTGCAGCGGCACCAGAGCATCGGCGACCGTCCGCAGCGCGTCCCGTGGCGCGGCGCCGGCCTCACGAGCGGCCCTGAACAGCCGGTACGCATGCAGGTATCCCATGACGGACAGCGGCGCGACCACCGCCGCGGCCACCAGCCCCGCCGGCGTGGGCGTCAAACGCCCCGCAACCATCAACAAGGCGACGAGCAGGTCCAGTGCCGCCACTGCCAGCAGGACGTTACGGGAGAGGCTGAGCCGCATTCTCGTGTCCTTCCATCACCGGAGGAGGCTATGAAGATCATAGGATGTGGGCCATTGACGTCAGCGCGCCCAGGTCGGGGAGTATTCGACGTGGATCTCCTGCCCGTCGCCCGGATCCAGATGCGGCCAGTAGAACAGCCGGCAGACGTGATAGTTGCAGCCGCGCGGGAGGTACAACGAGGTCGCCGCGGCGGGCGGCCCCTCCTTCGCCACGGCGAAGAAATGGCGGGCCGGCTGCCGGAACGCCGCGGCGCTGCCGGTCAGAATCAGCGTCTCGGCGTACACGCGCTGGTGGAGCACGTCCCTGTTGTCCCGGTAGTTCAGGGCGCGGTAGTCGATCTCGTCGTCGGCGGGGAGATCGGTGTCCGGTACGCTCGCGGTCCGCAGCTCACGGGGAGCCTTCGGGACGGAGATCCTCGTTCGCACCTCCTTCCAGCGTGACGGCGGGAACTGCAACGAGTGGTGGACCAGCACGAGATCGAGCGGCCGATCCTGGCTGTCCCAGTGGAGTTCGACGCTGGGGGAGGACGGAGCGGCGCGGATCGGCAGGTACACCAGCGAGCGTGGGGATCGTGCGGCGAGCAGCCACAGAGCGCCGATCCGACGGCCGTCGTCCCGGTCCACGTTGATGAAGTGCTGGCTGCCGGAGTCGAAGAGGGCCGCGTTGGCCAGCGGCTTGGCCGGGCGGATCACCCGATGTTCCGTGGCTCCCACCCGTACCCGCTGGATGACGATCTTCACCCGCATGGTTGTCATCCAACCCGATCTCGCGCTGTCGCCGCACCGGCACGACGGCACCGGCCCCTGGACCGGCGAGGGGCCGTCACGGCGAGGGCGGCTTGTCGCGCAGGACCGCGTACGCGACGCAGGCGCCCACGGCCAGCGCCGGGACGCCGATCAGGATGGGGGTGCGCAGGCCGAACTCGGCGCCGATGAGACCGCCGATGAGGGCGCCCAGGGGTGAGGCGGTCATTACGACGGTCGTGGCGGAGCTGGTCACCCGGCCGAGCAGCTCGCGCGGGGTGCTCCGCTGGCGCAGCGTACGCGCCACGACCACCCAGACGCCGAACGCGCCGCTGGTGACCACCAGCCCCAGCCCCGCGACAACGACCTCCGACGTCAGGCCCAGCAGCAGTTGCCCGGCCGCGCCCGCGGCGAGGCACCCGGCCAGCGCCACCGTGGGGCCGGTGGCACGCGCGATGCGACCGGCCAGGAAACCGCCGGCCAGCCCGCCCAGAGCGCCGACGCCCACCAGCAGCCCGTACGCGGCGGCGGGCAGCAGCAGCACCTGCTGCACATAGAGCACGAGCACGACGAACCACATGCTGTCGGCGAAGGCGAACAGGCCGGACAGCAGGGTCAGCGTGAGCAGGCGTCGCCGGCCCGCCAGCCAGCGCAGGCCCGCCACCGTGTCGCCCCAGATGCGCCCCTTCCGCTCGCCGTCCCGGGCGGGCGCGAACACGTTCGGCAGGCTGAAGATCAGCGCCGCGGCCAGGGCCAGCACACCGCCGTTGACCGCGAACGGCAGCACCACCGCGATCCCGAACAGGTAGCCGCCGACGGGCGGGCCGATCAGCTCGTTGCCCGCCACTTCGGCGTTGACCAGGCGTCCGTTCGCCCGTTCGAGGTCGGTGTCGGCCACGAGGGGAGGCAGCAGCGTGGCGGTGGCGGTGTCGCGCAGGGTCTCGCCCACGCCGCACAGGAACGCCACCGCGTAGATCCACGCCATGGTGGCGTTGCCGGTGGCCGCGGCCACGATCAGCGCGCCCAGCGCCACCGTGCGCCCGCAGTCGACGAGGACCGCCAGGCGGCGCTGGTCGAACCGGTCCACCAGCGCCCCGGCCACCAGCCCCAGCAGCAGCCACGGAAGCTGCCCCGCCACGGCCACGCCCGCCACCAGGACCGGGTCGGTGGTGATCGAGGCGGCCAGCAGCGGCAGCGCCGCGCTCCTGATGCCGTCGCCGAAGTTCGACAGGGCCGTGGCCGTCCACAGGCGGTGGTAGGCCGGGCCGAGGGGGGTGGCTGCCATGACCTCGATCATGCCATCGGGCCGTGGGCCCCGTGCGGCCCCGTGCGGGCGGCCGGACGCGGCCACGGGGAGTGCGGCCGCAGCCGTGCCGGGCGATCTCCTCAGGGCACGTCGGATTCGGCGGGCCCGATCACGAGCAGGTACTTCATGAGAGCCGACACATGGTCGGCGGGTCCGGCCGTCCGGCGGGCGCCCGCGAGGACGGCGGTGAGCGGAGGAGGTGGATCGGGATGAGACCGGTGTACGCGGCGGCGGCCGTCGAGGTCGGTGCGCCGCCGGAGCAGGTGTTCGCGCTGATCACCGACTGGCCACGGCACCGGGAGTGGATGGTGCTGACCTCGGCCAGGCTGGTGGGCGAGAACGAGGTGGCCGCCTTCACGGGGGTGTGGCCGTTCGGTTTCCTGGACACGATGACGATCACCTGCTGGCGTCCGCCGGAGCTGGTGCGCGTCACGCACACCGGCCGTTTCGTGCGCGGGCGGGGCGCGATCCGGGTGCGCCCGCATCGGGGCGGCAGCCGCGTGGTGTGGGCGGAGGAGCTGGAGCTGCCGTTCGGGCCGCTGGGATGGGCGCTGTGGCCGCTGGTACGCCCGCCCGCGCTGGTGCTGCTCCGGCTTTCGTTGCGCAGGCTGGCCAGGCTGCTGCCCGCCGCCCCCTGAACCATCGCGCCCCCGGACCGTCGCGCCGAACGATGGCCGCCGCGCCCGCCGGGGTTCAGGCGTGCCAGTCGCTCGCCCCGCCGGGCACCGGTGCGGCCGGGTCGTACGGCTCGCGGGTGAAGACGAAGGTGTTGAGGTCGAGGTGGTCGGCCGCCACGCGCAGGGTTTCACCGGCGTAGTAGCCGTCCAGCCCGAGCCACGTCCCGTCCTGCTGCGGCACGAACCGCGAGGCGCGCCCGCCCCCGCCGATCGGTTCCAGCGACAGGGCCCGGCCGGGCAGCAGCCGCAGCGCGTACGGTTTGGGCCCCCAGTGCCACAGCCCGGTCAGGGCGAGCAGGCCGGCGTCGGCCGGAGCGGGACGCCATTCGTCGGGCAGGCGCGGCTCGTGCTCTTCCAGGATGTCGAGCAGGTCGGGGAGCAGGGTGCCGCTCATGCCGGCGGTGGTGTTGGCCATGAACAGCACCCCCAGCCCTTCGTCGGCGTCGGCCCACACGGTGGCCAGGAAGCCGGGCATGGAGCCGGTGTGCCCGGCCAGGCGGCGGCCGCGGAGGCGGGCGAGCTGCAGGCCGAGCCCGTACCCGCTGGTCCAGGTGTCGCCGTCCTCGACGCCGGCCGGTTCGCGCATCTCGGCGAGCGTGCCGGGGCACAGCACGCCGGCGCTCTCCCCGCACAGGAACGCGGCCCAGCGCGCCAGGTCGTACGGGGTGGACCAGAGCTGCCCTGCCGGGCCCATGGCGTCGGCGTCGTGCTCGGGCTCGGCCAGGACGACGTCCGCCCACGGGTGCACGGCGTAGCCGGTGGCGTGCGGGGCGCGCGGGCGGGGGGTGGTGTCGTGCATGCCGAGCGGGTCGAGCACCTCGGTGCGCAGGGCCTTGAGCCAGGTGGTGCCGCGCAGGCGGCCGACGAGTTCGCCCAGCAGCGCGAAGCCGACGTTGGAGTAGTGGAAGCGGCGTCCTGGCCGGTGTTTGAGCTCGGCGGGGCCCAGGCGGGCACGCAGGTCGTCGGCGGGCAGGCCGGGGGTGCGTTCCCACCAGTCGGTGGGCGGCTCGGCGGTCAGGCCGGCGGTGTGCGACAGCAACTGGGCGACGGTCAGGTGGCCGAACGGTGTGCCGGGAAGGTGCCGTTCGAGGGGGTCGGCCAGGTCGAGGAGGCCCTCGTCGCGCAGCCGCATGACGACGACGGCGACCATGCTCTTGGTGATCGAGGCGATGCGGTACTGGGTGGCGGCGGACGGGGCGTCGTCGCCGACCCGGCCGCGGCCGCCGAACCAGACCGGCCGCCCGTCGCGCACGATCACGGCCGTCAGCGACGGCACCCTGCATTCGGCCTGTTCGACGGCCAGTCTGCGCAGCAGGGCGCGCGCCGTCGGGTGTCCCACCTGAGTCATGAGCGACAAGGGTAGCCGTTCGTCCGGCACGGGACGCTTGCTGACGCCTCCCCGGCTCAGCGGGCGGGGGCGCGGTCGAAGGTGTCGAGGATGAGGGCGGTGGCGTCCAGGTCGCGGGAGGTGGTCCCGAGCCAGGGCACGTCGATGGGGCCGGGCCAGGTGTGGCCGCCTCCGTCGATCGTGTACAGGCGCAGGGCGGCGCCGCCGCGGCAGGTCTTCCAGTCGCGCACGCGTACCTTCCTGGCCGCGGCGGAGGTGGTGCGGCCGGTGCAGCCGAGCAGCGCGGCCCAGCCGTCGGCGGCCCGCTCGACGGGGTCGAGCACGACGAGGTCGGCGAGTTCGCGCAGGCCGCCGGTGGCGTCGCGCAGGGGATGTCCGCCCCGGTAGGGGACGATGCGGTCGGCGGTGCCGTGGAAGGCCACGAGGGTGACGGGCGGTACGGCCCGAGGGCAGGGGCGGACGAGGTTGAGCCCGGCCACGGCGGCGACGGCGGCCAGGCGGCCGTCCAGTTCGCAGATGAGCGCGGTGGCCATCGCGGCCCCGTACGACAGGCCGGCGGCGAACTCGCGGCCCGCCCGTACGCACAGGCCGCGTTCGAGGTGGTCGAGCAGGGCGGTGAGGAAGCCGGTGTCGTCGGGGCCCGCGGTGTGGGGCAGCGTCCAGCCCATGCGTCCCTCGGCGGCCTGCGGGGTGGCCACGATGTAGCCGCGCCGGGCTCCGGTGTCGGCCAGGCGGCTGTAGGCGCTCTGGCGGGCGGCGTCGGAGTTGAGGCCGTGCAGGTCGAGGATGACGGGGTGGGGGCCGGGCCCGTCCGGCACCGACAGCAGGAAGCGCCGCTCCAGCCCGCCGTGCCGGATGCGGTGGGCGCCCGGCTCCAGGCGCTGGGCGGCCCGGCAGCCGCTGGTGGCGGCGGCCCGCGCGGGCGGGCTCGGCGACGGCGATGACGGCTGCGATGACGGTGGGGGTGATGGTGGCGCGGCCGTGCAGCCGGTGGCCAGCAGGACGGCCGCCATCAGCAGGGTCATGCGTGTGGGCATGGTCGTGCCTCCCGCCGCGCCAGAGATCCCTCTGCCAGTGTGCGCGACCGGAACGGGACGGCGCGAGCGCACTCGCTGGACGATCTCAACCCCGGACGGCCTCAACCCCGGACGGCCTCGACCTGCGGCGGCCGGTGCACCGGATCGGGAGGAATCGTCCGCTGCGGTAGCGTCGTGGCCTCAACGCAGGCGCGAGCAGGAGACGACGTGATCCACAAAGCCGTGATTCCGGTCGCCGGCCTGGGCAGCCGGTTGCTGCCCCTGACCAGGGCGCTCCCCAAGGAGATGCTGCCGATCGGCGACAGGCCCGTCATCGAGCACACCATCCGGGAGCTGGTGGAGTCGGGCATCGAGGAGATCACCATCGTCACCTCGGGCCGCAAGCACCTCATCCAGCAGCATTTCGCCCCGGACGCCGATCTCGAGCTCCAGCTCCGTACGACCGGCAAGCCCGAACTGGCCGACGCGGTCGCCGAGCTGTCGTCGCTGGCCCGCATCACGTACCTGTACCAGGACGGGCCCTACGGCAACGGCACTCCCGTGCTGAACGCGGCCCGCGTCCTCGGGGACGAGCCCTTCATGGTGCTGTGGGCCGATGACGTCTTCGTGGCCGAGGTGCCGCGGGCCAAGCAGCTCAAGGCCGCGTACGAGGCCACGCGGGCCCCCGTCCTGGCCCTGATGCCGATGGCCGCGCAGGACGCGCCGCGCTACGGCGTCCCCGTCGTCAAGGAGGACCTCGGGCAGGGGCGCCTGCTGATCGGCGGCCTGGTGGAGAAGCCGTCCCCCGAACGGGCGCCCTCCCGCTACGCCGCGATCGGCGGGTACGTGATCACGCCGGGCGTCGTCGACGCGCTGGAAGCCCGTACCCGAAGCTGGCACGAGAACCCGGCCGGCGAGATCTACCTCACGGACGCGCTGAACGACCATGCCCGCACGCACGAGGTGTACGGGCAGGTCATCGGCGGCACCTGGTGGGACACGGGGTCGCCGCTCAACTACCTCAAGGCCCAGTTCGCCGCCGCCCTCGCCCACCCGGACTACGGCCCCGAACTGCGCGAACTCGCTCAATCCCAGGACGGCGACCCCGCCGGGACGTGACGGCGGGCACCCCGGCCCTGGCCCGCGCCCAGGCGGGACGACCCCCGGCACCCCGTTCACCGCGCCGGTGTCACCGCGTCGATGAAGTCCGCGCCGAACTGGGCGGGCACGTCGTCGTGCGGCGCGGGCACCTCCCAGCGGCCGGGCTTCGTCTGCACCATCAGATGGTTGCAGGTCCGGATCTGCAGATATCGGCGCAAGAGCCCGATGACGGCGACCGCGCCCAGGAGGAGGGCGGTGGCGGGCAGGACAAACTGGAGACGTCTCACAAACACACCGTATCCGATCTGTCACCGAAAGTAATGTCAGGGCGACAGCAGGCGCGCATCCCACCGAAAGGGACGCAGGAGAACGCGCCACATGGGCCGGACGGGTGGCTGGTCGGCTAACTGAGCAAACCGCGCCGATACCCCTCGCCGACGGCGGCCGCACGGTCGCGGACGCCGAGTTTGTCGTAGATGTGCAGCAGGTGGGTCTTGATGCTGGCCTCGCTGATGAAGAGTTTGGCGGCCGCCTGCCGATTGGAGGCGCCGTCCGCGACGAGGGCGAGGACCTGCAGTTCGCGGTCGGTGAGGGCGGCCTTGACCGGTCGGCGTACCTGGCCCATCAGGCGGCCGGCGACCGAGGGGGACAGGACCGGCTCGCCCGCGGCGGCGGCGCGGACGGCGCGCAGGAGTTCGTCGGTGGGGGCGTCTTTGAGGAGGTAGCCAGTGGCGCCGGCTTCGATAGCGGGCAGGACGTCGGAGTCGCCGTCGAAGGTGGTCAGGACGAGGACCTTGATGTGAGGGTGGGAGTGGCGCAGGGCGGTGATGGCGGTGACGCCGTCCATTTCGGGCATGCGCAGGTCCATGAGGACGATGTCGACCTCGAGTGCGGCGGCGCGGTCGATGCCTTCGCGGCCGTTGGCGGCTTCTCCGGCGACATCGATGTCGGGTTCGGTTTCGAAGGCGGCGCGCAGGCCGTCGCGGACGATGGGGTGGTCGTCGACGATGAGGAGGCGGATCACTGGGGGCTTCCTTGGAGCGCGGGGACGGTGGCGCTGACGGCGGTGCCCTCGCCGGGCGTGCTCTCGATTTCGAGGGAGCCGCCGACGCCGCGCAGGCGTTGTCTCATGCTGCTGAGGCCGAATCCTTTGCCGTTGGGGTTGTGGACGCCGGTGCCGTTGTCGCGGATGTCGAGGAGGACGACGGTGCCGGTGTAGGACAGGGTGAGGCCGACCCGGGTGGCGCGCGCGTGTTTGGCGACGTTGGCGAGGGCTTCCTGGGCGACGCGGAAGAGGGTGACCTCGATGGCGGGGCTGAGGGGGACGCGGTCGCCGGTCACTTCGACGTGGAGGTCGACGCTGGTGGTCTGGGTCCAGTTGCGGGCCATGGTGGTCATGGCTTCGGGGAGGTGGGCGTCCTCGAGCTGGTGGGGCTGGAGGGCGGCGACGGAGCGACGGGCTTCGGTGAGGCTGTCCTGGGCGAGGGTGAGCGCGAGTTCGACGTGGGTGTCGGAGTCCTCGACGCGTTGGGCGGCGCGTAGCTGGGTGATGATGCCGGTGAGGCCCTGGGCGAGGGTGTCGTGGATCTCGCGTGCCATGCGCCGGCGTTCGTCGAGGATGCCGGCTTGGTGGGCTTGGGCGAGGAGCTGGGCGTGGAGGTCGGCGTTCTCCTCCAGGGCGATCTGAAGGTCGTTGACTGCCTTCTGGTATTTGCGCTGCCGGTTCTCGATCTTGATGCCTGCGATGGAGCCGCCGCCGATGGCGACGGTCTGCACGGCGATGATCACCAGGTGGAAGGCGATGAGCTGGATGGTGGCCTGGGCCCAGTCGAGCGTCGAGCCGTACAGGACGACGGACGTGGCGGCGACGGCGGCGAAGGTCCACTTGGAGGGAGCGAAGTTGGCGGCGAGGAAGAAGCCGGAGATGCAGTAGATGAGGAAGCTGGGGTGGTGGAAGGCGAGCAGCCCGGCGGTGACCAGGACGCCGAGGAAGTGAACGGTGACGACGACCCGGCGTCCGCGCAGGGCCGCGGGCAGGAGGGTGTGGGCGGCGAGAATCCAGGCGAGGGCCACGGCGGTGAGCGCGAGGGTTCGGGGGATCCCGCCTTCGGGCCGGTCGGGTGAGGCCAGGCTGATGACCAGGGAAGCGGCGAGGGTGATGTAGGGGACGATCTCGACGGCGCGCTCGAAGCGTTGCTCCCAAGCCGAAGGCGGAAAGGGGTCGTTCATCTGGGGTGCGCCCCTCCTCGCGGGTATGGATGGCTTTCACCTGGTGGCGGCCGGTGAGGGCGAGTTTAGGCGCATGGGGATCAGGATGGCGTAGCCGTACATGAGCAGCCCCAGGGCGATCATGAAGATGACGGTGGGCCATTGCCAGATGGGCGGGAGGTGCAGGGCGAGGAACCACCCGGGATCCCCGATGCCGAAGATCTTCATGACCATGGGGACGAGTCCCTGGGGGAAGAGGGGCAGCCAGGCGATGAGGTAGCAGATGGTGACGCCGATGCGGTGGTGGATGGGGAGGTCGGCGGTGGTGGGTTTGCCGGCCTGGGGCGCGGGGCCGTGCTTCATGAGGTTGAGCAGCTCGATCCCGTGGTTCTCGAGTCTGCGGTAGGCGATCTTGCCGAGTCCCCAGGCGCTGAGGGCGCCGGTGAGGACGCCGGTGGCGATGCCGGCCCAGGGGTTGAGGAGGATGGCGCCGGCGGTGGGGAGGGCGGTGGCGGGGACGGCCATGAGCACGAGCCAGGCGAGGCTGGTTTCGGCGGTTTCGTCGGCGCCGGTGCTGAGCGGGTTGCCGCCGCGCTTGTGGGGGTCGGTGCCGGGGACGAGCGAGGTGACGGCGAGCAGGACGATGATCCCGGCGCCGCCGCCGAGGAGGGCGGGGAGCAGGCCGAGTACCCATGGCCAGGCCCAGGTCTGGCCGCTGACGAGGGTGCCGGCCAGGGAGAGGAGCACGGCGGCTGGGCCGACGACGAGGAGCCAGGCCAGTTGGCGTCCGCGGACGTCGGCGCGTTCCGCGCCGGGGGTCATGAGGGTGAGCCAGAGGGCGGTGCCGTCGGCGCCGTAGAGGTTGGCCGAGGAGGCGGCGGCCATCACGATCGCGATGAGCCCTGCGAAGGGGACCATGATCCAGGCGTCGAGGGCGAGGAGCAGGAGGGGGGTGAGGATGGCGTAGGAGAAGGCGGTGGCCAGGAGCTGGATGCGGACGAGGTCGCGCCACCAGGCGCGCAGCTCCTTGGCGGCGGTGATGCGGGCCCGGCTGGTGGCGGGGAAGGGGCGGGGCGCGCCGCGGCGGAGCGGCACGCCGCCGCGTGCGGCCGAGACGACGCGTCGTGACAGCAGGCCGGCCCAGGCGGCCAGGAGGAGGGCGATCACGCCGGCGTTGGCGACGAGGATGGCGAGGGCGAGGGGCCAGGGGGCTTCGATGGCGGCCACGCCCCAGCCGGAGGGCAGGACGCGGACGAGGACCTGCGACCAGGCGGCGGTGTCGGCGCCGCCCAGAGCCGCGACGGGTGCCCAGCCGTTGGTGCACAGGGCGATGGCGGTGCCGGTCACGATGCCGGCGGCGGCCGCGGTGGCGCGGGATCTGACGAACAGGCCGATGAGCGCCACGATGACGCGGGAGATCATCACCATGGTGATGAGTGTGGTGGCGGCTGCTGCCAGGCCGATGAGCACCCCTGCCGGGCCGAAGCGCCAGCCGTACACGGGCAGGGACAGCAGGGCGATGAGATTGACAGCGGGTGCGGGGCCCGCGAAAGCTCCGGCGAGCAGTGCCGCCGCGATCCGGCCTGGCGTGGCCGGGAGCATGGAGAAGTACTCGGGGCGCAGGGCCTCGTTGCCGCCCCCGATGAAGATCGGGCCGAAGATCCAGCCGGAGAGCCACGCGGCCAGGGTGAGGGGCAGGTAGGCGGGCCACAGGACGGCGACGGCGATCGTCGCGAAGGCCAGGGTCAGCCCGCCCGCGACGCCGGTGTAGAGGTTGGAGGCGTTGTCGCCGCGCAGGGAGTTGCGCATGAGGGCCAGCCGCATGCGGATCATGTGCTGTGCCGAGGCGGCCGGGCCGGGGGTCAGGAGGTGAGCCATGCCAGCCCCTCCGTTCCTGCGGTGCGGGCGCCGACGAGGTCGACGAAGGCGTCCTCCAGGGTTGCCGCGCCGCGTACGTCGGCCAGCGGCCCGGCGGCCACGACGCGGCCGTCGGAGATGACGCCCACGTGGTCGCAGAGCTGCTCGACGAGGGCCATGACGTGGCTGGAGATGATCACGGAGCCGCCGTTGCCCGCGAACCTGCGCAGGATGGTCTTGATCGTGGCCGCGGAGACGGGGTCGACGGCCTCGAAGGGCTCGTCCAGGACGAGCAGGCGGGGCGCGTGCAGGAGGGCGACGGCCAGGCCGATCTTCTTACGCATGCCGGTGGAGTATTCGATGACCAGGGTCCGCTCGGCGGAGTCGAGTTCGAGGATCTGGAGGAGTTCGTCGGTGCGCTCGGCGACGACGGCGGGCCGCAGGCCGCGCAGCAGGCCGAGGTAGGTGAGGACCTCGCGGCCGGTGAGCCGTTCCGGCAGGGCGTTGCCGTCGGGCAGCACGCCGATCAGTTCCTTGGCCTGGACGGTGTCACGCCAGACGTCGACGCCGAAGATCTCGGCGCTGCCCGCGTCGGGGCGGAGCAGGCCGACGGCCATGGCCAGGGTGGTGGTCTTGCCGGCGCCGTTGGGGCCGACCAGGCCGTAGAAGGATCCGGCGGGGACGGTGAGGTGGATGTCGTCGACGGCCTCGTGGTCGCCGAAGGCTTTGCGGAGTCCGATGGCGCGGAGGGCGGGCTCGCGGTGTGTTGGCATGCCTTGAGAATCGCGCGGGAACGGGGGCGGCGCGTCGTCCGGCCGGAGAGCGGGATGGTGGATTCCGGCATCAACCGATCGGTTGATGCGGGCACGCCCGCCGTCCCGCCGGCCTGGCGATCTCTGCCTGATGATCTCGCGGAGCCGCCTCGCCCACATGAGCCAGAGCGGCACGAAGCCCGGATGTTCCGGAACCCGGGCTTCGTCACCTTCAGGCCGCGCAGACTCCGGCCGGCTTGACCGACAGCACGGTGTGGGCACGGGTCGCCGTCTTCCTGGCGCCCAGCGTGTAGCCGTAGGGCGTGCTGCTGACGCAGTAGGCCACGCCGGTCTGGTTGGTCACCTGGCTGACCTGCAGCCCGCCGGAGAAGGAGCGGCTGTCGCCCTGCTTGACGAGGACCTGCTTGGCCGACGACGCGCTCGGCTGCAGGCACAGGTAACCGGTCGGGCAGACGGCCGCGGCCTGGCTCGCGGCGGAGGCCGGCTGGGCGGCGAAGGTGGCGGCGGCGGTCATGGCGATCGCCGTGGCGGCCATGACGTTGCGGTTGATCTTCATGTGATCTTGGTATCGAGGTTGGCTGACGTCCCGGTTGACGCCGCCTTCACAATCTTCTCCGTACGGGCGAATTTCTTGATCCACTCCGGTCGCGCCGGGCCTGCTGGAGAGGTCCGTCAGGAAGACCCGGCGGTGCTCGAAGGCGATCAGCCTGCCGGGCAGGAACTGCCCGCCGCCGGCACCGTCCCGTCGAAGTAGTACGCGTGGATCAGCGCGTCCACGCACGTGTTGCCCAGCCCGAACGAGCCGTGCCCCTCGCCCTCGAAGGTGACCAGCACGCCCGTCCTCAGCTTGCGCACCATGCTCTCCGCCCACTCGAACGGCGTCGCCGGGTCCGCCTTCCCGCCGATGACCACGATCGGGCCCGAGCCCGTCGCGTCGATCCGATCGTTCGGCTGGGCCGGGACCGGCCACATCGAGCACAGCGGCGTCCCCGCGCCGAACAGCGGCGACACCTTCCGCAGCCGCCGGTCGGCCTCGATCATCTGCCGCAGCGTCGGCGACTCGACCGCGTCGCGGCAGACGACGGCGGAGGCCGCCTGGAGCATCGTGGAGTAGCGCCCGTCCGGCGATCTGCCGGTGTAGATGTCCGACAGCGCCAGCAGGTCACGCCCGTCGCCGTCGACCGCCTTGCTCACGGCGGACTCGATGAAGGGCCACGTCGACGTGCTGTACAGGCCGATCGCGACGCCCACGGTCGCCAGCGCCCCGCTCAGCTTACGCTTGCCGACCTGGAGCGGGGTGGTCTTGAGCCGGTTGACCAGGCGCTCCACGGTCCGGTTCGCGGCCTTCGCCGTGGCGCCGAGGTCGCAACCGTTCTTGACGCAGTCGTCCAGGAACAGGCGGTAGGTGCGCTCGCGCCCGGCGACCCCCGCCTCGGCCAGGCTCAGATAGGGCTGGGTCATGTCGGCCGCGGCGTCCAGGACCATGCGGCCGACGTTGCGCGGATAGAGCGTCGCGTACGTCGCGCCCAGCATCGTGCCGTAGGAGTAGCCCAGGTAGTCGAGCTGGTCCTCGCCGAGCGCGGTGCGCAGGCGGTCGAGGTCGCGAGCCACGTTCGGGGTGCCGACGTGCGGCAGGATCTCGCCCGAGTTCCGCACGCAGGCGTCGATGTACTCCCTGGCCGCCGCGAGGACCTTGGGACGTTCCGCGGGCTTGGAGATGCTGCCGTCCGTGGCGAAGAACCGGTCGAGTTCGGCCGTGGTGCCGCAGGTGATGGGTGAGCTCCTGCCCACGCCCCGCGGGTCGATGGCCACGAGGTCGTAGCGTTCGCGCAGTTCCGTGTAGCTGCCGAGCGCCGCGGCCAGCGCCTCGACCGCCGGGGCGCCGGGTCCGCCGAAGTTGAACACCAGCGAACCGAGCCGGTCGCCGCCGGCCTTCGCGCGCAGGACGGCGAGGTCGATCGTCTTGCCGTCCGGGTCGTCGTAGTCGAGGGGGACGGTGAGGGTGCCGCACTCCAGGTCGGCCGGGCCCGGCAGGCCCGTGCACGCGGACCAGGTGATCGCGGGAGCGGCGGCGGTCGTGGTGGCGGTCGTGGTGGCCACGGCGGGAGCCGCGCCGGCCGCGAGCAGCAGAGCCACCAGAGGGATCAACGCTTTTCGCATAGCGACCATGCTGGCGATCCCCGCGAAGCCGCCATAGTGTCCGGTACACCCGAAATCTGATGACAGATGTCATCTCACCGCGCAGCCGTTCCGCCGAGCAGAAGCACAGGGTGGTCGCCGGGCCGAAGGCGTGATGGCCCGGCGACCTCGTCATCGACACCCTCGACATGTCGGGCCGGACCGTGGTCCCCGAGGCCGCCCGGTCCCTCCGTACCACGGCTGACGCGCCGACGTCACCGTGCCGGGCGGCGGGAGGGAGCGTCCGTCAGCCGCGCCCGGCGGACGCCGTGGTGTGGTGGAGGCGGATGATCTCGTACTCCGGCAGCGCGGTGGCGTAGGCCCGTACGTCGTCGACGGAGCCCGCGAAGTGATCGACCCGGTTGCCGAGCCACTTCGACGCCCCGATGACGAACGGACCCGGCGTCGCGGGCTGCCACAACGTGACGCCGTCGAGCCGCCCGGCCAGAGCGCCGTTGACGTACAGCCGCGTCTGCCTGGCCGGCGCGTCGTAGACGCCCACCAGATGGGTCCACTGGTCAAGGACGGGCGGCGTCGGCGCGGCGGCGCGACCCGAGGTCGCGTTCGGCTGGTCGCCGCTGGAGGTGGACAAGCTCCACCGGTCGACGTCGTCGGCGTACTGGAGCATGAACGGCGAGTTGGTCTGCCCGTCCTGGGACAGGACGGTGAACCAGCCGTCCGACCGTTGCAGCGAGACCCACGCGCTCACGGTGAAGCTCTGGTCGGTCCGCAGCACGGGGCCGGACGTCGCCGCGAACCCGGTGCGGTCGAACCGTCCCGCGCCGCCGCCGTCGCGCCCGCCGGTCCAGGTCATCCCGCCGGTCCTGGTCGCGGCGCGGCCGCCGCCGGAGGAGTCGGCGATCGTGTCGCCCGCGCCCTCGTCGAACGTCCACCAGCCGTCCGGCGCCGGCAGCGGGGCGGGGGCGACGGCCTGGCCGCCGACGAAATAGCCCCACAGGTCCAGGCCGACATGGCTGTGCCCGGTGTTGTTGCGGACGTCGAGCGTGCGGGAGGCGCCGAGCGGGGTGAGCGCCACGTTGCTCTGCCGATAGGACAGCGTGCTGTTCGACACCAGCAGGTTCCGGCCCGACCAGCCGAACTCTTCCGCGTACACGCCCACTCGCGTCCGCCCGGGACGTGGGGAGAAGCCGGGGCGGACGGACACGACCGCGCCCGTGGCGGTGTACGGCACGGTGCCGAGGCCGCCGACGGGGACGGTGGCCTCGCCGCCGGGGGCGAGCTGGCCGCGCGGCGCGGACATGCCGGTCTCGGTGTCCAGGACGCGGGTCGGGTGCTGGAGGGGGACGTACCTCGCCCCGTCGCCGCGCCCGAACCAGCCGAGGACGTCCACGGCCAGGTGGACGGTGCCGGCCTCGTTGAGCACCTGTACGGAGCCGTCCTCGGCGATCGGCACGATGATCGTGTGGGTGAGCTCGTCGCCGGGGTACGGGCTGAGCGTCCAGGCGCCCCAGCTCGTGCTCGTGAACACCTGCAGGTGGGTGGCCACGCTCGCCTCGGACGCGGTCAGGTTGAGCTGGACCGCGGTGGCGTCGGCCGGGACCCCCGCGACGCCGCGGATCTGGATCCGGCGCTGCTCGCCGGGCCCGTACTTCGCGTTCGGGATGGCGTGCACGCCGGTCTCCTGGATCCGCGCCGGCTGCTGGAGCCCGAAGTAGGTGGAGGCGCTGGTCGTCGGGCTGAAGTAGCCCACCAGGTCGGCGATCAGGTGCACCCTGCCCTTGGTGTTGCGGATCCTGACGTGCTTGTCGGCCGGGTCGACGGTCGCGATCACCATCGTCTCGCCGACCCGTCCCGACGTCACCTCCATCGCGGTGACGCCGGTCGGGCGGCCCTGGTAGGGGTAGACCTCGATGGTGGTGGTCTTGGGGACGGTCAGGTCGTCCTCGATCCCGGTGAGCTGCAGCGCCAGCGCGGTGACGTCGTCCGGCAGCCCGTCGATCCGCAGGGAGAACTCCTCGCCGGCCGTCAGCGCTCCCGGATGGTTGCCGACCGAGCCGTTCGTGTCGAGCACCCGCCGCAGCGGGATCGGCGTGTACGCGCTGCCCTTCGGCGGGGCCGGGACGCGTACGGGGCCCAGCTCCATCAGCCCGTGCCCCCGGTCGTTGTCGAGGCCGGGCGGGTTGGCGCGCCAGGTCAGCTCGGACTGCGCCTGCGAGGCGTCGAGGCCCGGGTTCGCGCCGAACAGCAGCGCGGCCGCGCCCGTGACGTGCGCGGCCGCGACGGAGGTGCCGGCGAGCCTGCGCGTCCCGGTCCCGCCGGTGAACGTGCTCACGCCGGTGTAGCTCGCCAGGTCCGGCTTGCGACGGCCGTCGATCGTCGGCCCGCGGCTGCTGTAGCGCTCCAGCGAGGTCGCCCCGGGGCGGATGGCCCCCACCGTCAGAGCGGCCGGCGAGGTGGCGGGCTCGGCGATGGTGCCCGCGCTCGAACTGTAGGAGAATCCGCCGGCGTTGCCGTAGGCGGTGAGGTCGTACCGGGCCGACGAGGGCATCTGCACCTGCTTGACCTGCACGTACGCGAAGTAGGTGGCCGCCTCCTCACCTGAGGCGGCGAGCTTCACGGTCTCGACCGGGCTGAGCCCGCCGGGAGTGCCGGCCTGCGGGCGGATGGACTTGGCGACGATGGCCGGATCGTTGGGGCCGTCCGGTTTGACCGCTGTGGGCATCACGTACAGGTCGACGTCGGTGGTGGTCGCCGGCCAGGCGTCCCACTTCAGCTCCAGGGTGACCTCCGAGCCTGCGTGCACGGTGAAGGCCAGGCTCTCGCCGGCGCCGCTGATGTTGACCCACTGGTTCTGGTCGTCGTCGGTGAACGTACCGGCCCAGTGTTTGTCCGCCTCGTTGCCGGCGGCCGCGACGACCAGGACGTTCGACGCCCGCAGCCAGCGGACGACACCGGCCGGCGACCAGTCGGGCGCCCCGCCCGGAGCGGGGCCGCCGTCGCCCCGGGCGATGCCGGGGAAGGCCAGCGAGACGTTCACCACCCGCACCCCCTGGTCCTTCAGCCAGCGCGCGGCGTCGTCGAAGTCGAGCGTGTCCTTGACGCAGGCGAGGTACAGCTCGGCCTTCGGCGCCATGTCGTGGACGACCTCGGCCATCGTGGTGCCGTGCGAGCTGGCGTGCTCCGGGCCGCAGGCGCCGTCGTAGGTGGTGATGCCGGTGGCGGGCAGCTCGCCGTTGGCGCGCGCCGTGTCGAGCCGGCCGAACCCGACGTCCAGGATGCCGACCTTGACGCCGGCTCCCTGCTTGCCGTCCTCGTGCCAGGCGGGCGCGCCCGCCGCGATCGCGCCCTCCGACAGCAGGGCCATCGGCACCGCGGTGTCGGGGCGGCGCACCTCCTTGACGCCCGCCTGCCGGGCCAGGGCGACGAGCCGGTCAGGCGGCACGGACGCGCGTACGAGGCCGGACGTGCCGTCGGTGACCACGCCGCCGGCTTCGGCCACCGCCTCGGCCAGCGCGGCCCGCGAGTCGCCGTGCACGTACACGACGCTGCGGCCCCCGGCGTCCTCCTCCAGCGGGAGGAACCGGCCGCGCGCCCTCGCGGCCAGGTCCTCGACGCCGGCCGCGACCCGCGCCGCGGGGTCGAGCCGCTGGAGCGCCTGCGCCTGCCCGGCGGGCGGCGTCAGTCCGGCGGGCGCGGCCTGCGCCGGTGGGGTCAGGAGCGCCGCGGCGCTCACGCCCGCCACCACGGCCGCGGATAATCTGAACAGTTTCACGAAACCCCCGTAAGGATGGTCCGGGCAGGAATGGTCCGGCAGGCCCGGCTCACGCGCAGTACTCCGTCAGCGGGCCGCGCGGATGCGAGTCGTTGACGACGCTGAGATAGCGCCGGTAACCCTTGTCGCCGATCGCGGTCAGTTGCACCCCGTACGGCGCGAGCTGGTCCTCCTTGTAGGCGGGCACGGCGAGCACGAAGACGCGTTCGCCCTGTTCCAGCCGTTCGGCGACGCACTTCTCGAACTGGTTGTACATCTGGTTGTTGGCCCGGTGCGTCAGGGGCACCAGGTTCTCCCGGTGCTTGCCGGAGCCGCCGTACTCGGCGCCGATCAGATGCCCCCTGTCGGTGTAGGTCGCGTCCTTCCCGACCGGTTTGATGCTCTTGTCGGCCTTGTAGGCGTCGTGATCCTGGGCGTTCGGCACGAGGCTGCTCTTGTCGAGACAGGCGTCGGCGCCGGTCGCCCGCCCGAGGTCGTCGAGATCCCAGTACGTGATGGCCGTTCGCTGCGTCCCGGTCAGGCAGCGCTCGATCTCGTCGGTGAGGATCTCCGCGTCGTCCTTCGACAGCTTGGCGATCACGGCGATCGCGAAGACCAGGGCGAGCACGCCGCCGACCGCCGTCCACGCCGTCGTTCCCGTCGTCTTCATCAGCGTGCCCGCGAGGTCGAGCGAGCGGTCGATGACCGGGGCGGGAACGAGACCGACTATGACCGGGCGCTCGACGGTCGTCGCGCCGGGCTCCTGGCGGGGCACCGGGTTCCACAGGTTGACCAGCCACAGCGGGGGCGGCGGCGGTGGCGGCAGCACGCGCGGGCGCTTGACCGGCTTCCTGCCGCCGCCCGGCTTGCCCGGGCCGCCCGCACTCGTCCCGCCCTCCCCGGCCGGGTCGAACGGCATCACCGAACTCGTGGCCCTCGACACGTTGCTGCCGCCGCCGCTTTGAGGGCAGGGGCACGTCGGCGCGTGCGCCTCCGGCGCCCAGATCAGCTCACCCACGAAGATCGCCCCGTGGATGAGCAGGTGGGCGGCGAACACCCAATGCCCCGAGGGGTCGGTGTGGTTCAGCGGGCCGCCGCCGCCGTAGCCGTACCGGTTGGCCGCCGCCGACATGGGCGTCGCCGGCACGGTCAACGTGTCGCGGCTGGTGAACCCGGCATGGCTGGGCTGGTACCAGCGCGCGTGCATGTTGACCGCGCCACTGGCCGGATCCGTCCACTCGCCCTGGAAGCCGAGGTTCGGCATCTCCCCGGTGGTGGAGCGCACCGCGCCGAACGGGTCGAACACGCGCTGCCCGTAGGCGTCCAGGCCCCGGTAGCGGGCGGTCACGTCGCCGTGCTGATCGGCGTACAGCAGCTTGGCCGTCGCCGGGTCGCCGACCGCCCGGTCCGACACCGGCTCGCCGCCCGGCCCGCGGCCCGTCACCCGCACGCCGTCGGAGACCACGTCGTTCTCCATCCCGGAGTAGGAGAACGCGGCCCCGTCCCGGGTGGCGACGCGATTCAGGCTGTCGTACCCGTAGCCGACGGCGCCGTCGGCGACCATGCGGCCGAACGCGTCGAAGGCCGTCGTGGTCGTCGCGCCGCCCTTCGTCGCGGACGTCATCGTGCCGCGCGGGCTGTGGGTGTAGGTCGTGTCGCCCGCCGTCAGCGGCGCGTTGCGCTGGTCATAGGTGAACGTCGTGCCGCCGGCCCTGGTCCGGTTGCCGGCGTCGTCCCACGCGTAGCCGGTGACGGCGCCGTCCGGCGCCGTCCACGTCGTGAGCCGGTTGGCGCCGTCGTAGCCGTAGGCGTTGGCCGAGACGGCGTCCTCGGCGATCGTCTTCTTCGAGGTGAGGTTGCCGTCGCCGTCGTAGCCGTACTCCGTGCCGTGCACGACGCGCGGCGCGCCGCCCCCCGGGTCGGCCTCGGTCACCTTGTCGGAGGCGACCCGGCCGAACGGGTCGTACGTCGTCGTCCGGCGCACGTACTCGGCCATCCCGCGTTCGGCGGAGTACCAGGGCCGCCCGGCCTGGTCGTAGGTCTGGTCGATCGTGCGGCCGGACAGGCCGTCGGCGGTCGAGGTCAGCCGGCCGGCCTGGTCGTAGCCGAACGTCGTGGTGCCCGACGCGTCCGTGCGGCTCTTCGGCAGGCTCTCGTTCGTGTAGGTGAACGTGGCCGTGCCCATCGCGCCGGTCGTGGACAGCAGGTTGCCCCGGTCGTCGTAGCCGAGCGTCGTGTCGCCGCGGGGCGAGCCGAAACCGGTGACGCGCCCGCCCGCGTCGTACTCGAACGTCCGGCCGGCCGTGGCCGCCTCCGCGCCCGTCCCGGTCTGGGACGTCAGCCTGCCCTGCGCGTCGTAGGTGCTCGTCCGCACGGCACCGCCCGGGTCGAGCTCCCGCGCGACCTGCCCGGCGGCGTCGTAGACGGTGGTGAACGTGCGCTCGGCGGCGGCCGGGTGCGCCGCGGTCGCCGGCTCGACCGTCGACTCCCTCAGCCCGAGGGAGTTGAACGTGTAGTCGGTGGCGTTCTGGTTGCCGTCGACGAAGCGCGTCCTGTTGCCGGCCTGGTCGTAGCCGAACGTGACCCGCACCGTCCTGGTGTCGCTGACCTTCTCGTCCTGGCGGACCACCCGGCCCAGCGCGTCGAACCCCCACGTCTTCACCCGGCCGTCCGGCGAGGTCTCCTGGACCAGGTTGCCGTTCGGGTCGTACCCGCGCGTGGTCGTCCGGCTCCGCGCGCCGCCCGTCTGCGTCACCGCGACCTGGTTTCCGAGCAGGTCGTAGGTCGAGGAGACGCTGATGCCCGCCGGGTCGGTGACGGTCGCGATCCGGCCGGCGAGGTCGTAGCCGTAGGTCAGCTTCCTGCCGGTCGGGTCCGTCGTCACCAGGGGCTCGCCCGCCCTGTTGTACGTCGTGCGTGCCGCGTGCCCGCCGGGGGAGACGTGCGCGGTCCTGTTGCCCGCGTCGTCGTACTCGTAGCCCGTGACGTAGTACGTCGGCGAGGGCTCGCGTTCCACGTCGGTCGCGGTGAGCTGCCGGCCCAGCTCGTCGTAGGTGGCCAGCGTGGTGGCCCCGTTCGGGTCGGTCGCCGAGAGCCGCTCACCGACGCGGCTGTAGCCGTACGTCGCCGTGCCCGGCCGGCCGTCGGCCGCGGGCGGCTGCTCGGTGAGCTGGTTGCCGTACGGGTCGTAGGTCCACTCCGTCACCCGGCCCAGCGCGTCGGTCAGCCGGGTCAGGTTGCCGGCCTGGTCGTAGTCCCGCCGCAGCACCGGGTCGAGCGGCTGCCCGCCCGGCGGGGTGTACTGCGGCAGCCGGATCGTCCTCTGCCGCCCCATGGCGTCGTACGTCGTGGCCAGCACGTTGCCGTTCGGGTCCCTGAGGTGGGTGATCTCGCCGAACGCGTTGCGCCCCATGACGGAGGCCGGCCGCACACCGGTCGGCTGCCGGCCGTTCTCCCAGGCCGTCACGGCCGGGGAGGTCGTCGTCACCAGTTGCCCGAGCGCGTCGTAGCCGTACTCCACCGTCTGGCGGCGCCGGTCGGTCCGCTCGATCGGCAGCCCGCGCTCGTCGCGCACGTACGTCGTGCTGAGGACGTCGCCGGCGCTCGGCTCGACGTCCTCGCGGGCGAGCCGGCCGGCCGCGTCGTAGGCGTAGCGGGTGGTCTCGGCGCGGCCCGGTTGCGCCGCGCCGGTGCGGGTCACGGTGCGCGGCTGCCCGTCGGCGTCCCTCGTGTACGTGGTGGCGCGGGCGAGCCCGGCCGGGTCGAGGGTCTCGGTGTCGGGCAGGCCGGCCGGGTCGTACGTCGTCGTGACGACGCGCCCGCCAGCGGTGGTGAGCGAGGTCCGGTTGCCCGCCGCGTCGTAGTGGTGACGCTCCAGCTCGACGTCGCGCCTGCCGCCGCCGGGCTGGGTGACCCCGACCGCGGTGACGGTGGCCAGCCGGTCGTCGGCGTAGTACGTGTAGCGCTTCTCCCGCCCGGCGGCGTCCTGCTCGGCCGCCAGCCGCCCGGCCGGGTCGTAGGACAGGATCCGGAGCACCAGCGCGGTCGCGTCCGGGTCCTCGGGGTCGACGCCGGCCCCGCTGGCCACCTCGCGGATCACGCGGCCCCGGGAGTCCCGGCCGGTGATCCAGGTGATGCCGCGGGCGTCGGTCCTGCGGACCTCCATGCCGGCCTCCAGCGTCCGCGTCGTCTCCTTGGTGCCGTCGGGGAACGTCGTGGAGGCGAGCCGGTCGAACTGGTCGTAGGTGTAGGAGGTGACCCGCGGCGGGTCGCCCCCGGTCGCGTCCGACGACGTCACCTTGGTCTCGTTGCCGTTGCCGTCGTAGTCGTAGGTCGTCACGAGCGTGTGCCGGACGCCGGTGACCGGGTTGGCGATGGCCGACATGGTCGCCGTCCTGAGCTGTGAGCGCGGCGTGTAGGTGTAGGCGACCGAGCCGAAGTCGACGCCGAGCGCGGACTTCACGGCCACGCTCGTGCGCCGGCCGAGGCCGTCGTAGTCGTAGCGGGTGCGCAGGCCGGACGCCTCGCGCCGCTCGACCAGGTCGCCGTTGGCGCGGTAGACGTAGCCGGTGACCGCGCTCGAGCGTTTGCCGGTGTGCTGGAGGAGCAGCCCGCGGGGCACCGTGCCCCCGCCGTCGGCCGCCTCCGTGCCGGTGGAGAACGTCCAGGTCTCGGTCGGCGCGCTCGCGCCCTTCGGCGCCGGGTGCGTCGTCGAGATCAGCCGTCCGACCGCGTCGTAGCCGTACGTGGTGCGGTAGGCGGGGTCGTCCGGCCCCGACGAGCGGGGGTCGGAGTCGCTCAGCCTGCGGTCGTTGCGCGGGTCCAGCGAGTCGCGGGGATGGACGTAGTAGGTGGAGTACCTGGTCTGGCACGAGCGCGGCCACAACCAGGGGCTTCGGATGCTTTCTATCGTGCTGCCGTCGATTTGTCGCGCTCAACCCTGAACTACGTCGCCAGTCTGATCCGCCGGCACCGCAAAACGATCAGGTCGACCTGGCGTCTCCTCAACCCCGGACAGCAAGCCCTACTCGTACTGGTCTACCTGCGCAAAGGCGAGACGTTCGACGAACTCGGCGCCGGGTTCGGAGTGTCGACGGCGACCGCCTGGCGCTACGTGGAAGAGACCGTGATGCTGTTGTCGGCCCGCTCGCCCAAACTCGCGCAGGCCCTGCGCAAGGCGAAGCGGGACGGGCTGCACTACCTGGTGCTGGATGGCACGCTGATCCACACCGACCGCGTGAGAGCAGACCGCCCCTACTTCTCCGGCAAGCACCGTGGGCACGGGATGAACGTGCAGGTGATCGCCTCACCGGACGGGACGATCCTGTGGACCTCCGGAGCCTTGCCGGGCAAGGCCCATGACCTGAGCGCCGCTCGGATCTGGGGCATCCTGCGCGCGCTGGAGCAGGCCGGCATCATCACCCTGGCCGACAAGGCATATCAAGGCGCCGAAGGTCCTGGTCGTCACTCCATACAAGGGTAAGAACAAGCCCGAGTCCCAAAAGCGGGCCTGCGAAAGCTCCGCTGCAGCCCCAGCAAGGCCGGCCACCTATGTAAGGCCATCGCTGTCCTTCAGAATCACCGTGTCGCACAGGGCGCACGAGGATGAAAAGAGGTCAGTGATGCCCAGGGCGGCGTAGTGCTCATGGGAGCCCGCGTCTACAATCCAGTAACGAGGCGGTTCCTGCAAAAAGATCCGGTGTACGGCGGGAGCGCTAACGACTACGATTACTGCGGCGGCGATCCGATCAACTGCACCGATCTCGACGGAGCCACAGCTAAAAGGAGTCCGCTACCCATCGGCACGTGGAGTAAGATTCCTTTGTTCAAGAAGATCGCGAAGCAACTCGCGCAAGCAGGGCACTGTGGATCTCTTGGTCTCAGCAAAGATGGCTGCGCACTCTATGCCCACCTGATTGTGATGGCCTATAAATTGTCTGACACATCGCCGACCAAGAAGGGCAGCGAGACCGGCGGTGACAGCCAGAAACGGCACTTCCTTTGGGTCGCGTCAATGGCAATCCTCTTCGGTGAGGACACCGCCCGCAAGGCAGCGAACATCCACGAGTGGAGCGAGGATCCCAACAATAAGGACCATCAGAGGGACGTCAAGGTCAGCGAGGCCGCAATCAAGAGGGCTAAGAAACACATGCACCTTGGGGACCTCTTCTGGAAAGAAGAAGACGCGTCCTGGGCTGAGATCGAAAAGGGATATGACTGCTACAAGAAATGCCAGAATATTAACAAGTGAAGCATCCATGCCAAAGAATCCGTGGGCGGTTTTAGCCCTGATCCTTTCGATTCTCGGGCTGGTTGCACTCGCCATTCCAAGTGTGGCTGGGGTCATACTCGGGCACGTGGCCCTCTGGCGAGCAAATCATCTTAGCGGGAAGGGAATGGCAGTTTCTATCACGGCGATGATCCTCGGCTACGTGGGTATCTCCATTTACGCAACGATATTCGTCCTGTGGAACATCCTCTTGTGGAACTTCTAACCTGAGTCGACCAACCTCGGTTCATCGGGCTACTCGGCGAACCGAGGTATCATTCACATGCGCTGGAATCCAGCCTGCACCGTCAACCTCGATGACTCACGAGGTAGGCGTCCCTCCTGACAGGTTTCGGCTGATGGAGATTTCCGCCTGATGTCCTGTTCGTCTCAGCGAATGGCACAGCGGTCTGCCCGAGACGCTCGGGCGGACGGCGGTTCCACGGGCCGCGGTGAGGCCGGGCCACTCCTTTCTGAATAGGCGGGAGGCATTCGCCCTGGCCAGGTGGGTGCAGGCAGAGCACGCAAGCGCTGCCAGCAGGTTAGTACTCCAGTCGCACTTAGCCGTTGAGGAGGCGTTGTTGTCGCTGGTAGTGGCAACGGCGGGCGCGGGCTTGGTGGCGGCGTCTCCATCGTGACCAGCGCAAACAATGCCAGGCGGGGTGCTGGGGTTGGTGGCGGCGGGCATGGAGGCGACGGATCTCGTTGACGGTGAGCGGGACCAGATCTTCTGGTGTGTCCAACTTGTAAGGGTCGGTGGGCTCGGGCGGTGATTGTCCGGCGGAGGGCCCCCTGTGTGTCGGACGGGGCCGACTGCTGGGCGGCGAGGAAGGCCAGGTGGGCGCGGGCGTGGGCGACCATGACCAGGGTGATGTAGCAGTACCAGGAGATTGCGCGGCGGACCTGGTAGTGGTCGAGCCCGATCTCGTTCTTGGTGGCTTGGAAACACTCCTCGATGCTCCATGCAAGGACTGGACCGTCAACGCCGACTGGATGCTCGCCGCCCAACCTCGGCCACGACCTGGACTGCTGGCGACGCCTGCTCACCCTGCACGACCAAGACGGCCTGGAACGTGCCGAGCCTGACATCATGCGCTACCGGATCTACCACCTGCCCGCCCGCCTGGCAGACCACGCCCGGCGACGCCACCTGCGCATTGAACGCACCTGGCCCTGGGCTCAGGCATTCGTCCTGGCCTGGCAGCGCCTCACCCACCTCCCGGCCCTCGCCTGAGCGCCGGCCCCTCACCCTCAACGACCAGGAAGGAGCCCAGCCCCGGGCCCGTGGAACCCGGCGCACCCGCAGCGACATGCGACGGCCCGCCCCAACCGCACAGGGGACATAACGGGCAAGGCCGCAGACCCGATGAACATCAACAAGCCCCTGACGAATCAGGACCCAGCCGACATTGACGTTCCACGTCTTGGACGGCAGGTTGCGCAGCCCCATGGCCTTGTTCGAGCGCACCCGGTCCTCGACATTCCGGCCGAGTTACCCAGGTCAACGCGAGCACGCACTCGCGCATCGAGGCGGCGATCTGCTCCATCGCCACCATCACGGCCGACGGCACAACGACATCTTCGGCGACATGCGCGGGGGCCAGCGCTTGTTCTGGTACGTCTCGCTCACAGCGGCCCCCATCTCACTCTGAGTGACTTGACGGTTACCCGAGACCTGCCATCAGGTGAGCCCCGAAATGGGAATCGCCACTTCAAGTTCTACGAGCTTCGGGACAACCTCGCGGCAGGGCCGAGAGCCCCAATGTCCGGGCCGTTCCTCTACTCTTGCCCCGGAAGCGGTACGGCGGAGGGGCTGAGCGGTGGGCGAAGGTGCAGATACTGTCGTCGGCACCGAACTTTCATGTGTTCTCGAACGCGTCACCTACGCCAATGAGGAGACCGGCTACACCATCGCCCGCGTGGCCACCGAACGCACCGGCTCCGAGCTGCTCACCGTCGTCGGGCCGCTGCTCGGCGCGCAGGTCGGCGAGTCGCTGCGGCTGCGGGGCCGCTGGACCTCCCACCCCCGCTACGGCCGCCAGTTCGAGGTCTGGTCCTACACCACCGTGCTGCCGGCCACCGTCCAGGGCATCCGCCGCTACCTCGGCTCCGGCCTGATCAAGGGCATCGGCCCGAAGATGGCCGAGCGCATCGTCGACCATTTCGGCACCGGCACCCTCGACGTCATCGAGCAGCACCCCGAACGCCTGGTCGAGGTGCCCGGCCTGGGCCCCAAGCGCACCAAGATGATCGCCGCCGCCTGGGAGGAACAGAAGATCATCAAAGAGGTGATGATCTTCCTGCAGGGCGTCGGCGTGTCCACCTCCATCGCCGTGCGCATCTTCAAGCAGTACGGCGAGAACTCCATCACCGTCGTCCGCACCCAGCCCTACAAACTCGCCGACGACGTGTGGGGGATCGGCTTCAAGACCGCCGACACCATCGCCCAGGCCGTCGGCATCCCCCACGACAGCCCCGAACGCGTCAAGGCCGGCCTGCGCTACACCCTGTCCCAGGCCGCCGACGACGGCCACTGCTACCTGCCCGCCCCCAACCTCGCCGCCGACGCCGTCAAGATCCTCGAGGTGGGCGCCGACCTCGTCACCACCTGCCTGGAGGAGCTCGTCACCGAGGAGGGCGTCGTACGCGAGCACGTCCCCGCGGGCGACACCCTCGTGCCCGCCGTCTACCTGCCGCCCTTCCACCGCGCCGAGACCGCCCTGGCCGGCGGCCTGCTGAGCCTGCTCAACAGCGGCCACGACCGGCTCAAGGCGTTCGCCGACGTCGACTGGGAACGCGCCGAGACCTGGCTGCACGGCCAGACCGGCGCCGAACTGGCCGCCGAGCAGCGCCAGGCCGTCCGCCTGGCCCTGACCGAGAAGGTGGCCGTGCTGACCGGCGGGCCCGGCTGCGGCAAGAGCTTCACCGTACGCTCCATCGTGCTGCTGGCCCGCGCCAAGCGCGCCAGGGTGATCCTGGCCGCCCCCACCGGCCGCGCCGCCAAGCGCCTGGCCGAGCTGACCGGCCACGAGGCCACCACCGTGCACCGCCTGCTGCAGTTGCGGCCCGGCGGCGAGGCCACCTTCGACCGCGACAACCCCCTCGACGCCGACCTCGTCGTGGTGGACGAGGCGTCCATGCTCGACCTGCTGCTGGCCAACAAGCTCGTCAAGGCGGTCGCGCCCGGCGCGCACCTGCTGTTCGTCGGCGACGTCGACCAGCTTCCCTCGGTCGGCGCCGGCGAGGTGCTCAAGGACCTGCTGGCCGCCGACGACGTCCCGCGCGTCCGGTTGACCCAGATCTTCCGCCAGGCGCAGGAGTCGGGCGTCGTCGTCAACGCCCACCGCGTCAACACCGGCCGCCACCCCGTCCTGGAGGACATGAAGGACTTCTTCCTGTTCCCGTGCGAGGAGCCGGAGGAGATCGCCGCCCTCACCGTCGACGTCGTGGCCCGCCGCATCCCGCGCCGCTTCCGCCTCGACCCCCGCCGCGACGTCCAGGTCCTGGCGCCCATGCACCGCGGCGCCGCCGGCGCAGGCGCGCTCAACACCGCCCTGCAGGAGGCCCTGACCCCCGCCCGCGAGGGCATGCAGGAACGCCGCTACGGCGGCCGCGTCTTCCGCGTCGGCGACAAGGTCACCCAGTTGCGCAACAACTACGACAAGGGCGCGGCGGGGGTGTTCAACGGCACGGTCGGCATCGTCACCGACATCCGTCCCGACGAGCACAAGCTCACCGTCCTGACCGACGAGGACGAGGCCGTCGACTACGCCTTCGACGAACTCGACGAGCTGGCCCACGCCTACGCCGTCTCCATTCACCGCTCGCAGGGCAGCGAATATCCCGCCGTCGTCATTCCGCTGGCCACCAGCGCGTGGATGATGCTGCAGCGCAACCTCCTCTACACCGCGATCACCCGGGCCAAGAAGCTCGTCGTCATCGTCGGCTCGCGGCGGGCGCTGGCCCAGGCCGTACGCACCAGGGGAGCGGGACGCCGCCACACCGGCCTGACGCACCGCCTCAACCGCCGCCGCCCCGCCTGACACACCCGCCCGGCCTGCGGCGCGCCGCCGACGCCCGCCGACGCCCGCCCACGATTGGGCGCAGACCTGCGCCCAATCTGCGTCCGATCAGTAATCGAAATGTGATCGAACTCTCCCAAATGATTCCGCGTCTTACATGCAGGAGCATTAAGGTTTTCGGGGTGCCTTTTGGTGCCCTTGGGGAGAGGACAATCTTGAACGTTGCGCCCGCCTGGAGGAGACCCGCCACAGCCCTCGCGCTGCTCACGGCGGCTGCCCTGACGGCCTCATGCTCCGGCGGCGGCCCCACCGCCCAGGAGCCGGACGCGCCCGAAGCCACCATCACCGCGACCCCCCAGGCGCCCACCGTCGCCATCACCCCCGCCGAGGGCACCAGCAAGGTCAACCCCGACAAGAAGGTCGTCGTCACCGCCGCGGGCGGCGCCCTCGAGGACGTCGTCGTCGAGGCCGACGGCGAACAGCTCGAGGGCAAGTACAACACCGACAAGACCCGCTGGATGTCCAAGACCGCGCTGAAGCCGTCCACCAGCTACACCGTCACCGCGCGGGCCGGCGTCACCACGAAGACCAGCACGTTCAGCACGGCCAAGCCCGAACGCGCCCTGCAGGTCGCCGACGTGACCCCCAACGCCAAGGGCGAGACCCTCGGGGTCGGCGCGCCCATCATCGTCACCTTCAACCAGCCGGTCACCAACAAGGCCACCATCGAACGCGCCTTGCAGGTCGAGGCCGAAAAGCCGGTGGAGGGCGCCTGGCGGTGGATCAACGACACCGTCGTCATCTACCGCACCGCCAAATACTGGCCCGCCCACCAGAAGGTCACCTTCACCGCCGACATCGACGGCATCAAGGGCGGAAAGGGCCTGTACGGGGTCAAGGACTACACGGCCAACCTCAAGATCGGCGCCAAGCAGATCAGCAAGGTCGACACCCGCAAGAAGATGATGTACGTCTACAAGGACGGCAAGCGCGTCCAGACCATGCGCATCAGCGCCGGCATGGCCACCACCCGCGAATACACCACCACCTCCGGCGTCCACCTCACCATGGAACGCGGCAACCCGGTCCGGATGATCTCCCCGGGCCGCGAGAAGGGCGACCCCGGCTTCTACGACGTGATGATCAACCACGCCGTGCGCATCTCCAACTCCGGCGAGTACGTCCACGCCAAGGACAACGTGTGGGCCCAGGGCGTGCGCAACGTCAGCCACGGCTGCATCAACGCCCGCCCCGACCAGGCCAAGTGGTTCTACGACAACGTCCAGCGCGGCGACGTCGTCGAGATCGTCGGCACCGACCGCGAGCTGGAGTGGAACAACGGCTGGGGCTACTGGCAGATGTCGTTCTCCCAGTGGAAGAAGGGCAGCGCCCTGGACGACGACAAGTAGCCACTCGACCGGCCCCGCCGACCCCCGCCGACCGGTACCGGCGACCGGCGCGCGGCGGCTCAGCCCCCTGCTCAGACCCCGGCGGCGAGCCTGAGCAGGACGACGCCGCCGATGATCGCGGCGAACGAGCCGAGCTTGGCCGGGGTGATCCGCTCCTTGAAGATGAGCGCGCCGAGCAGGACCGTTCCGATGGAGCCGATGCCGGTCCAGACGGTGTAGCCGACGCCGACGTCCAGCGTCCTGAGCGCGAGGCTGAGGAAGAAGATGCCGCCGGCGGCCGACACCAGGGTGAAGACCGAGGGCCACAGGCGGGTGAAGCCGTTGGTGGCGTTGGTGCCGAGGGCGAAGCCGATCTCGAAGATGATCGCGATCGAGAGGTAGATCCAGGCCATGACGAGGTTTCCTTAGGGGCTTGGCGGCGGAGCCGGGGCGGGTTCGGGTGGCGGGCGAGATGCGTCCGGGAGGGGTTCAGGCTGCGGACGGCTTGTCGGCGGCGCCGGAGCCCGCGGTCAGGCGGTCGGCGAGCTTCAGCCCCAGCACGCCGCCGATGATCAGGAGGAAGGCCAGGGCCTTCCAGATGGTGATCTCCTCCCCGAAGATCACCGAGCCCAGCACGACCGTGCCGACCGAGCCGATGCCGGTCCAGACGGTGTAGCCGACGCCGACGTCCAGCGTCCTGAGCGCGAGGCTGAGGAAGAAGATGCCGCCGGCCGCCGCGCCCGCCGTGAGCAGGGACGGCCAGAGCCGCGTGAAGCCCTCGGTGGCGTTGGTCGCCAGGGCGAAGACGACCTCGAAGACGGACGCGATGAGCAGATAGATCCAGGCCACGGGAGAGGCCCTTTCTGTTTGTATGTGTATGCAAGTAACTATCCCGCAGAATGATGCATGTACATGTATGCTGGTGTCAAGCCGGTCACACCAGGACCGGAACGGTCGCCGAACGAGGAGGTTCCATGACCCCCGCAGCCCCCGTCCCGGTCCCCGCGCCGCCCGTCTCGGACACCGCCGCCGCCTGGAACCGCATGCTGCTCCTGCACGCCCGCGTGGAGAGCCACCTGGCCACCGCCTTGCAACGCGGGCACGGCATCGGCCTGTCGGAGTACCGCGCGCTCGGCCACCTGACCGCCTCCGCCAACGGCGAACTGCGCATGCAGGAACTGGCCGACAAGGTCGGGCTCAACCAGAGCTCGGTGACCCGCCTGGTGGCCCGGCTGCACGCGGCGGACTTCGCCTACCGGGACCTGTGCCCCGACGACAAGCGAGGGGTCTACACCGTCGTCACCGAGACGGGCCGGGTCAAGTTCGCCGAGGCGAGCCGTACCTACGAGGAGACGCTCAGCGCCGCCCTGGCCGAGGCGGGACAGGCGGACCCGGGACTCGCCGCAGCCCTCACCGCCCTGGGCGCGCTGCGCTGACGACCCGCCGCTCCCCGGACGCGAGCCACCCCCGGACGCCACCCCCACCCGCAGCACTCACGCGGAGAACCCACCCAGGCACTCACCCGGGCCACTCGGACGGGCCACTCGGACGAGGGCCTCGGGACGCGCCTGTCACCGCAGCCCCGCCCGCCGCCCCGGGTATACAGTGGGAGCATGGTGCGACCACCGCTGACCCCCGAAGAGCGGCTCCGCGGCGAGCAACTCGGCCTGGTGCTGCGCGAGGCACGTGGCGAACGCAGCATCGTCGAGGTCGCCGCCGCGGCGGGCATGTCCGCAGAGACCCTCCGCAAGATCGAGACCGGGCGCATCGCCACCCCGGCGTTCTTCACCATCGCCGCCCTGGCCGACGTCCTCGACATCTCCCTCGACCACCTCACCATCCGTTCCACCCCCGCCCCCGCTCCCTGACCGCGCCCCCAGCCCTCCGATCACGGAAAGGGCGGCCGGGGACACTCCCTCCGAGCCCCGGCACTCCCGCGAACCCGCGGCCCCACCTGCCGCCGACCGAGCCGCCGACACCGATGCGGCAGCTCACGACGGCGGCTCACGATGGCGGGCGGGAGCGCAGCAACGGGTGCGTCCGCATCGCCACCTCCAGCTCACCCGGCAACTCGTCCCGGTATCGCCCCAGCGTCGACAGGTCGCCGTGCCCCAGCACACGCCGCACCGCGTCCATGTCCACCGCGTCGGCCAGCAGATGCGTGGCCGTGGTGTGCCGCAGCCCGTGCGGCGTCACCGACCGCCGCTGATCGGCCGCCACCCCCCGCTGCACCCGGTCGATCACCGCCTGCACGTCACCGCGCGCCAACCGCCGCCCCCGCCACGACAACAGCAGCGCCTTGTCATCCACCCGCGCCCGCCCTCGCTCCAGGTACGCCTCCAGCACCCGCCCCACGTCACCCGGCAACGGCACATCCCGCGTCCGCCCGCCCTTGCCGAAGATCCGCCAGTAACGCACCCCGTCGTTGGTGAAGAAGTCCTCCACGTTCGCCCGCACCAGCTCCGACACCCGCGGCCCCACCGTCGCCAGCAGCAGCACGATCACCGCGTCACGCAACCCCGTACGCTGATCACGCCGCTTGGCCTCCCGCGCCGGCTCCTCCAGCAGCGCCCGCGCCGCCCCGATCAGCCCCTGCGCCTGCTCACGCGTCAACGCCCGCCGCTCGGCCCGCAGCCCGCCCCGCTCCTTGGCCGTCACCGTCGACTGCGTCATCGGATTGACCTGCACCCACCCCACCAGCGCCGCGTGCTTGAACAACGCCGACACCGACCGGCGAAAACGCGCCTGCGACGACGCCGACTGCCCCGCCCCCGCCACGGCGGCGGGCACCCCGGCCGACCGGCCCGCCGACCGGCCGTCGGGCCGGCGCGCGAACGCCAGCAGGATCGCGTCGACATCCACGCCGGTCAGATCGTCGAGCACCACCTGCTCACCGGCCAGCTCCACCAGTGTGGCCACGTCACGCGCGTACAGCTCCGCCGTCGAGGCCGCCAGCGCCCCCGTCAGCGTCTTGGCCCGCACCAGCTCCACATAGCGCGCCGCCGCCTCCGCCACCGTCACCCGGTCGAGCTCCGCAGGCCGCACCGGCCACCCCCTCCGTCAGGTCGAAGATCCACCCACGACGGTAGCGGCCGGCACCGACAAAACCTCCTGCTAGATGTCGCGGAACGTCTCGATCCGAGCCCCCAGCGCGTTCAACCGCTCCGCCAGGTCCTCATACCCCCGGTTGATCACGTACACGTTGCGCAGCACCGACGTGCCCTCGGCCGCCATCATCGCCAGCAGCACCACCACCGCCGGACGCAACGCCGGCGGGCACATCATCTCCGCGCTGCGCCACCGCGTCGGACCCTCCACCAGCACCCGGTGCGGATCCAGCAGCTTCACCGACGCCCCCAGCCGCGTCAGCTCCGTCAGATAGATCGCCCGGTTGTCGTACACCCAGTCGTGGATCAACGTCGAACCCTGCGCCGCCGCCGCGATCGCGGCGAAGAACGGCACGTTGTCGATGTTCAGCCCCGGGAACGGCATCGGATGGATCTTGTCGATGGGGGAGACCAGCTTCGAGGGCCGGACCGTCAGGTCCACCAGCCGCGTACGCCCGTTGGCCGCCGCGTACTCCCGCCCCCGATCGTGATCCAGGCCCATCTCCTCCAGCACCGCCAGCTCGATCTCCAGGAACTCCACCGGCACCCGGCAGATCGTCAGCTCCGAGGAGGTCACCACCGCCGCCGCCAGCAGGCTCATCGCCTCGACCGGATCCTCGGAGGGGGAGTAGTCGACGTCCCGCTCGATGAACGGCAGCCCGTGCACCGTCAGCGTCGTCGTCCCCACCCCCTCCACCCGCACCCCGAGCTGCTCCAGGAAGAAGCACAGATCCTGCACCATGTAGTTGGACGAGGCGTTGCGGATCACCGTCACCCCGTCGTGCCGGGCCGCCGCCAGCAGCGCGTTCTCCGTCACGGTGTCACCGCGCTCGGTCAGCACGATCGGCCGCGACGGCGCCGCCCCCCGATCCACCCGCGCGTGGTAGAAGCCGCCGGTCGCGGTGATGTCCAGCCCGAAGTGCTTCAGGGCCGACATGTGCGGCTGCACCGTACGGGTGCCCAGATCACAACCGCCCGCGTACGGGATCTGGAACTGCTCCGTACGATGCATCAACGGCCCCAGGAACATGATCACACTCCTGGTACGGCGGGCCGCCTCGGTGTCCATCGCCTCCAGCTCCAGCCGCGCCGGAGGCACGATCTCCAGATCGCTGCCCTCGTTGATCCACCGCGCCCGGACCCCGATCGAGGCCAGCACCTCCAGGATCCGGTACACCTCCTCGATCCGCGCCACCTTCCGCAAGATCGTCCGCCCGGAGTTCAGCAGCGACGCGCACAGCAGCGCCACACACGCGTTCTTCGACGTCTTGACATCGATGCTGCCCGACAGCCGGCGACCGCCCACCACCCGGAGATGCATCGGCCCGGCATAGCCCAGCGAGACGATCTCACTGTCGAGCGCCTCACCGATCCGGGCGATCATCTCAAGACTGATGTTCTGGTTGCCGCGCTCGATCCGGTTCACCGCGCTCTGGCTCGTCGCCAGCGCATCGGCGAGCTGAAGCTGTGTCCAACCGCGATGCTGACGCGCGTCACGGATCAACCGGCCGATCCGCACAAGGTAATCATCTGCCACAACAGCAGACCATATCTCACATATGAGATGCCACCGCGTCAGAGGGGTCCGACGCGCCGGACAACTCCCGATGACCCGCCAGATGCTCCGGCGTCGCCTGCGCCTTCACCTTGTGCACGAACGCCCGCCGCCCCTGCCGGAACCCGTTGCGATCATCGAACATGTCCCGGCTCATCTCCGCCAGCTCCTCGGCCCGGTAGGCGTCCAGCGGCTTGCGCCGCTCATCCACCTCACGCACCTGCTGCCGCCCCGCCAGCAACCGGTCGTAGCCCGCATCGCCCGCCAGCCGCTCGGCGTACTCCAGCACCCGCCGCTCGAAGTCCAGCCGCGAACCACCCAGCGCCTTGTCCGCCAGCCCGCACTCCACCGCCTCGACCGCCCCGATCGGCAACGCCTCCTGCGTCAGCCGCCGCGCCCGCTCCGCACCCACCCGGCGCGGCAGCACATACGTCCAGTACTCGCTGCCGAACAACCCCATCGTCCGATAATGCGGATTGAGCACCACCGACTCCCGCACGATCACCCGGTCCGCCCCCAGCCCCATCATCACGCCACCCGCACCCGCGTTCCCCCCGATGGAGGTCACCACCAACTGGCTCGTGCACCCCACGATCTCCCGGCACACCGTGTTGATCGCGTTGATGTTCATCCACGCCTCCAGCTCCGGGTGACGCGCCGCCTCGATCACGTTCAGATGGATGCCGTTCGAGAACACCTCCCCGCCCCGCACCACCAGCACCCGCGTGTCCTGCGCCACCGCGTACCGCAACGCCGAAGCCAGCCGACGGCACTGATCGGTCGACATCGCCCCGTTGTAGAAGTCGAAGCTCACCACCCCCACACCCTCGCTGCGATCGTAGGTGATCTCGCTGTAGCCGGGCCGCTGCGGCACCTCCGCCACCAGCTCACCCAGCGCCAGCGCGGCCGGCAGCTTGACCGCGCCCTCCTGCTCCACCCGCACGTGCCCCACCCACACCGTCCCGTCGCCGGTGTGCACCAGCACCGCACCCTCACGCCGCGCCGACACCTCACCCGCCGGACCAGAAAGCTCCGGCCCCCGGTACACGTCGAACACCCGCACCGGCAGGTCGAACAACCGCGCCCGCCCGCCCGGCGCCCCATCGGCCGCCCGCACCCGCCGCAGGATCTCCTCCGTCGGCTCCTCCCACGAGAACTCCCGGTCGGCATGCCGCATCGCCCGCCGCAGCCGCCCGCGCACCTCGGGGGAGCGGTAGTCCAGCGGCGCCGGCACGAACGCCGGGTCGGCCGCCCTGGCCGCCACCTCCGCCACCAGCTCCACCGCCGCGTCCGCCACCGGCCCGTTGTACAGCGCCGACTTACGCGGCGCCTCATCCGGCAACGGGAACGTCCGGTAGCCCCAGATCGGGCCGGCGTCCATCTCCTCCACCGCCTGCAGCGCCGTCACGCCCCACTCCGTCTCCGCGTCGGTGATCGCCCAGTCCAGCGACGACGGCCCCCGGTCCCCGGGCGGCCCCGGGTGGATGATCACCGTACGGTAGCCCCGCCACAACGCCGACGGCACCCGCTCCTTCAGGAACGGGCAGATGATCAGATCCGGCTTGACCAGCTCGGCCGCCTCCACCATCAGCTCCTCGGAGAGCGCCAGCTCCACGGCGACGTCATGACCGGCCCGGCGCAACTCCAGCCAGGCACGCTGGGTCAGGCCGTTGAAGGATGAGCAGAGCAGCAGGATACGCAACGCGGGTCTTCTTTCCAGGCGGGGGAGCACAGGCGGGGGAGCAGTCGGTACCGGGACGGAGCACTACCGGGCGGACGGCGGGCTGCCCCACACGTCACACACATTTACGGCAGACCCATACGACCCATACATACCGTCGATGCTGACACGAATCGCCTACTACTGGTGACCGTTCACCGCAAAAACCCACCCCAACCAACCCCAATTGCCCCACTTTGCCCAAAAGATCCCACCACCACCATGCCCCACCCGCCACACCCGAACGGGGGAGCGGGGAGCGCCGCGAGCAGGCCGATCATCGAACGTAAGGACCCGCGCGATCCCATCACACACCCCCGACCTGGTATCGTGCTGCATCGAACAGGCCGCGATCCCCCATCACACAGAGGGCGCACCTCGGTGATTCCCGGATTCCTGATCAAAGATCCCCGCAGCCGCGATGAGCTGCGGCTGGGCGCCACCACCACCTCGCACGAACGCCTGACCTTCCTCAACGAGACCAGCACCCGCATCGGCAGCACCCTGGACCTGACCCAGACCTGCCGCGAACTGCTCGACGTGGCCGTGCCCAGGTGCGCCGACACCGGCGGGATCATGGTGCAGGAGCGCCTCATCACCGAGGGAGAATTCCCCACACGCCCCCACGACGGCTCGGCCCTGGTCCGCAGGATGGCCACGGCGGCCGCGGTCGAGAACCCCTGGGACTGGGACACCGCGTTCCCGGTCGGCGAGGTCGTCGTCTACCCGCCCTACCTGCCCCAGGGCCAAGCCATGGCCACCGCCAGAACCGTTCTCGTGCCCCGGCTCCCGCAGAGCGTCGGCGACGAGAACGCCAAAGCGTTCGGCCGCGACGTCATCGCCCGGCTGCTGCCCGGCTGCTCCTTCCTCGTCACACCGCTGCTCGCGCGCGGCAACGTGCTCGGCTTCCTCGTCCTCGTCCGGCAGGCCACCAGCGAGCAGTTCGACCAGGCCGACGTCGCGCTCGTCGAGGAACTCGCCGCCCGCACCGCCATCTGCATCGACAACGCCCGCCTGTACGCCAGAGAGCGACGCACCGCGCTCATGCTCCAGAGCAGCCTGATGCCGAGCCTCATCAAGGCGCCGCCCGGCCTGGAGATCGCGCACCGCTACCTGCCCGCCAGCGACCTGGCCGGAGTGGGCGGCGACTGGTACGACGTCATCCCACTCGACAGCGACCGCACCGCCCTCGTCGTCGGCGACGTCATGGGCCACGGCGTACGCGCCGCCGCCACCATGGGCCAGCTCCGCACCGCCACCCAGACCCTCGCCAGCCTCGACCCCGATCCCGCCGAGCTGCTGTACCGCCTCAACCGGGTAGCCCAGCAACTCGACCTGGAACAGATCGCGACCTGCGCCTACGCCAGATACGACCGCCCGTCGGGCAAGGTCGAGATCGCCAGTGCCGGCCACCTGCCGCCCATCCTCATCCAGCCCAACGGGGTCGCCGACACGGTCCCCGTCACCCCCGGCCCGCCCTTGGGCGTCGGCACCGAGCCCTTTGACCTCTGCGAGTTCGCCTTGCCTTCCGGCGGGCTGCTCGCCCTCTACACCGATGGGCTGGTGGAGGGGCGGGAATGGAGCATCGACGAAGGACTCGCCAAGTTACGGGGGCTACTGACGGGGCCACCGCTGGGGATCGAGCGAATCTGCGACATGGTGGTCAGAACACAGTGCCCGAACACCGACCGCGACGACATCGCCCTGCTCCTGGCCAAGGCAGTGTGAGAACCGGGCGTGGTGTCGTGTCGTAGGTGTCGCGGGCGGCGTTGACCTGTTCGATGTGCGTCTCGGCCCAGCACTTGATCGCCTGCAGCACGGGGAGCAAGCTGACGCCCAGCCGGGTGAGGGCATAGTCGACCCGTACCGGGACGGACGGCATGACCGAGCGGGACACCAGACCATCGCGTTCCAGGGTGCGCAGGGTCTGGGTGAGCATTTTCTGGCTGACACCGGTGACGGTACGGGATAGACCGCTGGCGCTGAGGGCCGTCGGCGAGCGCGTTGAGAATGAGACTCACCCACTTGTCGCTGATCCTGTTGTCCCGTCTCAATTGATGCGACACAGAGAGGCTCATCCACCTCGGTTGTGACAGTTCTACTGAGACGCCCGAGGAGCACGGCGTCTCAGTAGAA
>NZ_JBVJIM010000028.1:0-111157 GCF_055586305.1 Nonomuraea sp. NPDC051298
GCAGGTACGAACGGCTCATCCCGAGCGGTTCGAACAGCCGGCGGGCGAACTCGGCGGCCAGCGATCTGCCCGCCACCTTCTCGATGATCAAACCGAGGAGCGTGTAGTTGGTGTTGGAGTAGTGGTACTTCTCTCCCGGCTCTCCGGTGCGAGGCTGGTCGCGTGACATCTTCACCAGGTCGAGCGGCGGGTAGTAGGTCGTGAAGTCGTAGAGATCGACCAGCTTGCCGTCGAACCAGTTGGGGATGCCCGAGGTGTGCCGCAGCAACTGGCGTACGGTGATCTCGCCGGCCCGTGCCACGGCGTCCTGTTCGGCCACCTCCGGCAGGAGGTCGGCCAGCTTGTCCTCCAGGTCGATCTTGCCCTCCTTGACCAGCTGGAGCACCACGACCGCCGTCAGCCGCTTCGTCTGCGACCCGATCCGGTAGCGGGAGTCGCTGGGGATCCGACCTCCCTTGCCGTCGATCAGGCGCGAGCCGGCCGAGCCCTCGCCGACGCGCTTCCCGTCGACGTACACCTCCCCGATGGCCCCTACGACACCGGCGGTCCCGGCAAGGGACCGCATCGCTTGTTGAACGTCCCCCAGCTCGGGCCTCAGCCCTGACGCGGCGGCGGTGGCGGGCGCGGCGGCGACGCTCAGCGTCAGCACGGCGCAGGCCAGACCGGCCACGCGGACCGATAGAGCGTGAATCATCGATGATCCTTTCCTCGAGGGAATATCCCGGAGGCACCGGCCGAGACCCTGAGGGTCTCGGCGGCGACCGTTCGAAACCCTCTTTGTAAGGGGGCGGGCGTTTCCTCACTGTTTCCGCAGGAGACGATGAACGACCATGACCGGCGCTTGGTGGTGGGACCTGGTGATCGGCCTAGCGGTCGCGCTCGTCGTCGCGCTCGCGCGTCGACCGGCCGTGCGTGTGGTTGGTGAACAGGTCGCGGTCCAGTTCCTGTTGGGGTGGATTGGGTGTCGTGCACTGTCGTGTGAGCGCGATGTTCATGTGGGTGTGCCCTTTCGTGGGGGAGCGACGGTGCGGTCTGGAACATGAAGCAAAGCCTGCGGCGTCCGTCTCCTGTCGGTGTCGTACCCCGGCTGTACTGTGTCCGCCATGTCAGAGCGTGAGACGTCCGTGGTGTCAGCGCCGTTCGGCGACGCGAAGGGGTGGGGCCTGCGATGGGCTTGGCGGTCGACCGGGGAAGTAGCGTCCATACCGCCCCTCGGGCAGGCGTCTTATGGTGACGTGTTCACGGTTGCCATTGCGGTCCTCGACGGTCGGCCCGTTGTCGTCTCCACCTCTCGCGACGGCTCGTTATGGTTGTGGGACCTCGCCACCCGGCAACAGATCGGTGGCCCGCTCACCGGGCATACGGGCCCGGTGTACGGACTTGCCACCGCAACGCTCGACGGTCGGCCAGTCGCCGTCTCTGCCAGCAACGACAAGTCGGCACGAGTGTGGGACCTCACCACGGGCCAGCAGATCGGCAGCCCGTTCACGGCGCACGACGCGATCGTGCGAGGGGTCGCAACAACCACGCTCCACGGCCGGCCAGCGGCGGTCACCGGCGGCTTCGACGGTGCGGTGCGGGTGTGGGACCTGGCCACCGGTGAACAATTCGGTGAACCGTTCACCGGCCACGCCTACATGGCGACGAAAGTGGCCACGGCCGAGCTGGACGGCAGGACGGTGGTGGTGTCGAGCGGCTCCCTCGGGCAGATACTGGTATCGGATCTGGCCACTGGTGAACAGCTCGGTGAACCGATCACCGCTCATAAGGACAGCGTGTCCACACTGGCCACCGCCACGCTCGACGGTCGGCCGGTGGTCGTCACCGGAGGCGAATACGACGGCACGGTGCGAGTGTGGGACCTGACCACCCGTCAGTTGATCGGTGAACCTTGGGCAGGCCATGAGCGGGGGGTGGGCGACATCACTTTCACCATGCTCGACGGCCGGCCAGTGGCGGTCACCGCGGGTGTCGACCGCACCGTGCGGCTCTGGGACTTCACCACCGGGAAGCAATTACACGTCTTCACCGGGCACACCGACTTCGTGTGGTCGGTCGACCTGACCGTGCTCGACGGCCGACCGGTCGCCGTCACGGGCAGCAGCGACGGCACGGTGCGGGTGTGGGACCTGCGGTTCGGGCTGGAGGCCGCGAAGTCCGCCGTCGGCCACCGCCGGCAGGTGCGGGCGGTGACCACAGCCGTGGTCGACGGACAGCCGGTGGTGGTCACCGGCGGCGACGACCACAGCGTCCGCCTGTGGGACCTGACCTCGGGTCGGCCGTTCGGGCAGCCGCTCACGGGGCACACCGGCCCGGTGCGGGCGCTCGCCACCGCCGTCGTCGACGACCGCATCGTTGCCGTCACCGGCGGCGACGACTGCACCGTCCGAATCTGGGATCTGGCCGCCGGCAAGCAACTCGGCGCTTCGTTGACCGGCCACACCGCCGCCGTCAGCTCGGTCGCCACGTCTTCGGCCACCGGGCAGCCCTTCGCTGTGACCGCCGGTGCCGACAAGACCGTACGGGTGTGGAATCTCGCCACCGGTGAGCAGGTCGGCGCGCCCGGCGTCAGCCACCATCGCTGGGTCCGCGCCGTCGACACTGCCGTGGTCGACGGCACGCCCGTCTCCGTGGCCGGTTCCTTCCACGGTGCCCTCCGGGTTCGAGGGCTGGCCACCAACAGGAAGATCAGTGCCCCTTCTCTTCAACGTCACGGCCCGCCCGTGCGGCAGCTCGCCACCACCGTGGTCGGTGGTCAGCCGGTCGCCCTGACCGCGAGCGAGGTGAACTGGAACCGGGAAGGGGACGTGCCGGTGCGGCTGTGGGAGCTGACCACGGGTCGGCTCCTCGGCAAACTGCCTGCCGTCAACGTGCAGATACTCACGGTGGCATCGGTGTACGGCCACCCCGTCGCCGTGACCGCGAGTGGCCCTGTGGCGGAGGTGTGGGACCTCACCACTCGCCGGCAGATCGGTCCCCGCCTTCACGTCCCCGAGGCTGTGACAGCCATTGCCGTGGACGAGGCCGGGCACATCGTCGTCTGCTTTGGCAGGGACTATACGTTCTTCGGCAACGGCGTCGCCGTGTTCGGGGGCGAGTAAGAGCCACGCAGAGAGTGCAGTTGGTGTCACATGATGTGACGCCCCGTGAGTGCAGGTCGAACAACGAGTGGGTGGAATTGGACCGATTGCACCCCCGTCGGCAGATCCGATCAGGACGCAGTCGTCACCTGCGCAAACAGCGCACCGATCCAATCGGATCCGATCCAGACTTACGCCTCCCCTTCTCGCCCCTAGGATGGCGCGAAGACCCCCGTCACCCGGCCCGCCGAAGGCGACATCATGGCCCTGCTCAATCGCGCGGATCCGCGACGAGGTCGCCGAGATCCGTTCCGCTGTAGAGGCCATGCGTGTGCAGGACGGGGCTTTCCTGGGCGAGGTCGCCGACTCCCTGGGGCGTGAGGCTCTGCAACTGGAGCGCGTCAACGAGGCCGACGGCCCGGTCGAGCTGGACTCGCGGGACGACACCCGAGAGCAGAGCGGCTACGCCCCCACCAGCGCGCGCCGGGCCCTGCTCATCGCCCGCGCCTTCACCAGCGGCCACCCCGCGGACGCCGGACACGGCTGACCGCATCTACCTGCGGCGCTCCACCAACAAACAGACCGGCGCCCGCCAGCGGCACGCCCTGGCTGCCCTCCTGGCCGCCGGCACCCCCGCCTACGAAGGCCCTGCCACCTCCAGCCGCCTGCTCTCCCTCGACCGCGCCGGGTTCGCCAAGCTGCTGCACGAGGCGGGCGTGGGCGACACCACCCGTATCGCCGACGCCGCCCGCCTGTTCCGCTCGGTTGCCGCCGTCCTCGCCCTGCGCCCGGTGCTCCTCCGCCGTGGCCTGCCCTGCGCGTCGATTCCGGCCTGCTGTCCGGCATCGACCTGGCCAGCGACGACGCCGGTCCTCTCGCGCCATGATGGACCCGCGCGTGTGACCGTTGTCGGCTATGCCATGTTATGTGCGTTTCATGCATTGGTGCTGACGTTTACCACCTATTGGTCGTTGGTCTTCCTTGAAGCGGTAAGCATCGATGGCAGGGGTATCACAGTGCTTCTGATCACGTAGGGGGTGATCAGAGTGAGCTGGTGGCAGCGTAGCTCGATCAGGACCCGTCTGGCCGCGGTCGCGAGCGCCGTCGCCGCGTTGCTGTGCGCTGCCATGGCGGTGTTCATCGTGGTGGTGGTCCGTCAGGCGACCATCGACCGCCGGACCGACCAGCTTTTCGCCGAGGCCGTGATCCTGGGCGCGCAGATGCGGCAGCGCATCCCCGACCTGCGCGGAAGCGGCCCCGGGCAGGCGATCCAGGTGTTCGACCCGGCCGGCGCCATGGTCGCGGCCACCCGCGACATGGCGGACAAGCCGCCGATGACGGACCTGAACCCCGATCCCGACGCCTATGCCGCCACCACCTCGTGCGACGGCAGAATCTTCCCCGGCCGGTGCATGATCGTGCTCGCCTACCCCTTCCACCGTCAGGACGGCGTATGGGAGCTGGACATGGCCATCCCCCACACCCCCTGGTACGTCGGCCCGGAGCTGATCATCCCGCTGGCCACCGGCTGCGTGCTGCTGGTCGCGACCACCGCCGTGAGCAGCTACCGGATCGTGGGCAAGACCCTGCGACCCGTGGACGCCATCAGCGGCCACCTCGCCCAGATCACCGATTCCAGCAACCTGCGGCACCGGGTGCCCGTGCCGAAGTACCGCGATGAGCTGCGCAATCTGGCCGAGACCGCGAACCGGACGCTGGAACGCGCCCAGGCCGCCGTGGAGAAACAACTCCGCTTCGCCTCCGATGTCTCCCACGACCTGCGCAACCCGCTGACCGCCATGCACATCCGCATCGAGGAGGCGCTGCTCGACCCGCACCGGACGGACTGGCCGCGGACCGCCGACGCGTTGCAGGACAGCGTGGAACGCATGCAGGCCATGGTCCGCGACCTGCTGCAGGTGGCCCGGCTGGACGCGGGCGTCACCTGCCGGCACGAGCCGATCGACCTGACCGAGCTGGTGGCCGGCGAGATGGAACGCCGCCCCGCCAAGGCCGACCTGCGCCACCGGCTCACGCCCGGCGTGATGGTGGACGGCTCGCGTACCGAGCTGACGCGGCTGCTGAACAACCTGCTCGACAACGCCGAACGGCACGCCGCCTCCTCCGTCACCGTCACCCTGACACAAGAGGCCACCGGCGCGGTGCTGGAGGTGCGCGACGACGGCGAAGGAATCGCCCCCGAGCATCGAGAGGTCGTCTTTCAGCGGTTCACCCGCCTGGAGGCCTCTCGCACCAGGGACCCCGGCGGCACCGGCCTCGGACTGCCGATCGCCCGGCAGATCGCCCAGGCCCACGAGGGCACCCTGACCGTGCAGGACAGCCCCAGCGGGACCCGGTTCGTCCTGCGCCTGCCCGCCCGTACCAGGTCCTTGACGCCGCCGGAGTGAGCAGGACTGGTCGATCCGCAACGTCTCGACACCGGACGCGTCCGCGCTGAGCGCGGTACGCGGCGAGGCGCTCAGCATGATCGCGGGGTCGTGGTGGAACATTCGCTGTGCGACCGTGTGGGTTCCCCATGAGGTACGCGACGCACGGCCACTCGTCACCGGCCAGGCTCATGAGAGGCGTGGCACGTGCGTCTCGTAGTCGTTCATCGCCTCGCCCGAAGCCCTCATGGCATTCCTCCGCCACCGACTCCAAGGCCGAGAACAGATGTCAAGGATCAATCTGAGGTGGGTGGCGACGGTGGGCGCTCATCTTCGCCATCGGAGAGGGCAGCCTGCGGACCCGCAGACGCACGCTGGCGGGCCGCCCCTGTGACAGCTCGACACCACGAGCCTTCGGCACCCGAGGTGACCGCGGTCGCCTCGTTGCGCGGCCGCGGTCACCTCAGGTTGTCAGCGCAGGTTGTCAGCGCAGGTTGTCAGCGCAGGTTGAACGCGCGGAGCGCGGTCTGCTTGACGCGGTTGCCGGCCGCGTCCCACGCCTCCACCTTCAGGCTCACCGCACCCTTGGTGTCGCGGAAGGCCGGGTACCTGGCGCTGGCGGTGTAGGTGCCGTCCCTGCCCCGCCTGAGGTCGGCGGGCTGCCAGGTGGCGCCGTCGTCGGTGCTCGTCCAGAGCCGTACGCCCGCGATCGCCGGCGGCTTCGCCCCCGAAGGCCCGTGGTACGCCTCCAGCTCGAAGGTGTGCCTGCGCCCGGCCGCGACCGTGTTCTCGCTGGACAGGGTGTCACCGAGGTCGTAGCTGACGTAGACGGCGGGCACGCTGCGGCACTGCTCGACGGGCCCGTCGATCCACCAGGAGAAGCAGTTGACGCTCGGACGCGCCGGGTCCTCGCCCGGCGGGGCGGTGAACGTCCACTCGATGTCCTGCAGGTCGTTCTTGGCCGTCAGCCGGTAGGTGGCCTCCTCCTCGGGCAGCGGGTAGCGCGGCAGCCGGTCGAACGGCTCGGCGGGCGCGTTCGGGATCTCCTTGCCGTCGCGGTAGAGGTGCAGTTCGTACCGTGGCTGGATGTCGCCGAACACGACGCCGTCGTCACGCCGGTCCCCGACCCCGCTGACCATCGACGGGGTCACCCAGAGGTTGCCGTCGTGCACGCAGATCGAGCAGTTCAGCCCGATCGGGAGCTTCTTGAGCGGAGCGGCGGCCGGATCGCTCAGCTTGTACACCTTGTCCGAGGCGGTCGAGGCGCCCGGCGTGCTCGGCATGGCGAACCATTCCTGACTGGTGGTTCCCGGCTTGTCGAACACGTCGACCCGGAAGCGGGTCTCCTCGGCCTCCGCACCCGGTTCGGACGGCAGCAGCCCGGACAGGCCCGCCGAGCTGAGGATCTCGGGGTCGAGCGGCCAGACCCACTGGGACCTGCGGTTCGGCAACGGGTAGGACCAGTGCAGCAGGTTCGTGTTGGTGACCGTGTACGTGACGTCGTCGGTCTTCCACGAGTGCCGCCAGTTCATGTACTTCGTGTACGGCCCCGCGTGCACGTCCATGTCGACCTGGTGGAGCTGGCGATCGGTGATCTTGTAGCTCATCGAGTCGGGGATCCGGCCCTCACCGTACGGCTTGAACACGTAGGAGTACGGCGTGTTCGGCGTGCCCACGGTCTGGATGGTGACCGGGCCGCGCGCCACCGCCTCGCGCACCTTGACGCCCTCGGCGTTCGAGACGTACGCGACGGGGAGGCCGACCGGCAGCATGGGGCCGGTGAACGGCTTCTGCGAGATCGCCAGCGGGATCGCGCAGCCGGAGGGCGCCTCGTTGAAGGCCAGGATGCCGGCGGCGCCGGCGTCCCTGATCGGGCCGACCCGCTCGACCTGAAGGCCGCACTCCGGCCCCATGACGCCTTCGGCCATCTCGGCGTCGACCAGCACGAGCGCGCCGCGCAGGTCCTTGCCCGCGAGATCCTCCGGACGGCCCTTGCCGCCGTCGACCACCCGCGACTCCTTCGTGCCCTCGAAGGGGACGTAGCCGCGGTGGATCTCCCCCGAGTCGACCATGTGGACCCTGGTCACCGGATGCAGGGTCGTGGGCTTCTTCGACGTGCGCATGGTCATGCTGACCTCGGGCACGCCCAGCTCCCACTGGCCGGTGAAGCGGAAGGCACCCTTGGTGACCTTCTTGGTCGGCAGCGCCCACACCTTCTCCCACGACGCGATGGGGCGGCCGGCGGTCAGAGTGCCGCCGTAGACCTGGCCGTTGGGCAGGGTCCGCTGGAAGAAGAGGTCGTAGTGGTTGTTCAGCGGTTCCGCGGTCTTCGGAACGTCGAACTTGATCTCCGTGGCCTTGCGCGCGTCCAAGGTGATCTCGGTGTCGCCGTTGATGGTCAGCTCGGGGTCGAACAGCCAGCCCCGGTTGGACCGGTCGTCACCGTCCACCCAGGCCAGCACGCTCAGCACGCTGACGGTGCCCGCGGGGACCCTGGTCACGACCACGCCCACGTCGCTCACGTGATACGGGCCCAGCTCGCCCTTGGTCCCGTCGACGTCCACGACGCTCATGGCCTCGGGGGTGCGCGGCTTGCCGTCCCGGTCCAGGGTGCGGATGGTCAGGTCGAACTTGGGCACGTCGCGCACCGCCCCCACCGGTGTGGTGAGCCGGACGCCGTCGGCCTCGGCCGTCACCGCCCCGCTGTGCGTCCCGAGGCCGAGCCCGGCCGGGTCGAGGGTGACGGTGGTGGCGGCCGTGCCGCCCGCGGGGATCGTCAGCGTCGCGTCCGCGACGCTGAGCTTCGCGTCGCCGCTCATCGCCGCCCTCAGCACGAGCGTGACCGGCTGGTCGCCCAGGTTGGTGTACGAGACCTGTCCCGTCCTGGCCGCTCCGGAGTCGTCGAGCAGCCCGAAGTCCACGCTGCCGGTGGCGGCGAAGACCTGCTGCTGGATCGCCCGCTCCAGGTCCACCCGGCCCGCGCCCTGCTCGTACACGGTGAAGCCGTCGTCCTTGGCGGTGGACATCAGCGCGGCCTTGAGCTGCTGCGCCGTCCAGTCCGGGTGCCGCTGCGCCATGATCGCGACGGCGCCGGCCACGTGCGGGGTGGCCATGGACGTGCCGTTGGCACTGGTGTAGCGCTCGTTCACCGGGGAGCCCATGACGGTGCCCGACGCCCGCGCGGCCACGATGTCCACGCCCGGCGCCGCGATGTCCGGCTTGAGTGCGCCGTCCTCGATGCGCGGCCCGCGGCTGGAGAATCCGGCGAGCCGGTCGTTCTTGTCCACCGCCGCGACGGTCAGCGCCGCGTCGGCCGCGCCCGGCGCGCTCACGCTCTCCGGGTTCGAGAGGTTGCCCGCGGCGATCACGAACAGCGTGCCGGTCTCGGCGGTCAGGTCGTCGACGGCCTGGCTGAGCGGGTCGGTGCCGTCGCTGGGGTTGCCGCCGAGGCTCATGCTGACGGCCTTGGCCCCGCTGCGCGCGGCCCACTCCATGCCCTCGATGATCCACGACTCCAGGCCGGAGCCCGAGTTGTCGAGCACCTTGCCGACGGCCAGCCGCACGCCGGGGGCGACGCCCTTGTACCTGCCGTCCGAGGCGGCGCCGCTGCCCGCGATCGTCGAGGCGACGTGGGTGCCGTGCCCGTGCCCGTCCTGGACGGGCTGGTCGGGGACGAACGACCGGCTGTCGGCGATCTTCCCGGCGAGGTCGGGGTGGCCGGTGTCCGCGCCGGTGTCCAGGACCGCGACCGTCACCCCGGTCCCGTCGTAGCCCGCCTCCCACGCCTTGGGCGCGCCGATCATCGGTACGCTCACGTCCAGGTCGGCCTTGACCTTGGCGTCCAGCCAGATCTTGGCGATGCCGCCGCGCAGCGTGGCCGCGGTCCCGGCCGGCCCTTGCTGCTGGGCGCGTACGGCCGCCCAGAACGTGCCCGCCTCCGCCTTCTCGACGTCGAGGGCCGAGGCGTGGATGCTGTCCAGCGTCTGGGTGGGCTCGCTGGCGGGGACGGCGGCGGCCGAGCGCTTGATCGACGCCTCGGACTGCTCCTTGGGATACTGGACGATGACCGGCAGCCGCTTGGTCACGTCGTCGGCGTAGCCGTTCTCCGCCAGATACTTGACGTCGAACAACCGCCTGTCCAGCAGCCCCGACTGGACGGCGGCCAGCGCGTCGTCCGGCAGGACGAAGACGCCGTCCGGGGTGAACTGGGTGAACAGGTTGACCGGACCGCCACTGCTCTGGCGCGTGCCGGAGGCGGGGTCGACGCGATACTTGCCCGCGACGTCCTGGGTCAGCCGGACCTTGTCACCGGTGATCAGCGTGACGACGACCTCCTTGGCGCGGACACCGGTCAGGGCGACGGTCCGCGTCCCGTCCTGGGTGGCCGAGGAGGCGGCGGGGGTGGGGGCGGTCGGCTCGGAGGCGGAGGCGGGGACGGTCGCCAGTCCCATGATCAACGTGGTGGTCGCCACGGTGGTCATCAGGGTGGCGGTGCCGGTGCGGCGCGCTAACGGGGGGCGGGGCAGTGCCATGGTGGCCTTTCTGGGAGGGGGGTTCAGACGGGCTCGAAGCCGTCGGGAGGCCGGGACGGTTCCTGCGCCTCGACGTGAACGGCGTCGGCGGGTCCGGCAGGTTCGTCGGGGCCGGATATGGGGTCGGGACCGGAACCGGACGCGAGGTCAGGGCCGGGCGCGAGATCAGGTGCAGGGCCTGGACGGAGGTAAGGGGCGGGGCCGTCCGGGTCCGGCTCGCCGGGGTCGGTTGCGGTTTCGGGCATGCCGGAATTGTGGCGGCAGCCGGATGGGGTGGGGTATGGGGTGCCCTATGGGGAAAAATCCCCAATTGCGGGATTTAGTGGTGCGGGGGGAGGTGGCGGGCCAGCTCCGTCCGCGACCGCGCGCCGACCTTGCGCATGGCCGCGCTCACATGCTTGTCCACGGTCTTCGGCGACAGGAACAGCTCCCGGGCGATCTGCTGGTTGGTCAGCCCTTCGGCCGCGAGCCGGGCCACCTGTTCCTGGCGGGCCGACAGCACCTGGTCGCCGCCCTGCCGCACCGGCCCACTCCACTCTGGCCCATTCCGCACCGGCCCACTCCACATCGGCCCATTCCAGGCCGACCCATGCTGCGCGGGCCCGTTCTGTGTGGAGCCGTCCTGCGCGAGGCGGTTTCGTGCGGGTGTGGGCGGGCGGATACCCCACTTGCGGCCCAGGCCGGACGCGCGGTCCAGGTCCCAGCGCGCGCCGAGACCCGCGTACGCCGTGACTGCCCGGCCGAGCCGGGTGGCGGCGGCCGGGTCGTCCAGGGCGAAGAGGCAGGCGGCGGCGTGCTCGTTCGCCTGCGCGGCCTCGTACAGCGCCGGGAGCCGCTCGAACGCGTCCGCCGCGGCGGCGAACTCGTCCGCCGCCTCCTCCCAGCGGGCGCCATTCGCGGCCAGCAGGCCGCGGGCCTGCGCCAGAGCCGGTACGGCCAGCGGCGCGTCCAGCCCGGCCAGCCGGGACGCGTGCTGCGCGACCACGTCCGCGGCCTCCGCCGCGCGGCCCGCCGCCAGCAGCGCCTCGGTCAGCGCGGGCAGCGTACGGACGGACACCGGCCACAGGCCGCCCGCCTCCCAGTGGTGCGCCGCCTCGGCGGCCGTCGCGATCACCGGCTCCGGCTCGCCCCGGGCGGCGGCCAGCCTGAGCAGCATGGTCAGCGGCAGGACGAGATCGTCGAACTGCCCGCGCGCGTGGGCCACGGCGATCGCGTCGAGCAGCGGTGGGAGCGCGGCCTCCTGGCGGCCCTGGGCCGCGGACAGGCAGGCGGTGACGATGTCCACCAGGTTGCGTTCGTGCGGTTCGTCGCCGAAGTGGTCGCGCAGCTCCCCCAGCCGCGCGGCCAGCCCGTCCCATGAGCCCGCGACGTAGTCGGCGGCGGCCAGGTTCACCAGGCAGCGGAGTTCGATCCGCCCTCGCAGGTCGGGCTCGGCGCCGTCCTCGATCGCCGCGGTCAGCAGGCGGTGGCCCTCGCGGTGGTGCCCGCTGAACAGGGCCGCGCCGCCGATGGAACGGTAGGCGTTCACCTCGCGGCGCAGCAGCCCGCGCCCGCCGGTCTCCCGCCGCAGGTCGTCCACCAGCTCGGCCCAGCGCGGATCGCCGACCTCCACGAAGATCATCGCGATCTTGCCGAGCACCAGCATCCGCATGGCGGGGTCGGCGACGGCGGGCAGGGTGGCGAGCGCCCGCTCCAGCCACGTCCTGCCCTCGTCGAGCGGCAGCCGGCCGCCCGGACGGCCCACTCCGACCATGGCCCAGGCGGCCAGTCCCGGCTGGTCGCCCAGGTCGTCGACGGCCTGGGCGAAGGGGGCCCAGGAGAGGGCGGCGTCGGTGCGGGTGCGTTCCAGGACCAGGGCGAGCAGGAAGCGGAGCGTGCCGCGGAGGGGGCGGGGCACGTCCTGCTCCAGCGCGGCGTCGACGAGGTCGGCGATGGGCGGGAGGTGCAGCAGTTCGAGCGCCGCCCAGCCGAGCTTCACCGTCAGCTCCGCCCGCCGGGCCGGGGGCGGGTCGGTGTGCCGCAGCACGTCCTCCAGCAGGCGCGCGGCCTCGGCGTCGTCGCCCAGGCGGACGGCCTGGTCGGCCGCCTCGACGGCGGCCTCCGCCCACTGCCCGGCCCGGCCGGCCTGGCGCAGGTGGTGCGCGAGACGTCCGAGCGGCACCGGCCGCAGCCTCCGTACGGTGTCCGCGGCGTCGGCGTGCAGCGCCTGGCGGCGGCCGAGCGGGATGGCCTCGTGGACCGCCTGCGCGGCCAGCACGTGCCGGAACCCCACCAGGCCGTCGCTCTCCGCGAGCAGCCCCGAGCCGAGCACCTCGTCGAACGCCTCGGTGTCGCCCGCGGCCAGCAGGCCGACGGGCACCGGCACCTGCAGGACGGCGGCCCGTTCCGCCACCTCCCTGGCCCCGCCGGAGAGCCCGGCGACCCGTTCCTGCACCGAGACGCGTACCCCGCTCGGCACGTCCAGCTCGTCGAGCGCCCTGCGCGCCCAGCCGCCCTCCCACCTGATGAGCGTCCCGCGGGCGCGCAGCAGCGCGAGCAGCTCCTGCACGGCCAGCGGCAGCCCGGACGCCCTGACGCACAGGTGCTCGGCGAACTCGGCCGTCACCTCGTCGGCCCCGAGGATCGCCGAGGCCATGACCCGGGTCTGGGCGGGGTCGAGGGGCGGCAGCACCAGGTGTTCGCCGCTGATCGCGTCGGAGGTGCGCGCGGTGATCGCGCGTACCGCGGCGGGCGCCTCCTCCCCCCGGTACGTCAGCACCACCCGGAGCGTGCCCGGCAGCACGGACATCAGGTAGGTCAGGAACTCGACCGTCTGCCCGTCGGCCCAGTGCAGGTCCTCGACGACCAGGACGGCCGGGCCGAGCGCGGCCAGCACCTCGACGAGCCCGCGGAAGACCCGGTGCCGCTCGGCCGCCCGGTCGTCCAGCGGCGGCGGCGTCTCCGGCAGCACGGCGGCCAGCTCGGGCAGCAGCTCGCGCAGGTCTCCGGCGACCGGCGACAGGTCCGCCCCCGCCAGATCGGGCGCGAGTCCCCGCAGCGCCTCGACGATCGGCCCCAGCGGGAACGGTTCCCTGATCTGCACGCAGGCCCCGCCGAGCACCCGCAGGCCCGCCACCGCCGATCCGCCGAGCAGCTCGGCCACCAGGCGCGACTTGCCGATGCCGGCCTCGCCCTCGATCACGGCCAGGGCGGGGGCCGTCGCGACGAGCGCGGCCAGCCGCGCGAGCTGCCTCTCCCGTCCCACGAGAACCGGGGAGACCACCCGCCCTGCCTGCATCCGATCATTCAACTGCACGCGAGGTATCAGATCAACGCCGCCCCCGCGCGGGCGGGACAGGGCTCGACGCCGACGAGGTAGTGGGGCGAGGGTCTGACCAGTACGTCAGATGTTGACGACCTCGCGTCAGATCTTGCATCGCTCCAGACAGATGCAGAACGTACGCGTCCGACTACATGCTGTGACAGGGCCGGAACGCGGCCCCGCCAACACCGTCAGGAGGACGACGATGAAGAGAACGACACACAGGACCAGGGCCGCCGCGCTCGCGGGCGCGATCGCGCTCGTCACGCTCGCCTGCACCACCCCGCCCGCCACCGCGCAGGCGAGGGCCGGCGACATCTGCCTGTGGAGCGGGCGCAACTACTCGGGGGCGCACTGGTGCTGGAACCCGGGCAACGGCTACGTGGACGTGCCGCCAGCGCTGCACGACAACGTGGGCTCCTTCCAGGCCCACGCCGACGGGTGCTTCATCAACTGGATCCACGTACCCGACCGCAAGGAGACCCGCATCGTGCGCAACGGCGACTACCGCCGGGTGTACGACAACGACTTCGGCGGCAAGATCGACGCCGTGGCTCCGCGCTGCTGACGCCGTAGCCGAGCGGAACGCCGCCTGCCCACCGGGCGGGCGGCATTCCTCGTCACGGGGCGGGGCGGCGCGGCGCGGTGCCACACCCCCGCCACCGCAGGGCGGCGCCACGCCCCCGCCACCGTCCGGATCGGGCGTCAGCCGGTCGCGGGCTGGAGTTCGTGCTCTTCCGACGCGGCCTTCTCGTCGTAGTCGGAACGGGCGGCGGAGATCTCCTGCTGGTGCTCCTCGGTCCAGATCACCAGCGACGTGATCACCTCGTGCAGCGAGATGCCGAGCGGGGTCAGCTCGTACTCCACGCGGGGCGGCACCACCGGGTAGACGGTGCGCCGGACGAGCCCGTCCCGCTCCAGGTGGCGCAGCGTGACCGTGAGCATCCGCTGGCTGACGCCGTCGACCGCGCGGCGGAGTTGCGTGAACCGCATCTTCCTGCGGTCGAGGAGGGCGATCACCAGCAGCGACCACTTGTCGGCGACCCTGTCGAGGATCTGCCGTACGTCGCAGTCGGCTCGGACGTCCCACTGTCTGGCCTGGTCATCCTCGGTTCCCGTGCAGTAACCGAGTGCCTTTGAAGTGCCGTCTTCCATAGCTCCCCATGGTGACGCAAGATTCCTTTGTTACCAAACAGAACCATGGGAGAGATTCCTGTGACCGATACCGTTCAATCCCCCTCGTCGTCGCTGCGACTGACGCCCCGCTCCTGGGGAATGTTGTTCGTCCTGTGCGGGGCGATCTTCCTCGAGGGCATCAACGTCGCCATGCTCAACGTGGCGCTGCCCGCCATCCGAAGCGACCTCGGCCTGTCCACCGGCGAACTGCAGTGGGTGATCAGCGCCTACGTCCTGGGCTACGGCGGGTTCATGCTGGTCGGAGGCAGAGCCGCCGACCTGTTCGGCCGCCGCCGGATGTTCCTGATCTGGCTCGGGGTCTTCCTCGTCGTCTCCGCCCTGGGCGGGTTCGCCACCGAGGGCTGGATGCTCATCGCCGCCCGATTCGTGGCGGGCGTCGCCGCGGCGGTCATGACCCCGGCGGGGCTTTCGATCATCACCACCAGCTTCCCCGAAGGGCCGCAGCGCAACCAGGCGCTCCTGGTCTACTCCGGCACCGCGGCCGGCGGCTTCTCGCTCGGGCTGGTGCTCGGTGGCCTGCTGGCCATCGTGGACTGGCGGCTGGTGCTCTTCGCGCCCGCCGTGCTGGCCCTGGTCATCCTCGTCCTGGCCGTGCCGCTGATCCCCGCCGCTCCCGCGGAACGTTCCAGCGAACGGGGCGTGGACGTGCTCGGCGCGCTCACCATCACCGCCGCCATCATGCTGCTGGTGCTGGGCGTCGAACGGGCCGCCCACGCGAGCGCCGCGTGGACCGTCGGGACCCTCGCGGCCGGACTCGTCCTCATCGTGTTGTTCATCATGATCGAGCGCAGGTCCGCCGCTCCCCTGCTGCGCCTGGGCATGCTGCGCTCCGCGCCGCTGGTACGGGCGAACCTGGCCGGCCTGCTGTTCGCCGGCGCCTTCTTCGGCTTCCAGTTCATCGCGGTGCTCTACCTGCAGGAACTGCGCGGCTGGAGCTCGCTGGAGACCAGCCTGGCCATGCTCGCCATCGGCGCGGACGCCATCCTCGCCCCGACGCTCACCCCCAAGCTGGTCAACCGCTTCGGCAACGCCAAGGTCATCGTGGCCGGGCTGGTCCTGGCCCTGCTGTCGTACGTGTTGTTCCTGCCGATCGGGCTGGACACCGTCTACCTCGCCATGTTCCCCACGATGATCGTCCTGGGGGTGGCGTTCGCGCTCGCGTACGGGCCGCTGACCATCGTCGCCACCGACGGCGTGGACGAGAGCGAGCAGGGCGTGGCCGGTGGGCTGCTGTACACGTCCTTCCAGTTCGGCGCCGCGCTCGGGCTGGCCGCCAGCACCGCGGTCATCGTCGCCACCACGGCCGGCGGCACCACGGCCGACCTGCTCGACGGCTACCGCGCGGCGCTGGCCGTGCCCATCGTCGCCGCGGTCCTGGCCGCCGTCGTCAGCGCCTTCGGCCTGCGGAAGGGGGCGGCCCGATGACGTCGTTCGCGGAGCTGGAGAGCGAGTTCAACGCCTTCATCGGCACCACGGTCTACGCCACCATGGTCACCATCGACGCCGGCAACCGCCCTCGGACCCGCGTCCTCATCCCCATCTGGGAGAAGGTGGACGGGCGACCGCTCGGCTGGCTGGCCACCTACAAGACCCCCGTCAAGGCGGCCCACCTGGCGGGCAACCCGCACACGTCCTTCTCCTACTGGAAACCGGGCAACAACTCGGTCGCCATCGAGGCCGTGGCCACCTGGGTCGAGGACGTGGAGGTGAAGCGCCACGTATGGGACCTCTACCGCCGTACCAGCCCGCGCGGCGCCGGGTACGAGCTGGGCAACTTCTGGCGATCGCCGGCCGACCCCAAGCTCCATGTCCTTCGCCTCGACCCGTGGCGCATCCAGGTGATCCGCGGCATGGACCTGCGCAGCCGCATCTGGACCGCGCCGCAGGCGTGACCCCGCCCGGAGGCGGGCGGCCCCCGACCGGGGGGCCGCCCGCCAAGGGGTCCGTCGCTCAGCCCGACTGCTCCTGCCCGCCGGTGTGCGGCATCCGGGCGGCGGGGACGACGCCCAGGCGGCCCGCCTGGTAGTCCTCCATCGCCTGCAGGATCTCGGCGCGGTTGTTCATCACGAACGGGCCGTAGTGGACGACGGGCTCGCGGATCGGCTGCCCGCCGAGCAGCAGCACCTCCAGGTTCGGCTCGGCCTGCGGCTGGCGCCGGTCGGCGGCCACCGTCAGGGCGCCGCCGGGCCCGAAGGCGGCCAGTTGACCCTTGCGGATCGGCGCGTGCCCGGTGCCGGCCGTGCCCTGACCTGCCAGTACGTAGGCGAGGGCGTTGTAGGCCGGGTTCCACGGCAGGTCCAGGGTCGCGCCGGGGCTGACCGTGGCGTGCACCAGCGTGATCGGGGTGAACGTGATGCCCGGCCCCTGGTGGCCGTCCAGCTCACCGGCGATCACCCGGAGCAGCGCGCCGCCGTCGGCGGAGGCGAGCAGCGCCGCCTGGCGACCGCGGATGTCCTGGTAGCGCGGCGGGTGGAACTTGTGCGCCCGGGGCAGGTTGACCCACAGTTGCACGCCGTGGAACAGCCCGCCCGAGACCACCAGGTGCTCCGGGGGCTTCTCGATGTGCAGCAGGCCCGAGCCGGCGGTCATCCACTGGGTGTCGCCGTCGGTGATCGTGCCGCCGCCGCCGTTGGAGTCCTCGTGGTCGAAGACGCCGTCGATGATGTAGGTGACGGTCTCGAAGCCGCGGTGCGGGTGCCAGGGGGTGCCCTTGGGCTCGCCGGGGGCGTACTCGACCTCGCCCATCTGGTCCATGTGGATGAAGGGGTCCAGGTCGGCGGCGGAGACCCCGGCGAAGGCGCGCCGTACCGGGAAGCCCTCGCCCTCGAAGCCGCTGGGCGCGGTGGTCACCGACCGGACGGGGCGCTGGACGGCCGCGGCGGGATCGGTCAGGACGACGCGGGGCAGCGTCAGGGTGTCGGCGGTGATGGCTGGCATGACCCCTCCAGATCTGTTGAAAGTTAAACAGTCAGTTTCCTGAACAGCCCGCGTCCAGGAGAAATTCCTGGCGCGCGGACCGGCCGCGTTCACACATGGGCGAAGGCGAAAGGTCGCCGGATGACCACGAGGGGGAAGGGAGCAGCGGCCTCAACGAGATCTGCACGATCTCTCGTCCGGGGGGTGATCGGTGCGCGCACGGTCAACGTACGAGGCATTTGTACACCGCGTCGGGCCGGAACGGGTAACGGCGTTCGATGTCGTTCGTGAGACGCACGCCCAGCCCCGGGGTGGTGGGTGCGATGAGTTCGCCGTCCTTGATCCGGAAGGGTTCGATCAGCAGGTCGGTACGGAGCGGGTAGCGGGGCAGCGGCCATTCGGCGAGGGCGCCGCCGCGGGCGAGCGCCGCGTGGTAGTTCGCGGCCATGCCGACCGCGCTTCCCCAGCAGTGCACGACGGTCGTCGTGTCGTGGGCGGAGGCCGACTCGAAGACCTCCAGCACCGCGCCGATTCCGCCGATGACGGTGGCGTCGGGCTGCACGAGGTCGTAGTAGCCGGCGCGGACTCGGTGGCCGAGTTCTTCCGGCCTGGTGACGATCTCGCCGCCGGCGATCGGCACCGCGCTGCGCTCGCGCAGCCACGGGTACTCATCGGTCCTGCCGAGGCCGAGTGGTTCTTCCAGGAATGCCGGCGGGGCCGCCACCCGGGAGAGGAAGTCGAGCGCGTCGGCGGCCGATCCACCGGGTACGGCGAGGTTCTGGCACATGTCCACGGCGACCTCGATGCCGCTCCGCCGCGCGAGTTCGACGGTGGAGACGACCTTTTCGGCTTCGTGGTGACGGGCGCGGATCTTGATGAGGTCGAGGCCCGCGTCGGCGACCGCGGCGAGTTCGGCCTCCATGCCCGTGGTGGTCGCGCTGTCGCCGCCGCTGCCGTAGAGCTTGACGCTCGGCGCGGGGTGTCCCCCCAGCAGCTCATATGCCGGCACCCCGAGGTGGATGCCCTTGGCGTCCCAGAGGGCTGTCTCGATCGCTCCCACGACATGCCGGGCGGCCCCGGACAGACTCCAGTAGCCGGTGACCTCGCAGGCGTCGCGGTAGCGGGCGGCCACGTCGAGGGCGTCGGTTCCGAGCAGGTAGGGCTCGATGAGTCTCACCGTCTCCGCGAACACCATCGGAGCGAACACGGCGAGGTACGCCTCCCCGAGCCCGGCCGACCCGTCGGAGAGCGTGACCTCCACCAGACCGGTGGTCCGCCACCCGGTGGACAGGTGCCGCATGACCTCGACGTTGTCCGGCCCCGCGTACGGAGCGCTGAGCAAAACGGGCCGAACGGCGGCGATCGTGGGCATGACTGGCCTGCCTTCCCCGCCTCTCGCCGAACACGGGACGCGCGGCTGGCCAAGCCGTCGACGATCCACGAGTCCGTACAGGAGGCGTTGCGCGGCTACATCATCGACAACCGGCTACGCCCTGGAGACGCCATGCCGTCCGAGGGGGACCTGGCGCAGCAACTCGGCATCAGCCGGAACTCGGTGCGGGAGGCCGTCAAGGCGTTGATGTCCCTGGGGATCTTGGAGACCCGGCGGGGAAGCGGCGTCTACGTGACGCCCTTCTCCCTGTCGGCGCTGGCCGAGACCCTGCCCTACAGCCTGCTCTTCGATCTCGACGAACTGTCGGAACTGCTGGAGATTCGGCGCGTGCTGGAGACCGGCCTGGTTGAACGTGCGATCACGGACATGACCGAGGCCACCAGGGATCGCCTCCGCCGCGTTGTCGAGGACATGCGGGAGCAGGCCCGGCGCGGACATGACGTCATCCAGCAGGACCGGGCATTCCACCACACACTGTTCGAGGACGCGGGGAACCGAGTCCTCCTCAAGGTGCTCGACGCGTTCTGGGTCGCCCTGCACGAAGCCCTCGCCACCCGTCCGGACATCCACGAACGCGCCCCCGCCGAGATCTGCGCCGACCACGAGGCGATCTACCGTGCGGTTCTCGACCGTGACGTCGAACGCGCCAGAAGTCTTCTCGAAGAGCACTACACCGAGATTCGCGACAGGATCGGTGAACGACGGTGAGCATCTACGTCCACCTGGCGCTGGCCGAGTCCGACATCGCGGCTCTCCACGCCGCCACCCCCGGCGAGCAGGTGCACATCGCACATCCCGGCAGCCTGACCATCCCTGACCGCGACGCCTTCGCCGCGGCGGAAATCGCGCTCGGCAACTGTCCCCCGGACTGGATCGACACGAGCACCACACTGCGTTGGCTGCAACTGGCCTCGACCGGGCTGGACGGCTACGGCCACCTGGCCGGACGCCTCGAAGTCCGCTGCACCAATCTCCCCGGCGCTTTCGCCGACCCGGTCGCGCAGACCTGCCTGGCAGGCATCCTCGCGCACTACCGCGGCCTCGACCGTCTGGCCGCCTGGCAACGATCCGCGCTGTGGAACCGCGACGCCCTCCGCCCACGACTGCGCACCCTGACCGGACAGCGGGCGCTCATCCTCGGCACCGGATCCATCGGCCGCCGCCTGGCGGCGTTGCTGGCGCCGTTCGGCTGCGAGGTGGTGACGGTCGGCCGGCACTCCGGCGACATCACCATCGACGACCTGGACCGAGCGCTGCCGGACGCCGACATCGTGTGCGCCGTCCTGCCGGACACCCCTCAGACCCGCCGCCTCCTCGACCGCCGCCGCCTTTCGCTGATGAAGACCGGAGCCCTCCTCCTCAATGCCGGGCGGGGCAGCCTCATCGACGAGGACGCCCTGATCGACGCCCTGCGGGCGGGCCGACTCGGCGGCGCCATCCTCGACGTCACCGCACAGGAGCCACTGCCGCCGGACAGCCCCCTCTGGAAATGTCCGAACCTGCTGCTGACCCAGCACAGCGCCGGTGGATCAGCCGACGAGAACCGCACCACCGTCACCGTCTTCGCCGACAACCTCCGCCGCTACCGGGCCGGAACACCCCTGCGCGGCATCGTCGACTGGCAACGCGGTTACTGAACGCGCACGCGCTCACTCGGTCAGCAGCCTGAGCCCGACGACGCCGGCGAGGATCAGGCCGAGACAGGCCAGCCGGAGCGGTGAGGCGCTTTCGCCCAGGGCGAGGATTCCGACGATCGCCACGCCCAGCGCGCCGATCCCGACCCAGACGGCGTAGGCGGTCCCCACCGGCAGGCTGCGCAGGGCGTAGGAGAGCATGACGAAGCTCAGCACGGCGGCGGCGACGCCCACGACCGACGGCCACAGGCGGGTGAAGCCGTCGGAGCGCTCCAGCGCCGTGGCCCAGACGATCTCCAGCAGGGCGGCCCCGATGAGCAGGGGCCAGGCCATGGCGCTCATGCCGTCGTGCCGGTGTCGGCGCTGATGGGCGCCCCGGCGAGGTCGGGGCCTCTCCCACCCGCGAGATTGCGTCCCATGCGGTGCCTCCAAGTAGGCGCTTTACCGGAATTGATTCCGGATATACCGTAACCGGAATCAATTCCGCATGGCAAGCGTGGCGGCGGCGGGAAGCCGGGGCGGAGTTCCGTAGGCTGGTCCGGTGGCGAAGGAGACGATCATGAGCCCGAGGACCGAACGAGCGGACGCCGCCCGCAACCGGGCCAAGATCCTCGCGGCGGCCGGCGAGATCGTGCTGGCCCGTGGCGTGGAAGGGCTGGCGATGGCGGACGTCGCCGCCGCGGCGGGCGTCGGGGTCGGCACGCTGTACCGCCGATTCGGCGACCGGTCAGGGCTGGCGTACGCGCTGATCGACGAACGCGAACGGGAGTTCCAGGCGTCGTTCATCGAAGGCCCGCCCCCGCTGGGCCCGGGAGCCCCCGCCCCCGCCCGCATCCGGGCGTTCCTGCACGCCCTGGTCGACCGCACCGTGGCGCAGCTCGACCTGCTGCTCATGGCGGAGACCGCGAGCCCGCTGGCCAGGTTCGGCGGGGCCTACGATCTCTACCATGCCCACCTGGTGCGGCTGATCCAGCAGGCCGAGCCCGCCACCGACGCCTACTGCCTGGCCGACGCCCTCCTGGCCCCTCTGGCCGCCCCCCTGCTGGCCCACCGCCTCCGCGCCGGCAAGGCGACCCCCGACCGCGTCAAGGCCGCCCTCGACCACCTCCTGACCGGGATGGCGGAGTGACGGCCCACCGGCACAGGTGGCCGCGCAGGCCGCGGGAATGGCGGATCGCCCGCTGACCGGGAACTCGCCCGCGTCCCCGCGACAGTAGTTCGTGTGGATGTGAAGATACGCGCCCGCCTACGGGACGGCGATCAACAGGCCCTGGGCGAGCTGTTCGACCAGTACGCCACGAGCGTCTACAACCACGCCTACTGGCTGGTCGGCGACTGGTCGGCCGCCGAGGACGTGGTGTCGCTGACGTTCCTGGAGGTGTGGCGGTTACGGGAACGGCTCGACCCGGACGGCGGCTCGCTGCGCCCCTGGCTGCTGGGAGTGGCCACCAACGTGGGCCGCAACCTGCGACGAGCCAGGCGGCGGCACCAGGACGCCCTGGCCAAGATGCCCCCCGCCGACCCCGTCCCGGATTTCGCCGACGAGGTGGTCGGGCGGATCGCCGACGCGCAGCGGCTGGAGGACGTGCGCGCGGCGATCGGACGGTTGCGCGAACCCGAGCGGGACGTGCTGCTGCTGTGCGCCGGGGCCGGACTCGACTACGCCGAGGCCGCCGAGGCGCTCGGCATCCCGGTCGGCACCGTGCGCTCGCGGCTGTCCCGGGCCCGCAAGAAGCTGGAACTCGCCTCGACCCCCGCGACAGGGAGAAGTGACCGCGGCACCGCGGTCCGGTCCATCACGGAGCACCCATGAACATCTTCCCCGAAGGACGGGACCTTCCCGAGGACCGTCACCACCTGCTCAAGGAGGTCATCATGACCGCGATCCACGACGAGCCCACCCCCGCCAGGCGGCGGCGCGGGCCGCTGCGCCCGGCGGTGCTGGCTCCCGCCCTGGGCCTGGCCGCCGCGGCCGCGGTGGCCCTCCCGCTGCTGCTCGGCGGCACCCCCGCACACGCCGTGGCCAAGAACCCCGACGGCACCGTGACCATCACCATCAACGAGGCCAAGGACCCCGAAGCGCTCGAGGACGAGCTGCGGAACATGGGCTACGACATCGTCGTCGACTACCTGCCCGCGGGCAAGCGGTGCGCCGACCGGCCGCGCGGCTCGAACTGGCTGTCCAAGGAACAGGCTCCCCTCGCCGTCTTCCCGCCCACCGTCGAGACGCCCGGTTTCCAGATCGACCCGGCGCAGATCAAGCCGGGCCAGACCGGCGTGCTGGAGTTCGCCGTGAACGACAGCCCCGAGGCGGGTGGCGTCGTGGCGGCGATCTGGGCGCGCGTCTCCGACGGCCCCGTGGCACCGTGCGAACTCGTCGACGGCGACGCCCCGCTCGGCGACCCTTCAGTGAGGTGACCGGGAGGGGGCCTCACATTCGCCGGTACGGCGCCCGGCCGGTCAGGGGGCGAGTTCGCCGGGGATGCCCGGGATGCTCCAGACCGTGGCGTACTGGTCGCCGCCGATGGCCAGGGCCGTGCCGTCCGAGGTGAACGACAGGGAGGAGCCCGCCCCGGGGATGGGGTGGGAGACGGACTTCCGGGTCTTCGTGTTCCACAGCCGCCACGCCTGAGGCTTCCCGTGGCGGCCCGCGGTCGCCAGGATCTTCTCGTCGGTGGGGTGGAAGCGCACCGAGTAGGCGTCCGGCAGCGGAGATCCGACGCGTTCCCTGGTCGCCACGTCCCACAGGCGGCCCACCCCGTCCAGGTTGCCGGTGGCCAGCAGCTTTCCGTCGGCGCTGAACGACACCGAGTTGACCATGGTGCTGTCCTGGAGCGGGTTCCCGATCCGGCTTCTGCTCGCCACGTCCCACAGGACGGTGACGTCGTGGAAGCCGCCGGTGGCGAGCGTCCTGCCGTCGGGGCTGAACGCGACGGCCTCGATGCCGTCGTCCTCGTGCACCACGATCGGGTCCCCGATCCGGCTGTCCCTCGTCAGGTCCCAGAAGGACAGCACCCCGCTGGAGCTGCCGACGGCCAGCGTACGACCATCCGGGCTGATGGCCCCGGCGTCGGCGGACTCGAAGTGGATGACGGCGTCCTCGTCGTCGAGGCTCGCGGTGAGCAGCGGACCGCCGACCGGCCGGCGGACCGCCGTGCCCCAGAGGTCCACGGAGTACGACTCGCCCTTCTCGTCGGCGGGGTAGCCGTCGAGGGCGAGCGTCTTCCCGTCCGGGCTGAGCGCCAGGAAAGCGGTGGTGTACTCGCGCTTCAGCACCGGCGGCACGGCTTTCCGGCCGGGAAGGGACCACGTGGTGACGTCGCCGCTGCCGACGGTGAGCAGGAACGTCCCGCCGGGGTCGATCGCCGTTTCGGTCGCCGCGGTTCGGAACTCGGCGACGCGTGCGATGGCCGGTGGATCGTTCCAGGTGAACCAGTAGACACCGGCACCCGCCACCAGCGCCAGGGCCACCACCGCCGCCACGTGACGCCGCCGCCCCTGAGGGGACGCGACCATCTGGTCCGCCGCCACGAGCAGGGGCTCGGGCGGCGCGGTCACGGGAGGCGAGGGCCGCTCTTCCCGCTCCTGTTCCTGCTGGGGCGTGCCCTTGGCCCAGGTGACCACCAGCGCGACGGTCGCGACGGACGCCAGCAGGACGGCCGCCAGGTCGGCGATGTTGACCTGCTCCGCCGGATCGAGGGCCCGGAGCACGGCGAAGACCAGTACGGCCAGCGCGGCCAAACCCGCCCCGGCCACCAGCGTCCGCCACCGCGACCCGCCCTTGTTCACGCTGACATCATCGCTCTTCCATCGCCCGAAAGCACCAGATACCCGCACATCCCGATCGCGCGACCCGCCCCTCACACGGCAGATCGGCGTCGCGACGGGCGAGATGTCGGCCCGGTTCGGAAGCGCCGGCGGCCTCGACGTCCTGGGAAGGGCACGGGGGTCATTCGGGGCTCAGCAGGCCGGCCAGCCGTTCCAGGCCGTCCTTGATGAGCCGCGCGTACTCGTCGTCGCCCAGCGCGCCGATCGTGGCCCGCGCCTGCCGGAGGTGCTCGCGGGCACGATCGAGGTCGCCCAGCTTGCGGTAGCACTCGCCCACGTTCAGGTGCAACGACGGGTACAGGCCGGCCACGGAGAGCGTCACCCCGGCCCGCGCCACCCGCTCGTCGGTCACCAGATCGGCGGCGGCCAGGGCCCGCAGGTCCCAGGTCAGCTCTTCTCGCACGTCGTCCTGCACGTCGGCCATCGCGTGGGCGAGGACGCAGATGTGCAGCGGGTCACCCCGCTCGCCGTCGATGTCCGCCCAGATCCGGGCGAACTCGAGGCGAGCCGCGTCACGCTCGCCTCGGTGGTGATGCAGCTCCACCGCCTGGCCGATCTGGAGGATCGTCGGGTCGGTGATCATCGTTCTCCTCTTCTCCGGCGGCACGGGCGGGCGTCGCGGGTCAGGTCGCGGACGTCGTGAGCGTCTTGAGCGTGCCGACGGTGAAGTCGATCACCGTGGCGAGGCGCCGGGGGTCGTGCCCGGCGCGCTCGCGTACGCGTAGCCCGAGCACCGTCGTGAACAGCAGCTCCACCGCGGCGTCGACGTCGAGGGCGGCGGGCAGGTCACCGTCGCGGACGCCGCGGCGCAGCAGCGACGCCAGGGTCCTCCTGGTGACGTCGAACGCGGCCTCGGTCTGCCGCCGGACCTCGGGGTCGCTGGTGCCCAGCTCGGTGGCCGTGTTGACCACGAAGCAGCCGAGGCCGGAGTCGTGGCCGACCATCCAGATCAGCCACTCCCGCAGGATGTCGAGGCTGGGGCCGGGGGCGCCGAGCAGCTCTTCGGCCTGAGCGGACTCGGTCGCCCGGTAGTGGTCCAGCGTCCGCAGGAACAGGGTGTGCTTGTCGTTGAACGCCCGGTACAGGCTGCTCTGCTTGAGGCTCAGCTCGGCGCCCAGGTCGCGGACGGACGTGGCGTTGTAGCCGCGCCGCCAGAACAGGCGGGTCGCCTTGGCGATCACTTCGTGCTCGTCGAACTCCCTGGGCCGTGCCATGGTCCCACCCTACCAGCGTTGTGGAGCGTTCGCTCCCGTACTAGGGTGTGCCGTCATACGGGAGCGATCGCTCCCGAATCAGTGAGCTTCCGAATCACTGAGCTACCGCATTCCTGAGCTGAGCTACCGGATGACTGAGAAGGAGAACCGACGTGACGGCAACGGACCCCACGACGACCGGGCGGGACGCCCCGGCGAAGGATCATTGGATCGCGGTGTCCGCCGTGGCCTTCGGCACATTTCTGCTGGTGACGGCCGAGCAGCTACCCATCGGGCTGCTCACCCCCGTCGGATCGGCGCTGTCGGTGTCCGAGGGCGCGGCGGGGCTGATGGTCACGGTCCCCAGCATCGTCGCCGCCGTCGCGGCGCCGGTCGTGCCGGTGCTGGTCGGCAGGATGAATCGCAGGCTCCTGCTCGTCGCCCTGATGGGGCTCATGACGCTGGCCAACCTGGCCTCCGCCCTGGCCCCGGACTACCCGCTCCTGATCGCCTCCCGGGTGCTGGTCGGAGTGGCGATCGGCGGGTTCTGGGCGATCGCCGGCGGGCTGGCCGTCCGGCTCGTCCGGGCCGCGCACGTGCCGCGGGCGACCGCGATCATCTTCGGCGGCGTGGGCGCCGCGAACGTCTTCGGCGTCCCCCTCGGCACCGTGATCGGCGGGCTGGCGGACTGGCGGATCGCGTTCGGCGCGCTGAGCGCCCTCGCGCTGGTGGTGCTGGTCGCGCTGCTGGCGGTACTGCCGCCGTTGGCCGCGGCGCGGCCCGTCGCCCTGCGGCGGCTGGGCGGCCAGCTCCGCGACCGGGGCGTCAGGGTCGGCATCGTGGCGACCTTCCTGATCGTGACCGGGCATTTCACGGCCTACACGTTCATCGGTCCCGTGCTGCGGGACCTGTCCGGGATCGACGAGCGGTTCGTCGGGCCGCTGCTGTTCGGGTTCGGGGTGGCGGGCATGGTGGGGAACTTCGCCGCCGGCGCCGCCGTGGCGAAGCGGCTCCACCGTACGGTGCTCGCGATCACCGTCGCCTTGGCGGTGACCGTGCTGCTCTATCCCGTGGCGGGGCTCACCGCCGCGGGCGGGGTGACGCTGCTCGTGGTCTGGGGCCTGGTGTACGGCGGGGTCTCCACGAGCCTCCAGACGTGGATGATCAAGGCGGCGCCGCAGGCGGTCGAGGAGGCGTCCGCGTTGTGGGTGGCGGTGTTCAACCTGTCGATCGGTCTCGGCGCGCTGGCCGGTGGCACCGTCGTCGACGCTCTGCCGCTCCAGGGCATCCTCTGGCTGGCCGGCATCCTCGTCCTGGGGGCCGGGGCCGCCGTGTGGAGCGTCCGTCGCGACGAGAGCCTCCGATGACCGGCTGACTCCCGGCCGGCGGGAAACGCGCGGGCCGCCCGGCGCCCGGCTCGACGGGTACAGTGGGCCGGTCGCCGGGGTCCACGGGCGATGCCACGGGAGATGACGATGACCGAGCACGCCGACTTCAACCGGCGCGTGGGCGCCCACATGGCCGAGACCGGCGAGTCGTACGCCACCGCGCGCGGCCACCTCCTGGCCGGGTTGCCGGGCGACGCGCCCTCCGGCGGCGCATGGCCGGCCGGCGCGCTGCACGTGAGCAACGGCGACGCCACCGACCTGCCCGGCACCGGGCTCGCGCCGCGCGTCCTGTACTGGCGGGACGTCCTGCACGAGGGGCCGGTGCCCGCGGTGGGAGCCGAGGAGCTGCGCCGGACCAGGGCCGCCTTCCTGGCCGGGGCGGACGCGGGCGACCACGCGCGGATCGCCGCCGTGTTCGCCGAGCGGGACCGTACGCTGGAGGCCAACCGCGACGGCGACTACGTCCTGTGGTTCGAGGCCGACCTGTACGACCAGTTGCAGATCATCCAGATCCTGGCCCGGCTGGCCGAGCTGGGCGTGCCCGCCGGGCGCGTCACGTTGATCTGCGTCGGCGAGCACCCCGGCATCGCCCGCTTCGGCGGCCTCGGGCAACTCACCGCCGCGCAGTTGCGCGAGCTGCCTTTCACGAACGCGCGGGCCCGGCTCACCCCGGACGCGCTGCGGCTGGCCACCCGGGCGTGGGCCGCGTTCCGGGCACCGTCCCCTGACGGCCTGCGCGCCGTCGCGGACAGCCGCTCGGGCGAGCTGCGTTTCCTGGGCGAGGCGTTCGACCGGCTCGGCCGCGAGTACCCGGCCACCCGCGACGGGCTCTCGCTCACCGAGCGCCGGATCCTGGCCGCCGTCGCCGACGGGGCCGGTGACGCCGGGACGGCCTTCGCCCGCGCGGGCGGACGCGAGACGCGCCCGTACCTGGGCGACACCTGGTGCTTCGCGGCGACGCAGCGGATGGCGCGCGCCCCTGTCCCGCTCCTGCGCGCGGAACCGGCGGACGCCCCGGTCGGGCCCGGCACCGGCCTGCGCCTGACCGAGGCCGGAGCCCAGGTGCTGGCCGGCTCGGCGGACCACGTGACGCTCAACGGGATCGACCGCTGGATCGGCGGCGTCCACCTGCACGGGCACCACGTGCCGTGGCGCTGGGACGACGGCGCCGAGACCGTCGTCCGCGTTTCCTGGCGGCCCTGAGGTGCCCGCCCGGGCCGTTCGCTAGACGCGGGCGCCGGTGCCCTGCTGGGGCCCGCGCTCGGGACGCGGCCAGGGGCGTCCGCCGAGGCGTTCGATGTCGGTGTTGAACCGCTTGAGGTACGCGGCGAAGGTCGCCACGTCGTCGGCCGACCAGCCGGCCAGCACCTTCTCCAGGCCGTTGATGTTGCGGGCGCGCTCGCTGTCGAGGTAGCGCTCCCCCGCCTCGGTCAGGCGGAACTTGCGGGCGATGCCGCCGCCCGGATCGGCGATGCGCTCGGCCAGGCCGGAGCGCAGCAGCGCCGAGGTGTGCCGGTTGAGCGTGGACACGTCGAGGCCGAACGCCTCGCTGAGCTGGCCGATCGACATCATGCCCTCCATCCGGATGCGGCTGAGCAGGATGTACGCGCTGCGGTCGAGGTGACGGTGCTGGCCGAGCAGCATGGTCTCGTACTCGATCAGATGCGTGGGCTTGTCCATGACGGTCCTTCTCCACATGCGATGCGCGTCAGCATATCGCCCACAACACTGTGTAACCCCCACAATCTATGTACGTCACACATTATGTGTAGAGTGCACACCGCTCATGACTAAGAGAGTAGACGGGGGGATTCGAGTGGAAAAGTCCAGATTTGGAAGTTCTAACGGGATCGTCACCGTAATGGCGGTAGCCGGCATCGTCGCCGCACTCACCCAGACCCTGGTGGTGCCCCTGATCGGCGAGCTGCCGACCCTGCTGGGCACCTCCGCCTCCAACGCCTCGTGGGTCATCACCGCCACGCTGCTGGCCGCGGCCGTCACCACCCCGGTGATGGGACGGCTCGGCGACCTGTACGGCAAGCGCCGCCTGATGCTCGTCTGCTCGGTGCCCCTGATCGTAGGCTGCGTCGTCTGCGCCCTCGCCGGATCGCTCGCCCCCATGGTCGTCGGACGCGGGCTCCAGGGCATGGGCATGGGCCTGATCCCGCTGGGCATCAGCGCCCTGCGCGACGTGCTGCCGCCCGACCGGCTCGGCCCGTCCATCGCGCTGATGAGCTCGTCCATGGGCATCGGCGGCGCGCTGGGCCTGCCCATCTCCGCCGCGGTCGCCGAGTACTCGAGCTGGCGGGTGCTGTTCTGGGTCGCGGCGGGGCTGGGTCTCGTGGTGGCCGCGTTCATCTGGCGGCTGGTGCCGTTCACCCCGCCCGCCGCCAAGGGCCGGGTCGACGTGCTCGGCGCGCTCGGACTCGGCACGGGCCTGGTGTGCCTGCTGCTCGGCGTCTCCAAGGGCGCCGACTGGGGCTGGACGAGCGGCGTCACGCTCGGGCTGCTGGGCGGCGCGGCGGTCGTCCTGCCCGCGTGGGGGTGGTGGGAGCTGCGCGTCCGCGACCCGCTGGTCGACCTGCGCGTCACCGCCCGCCCCCAGGTGCTGCTGACGAACGTGGCCTCGATCGTGGTCGGCTTCTCGATGTTCGCCCAGTCGCTGATCGTCATCCAGATCCTCCAGCTCCCCGGCGCCACCGGGTACGGCCTGGGCCAGTCGATGCTGGCCGCCGGGCTCTGGATGGCCCCCTCCGGCCTGATGATGATGCTCGTCTCCCCCATCGGCGCGCGGCTGTCGGCCGCCCGCGGCCCCAAGGTCACGCTGATCGCCGGCAGCCTCGTCATGGCCCTCGGCTATGGCCTGTCCCTGGTGCTGCTCGGCTCCACCTGGGGGATGCTGATCATCACCTGCGTGTGCAGCGTCGGCGTCGGACTCGCCTACGGCTCGATGCCCGCCCTCATCATGAGCGCCGTGCCGCGTTCCGAGACCGGCGCGGCCAACAGCTTCAACACCCTCATGCGCTCCATCGGCACCACCGTGTCGGCCGCGGTGATCGGGCTCGTGCTCTCGCAGCTCACCACCGACTTCGGCGGGCAGGCGCTGCCGTCGGAGGCCGGATTCCGCATCGGCATGCTCATCGGGTGCGGCGCCGCGCTGGTGGCGGCGCTGATCACCATGACCCTCCCGGCCCGCGGCCCGGCCGCGCGTACCACCGTGCACGCCGCGGCGTCCGCCGAGCCCGCCCCCGAGCACTGAGCACTGAGCACCAGCCTGCCGTGGCCTGCCCGAAATTGCCTCGCGATCGGGCCGGTCCCCGGCTAGATTCGCAAACGTGTCGCAAACCCTCGAGATCGCGTGCGACGAGTCCGGCGCGGAGGGCGAGAAGCTCGTCGGCGGCAACAGCGATGTCTTCGCGCACGCCAGCGTGCTGATGGACGCCGAGACCGCGACCGCCTGCGTCGCGGAGCTGCGCGAGAGGGCCCCGACCCCGGCCACCGAATACCGGGCGGGCCACGTGCTGCGCGGCAAGCACCGGGCGGCGCTGCTCTGGCTGCTCGGCCCGGAGGGTCCCGTGCTCGGCAAGGTGCGCGTGTTCCTGACCGACAAGCTGTTCTACGTCGCCGGCAAGGTCACCGGCCTGCTGGAGGACGACCACGCGCCCCGCCTCGGCCTCGACCCGCACGCCGCGGCCACCGCCGCCGTCCTCTACCGGGAGGGGCCGGGGGCCTTCGGCGCCGAGCGGTGGGCGGCCCTGCTCGACTCCTTCAACTACCTGCTGCGGGCCAAGAACGGCCAGGGCGTCACCACCTCGGTCGAGGAGACGTTCCGGCTGGTCGAGGAGCTGCGTGGGGCCGGTGGCGCGGCGGGCGAGATCATGGAGTCGCTGTGGCGGGCCCGCGCCCGGGTGGCGGACTTCCGCGAGCGCCTGCTGGCCGACCCCTACGTCTTCCCCGCGCTCGACCCGCTCATCCCGGCCATCGTCCAGGCGGTCACGTACTGGGGCGCGGGCGGCGGGCCCGTCTCCGTCGTGCACGACCGGCAGACGACGCTGACCGACGAGCGGGTGGCGCAGATGCGGCGGATCCTGGGCGGGCGCATGGCGGGCCTGCGGCTGGTCGACTCGGAGCTGGACGAGCGGGTGCAGGTCGCCGACGTCATGGCGGGCGTGGCCCGCAAGGTCGCGCTCGACGAGCTGACCGGCCGGGCCGACCCCACGCTGTCGGCGCTGATCCGCCCGTACGTGGACGGCGCGTCGATCTGGGCCGGCGGGCCCGGCCTGACGCCGCCGGCCGGCGCGGCCGTGCCCCGCTCCGCCTGAGGCGTCCCGGCGAGCGGGTGGTCGTCCCGGCCGGAGGTCATGTGCCGGTCAACAGCCCCACCCTCCCCACTATCGCCACAAATCGTGACGTTAGAGTGACGTACTGTGAACGAATCCAAGCGTGTAGAAATCACCTGGCCCGGCATCGGCATCACCGTGGCCGCCGAACTCGACCAGCGCAACAAAGCCCTGGCCCAGTGCCTGTGGGACGCGCTGCCCTACCGCAGCCTGCAGGGGCACGCCCTGGTCGCCGGATACCACCTCTACCACCTCGCCCCGGTGCACTCCCTGCTGCACACACCCGCCGAGTACAAGGTGGACCGGCGCACCGTCCCCGACGGCACCCTGTTCTGCTCGCGCCTGCAACACCTCGGCATCAAGTACGGCGAACTGACCGAGCCCATGACCGCCACCCCGATCGGCCAGGTCGTCGAAGCCGACCTCGACGCGCTGGCCGAGGCCGGCCGCGAGGTGTGGAACTCGGTCTACACCACCAAGGAGCCCGTCATCGCCGAGGTGCGCCGCGCCGGCGAGCCCGGCGGTCACGTCCTGCCCCGCCTGCCCATCGGCGACCCCGAGCTCAACCGGCTCGCGGCCGAGGTGCACGCCGAGACCGAGCGCATCTGGCTCGCCCCGCCGCAGGAGCTGCTCGACCTGCACGAGGGCCGCATCCCCTCCGGCGCGGGCAGCTACGAGACGGTGCTGACCACGCTGCTGTTCGTCAACGGCGAGACCCGCCCGCTCGGCTACAGCTGCTACGGCGGCCTCGTGCGCGCCGCCCTCGACGGCATGCCCATGCCGTGGCTGCGCCAGATGACCAGGCAGCTCGCCCACACGCCCGCCGAGTTTCTCGGCTACTGCGGCCTCGACCGCCTCTGGGACTTCACCCAGCGGCTGCTGTCGGGCCTGGAGCGGCTCGACAGCCACGAGGACTTCATCGCGATCATGGCCCACATGGCGCTCTACTGCAACTGCCTGGGCGGCTGGAACCTGCACCTGTTCCCCTGGGAGGCGGGAGCGCACCTGCGCAGATTGGCGGCCCCGGCATGACCGGCCGCGGCGCGACCGGCCCCGACACGCCCCGCCGCAAGGCGACCGGCCCCAACACGACCGGCCCCAACACGACCGGCCCCGGCACGAACGGCTCCAGGGTGGTGGTGATCGGGGGCGGCGTCATCGGCCTGTCCATCGCCTTCCACCTGGCCGAGGCGGGCGTCGACGTGACCCTGCTGGAACGCGGCACGCTCGGCTCCGGCGCCTCCCGCGCCACCGCCGACGTGGTGCGCTCGTACTTCGCCGGGAACCCGGTCAGCTCCGCGCTGGCCGTACGCAGCCTCGACGCCTACCGTGCCTTCCCCACCAGGCCCGGCACCGAACTGCCGCTGCGGCAGGTGGGCTACCTGGTGCTGTTCACCGAGGCCGAGCAGGTGGCCGCCTTCGAGGCCGACCTGCCCGCCCAGCTCGCCGCCGGGGTGGACGTCGCCCTGGTCAGCGCCGAGGAGGCCAGGGAACGCAACCCGCTCATCGGCGACCTGCCGCTGGTGGCGGCCGCGTACTCGCCCGACGCCTACATCTCCGACACCACGGCCATCGTCACCGCCTACGCGCGGGCGGCCGAGCAGGCGGGGGCGGCGCTGCGTACCGGGTGCCCGGTGACCGCCATCGACCCGGAGGCCGGACGCGTCCAGACCGCCGACGGGGAGATCTCCGCCGACGCCATCGTCTGCGCCGCCGGCGCCTGGTCGGCCTCGCTGGTCCGCTGCGCCGGGGTGGACATGCCGCTCACCGAGCCGATCGAGCAGGAACTGCTCACCACCGACCCGCTGCCGCCCACCATGCCCGACATCCCGGTCACCCTGCACGCCGCCACCGGCCTGCTGATCCGCATGCGCGGCGACCGCCTGCTCATCGGCATGGGCTACCCGGGCCCCGACCGCGAGACGTGGCGGCGCGAGGTGGCCGTACGGCTCGCCGAGACGTACCCGAGCCTGGCCGGGGTCGCGCTGCACACCGCCGTCACCGGGCTGCGTGACGCCAGCCCCGACAAGACCGCCTTCATCGGCCACCAGCCCGGCCCGCCGGCCTTCCTGTACGCCACCGGCTTCTCCGGCCACGGCCTGTGCAACGCGCCGGCCGCCGGTGAACTGGTCCGCGACCTCTACCTCGACCGGGACCCCGGCATGGACGTGACCGCGCTGGCGGTCAGCCCACGACGAACGGGATGACCACATGACCGAGATGCCCGATGTAGCCGATGACGACCGTCTCGTCCTCGACCCGGCCACCCACGACCTGCACGGGGACAACGACCGGCTGCGCGCGGCCGGTCCGCTCGTGCCGGTCACCGCGGAGGGCGTACCGGCCTGGGCCGCCACCCGGTACGCCACGCTGATGAGCGTGCTGACCCACCCGGACCTGTCCAGGGAACTGCACCACTGGACCGGCCGGGACGCCATGCCGCCCGGCACGGCCATCGACCGCATCGTCACCGACACGTCCATGCTCAACGCCGAGGGCGAGCGCCACCGCCGGCTGCGGATGCCGCTGACCGCCGCGTTCTCGCAGCGCCGGCTCAACGGCCTGCGCCCGCGCATCGAGGAGCTGACCGCCAGGCTCATCGACCACCTCGCGGAACAGCCGCCCGACCAGCCCGTGGACCTGCGGCCGGAGTTCGCCTACCCGCTGCCGCGCGAGGTCATCTCCGAGCTGATCGGCATCCCGCCCGCCCACCAGGACGAGCTGCACCGCCTCACCGACGCCGTCGCCCAGGTCGGCGACCTGGAGGACTCGCCAGGGCTGCGGAAGGAGCTGCGCGAGCTGCTCGACCAGGTCATCGAGGAGCGCCGCGGCACACCCGGCGAGGACCTCATCACCGACCTGTTCGAACTGCACGAGAAGGACGGCGGACGGCTGTCGGAGGCCGAGCTGTTCGCCACCATCGAGCTGCTGTTCATCGCCGGGCACGTCACCACCGTCAACCTCATCACCAACGCCATCGGCGCCCTGCTCAGCCGGCCCGACCAGCTCGGCCTGCTGCGTGCCGGGCAGTGCCCCTACAGCGCGGCCGTGGAGGAGACGCTGCGGTGGGACTCGCCGATCGCGTACTTCCCCATGCGCTACGCCGTACGCGACGTCGAGATCGACGGCGTGCGCCTGGGCGCCGGAGAACCGGTGCTGGCCTGCTTCGCCGCCACCGGGCGCGACCCCGACCAGTACGGCCCGGACGCCCACCGGTTCGACCTCACCCGGCCGCAGGCGCCGCACCTGGCCTTCGGGCACGGACCGCACTTCTGCCTCGGGGCGCCGCTGGCCCGGCTGGAGGGCGAGATCGCGCTGCGGGCGTTGTTCGCGGCGTTCCCGGACATGAGGCTCGCCTCGCCCGTGGACGAGCTGCCGCCCATCGACACGCTGCTGGGCAACAGCACCAGGACGATGCCCGTGATCCTCGGGCCGCGCGCCCGCTGACCCCGCGGCCCACCGGCCCGTCCACCGGCCTCCAGCCCACCCGGGCGGCGCCGTCCCCGCGGTCGTGATGACGCGGGAACAGCTCCTCCAGGGTGGGCGACCGGCTGACGTGGCCCGCTCGTGGCCGTGCCCGCCGAGCCGGTTCCGCGGCCCCGGCGGCACACAGGGAGCGATCCCGTTCTAGGCTCCAGAGACGACGATTGGAGCCGAACGCCGTGCCACAGCACCACCCACCGGCCACCGCGCCCATGCGCCTGGCCACCACGACCCGCCCCTACGACTGGGGATCGGTCACCGCCCTGCCTCGCCTGTTCGGAACCGAGCCCACCGGGCAGCCCCAGGCCGAGCTGTGGATGGGCGCCCACCCCGGCGACCCCTCGACCGTGGACGGCATCCCGCTCGGCGACCTCATCGCCCACGACCCCGCCGCCACCCTCGGCGCGCCCACCGCCGACAGGTTCGGCCCCGCGCTCCCCTACCTGTTCAAGGTCCTGGCCATCGAGCGCCCGCTCTCCCTCCAGGTCCACCCCACCACCGAACAGGCCCAGGCCGGCTTCGCCGACGAGAACGCCCGCGGCATCCCGATCGACGACCGCACCCGCACCTACAAGGACGCCTCGCACAAACCCGAGATGGTCTGCGCGCTCACCGCCTTCCACGGGCTGTGCGGCTTCCGCGAGCCCGCCGCCACCGCCGCCCTCCTCGGCCGGCTCGGCGCGCCCGCCCTGCGCCCCTGGATCGACGCCCTCACCACCGGCGAGCCCGCCCACGCCCTGCGCACCGTGTTCGCCGAGATGCTCGGCGACGCCGCCCGCCCCGTACGCGACCAGGCCGAACGCGCCCTGCTCGACACCCGCGACGACGACCTCACCGTCTACGGCGACCTCGCCCGCGCCTGCCCCGGCGACCCCGGCGTCGTGGCCGCCCTCCTGCTGCACCACGTCCGGCTGCGCCCTGGGCAGGCCCTCTATCTGGGCGCCGGCGTCCCCCACGCCTACCTCGGCGGCATCGGCGTCGAGATCATGGCCAGCTCCGACAACGTGCTGCGCTGCGGGCTCACCACCAAGCACGTGGACGTGCCCGAGTTGCTGCGGGTGGTCGGCTTCGACCCGTCCGACCCGTACCTCGTCGAGCCGGCGGACGACGGCTCCGGCGCGTACGACTACCGCCCGCCCGCACCCGAGTTCGCCCTCACCCGCCACGAGCTGACCGGCGAGGGCGCGCACACCCTGCCCGGCGGGGTGCCGCAGATCGTGCTCTGCGTCGAGGGCGAGGCCCGCCTCGGCGACGACCTGGCGCTGCGGCCGGGCGAGTCGGCCTTCGTCCCGGCGGCCGTTCCCTCGACGAGGCTTTCCGGCAAGGGCGTGGCGTACCGCGCCCGGCCCGGTGCCTTTACTCAGTAGATCTGTTTGGCCGCACCCCCCCGGAGAGGGTGCGGCCAAAGGGGCTACGCGCCCGTCCGGCGGAGTTTGAGCACGTTGTCCGCGCGGGTGCCCGGACGTCCGTCGGGGCCGTTCTGGGTGCGTTCGAACTCCTCGCTGCGCAGCACCTCCCACTCGCCCTCCGCGAGCTCCAGGCTCTCGAGCACCTCCTGGGTCGTCGGGAAGTGCACGTCCGGGTGCGGGCCGTGACCGCGATCCCGTCCGTGGGCGTCGTGGTGGGCGCCGTCGTGCGTGCCCTCGTGTTCGGCGTCGTGTTCCCAGGACGGCCGGCCCGCGTGCCCGGCCACCAGCAGCACGCCGCCGGGGGCGACCGCCGCCGCGGCGGCCCGCAGGATCTTCTCGCGGGGCATCTCGCGGGGCGAGTGCAGGTAGCAGGCCGTGACGAGGTCGTAGGAGCCCTCGGGGAACGACGTACCGAAGTCGTGCCGCTGCCAGTCGATGCGCTCCGCCACGCCCGACTCCTCGGCGTGCCGGGCGGCCCGGCGCAGGGCGACGCCCGAGATGTCGGCGGCGGTGACCCGCCAGCCCAGGCCCGCGAGCCAGATCGCGTCGTCGCCCTCCCCGCAGCCCAGGTCCAGCGCGCGGCCCGGCGGCAGGTCGGCCGCCTCGCGGACGAGGACGGCGTTCGGCTTCCCGCTCCAGATGCGCGCGCTCTCGGCGTAGCGGGCGTCCCAGAACTGCTCCTCCGTGACCTGCCCGCTCGTGACCTGCCCGGCCGTGGCCTGCCCGGCCGTGGCCTGCCCGCCCGTGGCGCGGCTGCGGGCGACGGCGGCGCGGGCCTCCTCGGCGACCAGGTCGGCGTTGACGGCGGCGCCCGCCCGCACCCCGGCCGCCGCGGCGGAGACGACCTGGTCGATCACGTTGGTGACGTTGCCTGCCACGTACACGCCCGGCACGGAGGTCCTCCCCATGGGATCGGCCGGGAGGTACGTGCCGATGACGTGGCCGCCCATCTCCTGCTCGGCCGTCTCCAGCCCGAGCCCCTCCAGCCCCCGGATACGGGCGGTGAGCCGGGTGCCGACGGCGACCGCCCGCACGGGGAACTCGCGCCCGTCGGCCAGCCGCACGCCGCCGAGCCGGTCACCGGTCACCGTCAGGCCGCTCACCTCGCCCTCCACCACGGTGACGCCCCTGGCGGCGAGCTGCTCACGCTCCTCCTCCCCCGGCTCCGGCCCCGTGTGCAGTAAGAGGGTCACCTCGTCGCTCCACTGCCGCCACAGCAGGGCCTGGTGCGCGGCCAGCGGGTTGCCGCCCACCACGCCGATGGCCTGGTCGCGTACCTCCCAGCCGTGGCAGTACGGGCAGTGCAGCACCTCGCGGCCCCATCGCTCGGCCAGCCCCTCGATCGGGGGCAGCTCGTCGGTCAGGCCGGTGGCCACCAGCAGCCGGGCGGCCTCGACGGCCGATCCGTCGGCCAGGTCCACGCGGAACGGTCCCCCGGCGAGCCGCTTCGCCGCCGTGACGGTGCCCGTCACGACCTCCACCCCGTACGCCGCCACCTCCCGCCGCCCCTCCGCCAGCAGCTCTTGCGGCGACAGGCCCTCACGCCCCAGGTAGACGTGCACCCCCTCGGCGGGGGCGTTGCGCGGCCGGCCCGAGTCGATCACCAGCACCCTGCGCCGCGCCCGGCCGAGCGCGAGCGCCCCGCTCAGCCCGGCGGCCCCGCCCCCGATCACCACCACGTCGTACGTCGCGTCCATGTCCGCGTCTCCTCTCCATCGTCCGGCTCCAGCGCCCGTCGGGCACTGCGACACCTTCGGCGACACCGGGCCGGATTGACAAACTTCGTTGCCGAAATGGCAAGCTTGTCCGCATGGAACTCGACGAGGTGCTCCAGGCGGTGGGCCCGCGACTGCGCGCGATGCGCCAGGAGCGCGGCACGACGCTGGCGGAGCTGGCCAAGAGCACCGGCATCTCGGTCAGCACGCTGTCACGGCTGGAGTCGGGCGGGCGCAAGCCCACGCTCGAGCTCCTGCTGCTGCTGGCCAGGGCCTACCAGGTGCAGCTCGACGAGCTGATCGACGCCCCGGTGACCGGTGACCCGCGGGTGCACCTGCGACCGCAGCGGCGCTTCGGCATGACGTACATCCCGCTGAGCCGGCGGCCGGGCGGGCTGCAGGCGTTCAAGCAGATCTACCCGCCGCGCTGGCCGGGCTACGAGCCCGAGCAGCAGGTCCACGAGGGCTACGAGTGGCTCTACGTGCTGTCCGGGCGGCTGCGCGTGCTGCTCGGGCGGCACGACGTGGAGCTGACGGCGGGCGAGGTGGCCGAGTTCGACACGCGTACGCCGCACGCGTTCATCAACCCCGGCGACGAGCCCGCCGAGGTGCTGGCCCTGTTCGGCCCGCAGGGCGAGCGCATGCACGTACGCGCCCGCCCCGCCGCCAAGTGACCGCTCAGGCGTCCCCGAGCACGGCCAGGTCGAGCGTGGCCAGCCGGACCGGGTCGGCCAGGATGTCGATGGCCACGATGCGCCCGCCCGTGATCGTGAAGCTCATCACCGCCGACGGCCGCCCGTCCACCGTGTTGACCACCCCGGCCAGCCCGTTGACCAGCGCCGGATGCGCGGTCGACGGCGAGTAGCGGCGGAACGTGAGCGCCTGCCCGGCCACCCTCGCCGCCCCGCGCAGTTCGGCGTAGCCGCCCTCCAGGCGCGCTCCGGCGTCGGCCCGCAGCACCACGTCGGGGTCGAGCACGGCCAGCAGCGCCTCGAAGTCGCCCCGGTGCGCGGCGGCCACGAACGCCTCGACGACCTCCCGCTGCCGCGCCAGATCGGGATCGGGCACCGGCGCCGCCCCGCGCACCCGCCGCCGCGCCCGGCTGGCGAGCTGCCTGGCCGCGGCCGGCGAACGCCCCACCAGCGGCGCGATCTCCTCGAACGGCACCGCGAACATGTCGTGCAGCACGAACGCCAGCCGCTCGGCCGGGTTGAGCGACTCCAGCACCACCAGCAGCGCGAGCCCGACGGAGTCGGCCACCAGCGCCGCCTGCTCCGGGTCGGGCCCGCCGGCCGGGCTCACCACCGGGTCGGGCAGGCGCAACTCCAGCGGCTCCTCCCGCCGCGAGGTACGGGTACGCAGCATGTCGAGGCACACCCGGCCGACGACGGTGGTCAGCCAGCCGCCCAGGTTCTCCACCTCACCGGCCTCGGCACGGCTCAGCCGCAGCCACGCCTCCTGCACCGCGTCCTCCGCCTCGCTGAGCGAGCCCAGCATGCGGTACGCCACCGCCTTCAGGTGCCCCCTGTGCGCCTCGAAGCGGGTGGCCAGGAATTCGTGCTCGGTCATCGGGCTCCACCTCGTCGTCTCCGTCCGTCACTGCTGTGACGTTCAGGACCGGCCGGATGTGACGCGCGGGCCCCGGGGATCCGCCCCCGTCAGTCCCACGCTCCCGCGGCTCAGGCGAGGGCGGAGTGGCGGCGGCTGTAGGCGAAGTAGACGACCAGCCCGATCGCGAACCAGACGGCGAAGCGCAGCCACGTCACCGGGTCGAGAAAGGTGATCAGCCAGACGGAGAAGACCACGCCGACGGCCGGCGTCACCGGCATCCACGGCGTACGGAACGACCGCGGCAGGTCCGGCTGCCGGCGGCGCAGCACGATCACCGCCACGCACACCACCACGAACGCCAGCAGGATCCCGATGTTGGTCAGCTCGGCCGCCTCCCGGATGGGCAGGAACCCGGCGATCACCGCCGAGGCGATCCCCACGATCCAGGTGACGCGCGAGGGCACCCGCCGCACCGGGTGCAGCCTGGCGAACCAGCCGGGCAGCAGCCCGTCCCTGCTCATCGCGAACCACACGCGGGTGACGCCGAGCATGAACGTGAACATGACGGTGAGGATGCCCACGATCGCGCCCACCGCGATCACCGTCGCCAGCCCCGGCAGCCCGACCGAGGCGAACGCCGAGGAGAAGCCGCTCTCCGGGTCGATCTCCCGGTAGTGCTGCATGCCGGTCAGCACGAGCGTGGCCAGCACGTACAGCACCATGGAGATGAGCAGGGAGTAGATGATCGCCTTGGGCAGGTGGCGCCGCGCGTCGCGCGACTCCTCGGCGGCGGTGCTCATGGCGTCGTAGCCGAACACGGCGAAGAACATGGTGGCGGCCCCGGTGATGGCCCCGCCGACCCCGTACGGGAAGAACGGCGTGTAGTTGGCCGTGTTCACGTGGAAGAACCCGACCACGATCACCAGCAGCACGACGGCCACCTTGACCGCCACCACGAACGTCTCGAACCTGGCCGCCGCGCGGATCCCGAGGTTCAGCAGGAACGCGATGAACAGGCACAGCGCCACGGCGAAGAGGTCCACCACGTGCCCCGCGCCGGTGCCCGGAGCGCCGAGCATCCAGCCGGGCAGCGTGATCCCGAGCTGCCGCACCAGGAAGCCGAAGTAGCCGGAGATGCCGATGGCCACGACCGCGACGATCGCGGTGTACTCCAGCAGCAGATCCCAGCCGATGAACCAGCCGACGATCTCCCCCAGCACCGCGTACCCGTAGGTGTAGGCGGAGCCGGCCTTCGGGATCAGCCCGGCGAACTCGGCGTACGACAGGGCCGCCGCGGCGCTGGCCACCCCGGCGACGAGGAACGACACCAGCACGGCGGGCCCGGCGCTCTCCCTGGCGACCGCGCCCGCCAGGGCGAAGATGCCGGCCCCGATGATGCCGCCCACCCCGATGGCGGTGAGCTGCCAGAGCCCGAGCGACCTGGACAGCTCCCCCTCGTGCTCGGCCACGATCTGTTCCACCGGCTTGCGCCGGAACACGCCGCGCGAAGTGACCATGACGCCCCCAGCCGATGACGGCCCCGTGGGGGCGAGCTTCCCTCCAGGAGAGCGCCAAACCCGCCCGGACCGGGCGGTCAGGCGGCGGTCGCCGCGGCGCGCATCCGCTCGAAGTTGGCCACGTACTGGTCGTAGACGCGCTTGTCGTTCAGCTTGAGCAGCGTCTCGTCGTTGCGGCGCAGCGAGGTCTCGTTGTAGTTGTGGCTGCCCGTGAAGACCCAGCGCGCGTTCTTGTCACCGTCGTACGAGCCCTCGACCAGCAGGTACTTGGAGTGGATGCGCCCCGGCAGCGCGCTGCCCGAGCCCAGCTCGCGCAGTTCGAGCGACGGCTGCGCCGCCAGCACGGCCTTCACCTCGTCGTCGATGATCCCGTACACGATCTGGACGCCGCACCCCGCGCCCGCCAGGTCGCGCAGGCGTTCGGCGATGGCGATCCGGTAGGTGTCCCATTCGGACATGCCCACCCTGATCTTCGTCCCGCCCTCGCAGGAGACCTTGTCCAGGTAGTCGACGACGGGGTCGCCCGCCGCCTTCGGGAAGAAGTGCGCCCGCACGCCGCGCGCCTGGACCTCGCGGTAGTAGTCGAGGTTCTTGCGCTCGGCGGCCAGGTCGGCGAAGTAGCCGTCGTACGCCCGGTACAGGCGCTTGTCACCGGTGAGGACGAGCGCGTTGTTCCAGTACGTGGTGGAGTTCAGGTCGGTAAGGTTGGCCGACGACTGCACCACCACGTTGGAGGCGTGCCCGGCCCGCGAGAACAGGTAGAACTTGTTGTGCTGGCCCTTGTTCCCGATGCAGGCCGCGGTGCCGCCCGACATCGGGCCGGTGCACACGTGCAGCCACGAACGGGCGGCGAGGTCGGTGCCGAGCCCGGCCGCGAGCTGGCCGGCCACGGCGGCGCCGCGCTGGTCGCCGTCCAGCACGACGCGCACCCTGACGCCGCGCTCGTGGGCCTTGACCAGTTCGGCGGCGAACTCGGTGCCGGCCGTGCCCGACATCACGAAGTGCGCGATCTGGATGCTCGCCCCCGCGGGCGTCTGCCGGACGAGGCCGCACAGGGTGCGCACGATGGCGGTCGGGTCCCCGCCCACGGGCTCGCTGAACACCGCTCCGGTCGTCGCCGGCCGGGTGGGGGCGTCGGCGCAGGTGGATGCCTGGGCGGCGGCCGTACCGGTGCCGGCGATCGCGGCGGCGGCCACGACGGCGCCGGCGGTCAGGAGGGACAGGGATTTGCTCGGCATGCGAAATTCCTCCAGCATTGTGGCCAGTCTTGATCAAGGATTATGGACTGGTCCGATACCGATCGTGTAGGCCCGCGCGGCGATCACGGTGACCCCTCGCCGACGGCCTACTGAACGATCAGCGAACATTACTCGTGCGCGACGCGCCCGGCGGTCTCATCATGAGAGGACCCGCCGAGGAAGAGGTGGCGCGATCATGGCCGTGGAAGGACTGGGACGGCGTCCCGACGGGTTGTCCGGAGTCACCGAGCTGCGCCTGCACGGCGTGGGCGGCACGTCGCCGCAGTCGCTGCTCGACGACCCCACTCCCATGCAGGTGGCGGGTGACCGCATCGCCGGTTTCTACCGCACGGCCGACCGCGAGGGGCGGCACGTGGAGGCGTACTCGTGGGGCGGGCTGACGTCCGGCAGCTCCTGGCGGGTGCTGTGGCTGGTGCTGCTGCCGTTCGCGATGGCCAACATGGCCGCCTGGATGTTCCCGCCGTGGCTGCCCGGCCGCCCGGTGCGCTTCCGTCTCTTCCGGTGGGCGACCTGGCTGGCGTCCTTCGGGCTGACGCTCAACCTGGTGGTGCTGGCCGCCGCCATCCCCATCGACTACGTGGCCTACCAGTGCGGCGGCTCACGGGAGTGCGCGCGGTGGCCGTCCTGGGTGCTGCCGCCGGAGCTGCCCGCGGTGCGGATCCTGGTGGGCGCGGTGGTGCCGCTGCTGGTGATCGCCGTCCTGTACGTCCTCGCGCACACCTCGCAGAACCGCTACGACCAGGTCAAACCACCCGCCCCGGAGGAGGACGCGCGTCCGCCAGAAGACGCGGGCGGCGAGTTCCTGGGGCTGTCGGACCCCGGGTTCTGGAACGGCGTCGACCACGCCCGCGCCCTCACCCGCCTGCACGTCGCCGGGTCGATCGCCCTCGTCGCCGCCCTGGTCACCTGGACCGTGCACAACGTCAGCCCGGTGGAGGGCCCGTGGCTGGCCCCCGCCCTGGCCGTCCCCGCGGCGGTCGTCGGCGGGTGCGCCGTGACCGGGTGCGCCGACAGGGCCGCCGCGTTCGGGCGACGGCTCTCCTGGGTGCTGCTGGGCGTCGCGGTCGCGGCGCTGGCGGGGGCCGCGCTGCTGGCCGCCGGACGGCCGCCCGGCAACCCGTTCGGGACGGTACCGCACGAGCTGCCCGGCCTCCAGGCGTTCCTGGGCTGGGTGTACGCGGGCGTCTTCGTCACGCTCTTCCTCGTCCCCGCCACGCTCGCCGCCGCGGTCTGGACCAGGAAGGACTGGCCGGGCGCCGCGGCGCGCACGGTCCTGGCGCCCGTCGCCTTCGCCGGCGGGGTCGCCCTGCTGTCGGTCTGGGAGACCGACTACGCCTGGATCTGGACCGGCGTCGCTCTGGGCCTGGTCGTCGGCGCCGTCGGCATCCGCACCGCGAACCGCACCGAGAACCGCACGGCGACGGACCCGGGCGGGCGCTTCCGGTGGGCGGCGCCGTTCGTGGTGATGGGGCTGGCCGTCGCGCTGCTCAACACGGTCCTGCTGGCGACGCTGCTGATCGTCGCCGAGTGGCTGGGCACGCTGCGCCCCTGCCACGACCCCCGCCAGGGCGGCTGTCTCAACGTCCCGGCGGCCGCCGGCCCCGAGACGCCGATCGCGGTGTTCCCGATGATCAGGAACGCCACGCCGTACCTGATCGCCATCCCCCTGCTCCTGCTGGCCTGCTTCCTGCTCTACCAGGGCATCCGCTGGTGGATCAGCGCACGGACCGGCAGGCGGGCCGTCGTGGACGAGTACTCCCTGCGCGACGCCGCGCCCGGGGCGCACCCCGAGTGGTGGGTCTCGGCGGTCGCCGGCGACGAGGCGCCCGAGTGGCAGCGGCGGCTGGTGCGCCGCTGGCCCGGCGGCGTGGCCGGGGCGCGGCTGCTGGCCAGGGTGCCGCGCGACGTCGACCTGCTGCTCACGGCGATCACGGTGGTCGGCGCCATGGTGCTCGTGTGGATCCAGTCGCGGATGTGGTGGTGGGGCGAGACGCCCACCAACGCCAACTGGCTCACCAGCGTCTGCGCGGGAGCCGCCATGCTGCTGCCCGCCCTGCTGCTCGCGGTGCTGCGCCTGGGCTGGAAGGACGAGAGCCACCGCCGCGTCATCGGCGTCCTGTGGGACGTGGCCACGTTCTGGCCCCGGCACACCCATCCGCTCGCGCCGCCCTCGTACGCCGAGCGCGCGGTCCCCGAGCTGCAGCGGCGGCTGTGGTGGCTGCACGACAACGGCGGCGTCCCGCTCGTGACCGCGCACAGCCAGGGCACGATCCTGGCCGTCGCCGCGCTGGCCCAGCCCCGTTCCCGTCCCGTGGGCGACAGAGTGGCCTTGGTCACCTTCGGCTCACCCCTGCGCGCCCTGTACGCGTGGGGCTTCCCCGCCTACTTCGACGACGCGTTGTTCCGGCGGCTCGCGCACGGGCCCGGGATCAAGGTGGCCCGCTGGCGCAACTTCTGGTGCGACACCGACTACATCGGCGGCCCGGTCGGCGTGCCGGGAGAGACGGGCGGCGAGGTGGACGTACGGCTCCCCGACCCGCCGACCAGCCGCTTCCTCTATGGCCAGCCGCTGCCCGCGATCGGCGCCCACACCGGCTACGGGCAGAACGAGGAGATGCGCCGCCAGATCACCCGCCTGGCCGCCGAGCTGGCCGGGGACGTCCCCCCGGCGCGGCCGTCCAGTGGCCGGGGCGGGTGAGCGCGGCGGGCAGGCGGGTGGCCGGATCGCCCTTCGCGGCGTTGACCTGGGCCTGGGTGAGGAAGATGGCGCCCGTGAGGTCGGCGCGGGACAGGTCGGCCCCTCTGAGGTCGGCGCCGATCAGGTCGGCCCGCCGCAGATCCGCGCCGCGCAGGTCGGCGCCGATCAGATAGGCCCCCCGCAGGTTGGCGCCGCGCAGCCCGGCGCCCTTCAGCCGGGCCCCGATCAGGTCGGCGCCCCGGCGCTCCCTGCCGCCCAGCCCGGCCCGCGCCAGCTCGCTCGTCTTCAGCAGCAGCTCGTTGACCCCGGCCCGGTGGGCGGCCACGTCGAGCTTCTCCAGCGCGTCGGCGCCCTCCCGGGTGAGCCGGTCGGTCTCCTCCAGTGCCCGGCGCAGCGGGCCGTGCACCGGCCGGGCGGCCTCCAGCTCGAGCGCCTCGGCCAGGTACCACAGCAGCTCGTGGAGCTGCCGCATGACGGGGAAGACCGCGTACATCTGCCGGGCCGTGCCCGGGGCCTCCCGCCAGCTCCGCCCCTCGTACGTGACCCGCGAGACCTTCTGCCCGGCCCCGAAGCAGTCGAACACCGTGCACCCCGCGAACCCGCGCCCCCTGAGCTGGGCGTGGATCGAGCAGCGGAAGCCGTCGTCGAGGTTGGGGCAGGGCCGCCCGGCGTCCTTGTCGATCGCGAAGTCGGCCGACGCCGAGAACGGCAGCGCCACGCAGCACAGCCCGAAGCAGCTCGAACAGTCGGCCAGCAGGCCGAGGTCGCGCGGGTTCGTTCCCGGCAAGGTGTGGGTCTCCTCGTCGCGGAGGCGGAGGTGCGGACCGGTCCAGAATAGTCAGGGATGGACGTACGGCGTCGTCGTGGTGAGCGCCGTGAAGCCCAGCCGCGCCAGGATGGGACGGCTCTCCTCGGACGCGTCGACCTGCAGATACCGGTAGCCGCGCGCGACGGCCTCGCGGGCCCGGTGGGCCACCAGCGCCCGGTAGACGCCGCGGCCCCGCCACCGCGGCACCGTGCCGCCGCCCCACAGGCTCGCGAACCCGGTGCCGGGACGCAGGTCCATCCGCGCCGCGCTGACGGGCACGTCACCGGCCATGGCCAGGACCGCCACGACCGCGCCCGCGGCGATCTGGCCGGGCAGGTGCTCCCTGACGGCGGCGTGGGTGGTGCCGAAGGCCAGGTCGTGCACGTCGGCCAGCAGCGCCACCTCGCGCGCGCCGGTCACCGGGACGAGCGCCACCCCGTCGGGGAGCACGGGCGGGACGGCGATCCCGGCGGCCTCGGCGACCATGACCGTCTCGGCCGGTTCGGGCTCGAAGCCCGCGGCCAGGAGGCGGCGGTCGAGGTCGGCGGGCCGGTCGTGGCCGTACAGCTTCCACTCGAACGAGCGGCCGAGCGCCCCGAAACGGCGCACCTGCGCGGCGATGGCCGCGTCGGCGTCGCCGGGGCCCAGATCGGACCAGAGGACGCCGTTCCAGCCCAGCTCGGGACCGACCTGGCGGACCACGGGACCGTCACGCTCGACCACGCTGCCTGGACCGTCGGGGATGGCCTCCCGCCGCAACTCGCCGTCGAAGGCCGCGAGCACCTCAGCATCGTTCACCGGGACACCTCATCAGCGGAGCGGCCCGCCTGGCAACCGAATAAAGGCGGGCGGGCGCTCACGCCGGCTCAGCCGCCGTAGCGCCGCTGACGGGCGGCGAAGCTGCGCAGCGCGCGCAGGAAGTCGATCTCGCGGAAGGCCGGCCAGAACGCCTCGCAGAAGTACAGCTCGGAGTAGGCGGACTGCCAGAGCAGGAAGTTGGACATGCGCTGCTCGCCGCTGGTCCTGATGACCAGGTCGGGGTCGGGCTGCCCGGCCGTGTAGAGGTGGGGGGCGATGTCGTCCACGGTCAGGGACGAGGCCAGCTCCACCATCGACTGCCCGGCCTCGGCCCGCTCGTACAGCAGCTCGCGCAGGGCCTCGATGACCTCCTGGCGGCCGCCGTACCCGATGGCCAGGGTGAGGTGGAAGCCGGTCGAGCAGGTGCGGGTGGCCTCGACGGCGCTCTTGAGCGCGCGGGCGGTGGTGTCGGGCAGGATGTCGAGCATCCCGGCGACGTGGACCCGCCAGCGGGCGTCGGGGCGGTCGAAGCGGTCGGCGACCATCTGCTCGATCACCCGCAGCAGGTAGGCCACCTCCTCGTCGCCGCGGCGCTGGAGGTTCTCCGTCGAGCACAGGAACACGGTCAGGTGCTGAATGCCGATCGTCTCGCACCACGACAGCACGTCCGCGATGTGCTCGGCGCCGTATTTGTGGCCGATGCTGAGGTTGGCCATGCCCATCTGCCTGGCCCAGCGCCGGTTGCCGTCCATGATGAGCCCGACGTGGCGGGGCAGGGGGCCCGCCGTCACCTGTCGGCGCAGGCGCCGGGCATAGAGGGAGTGAAGGAGGTCAGTCATCTGCACCCCTCCAGGATGGCCCCGGCCGGGCGCCGGAATCTGATCTTTCCGGAATTCCCTGCCGGAGCGGACGGGACGATTACGGCCGGTGGCGGACCGGGCGCCGCGCGCACCCGCTCCGGGGGGCCGTCAGTCCGCGAGCGGCCAGGGGTCGCCCCAGTCGGCGTCCCTGGCCTGGCGGTAGAGGTCGCCCTGCCGCTTGGAGACGATCTCGTCGCGCAGGGCGTCGCCGTCGTCGCACAGGCGCAGGGAGACCACGCCCTTGCGTTTCTGCGGATGGCGTACGACCCGGGCGGCGGGGCGCGGCCACGGGGCGGCGGTGGCGGCCACGTAGGAGAACTTCTCGTCCTCGAAGCCGAGGGTGCCCGACTTCATGCGGCGGTGCAGGGCGCTCCTGGGCAGGCGGACGGAGAAGTGGCACCAGTCGCGCCCCTGCCGGATCGGGCACGGGCCGTCGTGGGGGCAGGGGGCGACGATGGTCAGGCCGCCGGCGACCAGCGCCTCCCGGGCGGCGGCGACGGTGGCGTAGCCCACGGGGGTGCCGGGCTCGATGATGATCACCATGGCGGCGGCGTCCGCCAGCCCGCGCACCACGGCGGGGCGGTCGGCCTCGGGAAGCTCGCCCAGCGCGTACGACATGGTGACCAGGTCGGCGGCGGGCCGGTCGAGGCCGGGGCCCAGGGACGCCCGCGTCCAGGTCGTGCCGCGCAGCGCCTGCGGTCCGCGGGCGGCCAGGCGGCGGCCCAGCTCGATGACGTCCGGGTCGTGCTCGATGACCGTCACCTTCTCCAGGGACGGCCACACCTGGCCCGCCGCCCAGATCGCCGCCCCGGTGCCGCCGCCGGCGTCGAGGTGCGTACGCGGCTCGAAGCCGGGTGTCAGCGCCGCCGCCGCGCGCATGGCCGTGGCCGCGGCGGCGTAGGTGGCGGGCATGCGGTAGGCGGCGTAGGCGGCGACGTCGGCCGGGGAGCGGAGGTGGTTGCCGCCGGTGGAGACGCCGTCCACGCGGTAGCGCTCGGTGAGCCGGGCCACGGACCCGGACAGCTCCTGCGGCGAGAAGCGGGCCACGGCCTGGTCGAGAGCGGCCCTGAGGTCATCGGGCAGCATGGCGGAACTCACCCGAGGCTCGGACGTGCCCGAAGGCACGGGGTGACACGCATACGGACCCCCATCCCTCGCGCTCCGTCTCGCACGAGTTCTCGGTGATGTTCGACCGCAGCCATTATCGGCCATCCGCCGGAGCACCCGGTCACCGCCCCGCGCACGTCCGGGGTGGCGCGGCACTCGTCCAGACCGGGCCCGCACGCCCTCCGGAGGGCTCAGCGATCTCCGGGAACGGCCTGCGAGCCGGTGCGGAACAGCCGCCAGAACGCCAGCGCCGCACCCTCGGCGCCGCCCCGCCGATCCTCCGCCACCCAGTGGGCGATCACGCCGACGAGGGCCCCGGCCAGGTAGGCGGCGTGCACGTCCACCGGCACGTCGCCCCATCCCGTGGGACGCCGGCCGTCGGCGAAGCGGCCGGTCAGCTCGCCGGTGAGGCGTTCGCGCATGCGGGCGGCGAACCGGGCGCTGCCCTGGGGGCCGAGCATGCGGGCGTACAGGGTGGCGTTGGCCGTCACGTGGCCGAACAGCTCCCCCAGCGGCTCGGGCGCCCGGTCGCGGGGCGCGTCGAGCGGGCACAGCGCGGCGGCCCTGGCGACGGCGGCGACGGCGTCCTCCATGGCGTCGGTGATCAGCGCGTCGACGTCGGGGTAGTGCAGGTAGACCGTCGCCCGGTTCACCTCGGCGCGCTTGGCCAGCGCGGACACGGTGATGGTGGCCAGCTCCTGCTGCGCGGCCAGGTCGAGCACGGCCGCCTTGAGCCGGGCCCTGGTGCGCTGCGCGCGTGGATCATCCGGGTTCACGGCGGCAACTATACGACATTCATCGACTATGCGACACCTGTTGACTAATAGACAGTTGTCGCATACAGTGCCCGGCATGCGAATCGAGATCTGGGCGGACGTCGTCAGCGGTTGGGCCCACGTCGGCAGGCGGCGGCTGGAGAAGGCGCTCGCCGGATGGCAGGGGGAGGCGGTCGAGGTGGTCTGGCGGCCGTACCAGGTCGACCCGTCGGCGCCCGCCGGCACGCTGGAGGCGCACCGGCTGATCGCGCTGGCGTACGAGAAGGGCGGCGCCGGGCTGCAGGAGCGGGTCGTGGAGCGGGTGCTGCACGCGCACTTCGTCGAGGTACGCGACATTAGCGACCCCGCCGTCCTGACCGAGATCGCCACGGAGGCGGGCCTGGCCGAGGAGGCGGGCCTGGGCGAGGAGGCGGGGCACACCGCGGGCCACACCGGCTCCGGCGCGGCCCTCCCGATGCCGCCCGGCGCGGAGCTGACGCGGGAGCTGCTGCTCATCGGCAAGGCCAAGGGCGTGCACACCTCGCCGACCATCGTCGTGGGCGACCTCGCGCTGGAGGGCGCGCAGCCGCCCGAGGCGATCAGGGCGTTCCTGGAGGAGGCGAGCGCGCAGACCCCGCGGCGGCTGCCCGCCGAGGTGGAGCGGCTGCGCCACGCCGAGTCGCTGCTCGGCCGGCGCGACCCGCTCGGGGCCCTGACGCTGCTGCGCCCCCTCATGCGGGAGCACGGCGACGACCGGGGGGTGCGGATGCTGGCGGCGCGGGCGTACTTCGGGTCGGCCCAGCTCAACCGGGCGCGCACGGCGCTGGAGTCGCTGGTGGCGGAGTCCCCCGACGACTCCTACGCCCGCCACCTGCTGGGCCGTACGCTCCAGCGGCAGGGCAGGCACGAGGAGGCCGCCACCCACCTCGCCCTGGCCGCCACCATGACCCCCGACTACGCCACCTGACCGCGCCGGGTGGCCCGCCACACCACGGTGGGCCACCCGGCGCGCGGGGGGCGCGAGCCCGGCCAGGCCGGACGTGGTGTTCCGGCCTCAGCCGGCCGCGAGGGCGGCGCGGCGCATGGCCCACAGCGAGGCGCGCAGGTGGCCGGCCAGCTCGTCGGGCACGCCCGCCGTGGCGGAGGCGGCGAGCATGGTCTCCAGGCCGACCGCCTGCATGTCGGCGTTGTACTCCTCCGGCACCTCCTCGCTCACGGTGGCCCCGGCCACCATGAGCGGGAGCGTCAGCTCCATCCAGGGGGCCAGCACCTCTCGCTTGAACGTCTCCACGTCGCCGCCTTCGGCGTGGATCAGCTTCACGGCGTGGATGGCCCCGGCGGCCATGCCGTACATGCCGCTCAGCGCCGCCATGTCGTACAGGGCGGCGAAGCCGGGGTCCTCGCCCACCCAATGGGGACGCGCGAGCGGGCTGAGCACGGGGGCGACCTGGTCGAACAGGTCACGGTCGCCGCTGTAGAGGATGACGGCCCCCTCCGTCCCCACCATCGGGGGCACCGCCATGATCCCACCGGCGAGGGATCGCACGCCGTGCTCCCCGAGCCGGCCCGCCAGCTCACGGGCCTGCTGGGCGGAGCCGCTGGTGAGGTTGACCAGCGTGCGGCCGGCCAGCTTCCCCGCGACCGGTTCGAGCGTCTCGTGGACGCTGACGTTGTTCAGCAGGCACACGACCGTCAGGGGGCTGGCCCCGACCGCCTCCGCCACGCTCGCCGCCGACCGCGCGCCGCGCGCGACGAGGCCGTCCGCCTTCCCCGGAGTGCGGTTCCACACCGTCACGTCGTGACCGGCGGCGAGCAGCGTGCCCGCCAGCGCGCGCCCCATGGCTCCCAGACCGAGGACGGTGACGCGTTCGGTAGTCGTATTCGTGTTCGTGTTCATGCGGACCACTGTCCATCGGGCCCCTGACCAGCCACAAGAACGCACTTTGAAGTGCGTGGTTACCACGAGGTAAGCCCTGAGGCCGCGGCCCGGCGCCGCCGTCAGCCGCGTAGCAGCGGGAGGAGCTGGTCGCCCTGGCGCTTGATCTCCGGCAGGTACGGCGTGTCGGACAGGACGAAATGGGTGATCCCGAGGGCCTGGTAGTTGCGCAGCGACTTGGCCACGTCCTCGGCCGAGCCGACCAGCCAGGTGGTGCCCGCGCCGCCGCCGCCGTACTTGCCGGGGGCCGTGTAGAGGTTGTCGTCGAGCACGTCCCCCCGCGCCGCCAGGTCGAGCAGCCGCCGCTGGCCGACGGCGGCCCCCCAGTTCACGTCGCGTGAGAGCCGGCCCTCGGCCATCCGCTCGACCTTGGCCTCGGCGTCGGCCCAGGCTTGTTCGGTGGTGTCCCTGATCAGCGTGGTGACCCGGAGCCCGAACTCCAGCGGCGGGTGCTCCCGGCCGAGCCTCTCGCTCAGGTCCTTCAGCCGTTCGATGCGCGCGGCCACGCCGTCGAGCGGCTCACCCCAGAAGAGCTGGACGTCGGCCTCGGTGGCGGCCACCCGTTCCGCGGCCTCGGAGGCGCCGCCGAAGTAGAGCAGGGGATGCCGGCGCTCACCGCGGACGACGGGGCGGATCTCCAGTGTGGAGCCGGTGACGCCGAAGTGGTCGCCGCGGTAGGTGACGTCCTCCTCGGTCCACAGCCTGCGCACGATCTGGAGGAACTCCTTGGTACGGGCGTAGCGGTGGCCCTGGTCGCCCTCGCTGTCGCCGTACGCCGCCAGGGCGTCCTTGCCCGACACGATGTTGATCAGCACCCGGCCGCCGGTGAGGTGGTCGAGGGTCGCCGCGGCGGAGGCGAAGTGGGCCGGTCGCCAGTAGCCGGGCCGCACCGCGATCAGCGGCTGGAACGTCGTGGTCCGCGCCGCCAGCGCGGTGGCGACCGTGAACGTGTCGGGCCGCCCCCAGCCGGTGCCGATGAGTGCCCCGCCCCATCCGTGCTCCTCCAGGGCCAGGGCGTGGCTGGTGAGGGTGTCCAGGCTGTTGTGGCCGGTCACGACGTCGTCGCCACGGTGCCCGGGCTGGACCTGGTTCGGGACGTACCAGAGGAACTGCAGGCTCATCGGTGTGCCATCCTGTTCTGCCGCTAAACCCAGTCTCCAAGTAGGTAAAGCATAGAACATTGGGCGGCCACCGCCAGGGGCCGAGGGGGATCCGCTTGACCGGCGGAAGGCCGACCACCACGCTGATCGGGGGTCGCACGGCCACGGGAGGATGAGGGATTCGCGATGACCGACGAGGTGACCGAGTGGCTGGCCGGGCGGGCGATCCCGCTCGACGGCCGCGAGCCCGGCTCGGGGACGGCCGGCCTGCGCCCGCTGCGCGACGTACTCGACGGGGTGCGCGTGGTCGGGCTGGGCGAGGCGACGCACGGCAGCGCCGAGTTCTTCCAGCTCAGGTGGCGGGTGACGGAGTTCCTCATCCGGGACCTCGGCTTCACGACGCTGGCGATCGAGGCCAGCGCCGCCGCCGCGCGGGCCGTGGACGACTACGTACGCGACGGGACGGGCGACCCGCGCGAGGCCCTGGCGGGGCTGGGGTTCTGGACGCTGGACACCGCCGAGATGCTGACCGTGCTCGAACGGCTCCGCGAGCACAACCGCACCGCCGCCCACCGCGTACGCTTCGCAGGAATCGACCCGCAGCACCCGGCCGCGGCGCTGCGAGCCCTGCGGTCCCACCTCGACGGGGACGCCGCCGAACTGCTCACCCCGCTCGGCGAACTCACCCAGTGGCGCTGGAACGAGCCGTGGGACCGGCGCCGGGAGCCACCCGGCCCGCGGGCCGAGGAGGCCGCGCGCCGCCTGGAGGACCACGTGGCGGCCCACGGCCCGGAAGAGGCCCGCGAGCCGGCCAGGATCGTCCGGCAGTTCGCCGAGCTGTCCACCCGGCCGTGGCGGCACGCCGACCCCGAGCGGACGCTCGGCTTCGCCCGCGACCAGCACATGGCCGAGAACGTGAACCACCTCCTCGCGGCCGAGCCCGGCGGCCGCATCGCGCTGTGGGCGCACAACGGCCACGTCATGAGGGACAGGCAGGGCGGCCCCGGCTACGGCGCCGTCCCGACCATGGGACGGCACCTGGCCGTGGAGCACGGCGCGGCGTACTACGCGCTCGGGGCGCTGTTCGGCGCGGGCGGGTTCCGTGCCCGCCGGTCGCGGTTCGGCAGGCTGGTCAGAAGCGGGCGGCCGGGTCGGTTCAGCGTCCCGCTCGTCAGGGCTCCGCGTTTCGTGGAGGCGCGGCTGGCCGCCGCCCGGCCCGGCGACTACCTGGTGGACCTGCGGGGCGGCGACCGTACGGAGGCCGTGGCCGGGTGGCTGGCGGCGACCAACCACGTCCGCGGCTTCGGCGCGGTGGCGGGGCGGTTCGCCGCGAAGTTCGCGTTCATGCCGGCGGTGCTGGCCGAGCAGTTCGACGGGCTCGCCTTCGTACGGCACGCCACCTGCTCCACTCCCCTGCCGCCGCCGAGCCGGGCGACGTGACCGGGATCGCCGCCGGCCGCCACCAGTGGGCTCAGGGCTGGCGGCGCAGCGGCGACAGGAGGATCGGGACCCAGCTCACCGCCATGATCAGCGCTCCCGTCACGAGCGCGGAGCGTACGCCCCAGATCTCACCCAACGCCCCGGCCAGCAGCCCGCCCAGGCCGACCGCGCCCATGAGCAGCAGCCGCATCGTGGCCGTCATCCGCCCGAGCAGGTCGTCGGGCGTCACCCGTTGCCGCAGGCTGACCAGCAGCACGTTGTTCACCCCCGTGCGGAACGTCAGCACGAACCAGGCCGCCGCCGCGCCCCACAGCCACGGCCCGCGGTCCAGGAACGGGATCAGCAGCGAGGCCGGCGCCGTGGCCAGGCTCACGAGCCAGGTGGCCCGGCCCGTGCCGAGACGGCGGCCGATGAGGTGGGCACTCGCCGAGCCCGCCAGCGCCCCCAGCCCGCCCACGGCCAGGTACGCCCCGAGCACCCACTCCGGGTAGCCGAGCTGGTCGACGATGAGCACGGGCAGCAGCACCGAGCAGAGCGGGAAGGCCAGGTTGGCCATCGCGCCCTGGACGAGGGCCGCCACCAGCACCGGCTCGCCGAACAGGAACCGCACCCCGGCCGAGATCTGCCGCCCGAGCGACTCCCGCACCACCACCTCCCGCACGACCGGGACGGTCGGCTCCCGTGCGGCCGCGTCTTGGCGGGGTGGCGCCGTCGAACCCGGCTCGGGAACGCCGCGCAGCCAGGCCGCCGACCACAGGTAGCTCAGCGCGTCCGCCAGCACGGCCAGCGGCGCGCCCGCCACCTGCACCAGCACCCCGGCGGCGCTGCGGCCCGCGATGTCCATCGCCGAGCTGGTGCCCACCAGCAGCGAGTTCGCGGACGTCAGCCGCCCGCGACCCACCAACCCCGGCACCAGGCTCAGCGAGGCCACGTCGAACAGCAGCGTCCCCGCGCCGACCAGCACCGCCACCGCGTAGAGGTGTCCCATGGACAGCGACCCGCCCCACCACGCCCCCGGCACGGACAGCAGCGCCCCGGCCCGCGCGAGGTCGGCGGCGATCATCACGGGCCGCCGCCGTACCCGGTCCACCCAGGCCCCGGCGGGCAGCCCGAGCACCAGCACCGTGATCGTGCCGAGCGCGGCCAGCAGACCGATCTCGCCCGCGCCCGCTCCCAGTGCGGTCACCGCGAGCAGGGGCAGGGCGACGTAGCTGATCTGGCTGCCGAGCTGGCTGACCGCGTTCGCGACGAAGAGGTTCCGGAATCCGGGCGAGCGCAGGAGCGGCTCTTCCATGACAGGTGCCAACATGTCCGCCAGCGTCCCCGGGCATCACTCCAGAGCGCCATCGATTAAGTGAGAAGCTAATCCAATGACCCTCCGAGTGGGAAGCTCGATCCGATGAGCCTCGACCTGGCGTTCACGGCGCACGACGTCGCCAACACCCGCTTCGCGATCTCCCCGCTCGGCGAGGTCGTGGCCAGCGTCCGGGTGGTGAAGAATCCGCAGGCGCACCCGCTCCTGCGCCCCTGGGCCGAACGGGTCCGCCGCCGCCTCCAGGACGTGGACTGGCGGCTGCTGTCCGACCTCGTCCCGGTGCCCACCGCCGTCATCGCGGGTTTCACCTGCACGCCGCCGTCGACGTCCCTGCCAGACCTCGATCTCGAACTGGCCACGATGCGCGCCGCCGCCGGCCGGGTCCGCGCGGATCTGGACGAGATCCCCGGTCCCCGTACGAAACGCGTCCAAGCGCTCTACGACGATCCGGAGCGGGGGCTCGAACGGCTGGCGGCGGAGGTCGGGGCCTACTGGGAGGCCGCCGTGGCCCCGTACTGGCCGCGGCTGCGCGCCCTGCTGGAAGGGGAGATCCTCTACCGGGCGCGGCTGCTGGCCGGGGGCGGCGTCCAGCGCATGCTGACCGACCTCGACGACGCCGTCACCTGGCAGGACGGGACCCTGCGGATCAGGCACCGCTCGGTGTCGGGACGCCGTTCGCTGCGGGGCCTCGGGCTGCTGCTGGTGCCGTGCGTGTTCGTCTCGCCCCGGATCTTCTCCGTCACCACGCCGCCGTACCAGCCGACGGTCCGCTACCCGCCGCGCGGGATCGCCACGCTCTGGGAGCGCCGCGACCTGGACCCGCCCGCGGCGCTGGCCGCCGTACTGGGCAGGACGCGCGCGCGGCTGCTCGCCGAGCTGGACCAGCCCGCCTCCACCCGCGACCTGGCCCAGCGCTCCGGGCTCTCCGAGCCCGGCGTCAACCAACACCTCACCGCACTGCGCAAGGCAGGGCTCTGCACAGCGCACCGCACGGGCCGATACGTGCTCTACGCCCGTACGGCGACCGCCGAGTCGCTCCTGTCGTCCGGCCGTCCCCCGGACACGTCCTCACCACGGCCTGAACAAGACACGCCCACCACCCCGCGCCCGTCACGCTGAACACCCGCCCGGAGGGACGTACCCATCCCGCTGACGCACCCGCCCGCCACAAGAGGACGTGCTCGTCACGCCCCCGGATGGCACGGCTCCCGGCCGCCGACGGTCACGTGATGGTCATGCGGCCCGTGCCGGAGAGGCTGCCCACGCCCCGGAGGGCGCAGTTGGTGAGGCTGCTGCTGGGAGCGGCCTGCGCGGCGGCGTGGCGGCCGGCCAGGGGACCCGAGGTGATCGCGCCGGTCATGAACGCGTCGGCCGGGTTGGAGCTGGTCAAGCTGCTGGTGTCGGCCCGCAGGACGGAGGTGCCCGCATAGCGGCCCCTGGCGTTGTACCAGGCGATGCGGGCCTGCCCCGAGACGCCGGTGGCGCTGGCGCAGGAGGCGGTGGCGGTGCCGTCGAAGATCAGGCGGCCCGTACGCAGGCGGGTGGCGCGGCCGTTCGGCGACGTACAGGTGCCGAGGTAGACGGTGCCGCGGGCCTCGACGGCGCGCGGCAGCAGGCCGATGGCCGGCTGGAAGGTGACGGGACGGCCGGGCGCGGTGCCCGCGGTGCAGGTCAGGGTGGTGGCCGACGCTTTCGCCGGGGCGACGGCCGGGGCCACGGCCAGGGCCGAGGCCGGGTCCGGGACTGGGACTGGGTCTGGCGCTGGGGCCGAGCGGGCCGCGGCGGTGCCGGACGGCGTTAGCAGGGCCACGGCCAGGGCGCAGGCCGCCAGGACAGGGCGGCGAGTGCAGGGATTCATGGTTCTCCCGCGTCGGTAATCTACGGCGACCACGAGATTACTGTATGTGTCCAACTTCTGACGCGGAGTAAGAGAGTTCCGGTCGACAAAGCATTCACCGGACACGCACCCGAACCGGCGACCGACTCAGGCCGGGCCCGGCGATCGCCGGGCCCCCGTCGAGCCCGGCGATCTCACCTGCGAGGGTCAGCCGCGTCGGGCGACCGGCCAGTCGTGCCCCCATCCGCCCTGGACCATGGTCTGGAAGCCCCACCCGTCCTCCGTACGCACCAGGAGGTCGGCATAGTGCATCTCCTGCCGGTGGCCTTCGACCGTCATGGTGGCCTCGGTCTCCACGATGACGAGGTTCGGGCCGAGGAAGTGCGGGGTCCGCTTCGACTCCAGGCCGAGCCCGGCGGTGCCGCCGCCCATGACCTCCTTCATCGCCCCGACGTACTCGGCCCGCGTCCACTGCCGTACGGCCGCGTGGCCGCCGGGCACGTCGGTGACCAGGTTCATCGGGAAGACGGCCAGGTCGGCCAGTCGCTCGATCGCGCCCTCCTCGGCCAGCGCGTCGTACTGGGCGAACCAGTCCTCGACACTCCTCAGCTCCTCGGCGCTCGGCTGGTACATGCGCACTCCTCCCCTTGATTACGTACGCTGTACCGTACACCATACGGTAGGAGTGGCGCAAAGCATGACGGCTCGACCGTCACGGCCGGGTATCCGGACGGCAAAAGCCTGGTCGAGAGGTGGCTTCTGCGACTGTTCCGGGAAGCCCCGGCAGGCCCGCCTGGTTGAGATGAATGTTCACCTAAACGAGAAAGTGCCGGTCAGAACAGATTTCGGCACATGATCAATCGAGGTGAGAGATCATGGCGATGTTGCACTACCTCGGCCTCATGGGCGTTCAGACGTCCTACCGGCAACAGCCGGGTCCGGGCGGTGGCGGAGGCTCCGACAGTGCTCGAAGCGCTCGCCGCCGGCGCCGCCGTCGTCGCTGAGCGACGTCGCGGAGACCGCCAGGGCCGGGCCGCAACCAACCACCGCGACCTGGGCCTGGGCACGGTCTCCCGTCCGCACCCCCTTCACCCCCCACCCGCCGGAGCAGGCTCCGGCACCTCACCACCCCCTGCCGAGCCGTCGCATCCACAAGCACGGTGGACGAGTTCGACCTGATCACGGGCATGGCGCCGGACGACGGCGACGGCCATCGCGGGACGCTTCAAGGCGACCGCGTGCCGCCCGAGCCGTGCGTCGGGCTCAGTAGTAGCCCTTGGCGCCGTCGAGCAGTTCCCTGATCGTGTCGAGGTGGCCGGCGTGCCGTGCGGTCTCCTCGACCATGTGGATCAGCATCCAGCGCAGGCTCGCCTGGGCGGAGCGGAAGTCGGGATGCCTGCCCACGTCGTCCAGGGAGTGGGCGGCGATGATCTCGTTGGAGACGCGGCACTGGCGTTCGTACTCGTCGAGGAGACGAGCGAGCGGAATGCCCTCGACGCGCATGTCGGCGTCCTCGACGGACTCGTCGAACTGCGGGTTGCCCTCGGACGAGCGCCCCAGGAACAGCACCTCGAACCAGCAGTGCTCGGTCCAGCGCAGGTGGGAGAGCAGGCCCGCCACCGTCATGAGCGGCGAGTCCGGCAGGACCGGCCGGTAGGCGTCCTCCTCCGACAGGCCCGCGCACTTCCACAGGGCGATCGCGCGCTGGGTGTCGAGCCAGCCGACGAGCTGGGTGCGTTCGTCGGCGACGAACGGAGGGCGTTCGCGAGCGATGCTCATGGACGCCGACGCTACTGCACACCCTCCCTGCGCCGCACCGGGTTTTCCGGGCGACGCGGGAGGTCAGACGCTGCGCAGGACCGAGACCACGATGCCCAGCACCGCGGCCTCGTCGCCGTCGATGACGTCGTAGGCGGGATTGCGCGGTTCGAGATAGACATGCCCGTCGCGGCGGTGGAACACCTTCACGGTGGCCTCACCGTCGATCATCGCGGCCACGATCTGGCCCGAGTACGCGTCGGGCTGCTGCCGTACCACGACGACGTCGCCGTCGCAGATCGCGGCGTCGATCATCGAGTCGCCCCGCACGCGCAGGCCGAACACCGTGCCGCGGCCGGTGAGGTCGCGCGGCAGGGTCAGCGTGTCGTCCACGTGTTCCACGGCCGGGATGGGAACGCCCGCCGCGATGTCCCCGACCACGGGAACGGACACCAGGTCGGCCGGCTCCGGCGCCGGGCCGCGCAGGAACAGGCGTACGTCGATCGGCCTGGTCATCGTCGCGCCCCGGCGGAGCAGGCCCTGTTCTTCCAGGCTCTTCAGGTGTTTCGACACCGACGACGGCGACCGCAGCCCGACCGCGCGGCCGATCTCGCGGGTGCTCGGCGGATAGCCGTATCTGACCACCCAGTCGCGGATCGTGGCCAGAATCCGCTGCTGGCGCTGCGGCAGGGCCGAGAAGTCCACGTGCTCGAACAGGTCGGGATCGTCGTAGGCGGTCACGTGCGACATGTTAGACGCCGCCGCCCATCGCGAAACCACCGACGGGGCAGGCGATCCCCAAGGTTTCCGCTCGCGTCGCGCTTGGGTGCTCCTGGCGCCCCGTCCCGTGCGGGACGCTCGTGGCGTCCCGCACGGGGGCCTTCGACGGTGTCCCGGGCGGAGTGCCGCTCGGGGGGTCGGGCGGGCCCGGCGCTCAGGAAGGCACGAGTTCCGCGCGGTGGCTGTCGCCGTCGGACAGGAACGCCGCCAGCGCCCGCCCCTGCTCGACCACGGCCTCACGGTCGGCCGGGGAGAGGCCGCGGAGCGGGGTGACGTTCACGGTGCCGTCCGTGACGGTCCAGGTCGCGGCGACCCGGCCGTCGACCAGGACGACCCGTACGCCCGCCACCGACAGCCCGCGATGGGCGTCATCGACGATCCGGCCGCGGTCGTCGTAGCCGAGCAGCGCGTTGTCGAAGGCGGGCAGGAACCGTACCGGGGCGGGTGTGTCCGGGTCGGGCCGCGGCGCGTCGGGGAGGTCAAGCAGCTCCCGGCCGCGCTCGTCCCTGAAGGAGACCAGTTCCCCGCGGAGCGCGGCGATCGCCGCGGGCAGTCCGGCGAGGCCGCACCAGGCGCGCAGGTCGGCCGAGGCGGCCGGGCCGTACGCGGCCAGGTAGCGCCGCAGCAGCACCTGCCCGACCGGATCGGCGCCGTCCGGGGACGCGGGGTCGAGGGGGTCGATCTCGCGTCCCAGCCAGGAGGAGAGCGGGAGGTTCCGCACACCGGCGCGCGTGCGCCACAGCCCGCGCGGCGGCAGTTGCACCATCGGGATGAGGGCGGCGACCAGTATCTCGCCCAGCGCCCGCGGTCCCGGCTCCGGCCAGCGGTCGGCGAGCGCCCGCGCCAGCTCGCTCATCGAACGGGGCTCGCCGTCGGACATCACCGCCCGGCCCGCCGCCGCCAGCTCGTCGAGGTCCACCTCGGCCAGCTCGCGGCGGTAGGTGCCGAAGGTCCGCGCGCGCAGCATGAGGTCGTGGCGGGCGCGCCAGGCCAGGGCGTCGTCGGCGGTCATGAGGTGGACGGTGCGGCGCATGAGGTGCGTACGCACCACGCGCCGCCCCACCAGCAGGTCGGAGAGCACGGCCGGGTCGAACGCGCGCACCCGCGACCAGAGCCCGACGAACGGTTCCTGCGGCTCCTGGGCCTGCAGCCCGCACAGGTGCGCGACGGCGTCGATGACCGGCAGGTCGGCGCGGTCGAGCAGAAGCTGCCGGGCGAGCGTCGCGCGGTTGAGCGCCCGGCTGTCCAGAACGGTCATGCCGCGGTGCGCCCGTCGGCCGGTCGCCGCCGGAGCGCGGCGCGGGTGACGGCGGGCGAGGGATCGGACGCCGAGCCGGTCCGGACGGGCGGGGCGTGTGACACCTGGTGGGTCATGGCGGGGAGTGTTCTCCTCGAGGTCGGTCCGTGGTGACGGATCTGGTACGGATCGCGTGGCCGGGCTCCCGGCCTGGCCGGACATCGTAGCCCGGGGCGGCGGGCCTCCGGGCTCATGCGACTGCTGGACGCCCGCCGGGCCCGCCCCCGGTTCACCGGCGGTCAGCGTTCGGCAGGTTCGGTGGCGACGTCGACGACCCAGACGACGCCGTACCTGTCCTTCAGCATCCCGTAGAGGGGCGCCCACGGCGCGGGGCCCAGCGGACGCAGGACGGCCGCGCCGTCGGACAGTCTCTCCCAGTACGCGGCGACCTCGTCGGCCGCGTCGGCCGCGTCCGCTGCGTCGGCCGCGTCGCCGCGGAGCGAGACGAAGAACGCGTTCTCACCCGGGTTCCACGGCTGGCGTGCGGGCACGTCGTAGGCCATCACGGCGAACCCGCTCGCGGCGGCCACCTGGCCCCACATCACGTGGTCCGCGTCGGACGGGTCCTGGACGTTTCCCGCGTCCCGGTACGTGACCACGGCCACGTCCCCGCCGAAGACGGACTGGTAGAACGTGAGCGCCGCGCGCGCGTCACCGCGGAAGTTCAGGTGGGTCACGGCCTTGACGGGCATGTTCGGCTCCTTCGCCGGTCGGTTCATCGTGTCGGGGGCGGACCCACGTTCGCAGGTGAAGAGGACAGGGTGTGGCCGCTTCGCCGGGCAGAATGAACGGCATGCAGAAAACCTCAGCGCGACTGCTGGCGTTGCTCTCGCTGCTCCAGACGCGCCGCGACTGGCCGGGAGCGCTGCTGGCCGAGCGGTTGCGCGTCAGCCCGCGTACCGTGCGCCGTGACGTCGACCGCCTGCGCGAGCTGGGCTATCCCATCCTGGCGTTCAAGGGACCCGACGGCGGATACCGGCTGGACGCGGGGACGGAGCTGCCGCCGTTGCTGTTCGACGACGAGCAGGCCGTCGCCCTGGCCATCGCGCTCCAGATCGCCACCACCAGCGGCGCCGGCATCGAGGAGGCCGCGGCCCGCGCCCTGAACACCGTACGGCAGGTCATGCCCGCACGGCTGCGCCGCCGGATCGACACGGTCGAGGTCACCGCCGTCGCTCCGGCCAGGAGGGAGCCCCAGGTCGGCAACAGCGTCCTCATGGCGCTGAGCGCCGCCGTCCACGACCGCGAGGTGCTCCGCTTCGACTACGCCTCCCCGCAGGCGAACGACGGCGCCCCGCCGCGGCGGGTGCAGCCGCATCACCTCGTCACCTGGAGCGGGCGCTGGTACCTCGTCGCCTGGGACCTCGACCGCGAGGACTGGCGTACGTTCAGGGCCGACCGGATCACCCCGCGCGTCCCGACCGGGCCCCGCTTCACCCGGCGCGCGCTGCCGGGAGGGGACGTGGCCGCCTTCGTGATCGCCCGCTTCCGCGGCGTGGACGGCGACGGCGGCTCCGGCGGCTGGCCCTGCCGCGGCGAGGCGATCCTCGGCCTGCCCGCCGCCGAGGTGTCCCCTTTCCTCCGTGACGGAGTCGTCGAGGAACTCGGCCAGGACCGCTGCCGCGTCGTCCTGGGCTCGTGGTCGTGGCACGGCGTGGCCTGCGCCATCGGCAGGTTCGACACCGACATCGAGGTCGTCGGCCCGGCCGAGCTGAGGGACGCCTTCGCTCACCTGGCCCGGCGCTACGCCAAGGCCGGGGGCGACCGGTCCGCGGACGGACCGGCCGACCGCTCGGTGCCCTCGGCGTCGCGCGGGCGCGGTCGTCAGGGCGGGCCTGGCCAGGTCGTGGCCTCCGCCAGGCTGTCGTAGCGGGGGAACAGGCTGACCAGGTCGGTGATGGTGAGCAACCGGGCGAGCGGCCCGTGCACGCCGACGAGGCGGAACGCGCCGCCGCGTTCCTCGGCCCTGCGCTGGGTGCTGATGAGCGTCCACAAGCCGCACGAGTCGCAGAACACCAGGTCCGTCACGTCCACCACGATCCTGGGCCGGTCGGCCGCCAGCAGTTCGGTGAGCTTCTCGGCCAGGGTCAGCCTGGTCAGGCGATCGAGTTCTCCTGCGAGGCGCACCACGTGACAGCCCGGCAGCCGCCGGACGTCGATGGAGAGCACTGTCATGACGCCGCTCGCCCATCCTCTCGGCGCCGCCCTTCCCCGCGTGCCGCGGCTGTCCGGCGGCGATGTCGGACATCGGTCTCGCTCTACCCCACGGCGCGGTCCTGCCTCCTCGATGAACGGCAGGGATGGACGTCAGGTGAGCAGGATGTAACGCCCTGGCCACGGCTTGAGTCCGTACGGATCCGGGCAGAACGGACGCGCGGCGGGCTCAGGGAACCCGTTCCGGACGGTGGACCGCGACGTCGCCGAACCTCGCCAGCACGGACGGCAGATCGCCCGGCCCTCCCCGCAGGGCGACGTCGAGGAAGGCCGCGGTGGTCTCGGTGGTGTTGCGCAGCGCGTTGCGATCGCCCAGGTCTCCGACGAGGAAGGGGACGGGCGGGAGGTAGAAGGGCGCGTCGGTGAAGCCGAAATGGGCCATGCCCGGGATCGTCAGCCGGTAGGTGGTGGCGGTGCCGAGCGTCAGCACACGGGTGAGCCGCGGAAGGTAGCGCGGGTTCTCGTCGAGTCCGACGGCGCTGGTGAGCGCGAGCGCCGGCTGGGGGAAGGGCGCGGGGGCCGGGTCGTGGGGGTAGCCGTCGACGTCGATGACGGCGGCGAACCGGGTGTCCTGCCGGGCCGCTAGCAGAGCGGCACCGCCGCCGAGGGAGTGGCCGGTGGCGGCGGCCCGTCCGACGTCCAGGCGTCCGGCGAACGGGCCGCCGGGCTCGCCCCGGTCGAGCCGGTCGAGCCGGGTGAGGGCGAAGCTCAGGTCACGGGCCCGGGTCGCGGTGAGATCGGCGGCGAGTCTCTCGTCCGCGGCCGGGTCGCCGGTGGCCCTGGCGCGGGTGTGGATGACCCGGCCGTCGTCCAGGACGACGGCGGCGGAGTCGTAGGGGTGGTCGAGGGCGGCGACGACGTAGCCGCGTCCGGCCAGTTCCTCGGCCCAGGCGGTGTTCTGGCCTCGGACGCTGCCGACGCCCGGCGAGAACAGCACCACTGGGAAGCGCCCGGCGGCCACGGGCGCACCGGCCACCGACCGGGTGCGGGCGCGCGGGAGTGCGTCCAGGACGAAGCCCGGCAGGCCGAGCTGCCCGGCCAGCGCCTGGGCGACGGTCCGCGCCTCGCGCTCGGTACGTCCGAAGTACGGCGCCCGCGCGGCTCCGGCGGGGCTCGGACGCGCGGGGTACCAGAGCTGCGCCACCACGATGCGGTGGTCGTCCGGGGCGGCGGTGGCGGGCTCGGGGCGGTCCTGGTCGGTCCACTGCAGCACGACGGTACCGGTCGCGTACGGGCCGGACGGCGCGGGAAACTCCGGCACCGGAAACGCCCACGCCGCCACCGGCCCCACGGCGACGAGCAGGAGGCACACCGCCGTTCCTGGCACCGCCAGCCACCACCGCGCCCGCCACGCCGCCCGCCGCGCGCCCCGCCGCGACAGCGAGCCGACGGCGAACGGCAACGCGAGCCCGACCCCGGCGAGCCCGGCCCCCGCGAGCACGGGCACCATCTGCCAGCGCACGCCGAACCCCACCACGAGGAGCACGGACAGGCCGGCGAGCGCGACCGCGCCGACCGTGACCCCTCGGCGGACCCGAACCGGCGCCCACCGGGCCGCCACGAGGACGACCGCGGCGCCGACGACGAGAATCTCCACGAAGCTCACCAGGCAACTCTGCACCGCGCCCGGCCCTGAGACCTCCTTCTCAGGATCGCTTGCCAGGTCATACCCCGGTCGCACAGCCCCCACCGAACCACCCCCGCAGGCGCAGCCTCCCGTCACCTGGAGGAGCACGACCGTACGTTGTCCGCAATCGCGGCCCTGGTTCGGGGCGGTCGTGGGGGTCGCCGAGAACCGGAGTGGGTTCGTTGTGCGATAGACGGTGTGTGAGACGGTTTCCCTTTCGGCGGCGAGAGGTGCCCGACGGCGCCGGTGACCGCGTCCCCGACGACAGCGCCTCCGATGCTGAGCTGGTCGTCGCCGTCGCCGCGGGCAGTGCCGCCGCCCTGCGTGTCCTTCACCGTCGCCACGCCCCGTGGCTGCGGGCCCGGCTGGCGCGGCGATGTGCCGACCCCGACGTCGTCGATGACGCGCTGCAGGAGACGTTCCTGGCGGTGTGGCGGTCGGCGGCGCGGTTCGAAGGGGACGATCCGGCGGGCTGGCTGTGGACGATCGCCATCCGCCGTCTCGTCTCGGCGCTGCGCGGGCGCGGCTCCCGCTGGATCGGCGGGGACAGAGCCGTGAACGCAGCCGTGAACACAACCATGAACACAGCCGTGAGCGCGGAGCCCGTGACCCCCTCGGCCGAGGACGTCGTGCTGCTCGGGGTCGAGCACGGCGACCTCGGCTCGGCCCTCACCCGGCTCTCCCCCGAACTGCGCGCCGTCATCGAGGCGACCGTGCTGGACGGCCTCACCACCAAGGAGGCGGCCCGCCTGCTCGGCATCCCCGAAGGCACGGTCAAGACCCGCGCCATGCGGGCCAGGGCCCGGCTGCGAGAGGAGCTGTCATGACCCCCTGGCACATCTCCGACGACCTGCGCGAACGCTACCTCGGCGGAAGGCTCGACGCCGCACTCGCGATGTCCGTCGACGCCCACCTCGGCCGGTGCGCCGAGTGCCGGGCGACGGTGCCGTACGAGCGGGACTGGCTGGAGGCGTCCTGGCAGCGCCTGGAGACCCGGCTCATCGGGCCGCGGCCGAGCCTGCGCGAGCGCCTGTTGCGCTACGGCGGCGTGCCCGACCACCTGGCCAGGCTGCTGTCGGCGACCCCGGCGCTGGGCTGGGGCTGGGTGGTGGCGGTGGTGGCCGCCCTGGCATTCGGGGTGCTGGCGGCGCGGCAGGATGCCGCGTTCCTCCCGGCGTTCCTCATCGGGGCGCCAGTGCTGCCGCTGGCCGGGATCGCGCTGGCCTACGGGCCGCGCGTCGATCCGGCGTACGAGCTGCTGGCGGCCACCCCCCTGGCGGGCCCGCGGCTGCTGCTGACCAGGGCGACGGCGGTGCTGGCGGTGGCGACGGCGCTCGCCGCGCTCGCCGCGCCGCTGCTGCCCGCCCCGCCGGGCCTGAGCGCCGCCTGGCTGCTGCCTTCGCTGGCGGCCTGCGCCGGGTGCCTGGCCCTGTCGAACCGGCTGCCCGTGCCGATCGCCGCGCTCGCCGTCGGCGGGTCGTGGCTGGCCATCGTCGGCACGGGCGGCCTGTTCGCCGGGAGCTGGCTGGCCGTCTTCGGGCCGTTCGCGCAGCTCGGGTACGGCCTGGCCGCCCTGCTGCTGTCCGTCCGCATCCACCGAACGACCACCCGAATGGGCACCACATGATCCAGATCAGGAACCTGACCAAGGCGTACGGCCGCAGGCGGGCCCTCGACGGCCTCGACCTGACCCTCGGCACCGGCGTGACCGGCCTGCTCGGCCCGAACGGCGCCGGTAAGACCACGCTCCTGCGCTGCCTGGCCACCACGCTGGCCCCGTCGTCCGGGTCGATCGAGGCGTACGGACTCGACCCGGCGAACCCCCTCCAGCGGACCGCGCTGCGGCGCAGGCTCGGCTACCAGCCGCAGGACCCCGGCTTCTACCCGCACTTCACCGCCTTCGACCTGGTCGACTACGTCGCGATCCTCAAGGAGATGACCGACCGCGGCCGACGGCACGCGGAGGTGCGGCGGGTGCTGGGCGAGGTGGACCTGACCGACCAGGCCAGGATCAGGGTGCGCCGCCTGTCGGGCGGCATGCGGCAGCGGCTCGCGCTGGCGCAGGCCCTGCTGGGCGAGCCCGACCTGCTGATCCTCGACGAGCCGACCGTGGGGCTGGACCCGGAGCAGCGGATGTTGTTCCGCGCGCTGGTGTCGCGGCTGGGTGAGCGCCGGACGGTCGTCCTGTCCACGCACCAGACGGAGGACGTCGCCGCGCTGTGCGAACGCGTCGTCGTCATGCTGGCCGGGCGGGCCGTCTTCGACGGGACGCCCCGGGAGCTGGCCTCGGTCGCGGCCGGGCGGGTGTGGCTGTCGGAGGAGGCGCCGGTCGCGTCCCGGATGTTCTGGCGGACGGCCGACGGGCGTTACCGGACGCTCGGCGAACGTCCGCCGTCGGCCGAGGCGGCCGTGCCCGGGGTCGAGGACGGCTACCTCACCCTGCTCGGCCGGGACGAGGAGGCGGCGGCGTGACGTGGGAGCTGGCGCTGTTCGAGGCGCGGCGGCTGCTGCGGCATCCGCTGGTGTGGGGCGCGGCCGCGCTGGTGCTGGCCGTGCAGACGTACCTGAGCCGGGATCAGCAGCCGGATCTGGGGGTCGATCCGGTCCACGCGACGGGGTTGTCGGCGTGCCTGGCCGGGGCGGTGCTGATGGTGGCGAGCCTGGCCGCCTCGCGTGACGGGCGGCACGGGATGCCGGAGACCCTGGCCGGGCTGCCGGGGCGGGCCGAGCACCGGACGCGGGCCGTCCTGCTGGCCGCGCCGCTGGTCGCGGGGGTGGCCGCGGCGGTGACCGTGTTCGCCTATCTCGGGATCCGGCTGCTGAACGGGCCGGTCGCGGGACGGCTCGACCCGTGGGAGCCGTTGACGGCGGTGGCGGCGGCGATGCTCGCCGCGGCGCTCGGAGTGGCCGTCGGGCGGTGGGCGCGGTGGCTGATCGCCGGGCCGATGGCGGTGGCCGCGCTCGGCGTCTTCATCATCATGAACACGACGAACGGCGCGGCGGGGTGGTGGCTGCCGGTCATGCAGGAGTACCGCGCGGACTGGCCCGACCGGCCGTCCGGGGTGCACCTGGTTTACGTGGTGGCGCTCGCGGCGCTGTTCGCCGGGCTGGCGCTGCTGCGGCACCGGGTACGGCTCGCGCCCGCGCTGGCCCTGGTGGCCGGGTTGGGGGTCGCGGTGCCGACGGGGGCCCTCGCGGCCGCCGAGCCGCCGGTCACGTGGCCCACGACGGGCGAGTTCACCATCGAGGACGTGGATCCGCGGGTCCGCGAGCGCTATCACGGGGCGGGCACGCATCGGTGCGCGGCGCGGCAGGGGATCACGTACTGCGCGTACCCGGGCTACGAGCCGTGGATCCCGCTGTGGGAGGAGACCGTGCGCGCGGCCGTGGACGTGCTGCCCGCCGCGCTGCGGGCCCGGGTGCCGCGGGTCGAGCAGACGAGCCTGCGCTGGTACCTCGGAGAGGACGGCGCCACCGTGATCAGGCCGACGATGACGTGGGGCCATCCGGACCAGCGCACCGCGCTGGCCATGGACGTGGCGATCTGGGCGACCGGCGTGCGCGACGCGGACGGCGGCGACGTGGACGGCGCCTCGGGCTGCGACGCTCACGGGCAGGCCCGCACGGTCGTCGCGCTCTGGATCGCCGGTCAGGTCTCGCCGCCCGAACTGCCGCGCGAACTCCGCGTCGACGCCGGCCATCACAGGACCGTGCTCGCCTCGTGGGGCCCGGCCGAGGTCGGTTACGCCAAGTTGCTGCTGTCCGCCCCGGGCGCCCGCGAGAAGGTGCTCGCCCACTGGGACACGCTCATGAAGCCCACCACGACCATCGACCAGGCCCTGCCGCTGCTCGGCCTGGACCGGACGTTCGACGCGCCGACGGGAGCCACGCCATGCGCCTGACACCGACCACCGTCCGCTCCCCGGGTCACACCCCGGAGAGCGGCCCAAAGAGCGGCCCAGGGATCGGCCCAGGGATCGGGGCCGCGCGTCTCGCCGTCCCGCGGGGAGGTGGGTTCGTCGTGAGGTGGCGTACGGCCGTCCTGCTGGTCCGCCCGCTGACCAGGGCGGTCGACTGGGCCCCGCTCGCGGTCGTCACGGCGTTCGCGGCGGCCCTGCTGACGCTGGTGAACGCCGGGGATCCGCTCGGCGGGGCGGACGCGCTGCTGCTGATGCGGATCACCGGCACCCTGCTCGGCTCCGCCGCCGCGTTCGCGCTGGTCGACGCCATGTCGGCCGACCTGGGGCCGGCGGCGGCCCCGCGCTGGGTCCGGCAGGCGCTGCGGTGCCTGCTGGCCGGTGGCGCGGCGGTCGCCGTCTGGTTCGCCGCGTTCGCCTACGCGCTGTCCCGGCTGCCCGAGGGTGCGCTCTTCCCGGTCGGTGACCTGCTGGTCGAGATGGGCGTCTGCCTGGGCATCGGGCTGGCGTCCGCCGCGACGGCCGTCCGGTACGCGACCGGGCGGCAGGCCGCCATGGCCGCCGTGGTGGTGCAGCTCGCCCTGGTCCTGGCGACCATCCTGCTGCCGGATCAGCTCAGGCTGTGGCCGCCCACCTGCGGGTTCGGCTTCTGGGATCAGGCGCACGCGTTCTGGCTGGGCATACTGCCCGTGCCGTACGTGTGGCTGGCCCTGGCCTGCCGAGACCTGCGCCGCTGACAACGCGGGGAGGCGGCGGGGCGGTGACGCCGCCGCATTCCGGCGGGGCGGCCTGGGCGGGCAGTTGAAAGCCGTGGTTCAGACGGCCGTCATGCGGGCGGCGGAAAGTGTTCACGGGATTTCGTGACACTCCGCCACATGCGTAACAAAACCCCGATTTGTCTGGCGGCGGCGAGCCTGTCGGTGCTCGCCCTGGTGACTCCCGCCACAGCCGCCGCCACAGCCGCCGCCACAGCCAGGCCGTCCGGCCTTGAGCTGTCCCTGCTCGGCCGCTACTCCGCCGGTGCCGTAGGGGTCGGAGCGGCGGAGATCACCGCGTACGACGCGAAGACCCGCCGCGTCTTCGTCGTCAACGCGCAGCAGGGCACGGTGGACGTGCTCGACCTGCGCGACCCGCGCTCCCCGCGCAAGGTGACCACGCTCACCACCCCCGGCGCCAACAGCGTGGCCGTGCACGACGGGCTGGTGGCGGTCGCGCAGCAGGCGACGAACAAGACGGCCGCGGGCACGGTGGCGTTCTTCGACGCCCGGACGGGCAAGAAGCAGCGCCAGGTCACCGTGGGGGCACTGCCGGACATGCTGACGTTCACCGAGGACGGGCGGCAGGTCGTGGTGGCGAACGAGGGCGAGCCCACCTCGTACTGCGCCGGGGCCGTCGACGACCCCGAGGGATCGGTCAGCGTCATCGACGTGCGCCGGGGCACGGTACGCACCGCCGGCTTCCGGGCGTGGAACGGCAAGGAGGACGCGCTGCGCGCCAAGGGCGTACGCGTCAGCGGGCCGGGGGCGAGCGCGGCCCAGGACCTGGAGCCGGAGTACATCACCACCGAGAAGGGCACCGCCTGGGTCACCCTCCAGGAGAACAACGCCCTGGCCATCGTGGACCTCGACCGGGCCACCGTGCGCGACATCGTGCCGCTCGGGCTGAAGGACCACTCGCGACCGGCCAACGCGCTGGACGCCTCCGACCGCGACGGCAAGATCGACATCCGTACCCACCCGGTCAAGGGCGTGTACATGCCCGACGCAATCAGCCACTTCCGCGACGGCGGCCGGACCTACCTGGTGACCGCCAACGAGGGCGACAGCCGCGACTGGGAGTGCCACAGCGACGAGGTGCGGGTCAAGGACACCGACCTGTCGCCGACCGCGTTCCCGAACGCGGCCGAGCTGAAGAAGGACGCCGAGCTGGGCCGGCTGACCGTCCTGGCCGACTCGCCGAAGGACGCCGACGGCAGGTACACCGAACTGCGCGTGTTCGGCGGCCGGTCCATCACGATCCGCGCCGCCGACGGCTCGCTGGTCTGGGACTCCGGCAGCGAGCTGGAGCAACTGATCGCGCGTGAGCTGCCCGCCCAGTTCAACTCCGACAACGAGGAGAACGACTCCTTCGACTCCCGCAGCGACAACAAGGGGCCCGAGCCCGAGGGCGTGACGGTCGGCGACGTACGCGGCCGCACGTACGCGTTCGTCGGCCTGGAGCGGGTCGGCGGCATCGTCGCCTACGACGTCTCCGACCCCCGCAAGCCGCGCCAGGCCGCATACGTCAACACCCGCGACTTCACCGGCGACGTCGAGGCCGGCACGGCCGGGGACGTCGGCCCCGAGGGCGTGCTGTTCATCGACGCGCACGACAGCCCGACGCGCACCCCGCTGCTGGTGGTCGGCAACGAGGTGAGCGGCACCACCAGCGTGTACGAGATCAAGTCCTGAGCGCACGCGCGGTGTCCCGGCCGCCCGAGGAGGATCACGGCCGGCCGGGAAAACGCGTTGCCGTGGCCGCCCGGTACGTAGGAGGCTCCCGGTGTGAAGATGCACGCCGATCAGCTCACGGTGCCGGTCGAGACCGTGCGCGCGCTGGTGGACGACCAGTTTCCCGAGTGGCGCGAGCTGCCCGTCAGGGGCGTCGACGCCCAGGGCACGGTCAACGCCATCTTCCGCATCGGCGACGAGTTCGCGGCCCGCTTCCCCCTCGGGGGCGCCGACTCCGGCGCGACGCGGCGCCTGATCGAGTCGGAGGCGCGGGCGGCTCGCGAGCTGGCGGGCCGCACCCGGTTCCGCACGCCGCGACCGATCGCGATCGGTGAGCCGGGGGCGGGCTATCCGCTGCCGTGGTCGGTGCAGACGTGGCTGCCCGGCGAGGTCGCCACCGAGGAGCACCCGGGCGGCTCGGACGCGTTCGCGCACGACCTGGCCGACCTCGTCACCGATCTGCGGGCCGTCGGCACGCGCGGCCGTACGTTCACCGGCGGGGGCAGGGGCGGCGAGCTGCGCGCCCACGAGGAGTGGGTGGAGACCTGCTTCGAACGCAGCGAGGGCCTCCTCGACGTTCCCCGGCTGCGCCGGATCTGGGCCGTCCTGCGCACCCTGCCGCGCACCGCCGCGAAAGACGTGATGTCCCACGGTGACCTGATCCCGGGCAACGTACTGGTGTCGGGCGACCGGCTGGGCGGGATCCTCGACGTCGGCGGCTTCGGGCCGGCGGACCCCGCCCTCGACCTCGTCAGCGGGTGGCACCTGCTCGCGGCCGGGCCACGGCGGCTGCTGCGCGAGCGCCTGGGATGCGACGACGCCGAATGGGAGCGGGGCCGGGCGTGGGCCTTCGTCCAGGCGCTGGGCATGGTCTGGTACTACGTCGAAAGCAACCCGCCGATGGCCCGGCTGGGCCGCAGCACCCTCGACCGCATTCTCGCGAGCGACCCGTCCCCCTGAGCGCAAGGCCGTCACGCGCCTGGTCCGCGCCGACCCGTGACGTGGTTTCGAGATGTCGGGCGTCCTGCGTCCAGCCACTTTCCGCTCGATGGTCCACCGTACCGAAGTCGGTCAATAGAAATGTGCCGCAGAAAGGCGCCGAGCGGCGACAGAGATAATCCGTAGGGCGGTCGAGAAAGGTCACGCCCCAGTGGTCCGGGCGGCCCGCACGAGGCGGGCCACCCAAAGCCATCATCTGACGGCGGCTTCGGGACCTGTCACGGACGTCAGCACTTTGTCCGGAAGGTCTTTGAGGCGACACCGCCCGCCGCGCGCCACTTGCCCTGAGAGTACGTGAAACCCTGTATCCACGTCCGCCACGTGAAGGTGCCGAATGTCTTGCACTTCGCCGTGGGGTAGGCCGCCCCGGGCCACCTCAGCGTCTTGGTCTGCCGATCGTCCCAGCCCCACCAGCGCTTCTGCTGGAGCTTGACGGTCATGTACCGGCTGGCGGGACTCAGCCCGCATTTCGCGCCGCCCTGCCCGACGACGTGCCACGCCCCTTTGATCTTCTGGCCGTAGGGCTTGCCGACCCACTGGCAGGGCGCCTCCGCTTGATTGGTGCGAGCGGCTGCGAAGGCACTCCCGTCAACCTTCGCAAGCCCCGCGTCCGCCTGCCTCGCTCCTGCGCTGGCGGGAGACACGGCGGAGGCGGTCAGAGCCGCCACCGTGACCAACCCGGGCAACAGCAGTCTCCAGGGTCGGATTGCCATAGATCCGATCCGCATGTGCTTCCTCTCTACGCGCCGGCTCCTTCGCCTGCGGAACCGGGGTTTGGACACCCACCGTTCTGGCGAGTACGCGTCCAGTTATGAGAGGCATACGGTTGATTTACAACCATATTCATCAGGCCAAACAAAATATCCGGCACATGCCCAAATAATGCCTGTAAGCATTCAGCCATTGCACGGCCCGAAAACTCCTGACTGCTTTCGTGAGCGTATTGGAGCATGCGTGACTGCGACAGTCGTCCCGCCTGAATTCAGGTGACGCGATATGGTCCAGTCGTGGTCGCGGTGCGGCAGCACGAGTGCGGCTCGGACGATCGGCGGAGGGTTCCGTAGGGGACGAGGGGATGGACGCGATGCCTCTTGAGGGCGAGTACGAGCCGAGTCCGGCGCAGTGGGTGCGCGAACAGGTCGCGCTGTACGAAGGCTCGGACGGCACGCAGGGGACGACGCTCTGGGACACGGGATTGCCCGTCGTCATTCTCACGACGCGCGGCGCGAAGAGCGGCAAGATCCGCAAGATTCCGCTGATGCGTGTGGAGCACGAGGGACGGTACGCGGCCGTGGCCTCGAAGGGCGGTTTCCCGAGTCACCCGGTCTGGTACTTCAACATCAAGGCCGACCCGCACGTGGAACTCCAGGACGGGCCCGTACGCCAGGACATGACGGCCCGTGAGATCACCGGGGACGAGAAGGCCGAGTGGTGGGAGCGCGCGGTCGCCGCATATCCGCCGTACGCCGAATACCAGGAGAAGACCGATCGGGTGATCCCCGTCTTCGTACTGGAGGCGACGGCCGGGAGTTGACCGTCTGCAAAGACCGGAACGCATGAGCCCGTCTAGAACGCGAAACCGCCCGGGCGCGCGTTGCGGTCGGCGAGCAGGCCGGCCAGGGTGGCGACGGCGATCTCGGGAGGGGTGCGGGAGCCGATGTCGAGCCCGATCGGCCGGTGCACCCGGGCGATCTCCTCCGGCGTCACGCCCAGCTCGGTCAGCGCCCGCACGTGCGGGCCCGGGTGACGGGCGCTGCCCATGATGCCGATCCAGCGGGCGGGCGACTTGAGCAGGTCGCGGAGCACGGGGCCGATCTCCTCGCGGTGGTGGTCGGTGAGCACGACGTCCGACGTGGCGTCGACGCAGTCCTCCAGCCGGGTCACCGCCGTGAACCCCTCGAGCCGGCGCTCGGGGTCGGGCTCGAAGAGGATCGTACGGAAGTCCAGCTCCGCGCCGAACCGCAGCAGGCAGTCGGCCACCGGCGAGGCGAAGACGGCGATCAGCGTACGCCCGGTCTCACCGGCGGGGGCCGCGCCGTGGGCGGCCGCGCACGCCGGGCCTTCGTCGTGGATGTGGGTCATGTCGGCAGTCTGACATGAGAGGGCCGGCGAGCCGACGACCTGGGGTTCCGGCTCGCCAGCGCGGCATCCGGGCACCACAGGACGGTAAGGTCTGCCCGTATTCCGCGTGACCGCCCTCGGGCCGGGGAAGCCCCAGGTGAGACGCCCTCCAGGGCGGAACGGAAGTCGCGGGAAGAATCATGCGCCCGGCGGCGCAAGAAGTCGGGATCGGCTCCGACTCCCTGGTGAACGGCGCGTCGGGACGCGCCGCCCGACTCTCGAAGGAGACGACGTGAAGTTTCTGTTGATCATGCACAACAACCCGCAGGTCTGGGACGCGCTGCCCGAGGAGCGGCGCGAAGCGGTGATGAGCGGCCACGGCGCGTTCATGGAGACCATCACCGAGTCCGGGGAGATGGTCGGCACCGTCGCCCTGGCCGACCCGTCGCAGAGCGCCGTGGTCCGGGTGCGGGGCGGCCTGCCGGCGGTGACGGACGGGCCCTACCTTGAGGCCAAGGAGTACCTGGGCGGCTACTACCTGGTCGAATGCGACAGCAGGGAGCGGGCCCTGGAGCTGGCCGCGCTCATCCCGGACGCCGGTGTCGAGGGCCTCGGCATCGAGGTGCGGCCGGTGGGCTTCGCCGGGTAGGGCGACGGCTGAGCCGGGGGACGGTCCCGCCGGACTCCCGCCCGGCGGACTCCTGCCCGGCGTGACCGGCGTGACCGGCGGCCGGGGGCAGCAGCCCGTCGGCCGCCGGTTCGCTCCGGCGGCCTGTTCTCCCCAGAAGCAGCTTCCCTCAGAAGCAGCTTCCCTCAGAAGCAGCTTCCCTCAGAAGCAGCTTCCCTCGGAAACAGCTCTCCTCAAGGACGGCTCTCCCCGGCGACGGTCACGCCGCGACGGCGTCGTTCTCCTGAGCCTGCGCGCCGCCGAGCCCGCAGTCCGGGGCGGTGCCAGGCTGGAACCTGACGAATCGGGCGTTCTGGAAGGCGATCGGCACGGTCCCGCTGCCGACGCACAGTACGACGCTGCGGCCCGCATCGACCAGCAGCGCCTGACAGCCGGGGACCGGCTGGTTGACGAAGGTGTCGAGCGCCTGCCCCGGCAGCGCGTGCTGCTGGGCGGGCCGGCAGGAGTCGTACAGGACGGTCTGCGCGACGCTCCCGCTGAACAGGGTGAGCCGCCCGGCCGCGGCCTGCGCCGGGCCGGCGGCGCCCACCACCATCACGCAGGCGGTGGCCGCTCCCGCGACAAGAGCTTTCAGTGGTGATCTCATGCCCCGAGTCTCGGCTTCCGCATCCAGGTCTGCCCAGGTCACCGGCAGGACAATGACCGGCCATTCCCTGGCGGGCGGCGATTTCCTAGACTGGACGATCTCCACGACGAGGAGGGATCCGTGCACGAGTACCTCCGGCTGCTCGACCGCCATGGAGTGACGTGGGGAGAGGAGCTGATCCCGTACGTCGGGGAGGTACGCACCAGCGCCTACCTCATGAACGGCCACGACTACTGGAGCGCGTGCTTCCGCCAGCTCGGCGGGGCGCGGCGCGACCTGGACGCGCGGATGGGCGAGCTGGACCTCGACCGGGTGGTGCGGGACGCGCTGGGGGGCGCCGTCCTGGACAACCTGCCGACCCTGCGTCTCACCCCGGAAGGGAACCGGCTGGAAGCCCGCACGCTGGCCGTCCTGGACGACACGCCGCTCATGACCACGCTGCTGCTGGACTCCGCGCTGGCGGAGGAGACCACCGCGACGGTCGACGGCGTCGCGCACGTCGTACCGGCGGGCGGCGCGAGGCTGGTGGCGATCACCAGCGCCGCCACGGTGATCGCCGGCGGGCGGATCGACCTCGGGCCGCTCACCAGGCGGGCGCCCGCGGCCCGGTTACGGCTGCGCGCCGGGTTCCCGTGCCGGTGGACGGTCACCGGCGCGGACGGGCAGGGCTGGTACCCGCCGGGCGCGGTCCCCGCGCTGGACGCGCGTCTGCGGCCGTACTTCCACGGCGACGACCTGGTGGCCGACGTGCCGGCGGAGCGGCTCACGGTGTCGGTGACGCGCGGCATGGAGTACGACTCGGCCACGGTCGAGGTGTCCCCCGCGCCGGGCGAGGAGCTGACCGTCGACCTGACCCCAGGCCGCCTGTACGACGCGGCCGCCCACGGCTGGTACGGCGGCGACCTGCACGTCCACCTCAACTGGATGGGCGACGTCCCGGCGGCCCCCGACCGGGCCGCCGCCGCGCAGTTGGGCGAGGACCTGCACGTGCTCAACCTGGTCGCCGGCAACGTGGCGGGCGAGCGCGTCTACGACCGGGAGCTGCTGGAGGAGTGGGCCGGGCGCGACCTGCCGTGGTCGGACGAGGGCCACGTCGCCCGGTTCGGCGTCGAGTACCGCAACGACCTGCTCGGGCACTTCAGCGCCTTCGGCCTCACCGGCGTGCCCACGCGCTTCCACAGCGGTTTCGGCGACGACCACGACCGGCATCCCAACAGCGATCCGCTGGCCGAGGCGCGCGCACTCGGCGCGGTCACCGGGTACGGCCACCCGTTCCACGCCGACCTGAACGACACCGACCCGCCCGACCTCGCCGTCGCCGCCGGGCGCAACTGCTCGGCCAGGGAGATCGTGGTCGACGCGGCGCTCGGCCTGGTCGACAGCCTGGACGTGCTCAACCACTCCTCCGTCCAGGCGACCGCCGTGGTCTACCGACGGCTCATCGGGGCCGGCAACCGGCTCGCGGTGACCGCCGGGACCGACGCGGTGCTGTCCATCTCGCGGCGCGGCACCGCGTCGAGCCCGCCCGGCTGGGAACGCGTCTACGCCCGGGTCGACGGGCCGCTGAGCGTCGCCTCCTTCGCCGAGGCCGTACGGCGCGGACGGACGTTCGCCACCACGGGCCCCTGGCTCGAACTCGACGTCGACGGCCACGGGCCGGGCGACACGATCCGGGCGTCCCCCGGCGACACCGTCACGATCACTGCCAGGACGGTCGGCCCCGAGGTGGAGTGGCTCCAGCTCAGAACCGCCGACGGCGTCCTCGCGGAGGGCGGGCCAGGGGTGCTCGCCGCCGAGCTGACCGTGGGCGCGCCGACGTACGTGGTGGCCGTGGTGGGCGGCGGGCCGCACCCCCGGTCGATGCACCCCGCGGGCGTCCACGCGCACACCAGCCCCGTCTACCTCGGGGAGCACGTGGTCAGGCGGGCCGACGTCGAGTGGTGCCTGCGCTGGCTGGACCTGCTGGATCGGGTGCTGGACACCGACGGCAAGTGGGCCTCGCCCGAGCAGCGCGCCGCCCACCGGGAGCTGCACGAGCGGGCCCGTCAGGTGTACTTGGCCAGGCTGCGCGCGACGGGCGAGGGCTGACCGCCGTCCGGACGGCCGTCCGGCGCTTCCAGACGGCCGTCCGGCGCTTCCTGGCGGCCGGACTGGACGTGGTACCAGCCGAGTGAGCCGGTGAGCCGCCCGGCCAGCCGCGGGTCGCCCAGGCTCAGGGCCGCCTCCAGGGCCTCGCGCAGGTTGGCGGCGTCGGCGTCCAGCCGCCGGACCCAGTGGTGCCGGGCGGGCCCGCTCTTGTACGCCTCGGCGCACTCGGCGAGCTGGGTGTAGTAGGTCGCGTACCGGCGCAGGACGCGCTCGTGCTCACCGGCCTCGCGCAGCCGCTCCAGCGCGTACGCCGCCACCGACTCCAGCAGCCGGTACCGCTCCCCGGCCCGCACGACCAGCGACCGGTCCACCAGGCGGCCGAGCAGGTCCACCACGTCGGCCGGGTCGAGGTCGGGCGGCCCGGCGGCCAGCGCCTCCGCGGCGAGTTCGGCGTCGCCCGGCGGGCCGCCCGGGATCGGCATGGGCACGGCGCAGACCCGCTCGGCGGCCTCCAGCGTGCAGCCGCCCGCCTGTACGGCCAGGCGGCGCAGCACGATGCGTTCCGGCTCGGTCAGCAGGTCCCAGCTCCAGTCGATCGCCGCCCGCAGCGTCCGCTGGTGCGCGGGACCGGCCCGGCGGCCCGCCGACAGCAGCCGGAAGCGGTCGTCGAGCCGCTCCGCCACGACGCGTACGCCCAGCGCCCGCACCCGGGCCGCGGCCAGCTCCAGCGCGAGCGGGATGCCGTCGAGGCGGCGGCAGATGGTCTCGGCGGCCCCGGCGTCCGCCCCGGTCAGGGTGAAGCCCGGCGCGGCCTCGGCGGCGCGCACGGCGAACAGCCGCATCGCGGCGTCGGCGCCGAGTGCCGGGACCTGACGTACGACCTCGCCGGTGACGCCCAGCGGTTCCCTGCTGGTGGCGATGACCCGGGTCCGCGGACCGGCGCGCAGCAGCAGTTCGGTGAGCTTGGCCACCGGCTCGACGACGTGCTCGCAGTTGTCGAGCACCAGCAGCGTGCGGCGGGCGCCGAGGGCCGCGGCGATCCGCTCCGCCGGGTCGGCCGCCCCGCCGTCGGCACGCAGGCCGAGCGCCGCCGCGACAGCATCGGCCACACCGCCCGTCACACCGCCCGTCGCACTGCCGGTCACGCTGCCGGTCACACCGCCGGGCCCGCCCGGCGGCGGCCCCGAGGGCACGGCCGCCAGCTCCACCAGGTGCGCACCGCCCGGGAACGAACCGGCCAGCAGCCGGGCGGCCTCCAGCGCGAGCCGGCTCTTGCCCACGCCGCCGGTGCCGGTGAGCGTCACGAGCCGGGCCGTGCCGGGCAGGGCGACCAGCTCGGCCAGTAGGTCGTCCCGGCCGACGAGCTGGGTGAGCGGCTCAGGCAGCCGGGCGGGCGGCGGCGGCGCGACGCCCGGCGGGCGGCGCAGGCGGGGGCTCTGCTCCAGGATCTCCCGGTGCAGCGCGACGATCTCGGGGCCGGGGTCGAGGCCCAGCTCGTCACGCAGGCGTTCGCGCAGGGCGTGGTAGACCTCCAGCGCCTCCGCCTGGCGTCCTGACCGGTAGAGCGCGCGCATGAGCAGCGCGTGGAAGCGTTCCCTCGCGGGGTGCCGCGCTGCCAGTTCGGCCAGCTCGCCGAGCTGGGAGGCGTCCTGGCCGAGGTCGAGCCGTACGTCGGCGTAGTCCTCCAGGGCGGTCAGCCGCTGCTCCTCCAGCCGGAGCGCCACGCCCCGCGTCAGCGTCCCGGCCGCGAGGTCGGCGAAGTCGGCGAACGCCGGCCCGCGCCACCACGACAGGGCCTCGGCCAGCAGCGCGGCCCGCTCGCCCGGCTCGGCCGCGGCCCGCGAACGTTCGAGCGCCTCCTGGAAGCGGTGCGCGTCGGTGCCGGCGGCGACGAGGTAGCCGGGCGGCCGGGTGACGACCAGCTCCCTGGCCCCCGGCTCCGCCTCGTCGAGCGCCCGGCGCAGTTGCGACACCCTGGCCCGCAGCGCGCCCAGCGGGTTGCCCGGCGGGTGCGGCCCCCACAGGGCCCTGATCAGGCGTTCGTCCGCCACGACCTGGCCGGGATGGGCGAGCAGGCAGGCCAGGAGCGCACGGACCTTCAGCTCGGGCACGCGTACGGCCCGGCCGTCGTCCGTGGTCACCTCCAGCGGGCCCAGTACGGCGAAGCGCATGAACCTCACCCTAAGCAGTTCCGAACCAGACCCGAACGCCCGGCCCGCAGCCTGATCACATGACGACTTTCGCAACCGGGGCCGGGGTGCGCGGCTGGCTGGGGCTGTCCGTGCTGTGCCTGGCCACGCTCCTGCTCTCGGTGGACAACACGGTGCTGATGCTGGCGCTCCCGCACCTGTCCGCCGCCCTGCACCCCAGCGGCACCGAACTGCTGTGGATCACCGACGTGTACGGCTTCATGATCGCCGGATTCATGATCACCATGGGCTCGCTCGGCGACCGGATCGGCCGGCGCAGGCTGCTGCTGATCGGCGCGGTGGCCTTCGCCGCGGCCTCGGTGGTGGCCGCGTACTCGACCACGACCACGATGCTGATCGCGGCGCGCGCCCTGCTGGGCGTCTCCGGGGCGGCGCTGGGGCCGTCCGCGCTCGCGCTGGTGGCCGGGCTGTTCCCGGACGCGCGGCGGCGCGCGATGGCCATCGGCGTGTTCACGGCCTGCTTCATGGGCGGGGCGGCGGCCGGGCCGGTGATCGGCGGGATGCTGCTGGAGAGCTTCTGGTGGGGGTCGGTGTTCCTGATGGGGGTGCCGATCATGGCCCTGGTCGTGGCCGGCGGCCTGTTCCTGCTGCCCGAGACCGAGACGGGCACGGGTTCGGGACGGCTCGACCCGGCCAGCGTGGCGATGTCGCTGGCGGCCGTGCTGCCGATCGTGTACGGGCTGAAGGAGCTGGCCGACGACCCCGGGCAGGCCGCCGCGTACGTGGCGCTCGCCGTCGGCCTGGCGTTCTGCGCGGCGTTCGTACGGCGGCAGAGGCGGCTGGCCGAGCCGTTCCTCGACCTGGGGCTGTTCCGGGGACGCTCGTTCCCGGTGGCGCTGCTGATCCTGGCGGTCGCCATGCTCGTGCAGGGCGGCATGTACCTGTTCGTGAGCCAGCACCTGCAACTCGTCGAAGGGCTCACGCCGCTGGTCGCCGGGCTGTGGATGGCGGTCCCCGCGGTGGGACTGGTGGCGGGGTCGCTCGCGTCGCCGGTGCTCGCCGGGGCGCTGCGTCCCGGGCTGGTCGTCGGGCTGGGGCTGGTGGTGTCGGCGGCCGGGTTCGCCATGGTGCTGGTCGGCGACGGGCTGGGCATGCTCATGGCGGGGGTGACGGTGGCGTTCCTCGGCATGGCGCCGGTGGGCGCGCTGGGCCTCGGCCTCATCGTCGGGGCGGCGCCGCCCGAGCGGGCCGGGTCGGCGTCCGCGCTGGCCGAGAGCGGCGGCGAGTTGGGGATCGCGCTCGGCATCGCGCTGCTCGGCAGCCTCGGCGCCGCCGTGTACGGCGGCGCGGTCGGCTCACCCCAGGCGGGCGGCTCACTGGGGGAGGCGCTCGACGCCGCCGCCGCGCTGCCGCCCGGCCCGGCCGAGGCGCTCGTGGCGGAGGCGCGGGCCGCGTTCACCCAGGGGCTGCTGGCGGTCATGGCCACCGGCACGGTGCTCGTACTCGGCCTGGCCGTGGTCGCCCTGACGCTGCTGCGGCACCTGCGCCCGATCGGCGAGGAGAGCCGCTAGCCCGATCGGTCATGGGTCGCGGCGGAAGAGCAGGGCCAGGGCGGCCGCGTGCAGGAGGAAGATGACGAGGCCGGTGGCCGCCACGGCGGGGGCGGTCCACCAGGCTGTCGTGCCCTCGGTGGCCACGTAGTTGTGGAACAGACTGGTGTCGCTGAAGTGCAGGGCTGACTGAAGCAGGGCCGCCGCGTACGGCAATCCGAGGATCCCGGCCAATGCGCCGGCCATCCGCCGTCCGCGTCCCTTGCCGAGCAGCAGGATCAGGCCGCCCACGACGACCGGAACGGCCGGGATCGCGAGATACTGGAGGTGGACCTGCATGTCGGAAAGGAGGGACGGGGAAAGGAGCACCGGTTCGCGGCGCTCGCTGAGATCACCGGCCAGGCTGCCGGCGTAGTTCACGGCGGCGTAGAGCAGGAGCAGGGCCGGGGTCAGCGACATCAGCACACCCGCCTGCCGGGACGGGCTCACCCACAGGGGCGGGGAGTCCGGCTCGAAGGGTGGATGCCGGTCACGGGCCAGCCATGACACCCCGTCGCCGCCGGTCAGCAGGACGAGGCCGCGCACGAGAGCGGCGGCCCCGGCCACGAGCAGGACGCCGAGGGCGGGGGCGTACCAACCGGGCCGGTCCAGAACGATGATGTGCGTATCCGCCGCGCCTGCCGGCACGATCAGGATGGTGCTCGGCCCACCGTGGAACAGCGGCCAGAGCATGGCCACGAAGACGGCGGTCAGCCCGGTGGCCACCGTGAGCAGGAGCGCGGGCCTGCGGGTGCCGAACCGCGTCTTCCACGCGGTCACGCCGAACGCGACGGTGGCCGCCGCGAAGAACGCGCCCAGCCAGCGGAGGTGGCCACGGAACTCCTCGCCGGCCTGGCTCGCCGCGGAACGCCACATCTCCGCCGAGATCTCCCGGGCGTCCTCGTAGGACGGCAGGACGAGTTCGCTCTGCGCGTAGGCGAACAGCGTGATCAATATGGCCGCGGTTCCGGTCGCGGCGGGGGAAAGGATCAGGACGATCGCGGTCCTGATCCTTCGCGGGACGGATTCCATGTGAGTTCCGACGCGACCGGGCGCGTCCGGCGTTCCCTCCCGGGGCGGGCGATCAGGACGGGCGCGGGGCGCGCCGGTCCCGGCGCCGGGCCAGCTCCTCCTCGTCGACGAGGGTGAGCATGGGCGTGCCCGGCGCGCACAGCATCGTGACCGTGAACCGCAGCGGGACGTCGTCGCGGTGGTTGCCGTCCTGGTAGTGGATGACGTCGCCGCCCGGCTCCCAGAACGCCTCCCCCGCGCGTACGACGCGCTCCGGCTCGCCCTCCACCTCCAGCAGCATCTCCCCTTCCAGCACGACCCCGAACGCGGGCCCGGAGTGGCGGTGCGGCGGCGTGCCGGGGTCGCCGGGCGGGTACTCGATCACCACGGTCATCGCGTGCGCGCCCTGCGGGACGAACGGCGGCCGGGCCTCCTGCAGCACGGTCAGCGCCGTCTGCCACGCGGTCGATCTCGTCGCGGGGTTGTGCTCGGACATCGGAATGACCTCCCGTACGTCAGGGTCATGGGCGGTCTTACCGGCCCGTGTCGCTCTGGTCGAGCCAGTCGAGGTAGCGGATCCGGCCGAGGGCCGCGTCCTCGCCGGGCACCAGCGTCCGCTCGCCGGGCACGGTGCCGAAGTAGGTCGCCTGCGGGTCGGCGACCACCGTACGGGGGTCGCCCCAGGCGGCCAGGGCGTCGCGGAAGAACGCGTCCATCCGCGTCCGCTCCGGCCCGGCCACCTCGGTCCGGCCGTTCAGCGGCCGCCCGGCCGCGACCCGGGCGACGGCCTGCGCGACCTCCTCGCCCGCGATGGGCTGGAAGAGCACCGGCGCGATCCGTACGGTGTCGCCGTCGGTGGCGTCGTCGGCGATGCCACGGACGAACTCGAAGAACTGCGTCGCGTGCACCAGCGAGAACGGGATCCCCGATTTCTCGATCAGCCGCTCCTGAGCGATCTTCGCCGCGAAATAGCCGTTGTCCGCCATCCGCTCCGTGCCCACCACCGACAGCGCGACGTGGTGCCCGACACCCGCCGCCGCCTCCGCGGCCAGCAGGTTGCCCGTGGAGGTCTCGAAGAACTCCAGCACCGCCGCCCGCTCGAACGACGGCGAGTTCGACACGTCCACCACCACCCGCGCGCCCGCCAGCGCCTCCGCCAGCCCTTCACCGGTCAGCGTGTCGACCCCGGTGCTCGGCGCCGCCGCCACCGCCTCGTGGCCCTGCCCGGCCAGCTCGGCCACCACCTTCGAACCGATCAGACCGGTCCCACCGACCACGACGATCTTCATGGCAAGTCCTCTCCGTCTTCCGGGGCCTCGTACGGCCTCCGGTCGCCAGCTAAGACAGGGCAGCCCCCTGGCCTGTGACAGGCGCCCGGAAACTTTTCCGGCGCCACGTCCAGATCTACCCACTGACCTGCGATGATGCGGACCCGGAGAAGATCGCTCGCAGCGGCCGGTCACTCCACGAGCTTGCCTGCCGTCGACACCTCGCGCATGAGCCGAGACCGCCGCCGCACCCCCATCATGCGTCGCGGCGGAGCCGGGGTGTGCGCGTCAGAGGGTGACGACCGTGCCGGACAGGCGGGCTCGTTCGGCGGCGAAGACGACGCGGTGGCCGGCCACGCTCTCCTGGATGCCGGAGCGGATCAGCTCGGGGCGGCCCTGGTGCAGGGCGTCCACGAACGACCTGATCAGGCCCTCGTCACCGCCCGCGTGCCCCTCGGCGGCGCAGGAGCCGCCGGGCGAGGCGTCCACCGGGTGACCGCCTCCTCGGTGAGCACCCCGTCGGCCATCACGCGGGTGAAGTGCCGCTTGGCGCCGCCGTCGCGCAGCCCGTCCCGGTAGAGCGTGGTCGCCGAGTAGGCGCAGGTGTCCTGGAGCGGGCAGTCGAGGCAGCGGTCTGCCGCCTCGGCGGGCCGGTTGGCCGGGCGGAAGTGGTGGAGCCCGCCGAAGGACGACGTGCGCAGGACGGGCCTGCCCACGATGTGGGCCAGCCAGTCGATGTCGTGGCACGACTTGGCCAGGAGCGCGAACGCCGCCTCGTCGCCGCGCCGCCAGTTGCCGCGGACGTAGGAGTGGGCGAAGTGGTAGGACCCGATCGGCTCCAGGTGCTCGACGCTGACGATCTCCCCCAGCTCGGGCAGCGACTCCTTCACCCGCCGGGTGTAGGGGGTGTAGCGCATGACGTGGCAGATCGCGACGGTCGCGCCGGTACGCGCCGCGACCTCGCCGACGGCCGGCGACTCGGCCTCGGTGGGCGCGATGGGCTTCGCCAGCAGGAGGTCGTAGCCCTGCTCGGCGAACGCGGTGGTGGGCGCCAGGTGGTCGGCGTCGAGGGTGGCGACGATCACCGCGTCCGCGATCCGGGCCCGGCCGGGCCTGCGCGCGGCCAGTTCGGCGTAGGCGGCTCCGCGGGCGCCCGCGCCGACGACGGCGAGGGTGAGCGGCCGGTGCAACGGCACGCCGAGGTGCCCGAGCAGGTTGGCGTGGGTGTCGGTGCTGTCGGACATCACTTGACGGCTCCCCCGCTGAGACCGTTGACGGACGCCCACGGTGCCCGCGGCGCCGCTGCCGTTTCTGCTCGGACAAGAGGTGTTCTTCCCCTTTTCGTGGCCAACCTGACTATTGTTGATCTCCGTCGAAGGGGGAGACACAGCTCATGGCTCAGGGCGGTTCCGAGGCGTCTCTGGGGAGCCGGTACGTGCTGCTGGACGAGATCGGCGCCGGCGCGATGGGCACGGTCTGGCGGGCACGGCAGCGCGACACCGGGGAGACCGTGGCGGTGAAGCTGCTGCGCGACGGCCTGGCCGGCGACCCCGACCTCGTCCTGCGGTTCGTCCAGGAACGCAATGTGATGCGCGCCCTGCGCCATCCCAACATCGTCACGGTGCGCGACTTCGTCATCGAGGGGGACCGGCTCGCCCTGGTGATGGACCTCATCGAGGGGGCGGACCTGCGGACCCTGCTCCGGCAGCGCGGCACGCTGCCGCCCGCCGAGGCGGCCGGGCTGACCGCCAGGATCGCCGACGCGCTGGCCGCCGCGCACGCCGTGGGCATCGTGCACCGCGACGTCAAGCCCGGCAACGTGCTGATCGAGGGGGCCACGGGACAGGTACGGCTCACCGACTTCGGCGTCGCCCGCATCGTCCACGGCCCGGGGCTCACCCAGACCAGCTCCGTGCTCGGCACCCCCGCCTACCTGGCGCCCGAGGTGGCCGACGGCGACACCCCCACCGCGGCGGTCGACGTGTACGCCCTGGGCCTGATCGCGTACGAGCTGCTCGCCGGGCGCCCGCCCTTCGCGGGCGAGCACCCGATGGCCCTGCTCAGGCAGCACGCGACGGCCGTGCCCCGCCGCCTTCCCGGGATGCCCGACGCGCTGTGGTCGGTCGTGTGGGCCTGTGTGGGCAAGGATCCGGCCGCCCGGCCCGGCGCCCGTGCCGTGGCGGTGGCGCTGGACGAGGCGGCGGCGTCGCTGGCCGGGTGGCCCGCCCTGCCGCCGGTGCCCAGGGGCGAGGCTGCGGCCGCGACCTCCGAGCCGCTGGCGCGTCCCGTCCCGGCGGGCCAGGACGCCCCGCCCGCCGGGACCGGCGGCGTCTCTCCAGGCGGCGCCGACGCGGGAGTCCCGGCGTCCGAGTGGACCATGGCGTCGTCCAGGCGCGGACGTTCCCGGCAGCGGCTGGTCATCGGCGCCACCGCCGCGATGGCGCTGGTCGTCACCGCCGTGGCGGTGGGCGTGGTGGCTCCGTGGCGGGACCGGGACACGGGCGTGACCCCCGTCAACGCCGCCGCCACCGCGCCCGGGACGCACAAACCGGTGGAGACGTCCGTGACCTCGTTCTCCACCCCGCCGAAGGACGCCGGGCGCGCGCTCAGCTCCCCCAAGGCGCAGGACGACCGCGTCTCCGCCCCGCCGACCCCGCCGAAGTCGGCCGAACCGCGCACGCCCACCGCCCAGACCCCCAAGCCCAGGCGATCGACGCCCAAGGAGAGCGTTCCGGCGGAGGACGCCCCCACAGGCCGGCCCACCGACAAGCCCACGGACCAACTCGACGTCCCGGACCAGACACCGTCCTGGCGCTGCCGCGCGTGGATCGTCACCGACGCGGCCAGCGGCACGCAGATGGCCCCCTGCATGGCCATGGTGGGCGACGTCTTCTACCTGCGGGGGCAGCTCCGCGGCTCGGTCAGCTCCGACATCCACGTCCAGTTGTACGACACCGACGCCGACCGGAACGTCTCCCAGCCCTTCGTCTGCACCGGCGTCACCCCCTCGGCGACGGCGGGGGCGGTCGCGACCTGCGGCCCGTTCAAGATGTCGATCCCGCGCACCGGCGCCAAGATCAACGTACGCCAGCGCTGGCGGAAGGCGGGCGCCACGGCCTTCGGCGGCGGGGCGGAAAGCCCCTGGGTCCGCTGGTAGCCGTCCGGACACCAGCCCCCGCTCCCGCCGCCCGCGCCGCCGTCAGGCCGCCGTCGCCTCCTGGCGGATCGGGAAGTGGCAGGCGACCTGGTGCGTACCGCCCTGCAGGACCGGCTCGACGGCGCAGGCGTCCGTCGCCAGGGGGCAGCGGGTGCGGAAGCGGCAGCCCGTCGGCGGGTTGAGCGCGCTCGGCAGCTCGCCCCTGATGGTCGTGTCCGGGCTGGGCGCGTGGCCGGGGTGGGGCGAGGGTACGGCGTCGAGCAGCGCCTGCGTGTACGGGTGCCGCGGGCTGCGCACCACCTGGTGAGCGGGGCCCACCTCCACCAGCTTGCCCAGGTACATCACGCCGATCCGGTCGGCCATGTAGTCGACCACGGACAGGTCGTGGCTGATGAACACGTACGACAGTCCGAGCTGCCCCTGCAGGTCGCGCATGAGGTTGAGCACCTGCGCCTGGACCGACACGTCCAGCGCGCTGACCGGCTCGTCGGCCACGATCAGCCGTGGGCTCAGCGCCAGCGACCTGGCCAGCCCGATGCGCTGCAGTTGCCCGCCGGAGAACTCGTGCGGGTAGCGCTCCAGCGCCCGCCGCGGCAGTCCGACCTGGTCGAGCAGCTCGCTCACCCGGGCGCGCCGGGAGGCGGCGTCGCCGACCTGCTGGATCTCCAGCGGCTCCGTGAGGATGGAGTCGACGCGCATGCGCGGGTTCATGGCCGCGTAGCTGTCCTGGAACATCAGTTGCACCTGCCGGTGCATGCGGTGGCGGGCGCGCCGGTCGAGGGTGGCGAGGTCGGTGCCGTCGACGGCGATCCGGCCGCCGGTGGGCGCTTCGAGCCCGGCGACGAGACGGCCGACGGTGGACTTGCCGCACCCCGACTCGCCCACGATGCCGAGCGTCTCGCCGGGCTTGACGTCGAACGACACCCCGGCCACGGCGCTGACCCGCCCGGAGACCCTGCGCATCCCCGCGCCGCCCGCGTCGTACTCCTTGACCAGGTCGCGCACGGTCAGGAGCGGCGCGGAGTCGCCGGACACGGTGTCGACCGGGGCGGACGACGCCGCGATCGTGACGGGCTCGGTGACCGGGTGCAGGCAGGCGAACTCGTGCCCGTTGCCGGCGACGTCCGGGGTGAGGAGGACGTCGCCGGCGCGGCACTCGTCGGTGGCGAACCGGCAGCGCGGCGCGAACCGGCAGCCGGTCAGCGGCAGCGACAGGTCGGGCGGCAGGCCGGGGATGCTGTAGAGGCGGCCGTCGGCGGCCGACTCGGGCAGGGCGCGCATGAGCGCCTCGGTGTAGCGGTGCCGCGGTGAGCGGAACAGGTCGGCGGTCGTGCCGGTCTCCACCACCCGCCCGGCGTACATGACGGCGACCCTGTCGGCGCGGCCGGCGATCACCCCGAGGTCGTGGGTGACCAGGATGACCGCCATCCTGAACTCCTCGCGCAGGTCGTCGATGAGTTCAAGGATCTGGCGCTGGGTGGTGACGTCGAGTGCCGTGGTGGGCTCGTCGGCGATGAGCAGGCGCGGGGAGCGGACGAGCGCCATGGCGATGACCACGCGCTGGCGCATGCCGCCCGAGAGCTGGTGCGGATAGTCGTCGACGATCTTGTCGGGGCGCGGCATGCCGACCCGGCGCAGGATCTCGATGGCCCGTTCGCGCGCCTCGGCCTTGCCGACGCCCAGGTGGACGCGCAGGGGCTCGGCGACCTGGGCGCCGATGCGCATGGTGGGGTTGAGCGAGGTGAGCGGGTCCTGGAAGACCATGCCCATCTCGACGCCGCGCACCCGGCGCAGCTCCTGGGCCTCCAGCCCGCGCAGGTCGCGGTCGTCGAAGAGGATCTCCCCGCCGACGACCTGGCCGCCCGAGGGCAGCAGCCCCATGATCGACAGGACGGTCATGGTCTTGCCGCTGCCCGACTCGCCCACGATGCCGAGCGTCTCGCCCTGCCTGACCTCGAGGTTGACGTGGTCGAGCGCGTGCACGACGCCACGCCGCAACGGGATGTCGGTGCTGAGGTCGCGCAGCCGCAGCAGCGGCCGGTCGAGTGCCTCCATGTACGTAACCTCCTGCTACCGCCGCCGGAGGCGGACCTCGAAGACGTCCCTCAGCCCGTCGCCGATGAAGTTGAAGGCGAGGACGATGAGGATGATGGCGATTCCCGGGGGGTAGAGCAGCCACCAGTGACCGCTGAAGGTGTCCGACAGGCCGTCGGACAGCATGCCGCCCCAGTTGGCCGCGGGCGGCGGCACGCCCAGGCCGAGGAAGGAGAGGTAGGCCACGTACAGGATCGCGTCGGCGACCTGGAAGGTGGCGTTGACGATCACGGTGCCGATGGCGTTGGGGATGATGTGCCGGCGCACCGCGCGCCCGCCGCCGCCGCCCATGCCGCGCATCGCCAGGACGTACTCGCGGGTGCGCAGGGAGAGCGCCTCGCCGCGTACCAGCCGGGCGGGGCCGAGCCAGGCGAAGGCGCCGATGATGAGGATGAGCATCGGCACGGTGGGCGTGACGATCGAGGCCATGAGCATGAACAGGAAGAGCGCGGGGATCGACATCATCGCGTCCACCACCCGCATCATGACCGCGTCGACCCAACTGCCGGCGAACCCGGCCACGGCGCCCCACACGGTGCCGACGACCGTGGCCAGCAGGCCGGCGGCCAGGCCGACCACGATGGAGGTCTGCCCGCCGAGCATCAGGCGGCCGAGCTGGTCGTAGCCGACGCCGTCGGTGCCGAGCGGGTGCCCCTCCGTGCCGGGGGCCAGGTAGACCTTGGTCAGGTCGGTGTGCACCTGGTCGGTCTGGTAGAAGAGCGGCCCGAGGAAGGAGAAGAGCGTCAGCAGGGCGAAGAGGGCCACCCCGAGCAGGGCGAGCCGGTTCTCGCAGAAGACCTCGACGCCCTGGCGCCACATCCCGCGGACGGGCGCCTCCTCCTCGTGCGGGACGGCGGTCATGACCGGCCTGCCTTCAGTCGCACGCGCGGGTCGACCGCGGCGTAGAGCACGTCGGCGACCAGCGCGCCGAGCACGGTGGCCACCGAGATGAGCAGCGTGACGCCGAGCAGGATCGGGTAGTCCCGCTTGAGCGCCGCCTGCCAGAACAGCAGGCCCATGCCCGGGTAGTTGAACAGCCGCTCGACCACGAGGGCACCGCTGAACAGCGCGGGCAGGTACATGCCGAGCAGGGTGATGACGGGGAACAGGCCGTTGCGCAGCGTGTGCCCGACGATCACGCGGCGCTCCGACAGGCCCTTGCTGCGGGCCGTGCGGACGTAGTTCTCGTTCAGGTTGTCGACCATGGACGAGCGGATGTAGCGGGAGTAGACCGCGACGGTGAGGATCGCCAGCGTGAGCGTGGGCAGCACCAGCCCGGCGGGCTCGGCCAGCACCTCCGCCATGGTGAAGCCCTGCGGAGCCTCGGGCGGCAGGACCGGCCACACCTGGGAGAACAGAATGATCATCATGAGACCCATGAAGAAGATCGGCGTGGCGTACGCCAGCAGCGACAGCCCGTTGATCGTGTAGTCGGGCCAGCGGTTACGCCGTACGGCCTGCACCACGCCCAGCGGGACGGCCACCACGACCGCGATGACCGTCGAGGCCAGCGACAGCAGCGCGGTCTTGGGCAGCCGCTGGCCGATGGCCTCGGCCACCGACTGGTTGAGCTGGAAGGAGTAGCCGAGGTCGCCGCGGACGAGCCGCTGCAGGTACAGCGCGTACTGTTCCCACAGCGGCCGGTCGTACCCCATTTCGTGGTTGAAGGAAGCGATCTGCTCCAGCGTCGCCTCCTTGCCCAGGATGGCCCGCGCCGCTCCTCCCGGCAGCAGATGCAGGATCACGAACGTGATCAGCGTCACCAGGATCACGATGACCAGGGCCTGTCCCAGGCGCGTGAGGAGGTACCGGGTCAACGGTCAGCTCTTCCAGGACCAGTCTTGGAAGTACATCAGGTTCATCGGGTCCTGCGGGTCGACGCCCTGCAGCCCCGACTTGTACGCCGAGACCTGGTAGACGGGGTTGGGCATCCAGAGCACCGGCAGGTCCTTGGCCAGGAAGTCGTTGTACTCCTGCAGTGCGCCGGCGTCGTCGGAGAACTGCGCCTTCTCGATGAGCTGGTCGGCCTCGGGGTTGCTGTAGCTGCCGAGGTTGACGGGGGCGTCGGTCTGGAACAGGCGCTCGCCGGAGGCGAAGGCCGGGTAGTACCAGCTACCCTGCGAGCCGAAGAAGGACATGTCCCAGTCGCACTTCGCGTCCTCCGGCTTGCAGGCCGGGGTGACCGCGACGGAGTCGGGCACCTCCTTGATGGTGAGCTGCACGCCGACCTTGGCCATGGCCGACTTGATCTCGGCGAACATCTTGGTGGTGGCCGAGAAGCCGGACTGGCTGGTGACGGTGAAGCTCAGCGGGGTGTCCTTGGCGATGCCCTCGCCGCACAGGGCGGGGTCGGCGCAGGTGGTCTGCCCGTCGGGCGTCACCTTCCAGCCGTGGCTCTCCAGGAGTTGCTGGGCCTTGGCCGGGTCGAACGGGTAGGCGCAGCCCTGGCCGCCGGGCGTGCCCGGCTTGGCGGGCACCGGGCCGCAGGTGGGCGCGGCCATGTCGGACCAGATGACCTTGCTGATGGTCGGCTGGTCGATGAGCATCTGCAGCGCCTGGCGCAGGTACGGCTGCTTGAACAGCGTCCCGGTCTTGGGGTTGTTGAAGTTGAGCTGCAGGTAGGTGATCGACCACCCGTACCAGGGGGAGATCGTGTAGCCCTTCGACTCCAGGTACGACTTCTGCGACAGGTTGGCCGGCGGGATGTAGCCGTAGTCGATCTGCCCGGCGCGCAGCACGTTGAACTCGGCGTCGTCGCCGGTGAACGGCCGCAGCACGACCTTGTTCAGCTTCGGCTTGTCGGGGCCCGAGTAGGTGTCCTGCTTGGCCAGGACGACCTCGCCGCTGGGCACGTAGCTCTCCAGCTTCCACGGGCCGCTGTTGGTCTTCCACAGGGGGTTGGTCGCGTACGACTTGGGGTCCTTGGAGGCGGCGGTCAGCTCCTCGAAGGTCTGCTTGGGGTCGCCGCTCTTGTCCCAGGCGTGCTGGGGCAGCGGGACGATCCGGTTGAGCTGGTTGCCGACGAACCAGGCCGCGTTGTACGCCTTCGTGGTGGTCACGGAGAAGGTCTTGTCGTCCTTGACCGTGAAGGCGGAGATGTTGTCCGGGAAGCCACCGGGCTTGTACGAAGCCCACTTGTCCTTGTTGGTGGTGACGAGGTCCCACCAGAACTGGACGTCCTTGGTGGTGATCGGCTTGCCGTCGGACCAGGTGTTGTCCTTGAGCGTGATGGTCAGCGTCTTGCCCTCGTCGCTGACGACGGGCGGTTCGGCCAGCGAGCGCTGCGGGTTGATGTTGTCGGGGGTGGAGCCGTCGAGCTGGTAGCTGTAGAGCTTGCGGTACAGGGCGGTGGAGAAGATGTCGTTCTCGCCCTGGGTGAAGCCGGGGGCGGAGATCGGCAGGATCCAGTTGGGCGTGCGCAAGGCCACGGTCGCGGTGTCCTTGCCCTGGGCGCCACCCTGCTGCGGGCTGCTGCCGGCGCCCGCGCTGCAGGCGGTCAGGCCGAGCCCGATGGCCACCACGCCGCACACGATGCGGGTTCTCGTCCCCATGATTCTCCTCGTCAGGACGTGGGCTGCCCTCCAGGGGCCGTTCAGTCCGGAGAATGTATTGCGGTACAAGTAGGAAGTCAATGCGAAAAATCTACTTTGTTCACCACACTTATTTCGGTATAGAGTCCCGGCGACGCGCCTTTCGGTGATCGACCCCGTGCTCGCCCCCGTTCGCGGAGCCGGGCGTCCGCCGTGTGCGTCAAGGAGTGTCCGTCCAGGGAGGAGAGGCATGTCGGAGCCCGCCAATCTGCGTGAGCAGGCACTGAACCTGCTGGCCAGCGGCAAGGCCACCTCCCGCGCGGATCTGGTGGAGACGCTGCAGGTGGCGCCCTCGACGGTCTCCAGCGTGGTGCGCAGGCTGCTGGAGGAGGGCGAGATCCTCGAGGAGGGCGTCGGCGCCTCCACCGGAGGGCGGCGTCCCAGGATCCTGCGGCTGCGTGAGGCGGGCGGCGTCTTCGCCGTGGCGGAGCTGGGCGGGCAGCACGCCCGCGTCGGCCTGTGCGCACCGTCGGGAGCCCTGCTGGCGGCCCAGGAGTTCGCCGTCGACATAGGAGCCGGCCCCAAGGCGATCTTCGACGAGCTGACCGCGGCCTTCACCGGAGTGAGGACGGCCCACGCGCCCGGCCGGCCGCTGCTGGCCGTCGGCGTGGCGCTGCCGGGGCCGGTGGAGTTCCCGCACGGACGGGTCATCGGCCCGGCCCGCATGCCGGGCTGGAGCGGCTACGACGTCCAGAGCGACCTGCGCGACCGGTTCGGGGTGACCGCGCTCGCCGACAACGACGCCAAGGCCGCCGCGGTCGGCGAACACCTCACCCGCCCCGAGGCCGGCGACATGATCTACGTCAAGGCGGGCACCGGCATCGGCGGCTGCCTGGTCACCGGGGCCCAGATCTCGGGCGCCCAGGTCTACCGCGGCGGGCGCGGCCTGAGCGGTGACGTCACCCACGTACGCGTGGCCGACAGCGGCGAGCGCGAATGCTCCTGCGGCAGCCGCGGCTGCCTGGAGACCGTCGCCAGCGGCGCGGCGCTCGCCCGCGAACTGGCCGGGCGCGGCCTGCCCGTGACCGACACGCGCGACGTCGTCGCCGCCGTCATCAACGCCGACCCGGCCGTGGTGACCCTGGTGCGCCAGGCCGGCCGGCAGCTCGGCATCGCCCTGTCGGGCCTGGTCAACTTCCTCAACCCCGACAGCGTCGTCATCGGCGGCGCGCTGTCGAGCCTGGACGTCTACGTGGCCGCCGTCAAAGGCATGCTCTACGAGCGCTGCCTGCCGCCCCTGACCCAGTCGCTGTCCATCGAGCCGAGCATCGCCGGCCCCGACGCGGCGCTCATCGGCCTCGGCCATCTCCTCCGTGAGACGGCCGACATCCGTCCCACCTAGAAACGCCTCCTTCCTGTAAGCCCTCCTGGAAAGCACCGTCGTGTCCCTGCGCATCGCCGTCTGCGGCATCCACATCGAGTCCAGCACGTTCTCACCGCACCTGAGCGGCACCGCCGACTTCGCGGTCACCCGCGGCCAGGCCCTGCTCGACAGGTACGACTGGCTCGGCGACCCGTGGGCGGCCGAGGTGGAATGGGTGCCGCTCGTGCACGCCCGCGCGCTGCCGGGCGGAGCGGTCGAGCCCGCCGCGTACGACGCCTGGCGGGAGGAGATCGTCCGGGGCCTGGGCGACGGCCGGTTCGACGGCGTGCTGCTGGACATCCACGGCGCGATGAGCGTCGTCGGCCGTCAGGACGCCGAAGGCGACCTCATCACCGCCATCCGCTCCGTGATCGGCCCCGAGCCGCTGGTGTCGACCGCGATGGACCTGCACGGCAACGTCTCCCCCACCCTGTTCGACGGCTGCGACCTGCTGACCTGCTACCGCACCGCGCCCCACGTGGACGTCTGGGAGACCCGCGAGCGCGCCGCCCGCAACCTGGTCGAGGCGCTGCGCCGCGGCGGCCGGCCGCACAAGGCGCTGGTCCACGTGCCGATCCTGCTGCCCGGCGAGATGACCAGCACCCGCCTCGAACCCGCCAAGAGCCTCTACGCCCGCATCCCCGCCGTCGAGGCCAGGCCGGGCGTGATCGACGCGGCGATCTGGATCGGCTTCGCCTGGGCCGACGAGCCGCGCTGCACCGGCGCGGTCGTCGCCGTCGGCACCGACGCCGCGGCCACCGAGGAGGCGGCGCGCGAGCTGGGGCAGGCGTTCTGGGACGCGCGCGACGAGTTCGCCTTCGTCGCGCCCACGGGCTCCATGGACGAGTGCCTGGACGCGGCGCTGGAGCCGGGCTCGGCCCGGCCGTACTTCATCAGCGACTCCGGCGACAACCCGGGCGCGGGCGGCGCCGACGACGTCACCTACGCGCTGGAGCGGCTGCTGGCCAGGCCAGGGATCCGCGACGGCTCGGTCCGCGCCGTCTACGCCTCCCTGTTCGACCCCGAGGCGGTGGCGCGCATCGGGCACCTGCCGATCGGCTCGCCGGTCAGCGTGCGCGCCGGTGGCCGCGTCGACTCCCGCGCACCCGGGCCGCTGCTGCTGGAGGGCACCTTGGAGGCCCTGGCGGACGACCCCGACGGCGGGCGCGTGGCCAGTGTGCGCGTCGGCGGGCTGAGTGTCTTCCTGACCTCGCGCCGGATGCAGTACCGGCTGCTGGAGTCGTACCGGCGGCTGGGGGTGAACGCGGCCGGGGCCGACGTGGTCACGGTCAAGATCGGTTACCTGGAGCCCGAGCTGTTCGAGGCCGCCGCGGGCTGGATGCTGGCGCTCACGCCCGGAGGCGTCGACCAGGACCTGCACCGGCTGCCCTACCGGAACCTGAAGCGGCCCATCTTCCCGCTGGACCCCGACGCCGCGCTCGAACTCGGCTCCTCCTGACCCGCTCCCCCGCAGTCCCCGCCACCCGCCTCCCCACAGACCCGCTGACCCGCGGGAAGCGCCGATCCCGGCGTCGTGATCCGACGCCGGGATCGGCCCGGCCGGCCGATGGCCGCCTCGCTCGGCGTCAGCCGGCCGCCGCGAACTGGCCCACCCAGTACGCCGTCCGGTCCAGATACGCGGTCTGGGCCGAGGCGCCGGTACGCCCGTACGCGCCTTCGTAACTCTGGTAGCCCGTCCGCGCGACCGCCGGCTCGATCACGCTGCCCTCGTGCCACTCGTTGAACGACGTGATCGACACCCACGTCGGCCGCGTCTGCAGGGCGTTGGACCACTCCCTGTCGTAGGTGGCGCCGTTGTCCCTGGCGAGGGTGGGCGTGGTGTTGCCGGGCACCGCCCGGTCGTCGATGTAGCCGGGCCCCACGGACGGGGCCCACACCAGCCCGTGCTGGCGCGCGTAGTCCGCGGCCTGCTGCCAGCCCGGCGCGGTGGCACCGGCGATCGCGTCGTAGGTGTACATGCCGTTGAAGTTCGCGATCTTCGTGGTGTCGGTGGTCTGGGCCAGGATGACGTTGTCCTGGTTCACCTGGCTCAGCGCCGACCAGTCGGTGATGCGCAGGCTCTCGAAGACGTAGAAGGCGTCGCTGAAGGCGGCGTGCGTCCCGTACGTCTGGTTGATGTAGCGGACGTCCTCCACGGTGGAGGCGGCGCTGCGGCCGGAGTAGGGCTCCAGGTGCCAGGCGACCTTGAGCCCCTCCTTCGCCGCCGCGTCCAGCACGCCGCGGGCCAGGCCGTCCTCGTAGCTGCCGCGGCCCCACCAGCTCAGCACCAGCACCCCGGCGCCCGACTGCCTGATCCACTTCATGTGCTGGGTCACGGCGCCGGCGAAGTCGCCGGAGTCGTACGCGCCGAGCACCGGGTAGAGGTCGGCGCCGATGTCGTCGGGAGGGGTGCGCCCGCCCTGCTGCCAGTGCCGCCAGGCCCCGTTGACCTGCGGCGCGCCGTACCAGGGGTAGTAGAAGACGTGCACCTTGTCCGACAGCGGCGGGCCGCCGGTCGTCCCGCTCTCCAGGGTGATGGTGTCGACGTCGAAGAGGTTGCCGGCGCCGCCGGTGAAGACGAGGAAGAGCGGTCCGGTGGCGGAGCCGGTCAGCGTGGTGGAGACGTCCTGGAAGTTCTCCCAGCCGCCCGTGACCGGCACGGTGACCGAGCCGAGCAGGGTGCCGGTGGCCGACCCGGAACGCACCTGGATCGTGCCGCCCGCTCCCCCGGACGAGACGCGGGCGCCGAAGCGCGTCGCGCCCGCCGTGCTGACCTGGGAGTAGCCCGCCCAGTCGCCGTTGTCGACGTAGCCGAGCGTCCGGCCCCCGCTGGCGGGCGCGTGCGTGGCGATCTGCACCCCGGAGTTCGAGGTGTACGACTCGCCCTCGACGGTGACGCTGCCCGCGCCCAACTGCTTGAGCCGGATGTTGCGGAAGGCGACCTGGTCGGAGGCCCCGTGGTTCTGGATGCCGACGTGGCCCTGGCGCAGCGAGCGCCTCGGGTCGGTGTTGGTGAAGTCGTTGACCTTCACGCCGTTCAGCAGGACCTGCAGCCGTTCGCCCTCGACCAGCAGCTCGTAGGTGTTCCAGGCGCCGGGCGGGTTGAGCGCGGCGTCGCGGGCGGCCTGGTCGGCGGCCTTGAAGCCGTAGATCGAGCCGGTCGTCCGGTCGGGGGCGTCGGTGGCGTCGATCTGCACCTCGTAGCCGTTGTCCACGGCCGACTGCGGGTCGGAGGAGGCGGGGAAGCCGACGAAGACGCCGGAGTTGCTGTCACCGGTCACCCTGAAGTCCAGCTTCAGCGAGTACGCCCCCAGCTCCCGCGCGGAGTACCACAGCAGGCCCATCCCGCCCTGCGAGGTCAGCGTGGCGTCGGCGTTGGCGAAGCTGCCCGGCCCGGCCTGTGACCACCCGCTGGTGGAGCCGTTGAACAGCGCGGTGTAGCCGGTCTCCGGCCGGCAGTCGGCCTTGGCCGTGCCCGCGGCGTACCTGATGCCGCCGAGCAGCAGGTTGCGGAAGGCGGGGTCGGCGTACGACTCGGCGGTGTGGCCGAGCCCGGTGTAGAAGGCCCGCCCCTGGACCTGGGGGTGGCACCAGGTGATGGGGTGGTCGCCCATGTCGCCGCCGCTGTAGCTGCCCTCGTCGAGACTCTGCAGCACGCGCACCGACGGGCGGGGGTTGGTGCGGTAGTTGTACCACTCGTCGGTACGCGTCCACGACGACCCGAGGTGGGCGGTCGCCGGGTGGGCGCGGTCCTCGGTGCGCACGGTGGCCTGCTGGATGGCCGGGTGGCTCTTGAAGTACGCCCCGGCCAGTTTCTCGTAGTACGGCCAGCCGTACTCGGTGTCGGCGGCGGCGTGCACGCCCACGTACCCGCCGCCCCCGTCCACGTACGCCTGGAAGGCCGTCTGCTGGGCGTCGTTGAGCACGTCGCCGGTGGTGTTGAGGAAGACGACGGCCTCGTAGCCGGACAGGTTCGCGGCGGTGAAGGCGCCGGCGTCCTCGGTCGCGGTCACGGTGAAGGCGTTGGCCGCGCCCAGATCGCGGATGGCCTGGAGGCCCGCCGGGATCGAGTCGTGGCGGAACCCGGCGGTCTTGGAGAACACCAGGACCTCGTAGGCCAGGTTCACGGATGGGGCGGTCAGTCCGGCCGCCACGAGCACGAGGCTCAGGAGTTTGTGTAGCATCGCCGCCTACCTGGTGATCGTGAAGGTGTCGATGTCGAAGAGGGTGCCCGCGCCGCCGGTGAAGACGAGGAAGAGCGGTCCGGTGCCGGAGCCGGTCAGTGCGGTGGAGACGTCCTGGAAGTTCTCCCAGCCGCCCGTGACCGGCACGGTGACCGAGCCGAGCAGGGTGCCGGTGGCCGACCCGGAACGCACCTGGATCGTGCCGCCCGCCCCGCCCGAGGAGATGCGGGCGGCGAACGTCTTCGCGCCCGCCGTGTCGACGTGCGCGTAGCCCGCCCAGTCGCCGTTGTCGACGTAGCCGAGCGTCCGGCCCCCGCTGGCGGGCGCGTGCGTGGCGATCTGCACCCCGGAGTTCGAGGTGTACGACTCGCCCTCGGTGGTCGTGCCCTGCGGGGTCCCGGTGGTGAAGGTGAAGGCGTCCACGTCGAGCAGGTTGCCCTGTCCCGACACGCCCTTGAAGACCAGGAACAGCTTGGTCGTCCCGGCGGGGACGTTGCTCAGGGCGGCGGAGACGTCGGTGAAGGTGTCCCAGCCTCCGGTGTTGGCCACCGTGAGCGTGCCCAGCAGCGTCCCGGTCGCCGACCCGGCCCGCGCCTCGATCGTCCCGCCGGGGCCGCCGGACGAGACCCGCGCGGTCAGCCGGGTGGCTCCGGCCAGCGCGTAGGGCTCGAAGGAGATCCAGTCGCCGTTGTCGGTGAAGCCGACGGTCGCGCCGCCCTCCGCCCCGCCGTGGTTGGCGACCTGGATGCCCTGCTGCGCGCCGAAGTGCTCGGCCTGGCGGTGCGCCGGCTGCAGGACGCGGAGGCTGTGGCCGGTCAGCCCGCCGTTGTCGGTGTACTCGGCGTCGTACACGCCGTAGAGGTTGGCCGCCGCGTCGTGCTCGCCGTCGGTCGGGATGGTGATCGAGCCCGAGCAGCCGTTCTGCGAGGTGATCGCGTGGGTGTGGCTGTCGTGGCCCACCAGGTACGTCACCTTGACGCGGGCGCAGTCGACGGTCCCGTCCTCGGGGTCGGTGACCGTGACGGTGAAGGGCACGGCCTGCCCGTAGGAGAAGAGCCGGCCGTCGGTCGGCGCGGTGAGCGTCACGGTGGGCGCGGTGTTGCCGACGGTGACGACCAGGCTGGCGGTGCCGGTCAGGCCCTGCGGGTCGCGTACGGTCAGGGTCGGCCGGAAGGTGCCGTTCGCGGTGTAGGTGTGGGTTGGGTTGGCCTGCGTGGAGGTGCCGCCGTCGCCGAAGTTCCACGCGTAGGTGAGCGCGCCGCCCTCGGGGTCGGAGCTGCCCGCGGCGGAGAAGGCCACGGTCAGCGGCGCCTGCCCGGAGGTCTTGTCGGCGGTGGCCTTGGCGACGGGGTTGCGGTTGGCGCCGCCGAGGTACTCGATCCGGTACAGCGCCTGGTTGCCGCCGCCCGTGCCGTAGTCCAGCACGTACAGGGCGCCGTCGGGGCCGAACTCCCCGTCGATGACCTGCGTGCCGGTCCACGGGAAGCTCTCGATCACGCCGGGCGTGCCGTCGCTCTTGACCTCGATCGCTTTGATCCACCGGCGGCCGAACTCCATGGCGAAGTAGCGGCCGTCGAGCGACTGCGGGAACTTGACCGTCGAGGACGAGTTCGCGTCGTAGCGGTAGACGTCGCCGCCCATGGGCGACTCCGAGCCGCCGCCGAACTCCGGGGGCGAGCCGGCGTCGCCGTACTTGATCCAGCTCGGCTTGGCGGCGGGCAGCTTGGCGAGGCCCGTGTTGCGGAAGGAGTTGTTCGTCGGGCCGCCCGCGCAGTCGTACTTCGCGCCGGAGGGGCCGCTGGGGAAGGTGTACTCGACGTACGTCTCGGCGACGGTGTTCGTGCCGGTGCAGTACGGCCAGCCGTAGTTGCCAGGGGCGGTGATGCGGTCGAACTCCACCTGGCCGCCGGGGCCCCGGCCGGCGTCGGCGCCGCCCGCGTCGGGGCCGTAGTCGCCCAGGTAGACCGTGCCCGTCGGCTTGTCGACCGCCAGGCGGAAGGGGTTGCGGAAGCCCATGGCGTAGATCTCGGGCCGGGTCCCGGCCGTGCCGGGCGGGAAGAGGTTGCCCGCCGGGACGGTGTAGGTCCCGTCGGCCTGCGGCTTGATGCGCAGCAGCTTGCCGCGCAGGTCGTTGGTGTTGCCCGAGGAGCGCTGGGCGTCGAACTGCGGGTTGCGGTTGGTGCGCTCGTCGATCGGGGTGAAGCCGCTGGACTCGAACGGGTTGGTGTCGTCGCCGGTGGTCAGGTACAGGTTGCCGGCGGCGTCGAAGTCGATGTCACCGCCCACGTGGCAGCACTGGCCCCGGTCGTTGGGCACCTCCAGCACGACCTTCTCGCTGGCCAGGTCTAGGGTGTTGTCGGCCTTGAGCGTGAAGCGCGACAGGTTGAGGTGACCCTTCCAGGGCGCGAAGTCGGCCTCGGTGCCGGTCGCGGGGGCGTCTCCGGCCGGGGTGCTCAGCTTGGGCGAGTAGTACAGGTAGACGAAGCGGTTGGCGGCGAAGCCGGGATCCGCGGCGATGCCCTGCAGCCCCTCCTCGTCGTGGGTGTAGACGTCGAGCTTGCCCGCCACCTTTGTCGCGCCGGAGGCGTCGGTGTGGCGGACGGTGCCGTCGCGGGCGGTGTGCAGCACCGACCTGTCCGGCAGGACCGCGAGCGACATGGGCTCGCCCAGCTCGGACGGCCCGAGGGCGAGCTGGACCTGCTGATAGTCACCGGGTGGGATGTCCATCGCCGCGGCACCGGTGAACACCAGCGACGCCGCGACGAGCAGCCTCGACCACACAGACATGGGCTTCCTTTCCTGACCGGGGGGACGTCAGGCAAGGCGCGCGCCGACCGCGCTTTGCTGTGGAGGGCTGGAGGGTGCTTGCTCCAGGTTGCGCTTGACGATTTGGGAGGAAGTTTCGGAGATGTAACCGCGCTCAAGGAGATGCTTACCGCGCTGTAATGTGGCTGTCAAGACACGTGTCTTCAGCGGGTGAAGAGTCAGGAAACGACGAAGATCCGCAAAATCTCGATCGTTCTATGTAATTCTCTGGTTGGATCGCTCCAAGCCCTTGCGCGGGCGGGGCTCCCGGCATTTAATCCAGACTCACGCCCGCCTGGCACCGACGGAGAGACGCGGCGGTCTCTGCCGCCGACAACGGAGCCGCCGCAGTGGGTGCCGTCCCATCGGCCAGGCGGGCGGAACCCCACCGCGCCTCCCCACCGCACGTGGCCTTTCGCGCCGAACTTACAGTCGCTGTACTCAGCTTGACACCTTCGCCTCTCACCCGGCATGCTGCCGTTACAAATCGATTTGCGTCATCGTTGGGGAGTACATGACCGACTATCCGCGGCGGGTGCTGGTGACGGGGGCGGCCGGCGGCCTCGGCCGGGCCACCCTCGACCTCCTCGCGCGCCATCAGGTGGCGGCGACCGGGCTCGACCTGCGCGACCCCGGCGGCCTGCCGCTCGACCGCATGGTGGTGGGCAGCGCGGGCGATCCGGAGGCCGTGCGCCGGGCGATGGAGGGCGTGACGGCCGTGATCCACCTCGCCGCGATCCCCGCCCCCTCGCTGGGGACGCCCGAGGAGGTGTTCTGCGGCAACACGCGGGCCACGTTCGTGGTGCTGGAGGAGGCCGCGCGGGCGGGCGTGCGGCGCGCCGCCCTCGCCAGCAGCATGTCGGCCCTCGGGCTGGCCTGGGCGGACAGGGTGCTGCACCCCGCCTACGTGCCCATCGACGAGGAGATCCCGCTGCAGGTCGAGGACCCGTACGCGCTGTCCAAGCAGGCCGACGAGCTGACCGCGGCGATGATGAGCCGCAGGCACGGCATGACGACCGTCGCGCTGCGCTACCCCCGGCTGGGCGGCACGGAGGACAAGCTCCAGCAGACGGCGGAGGCGTGGGCCGTCGACCCGGGCACGGGGGCCAGGGAGCTGTGGTGCTACCTCGACGTACGCGACGCCGCGCGGGCGGCGTGGCTGGCCGTCACGCGCCCGATCGAGGGTCACCACGTGGTGACCGTCACCGCCCCCAACACACTGGTGTCCGAACCGACCGAGGAGTTGCTGGCCGTGTTCCATCCCGACAGCGAGCGGCGAGCCCCACTGCCCGACCGCGCCGTGCCCGTCGACCTGCGCGCCGCCGAGCGGGTGCTGGGCTTCACCGCCGAATACGTGCTGCCATGACGAGCCACGACACCGACGCCCCCGCGACCGATCCCAAGACGGACGACCCCAAGACGGACGGCCCCCTGACCGGCCGGCGGGCGGCCACTCCCCCGACCGGCCCGATGGCGGAGACGCAGGCGCCCTGGCCCGCCCGCGACGGCCTGCGCATCACCCGCGTCCGGCCCATCGTCACCGCGCCCGAGGGCCCGCCCCTGGTCGTGGTGAAGATCGAGACCAGCGAGCCGGGCCTGTACGGCCTGGGCTGCGCCACGTTCACGCAGCGCTTCCACGCCGTGGCCGCCGCCGTCGAGCGGCACGTGGCGCCCATGCTGGTCGGCCGCCACCCCGCCGACATCGAGGACATCATCCGGATGATCCACCTGTCGTCGTACTGGCGTGACGGGCCGGTGCTGAACAACGCGCTGTCCGGCGTGGACATGGCCCTCTGGGACCTCGCGGGCAAACGCGCGAACATGCCGGTTTACGAGCTGCTCGGCGGCCGGGTACGCGCCGCGGCCGACACCTACCTGCACGCGGGCGGCGCCACGGTGGAGGACACCATCGAGCAGGCCCGCGCGATCCTGGCCGCGGGTCACCGCCACGTCAGGCTGCAGACCGGGGCGCCCGGCCTCGGGCACTACGGCGCCCCCGGCACCCCGAACGGCTACCCCGGCCACCCCTATCCCGACGGCTGGGACGTCCAGCGCTACCTGCGCGAGACCCCCCGGCTGTTCGAGCGGGCCCGCGAGGAGCTGGGGGACGAGCCCGGTCTCCTGCACGACGTGCACTCCAGGCTCACGGTCAAGCAGGCGATCGGGCTGGCGCGGGCGCTGGAGCCGTACCGGCTGTTCTTCCTGGAGGACCCGATCGCGCCCGAGTTCTACGACCGGCTCCCCGAGGTGCGGCAGGCCGCGCCGATGCCGATCGCGGCCGGTGAGCAGATCGGCTCCGTCGCCGAGGCGGCCCGCGTGGTGCTGCGGGGCGGGGTCGACCTGCTGCGGCTGCACGTCTCCTCGATCGGCGGCCTCACCCCGGCGCGCAAACTGGTGGCGTTGTGCGAGCTGACGGGGGTCGGCACGGCCTGGCACGCGCCCGCGGACGTCTCCCCCGTCGGCGCGGCGGCCAACCTCGCGCTCGACGTAACGACGCCGGCGTTCCAGATCCAGGAGGGGCACGTCTACCCGGACGCGGTGCTGGAGACGTTCCCCGGGACGATCAATCCCAGGCAGGGCTACCTCTACCCCCACGACGCGCCCGGCTGGGGCGTCGACCTGGACGAGAGGGCGGCGGCCAAGCACCCACCGGCCACCCACCTGCACGAACGGTGGGCCGCCCGGGTCCGCAGGCCGGACGGAGGGCTGGAGGCGCCCTGAGATCAAAGTTCAGCGACTGAAAGGATTATGCCGATGTAATATCTCGGCATGCCGACCCCGCAGCCACCGGCCGCCCAGCCGCCAAGCCGGCCGTCGGCCCGCCAGCCCGCCCAGCAGCCCGCCCAGCAGCCCGCCCAGCAGTCGGGCCAGCAGTCGGCCCAGCAGGAGCAACCACCGGCCAGGCGCGAGCGGAAGAAGGCCGAGACCCGGCGGGCCATCGCGGACGCCGCGCTGCGCCTGTTCGCGCTGCGCGGCTTCGACGCGGTGACGGTGAACGAGGTCGCCGAGGCGGCCGACGTGTCGGCCAAGACCGTGTTCAACCACTTCCCCGCCAAGGAGCAGCTCTTCTACGAGCACGAGCCGCTGCTGGCGGGCGACCCCGCCGAGGCGGTGCGGGGCAGGCCGGGCGGGCAGGTGGCGCTCGCCCTGGGCCGCCTGCTGCGCGCCGAGCCCGCCGGGGACCTGGCGCTCTTCGGCCGGGTCTACCGCGGCAGCCAGACCCTGCGCGCCCACGGCCGCGAGCTGTTCGCGGCGCGCGAGCGCGCGCTGGCCGAGACGCTGGCGGAGGAGGCGGAGGAGGCCGACGGCCTGCGTCCGCGCATCCTGGCCGCGGCGGCGCTCGGGCCGCTGCGGCAGGTGTGGGAGTCGATCCTGCTGGAGTCGGCCGAGCGGGTGCCGCCCGCCGAGGCCGTCGCGCGGGGGGTGCGCACGCTGGAGGAGGCGTACGCCGTGCTGAGCGGCGCGTTCGAGGGCTTCCTCCAGGGGCGCCGGGCCCCGGCCGGGCCCGGCGGGGTGCCGATCTTCGACGAGCCGCCGCGCGCGGCCAGGGGCGAGCGGCCGAGCATCAGGCGGGTCGCCGACCTGGCCGGGGTGAGCGCGACGACCGTCTCCCACACGCTCAACGGCCGCCGCCCCGTGGCCGAGCAGACGCGGCGGCGGGTGCTGCGAGCCATCGAGGAGCTGGGCTACCGTCCCAACGTGCTCGCCCGCGGCCTGCGCACCAGCCGCAGCCAGACCGTCGGGCTGATCATCCCCGACATCACCAACCCGTTCTACCCGGCGCTCGCCCGCGGCCTGCAGGACGTGCTCGCCCCCGCCGGCTACGACCAGATCATCAGCAACACCGACGGCGTGCGCGGCATCGAGCAGACCGCGATCGAGCAGATGATCGCCCGACAGGTCGACGGGCTGGCCTTCGCCGTGTTCCACACCCACGCCGAGGACCTGCGGCCGGTCATCGAGGCCGGCATCCCGGTGGTGCGGCTCGGCGGCAGGCTGGTCCAGCAGGGCGTCGACCTGGTCCACAGCGACGACGAGGGCGGCGCGGCCGAGGCCACCCGCTATCTGCTCGGCTGCGGCTACCGCAGGATCGCGTTCGTGTGCGGCCCGGCGGCCGAGGGTCCCGCGGCCGAGCGCGTCACCGGTTACCGCGCGGCCCTCGCGGACGCGGGCGTGCCCGGCAGCGAGGCGCTCGTGGCGCACACCGGCTTCAGCCGCACGGGCGGCGCGGAGGGCGTGGCCCGGCTGATGGAGCTCGCGCGGCCGCCCGACGCGGTGCTGTGCGCCAACGACGTCATGGCGATCGGCGCCCTCGACGTGGCGGCGCGGCTGGGCCTGCGCGTCCCGGAGGACCTGGCCGTGATGGGCTTCGACGACATCGACGCGGCCGGTCTGGTCTCCCCCGGCCTGACCACGATGGCCAACCCGGCCCGCGAGATCGGCCAGGCCACGGCCATGCGGCTGCTCGAACGGCTGCGCGGCGCCATCGACGAGCCGTCGACCGAGCTGATCGTCCCCGCGCGCCTGGTACGCCGCGAGTCCGCCTGAGACGCCGCGATACACCGCAATACGCCGCACGCCCGCCTGGGACGGCTCATCCGCCGGTCGCCGTCTGAGGCGCTCCGTCCGCCGCACACCCGTCTGAGGCGCTTCCTGCGGCGCGAGCCCGCCTGAGGCGGGACCCTTGACACGGCTTACGTTGCGTGTAGATTTCGGAATCATCTTAACGATTTGCGCATCGGCCCCGACCAGCCGCGGAGGGCGTGGGGCCGTCCCCCCATGGAGCCCCGGAAGGACGCCATGATCGCAAAACGTCGGAACCTCGCCCTCGTCCTCGTCCTGGTGGCCCTGGCCTGGCTGCCGCAGGCGACCCCGGCCGCCGCCGCGAAGCTGTCCGGCAACGTGCACCTGTTCTACTACCCCTGGTACGGCACGCCCGCCGGCACCGGCGAGTGGCGCCATTGGCAGCAGGGCGGCCACACCCCGCCCGACGACCTCGGCGCCGACCTCCACCCCGCCCTCGGCGCGTACGACTCCGGCGACGCCCGGGTCCTGGCCCAGCACATGAAGTGGGTCGCGCGCACCGGCGCGGGAGTGATCGTCTATAGCTGGTGGGGCCAGGGCGGTTTCGAGGACGGCCTGGCCAGGCGGGTCATGGACGCCGCCGCCGCGAAGGGCGTCAAGGTGGCCTGGCACCTGGAGCCGTACGCGGGCCGCACCGCCGCCTCCACCGTCGACGACATCCGCTACCTGCACCGCGAGTACGGCTCCCACCCGGCCTTCGCCAACATCTTCTACGTGTTCTGGAGCCTGCAGATCGCCGACTGGTCCGCGCTCGACGCGGTCAACCAGGACAACGTCATCCTCGCCCAGACCACCGACACCACGAAGATCGCCCACTTCGGCGGCATGTACACCTACGACGGCATCGCCGGGGCCACCGCTCCCGGCTGGCGGCAGGCCGGCGAGTACGCCAAGGCGAACGGCCTGATCTGGGCGCCGTCGGTCGCCCCCGGCTACATCGACGACCGCGCCGTACCGGGGAACACCACCCCGACGGTCACCCGCGACGACGGCGCCGCCTACGACCGGCAGTGGAACAACGCCCTCGACCCGGCCATCGGCGGCTCGCCGACCTGGGTCTCCGTGACCTCGTTCAACGAGTGGCACGAGGGCTCGGTCATCGAGCCCGCCGACGGCACCCCGCCCGCGGGCCACGGCTACCAGACCTTCCAGGGCGCCTACGGCAAGCGGGGCAAGGCCGCCGAGACGGCCTACCTGGACCGGACGCGGCACTGGGTCCAGAAGTTCGAGAGCGTGCGCTAGGCGTACGGAAGGGAAGGTCCGATGACAACGACGCGCAAGCGCGCGCTCGGCCTGGCCGCGGCGCTGGTGCTGGGACTGGCCGCCTGCTCGGGCGCGGGCGGCGGTGGCGGCGGAGGTGGCGGCGGGGGTAGCGGAGGCGGCCAGGAGCAGTCCGGGCAGTCGTTACGCATGTGGACGTTCAAGAAGTCGCACGCCGACGCGCTGAACAAGGCGGCGGCGCAGTTCACCGCCAAGACGGGCATCGCCGTCACGGTCGAGGCGATCACCCCCGACGACGTGTTCGTCAGCAAGGTGCAGAGCGCGGCGCAGACCGGCGGGCTGCCGGACGTGCTGGAGGTGCACTCGTCCGGCGAGGACTTCGAGATGGGCACGTCCGGCCTGCTGCAGGACCTCGCCGCGGACGTCACCGACCCCTGGAAGCAACGCCTGCTGCCCACCACGCGGGAGAGCGGCGTCCTGACCCAGCGGAAGATCGACTCGGTGGCGATCGACTCGCCGATCAAGAACGGCAAGGCCGGGCAGCGCTACAGCGTGCCGTTCACGGCGGGCGCCTTCGGCATCGTCTACGCCAACAAGGACAAGCTCCGGGCCGCCGGGCTCGATCCCGACACCCCGCCCGCGTCGTGGGAGGAGTTCCTGAAGGCGCTGGAGACCACGACCGCCAAGAACCAGGGCGGGCTGTCGCTGGGGCTGAAGGTCTCCCAGACCGGCTTCAACTGGGTCTACCTGCCGCTCGCCTTCGCCCATCTCGGCGCGGAGCGCTACCACGCGCTGTTCGGCAAGGGCACCGCGCAGGGGTTCGCGTCGCCGGACGGGGTCAGGACGCTGGAGGCGTACGCGGGGCTGACGCCGTACTGGATGCCCGGCGCCACGACGCTCGGCATCGACGAGGCCGACATCGCCTTCGCGCAGGGCAAGTCGGCCTTCGCCGTGGGCGGCACGTTCACGCTGGCCTTCCTCGCCCAGAACGGGCTGAGCCCCGACAAGGTGCTCGCCTTCCCCGTCCCGCCGTCGGCGCAGGGCACGCACAAGCAGATCTCGCTGGCGCCGCTCGCGCTGACCGGGCTCGGCGTGACGGCCACGACGAAGAACCGCGAGGCCGCGCTCAAGTGGATCGACTGGGTGACCTCGGCCGAGGGCGCGGGCCTGGTGGCCAAGGAGTCGCTCGACCTGCCCTCCACCGACCTCGGCGCGCAGGCCGAGTCGCTGCTCGGCAAGGACCTGGCCGCGCTGCAGAAGTACTTCACCGGGCCGCAGGAGAGCGCGTACGTGGCGGCCGACGACACCTTCCTCCCCTCCGACTGGGACCAGGTCAAGCCCGGTGACGTGAGCGTACGCCTGACGCCGCTGGCCGAGCTGAGCCCGCAGCAGGCGGGCACGGAACTGGACAAGGTGGTGGCCTCGATGTGGAAGGCCACCCAGTGAGCACCACCTCCGTCGAACGCCCCGCGGAGCGGCTGCGGAACCGGCCGCCCGCGGGGGCGCGGGGGGAGCGCTGGCGGCGCTGGGGGATCGGATGGGCGTTCGTCGCGCCCGCGGTCGCGCTGTTCCTGCTGATGGGCGGGTACACGATCGCCAGCGGGTTTCTGCTGAGCTTCGCCAGGTGGAACGGCTTCACCCCCGACTGGCGCTGGGTCGGCCTCGGGAACTACGCCGACCTGCTCTACGCGGACCCGTCGCTCGCCGCCGACCTGCGCCGGGCCGCGGGGAACACGGTGCAGGTCATGGTCGCCGTACCGGTGCTGACCGTGGTGGTGTCGCTGCCGCTGGCGATGATGCTGAACTCCGTCACGCGGCTGCGCGCCGTCCTGCGCTCGGTGTACTTCCTGCCGTACGTGACCACCGGCATCGCCGTCTACTACGCCTGGCGTTACGTGCTGGAGCCCGACGGGGCGATCAACCTGATGCTGGGCTCGCTGGGGCTGGGCAGCCTGCGGCAGCCCCAGGGGTTCCTCGGCAATCCGGACACCGCGCTGCCGACGTTGATCGTCGTCCTGGTGTGGTCGAGCGTGCCGGTCGCCACGCTGCTCTACCTCAGCGGGCTCCAGGCCATCAACGGCAGTCTCATCGAGGCCGCGCGGATCGACGGGGCCGGGTCGTGGCACGTGCTGCGGCACATCATCTGGCCGCTGCTGCGGCCGATCACAGTGGCCATCGTGCTGCTGGGGATCCGCGACACGCTGCACGGGTTCCAGATCTTCCTCGTGGCCACCAACGGGGGTCCCGGGGGGCACACCGACGTGTTCGGGCTGATGGCGTACCGGCTGGCGTTCATGAAGGGGCTGGCGCCGTCGCTCGGGCACGCGAGCGCGCTGGGCTGGCTGCTGTTCGCCGGAGCCGTCCTGCTGACCCTGGCCAACGCCCGCCTGCTCCGGAGGGTCCAGTGAGGCGTTTCGCGTACGCGGGGCTGATCGCCTATGCGCTGATCAGCGTGTACCCGTTCCTCTGGATGGTGTCGGGGGCGTTCAAGACCCCCGCCGAGATCCTCGAAGGCAACCTGCTGCCGCGCGAGCCCACCCTCGACACGCTCGTCGCGACCTGGAACCGGCTGCACTTCCTCGACTACTTCCTCAACAGCCTCCAGGTCACGGCGCTGACCGTGGCCGGGGTGCTGGTGGTCTACAGCCTGGCCTCCTACGCCTTCGCCATGCTGGACTTCCCCGGCCGCAGGTTCCTGTACTGGTTCTTCGTCGCGCTGCTGTTCGTGCCGGGCATCACGATGCTGCTGCCGGTGGTGATCCTGGAGAAGAACCTCGGGCTGCTGGGCACCCATCTCGGCCTGGTGCTGCCGTTCGTCAACGGCACCGCGCCGCTGACGGTGCTGCTGCTGACCAGCAGCTACGCCGCCATCCCGCGCGAGCTGCGGGAGGCCGCCAGGTCGGACGGCGCGGGCGAGGCGCGGATCTTCTGGTCGGTGTACCTGCCGCTCACCAAACCGGCGCACGTCACCGTCGCCGTGCTGACGGCGGTGCCGACGTGGAACGAGTACGTGCTGACGCGGGTGTCGCTCTCCGACCGGTCGCGGTTCACGTTGCCGCTGGGCCTGGAGTCGCTCATCGCCAGCGAGGTGCCACACTACAACGAGGTGATGGCCGCCTCGCTGATCATCGTGCTCCCGGTGATCGCGCTCTTCCTGCTCCTGCAGCGGTACTTCGTCAACGGGCTGGTGGGGGCGATCAAGGGCTGAGCACGGCCGGTCTCAGGCGGCGTGCGCCGCGCGGATCTCGGTGAACAGCCGGAGCGTCACCCTGCGCGGCCGGCGCCAGGCCAGCGCGGGCAGGCGCAGGCCCCAGGAGCAGAACGTCCCCTCGAGGACGACCTTCACGTACGCGGGATCGCCGGGGATCTCGGCGCACAGGACGGACACGGCGGTCTGCACCTCCTGCCGCCCGAGTCGCAGCGACGCGGTCGCGCCGGTCTCCAGGTTCGCCGACTCCCACCGCAACATGGGCACCGGCGTCCCGGCACCGCGCGAAGACAGCGGCAGCAACAGCGAGAATCCCGCCAGCGAGCCGTTCGGGCGCAGGAAGAAGCCGCCGCTGCTGAGTCGCGGCGCGTACAGGACGCGCGTGCCCCCGCGGGTGTCCACGGACAGGGTCACCTCGGTGGCGTCCAGCGCGATCCGCCACGAGCGGGGGTCGGTGTAGAAGGAGATCGCCATGCTTTCACCTCGCCGGTTCGAGAACGTGTCCCGTATGTCCTCTATGACGAGATCCGGCCCTCAGGTGTGACGCCCGGCGGGCCGGGATCCGGGTCAGAAGTCGAAATGGTGGAAGTCGGCGGCCCTGGCCTCCTTCTCCGTGCAGAAGAACGGCCCGTGCAACGGCGTCACCGCGTAGCCCTCGTCCCCGGGGACGTCGTAGCTCATGGCGGCGGCCAGACCGGTGGCGACGACGGGCAGAGCGCCGCACCTGACCACGTGGTACGGATAACGCGTCATCGTGCCTATCCCCGGCGTGACGAACGCGATCGCGTACACGGCCACGGCCGCCACCAGCGCGCGCAGCCAGTCCGGCCGGAAGCGCAGCAGGGCGAGCAGGACCAGGCCCACGAGAAAGGCGAGCACGAACAGCACCAGGTACGGCACCGCGAAATGCCCCCACGACCGCCCCCGCAACGCGACGATCACCGCGACCAAGCCCAGCGCAGGCAGTCCGGCGACGAACACGGCCAGCCACGCGCTTGCCCGCTGAAATGGCCTCATACGTGGTGTGATGATCGGCTTCGCAGGTTGGTTCCCAAGCCCGACCAACCGGCTCCTGTCCGGTTCAGCCGACGTAGTGGAACTCCGGCGGCGGATGCATCAGAAAGTCGTGGTGGGAGATGTTCCAGGCGTAGGCCCCCGCCATGGCGAACCGTACGACGTCACCGCGCGCGAGCCGGACCGGCACGCCGCGCGCGAGCGTGTCTTTGGGCGTACAGAGCTGCCCGACGATGGTGATCGGCTCGCCGGGCTCGGTAATGACGACGGGCTGATCGTGTCCCTTGGTCGCAGGTGTGCGGATGTGGTGGGTACCGCCGGTGACGATGGCGAACAGTTCGCCGTGTACCCGCTTGACGTCGATGACCTGCGCGACGTATTCACCGCAGTAGACGGTGATCGATCTGCCGGGTTCAACGCGCAAGGTCTCGCCCGGGAGTCGGAGTTCGCGCAAGCCTTCACCGTAGGTCTTCCAGTCGAACCGCTGATCGGGGTTGGCGTAGGAAACGGCCATGCCACCACCGAGATTGATCTCGGTGACACCTAGATGATTGATGCCAAGGCATAGCTGCGGAGATAGGGCGAGGGTGCCCATGCTCGATGTGTGACGAAAGAGTTAGACACCCTCGCAACTGCAC
>NZ_JBVJIM010000029.1:0-110369 GCF_055586305.1 Nonomuraea sp. NPDC051298
TGCCTAGACCCGATGGCCATCAGCCAGGAATCCGTGATGACCGCCACACTCGACTCTCATGACCGCTCACCTGGAGTTTTCCACGGCCGCTCTCACGAGTGACGTCTGGCGGGGGAAGCGCGCCGATCAGGAAGCCGCGCGAGAGCTGGCCCAGGTGCGCTGGGCGACAGAACCCGAGACGATGACCGAGTTGAGCCCGGAGCAGATCGAGGCAGCACACAAGGCGCTGGCCCAGGCCACGGCACTGGCCCGAGCCCGAGAACGGGCCCGGGCCGAGAAGGCCAAGCGCCCCGAAAATCCAGAGACGATCCGCATGGCAGCGGCCAGTGATGGGATCCTGGCTCACTGAGCTTTCGGCGTGGGCGCTAGCTTGCATGCCCTGCCCTCTGTTGGCGGACGATTCGTCCGCCAACAGAGGGCAGGGCGGCGATTTCAGAGGTCTCGGAGCGGACGCCCGGCCCGCGATCCCAACGGGCGCACTGCATGCATGATCACCACCGTTCGCCGGTTCGCCGGGTGGGCGTAATATTGTTTTTGGGCCGGGGACCACTCCCCCATGTTCGCCTTCGTCGCCTCGTGCTCATAGGGAAGAGGAGCCGAGCTCGGCGTTTCCGACCGAAGCCTCTTTGTCCGCTCTCGCCTGCCGCGCCCGTGGCCCCCGGACTGCAGCCGATCGGCAGGGCTTGCTAGTGATCATCAACGTGCAGACCGGCGATCTTATTGGATCGCGGATGCCGCCGGTGTACTCAGCAGCGCGGGTGTGGTCGGATCATCTGGCGTCTGGTAGGCCGCGGCGTGGCGGCGATGGCGTTGTTGCAGCTCGTTCACCTGAGTGGTGGATAGGTGCAGGATTTCATGAATGGGAATGCGGTGATCGGCGAGTGCGGTGGTGAGGGTGGTCGCGACGGCGGTCGCGTGTTCCAGGGTGGCGGCGTGCTGGATCTTGGTGGCCAGGTTGGTGGCGATGTCGGGGGGCCCCTCGTTGAAGCGCTGGTAGAAGTTCTCGCTGTTGTCGTCGCTGGCGTCGAGGATGTGGGCCCGGCGGCCGTTCCACATGACGGTGAGGATGTCGATGGGGCTTCCGGCGCGGTGCATGGAGAGCAGCAGGTCATAGAGGCGGCCCGTGAAGGGAGTGGCGAAGTCGCTGCTGTTGAGGAATGGCGCGACCGTGGGGATGTCTCGGGGCGTGTTGATCAGGGTGGCGAGGAGGCGCTCGTCGAGATCGATGCGTTTCGGGTCGGGGGCCTCCGGCGGAGTTTTCGGCAGATCAAGGCTGGGTGGCGCTTCCTGGGATAAGGTGCGCGCCTTCAAGTGGTGGGCTATTTGACCGATTTGGGTGGCGGCGTTGAGCACGTCGGGTAGGGCAAGAGGGTCGTCTCCGATGACGTCGATGGTTTGGGCCAGTCGGGTGGTGTAGAGGGCGACGGCGCGGCGGGCATCGGCTTCGATCACCATATGCCCGTAGGCGACGGCGTTTTTCGGCTTCGGGCAGGCGCGCATGAGGTCGTGCAGGTAGGTGCCTTGGATCCCGTACGGGGCCACGCGCTCGTAGACGGCGATGCCCAGTTCTTCGCAGGTGAAGGTCGCCTTGGCACTGACGAGTTCGTCGATGGTTCTGAAGATCAGCTGATGGTGCGCGCGGCAGAAGTCGGAGTCACGCAGCCAGCCTTTGACCACTGGCAGTTGATCGGGTTCGTGGAGTAGGGCGCCGAGCAGTGCCTGCTCGGTACGGATGTCGAGCCAGGTCACTGTCACTTGGTCGGCGGCCAGCTCGGCGAGGGACTTGTGTTTGGGCTCGGGTGTGGTCTGTGTTTCCGGCGGGGGCGTAGAAGCGTGAGGCGGAGGGCCGAGGGGGGTGGCCCGAGGTGCGGCCATGCCGTCGTTCTCCTGGTTGGTGACGGTCGAGGATGAGCGGTGGGGGTTAGGTTCGTGCGCTGGCGTTCTGCTCGTGCGGGGCTGGGGGGATCAGCGCAGGGTTGGGCGGCACGTAGGCGTGGACGTCGCCATTAGTGGCTCGGCGAGATTGGGAGTAGCGGCTGAGGGCTGTTTCGACCTTGGCGAGGGCCTGTTCTGCAGCGCGGATCGCCATTTCCGCTGTACCTTGACCGACTTGTGCGGCGAGCTCCTCGAGGTAGGTGTGCACCGTGGTCGTGATGACCGGTTCGATTACCTCTCGGGCCAGGACGATCGCCATGGGTGTTTGTGTTTTGCAGGTGGTGATGACGCGGTCGGCCGTATCCCCGTCAATGGGGTGGTGGCGATGGGCCTCGGCCAACACGGAGATCGAGTCGATGGGTTCGTCGCGCTCCCGGAGGCTCACGATCGCCTCGTAGAGGGCACCTGTGTGCGGGAGCGTGAAGTCTGTCGGGTTCAGCCAGCCGATCTCGGCGAGTTGAGCAGGGTCTTGCACGAGCGTTGCGATGAGCTGTTCCTCGCGGAGCCGGATGCGTCGCTGCTCAGGGCTCATCCATGCGGTCACCTGTTGGATCAGGCGTGATCGCGTTTGGATTTGCGGCTCGGCGGCGGTGGGGGCCCCCTGTGGCGCCGTGTCGTCGTCCGGGGCGCCGATCAGGCCCTCTTGCTGGAACCGCCTGCGGAGATCTCGGAGAACGCCCTGCATGGCGGTGATCTCCTGCTGGGTTCGGCCCAGCCGATCAGGTGCGTCCATGCTGGCCAGTTCGTCGACGATGCGTCGAAAGCCGACGATGATGGCGCGCCGGTTGTGCCCCTCCATGACGAACAAGGCGTAGCGCTCGGCATTCTCCGGTGCAGGGGTGCTGGTGCCCAGCTCACGCAGCCATTTGCGGTCCCGCCCTGCTTGGGTGACGGCCGGGATGAGCGCGGCACGGAAGACATTCCATTCGTCGACGGACTCCAGCTTTTTGTTCTCGGCCGCTTTCAGCATGGCGCGGTAGAGCATCTGATGCTCTTTCGCCCCGAAGTCCTCGGGCCGGAGTCCGGCGAGGCCATGTGCATCGCGGATTTTGCGGGGGTCGCGCAGGATGGCGCCCAGCAGGGCGCGTTCGGCGTGTTCCTCGGGTGTCATGGTCACTCCCCTTCGGGGTCAGGGGGGAACTGCTCATCGAAGCTGAGCTGGAGTTGAGCGTCGATGCGGCGCTGCTCGGGGGCGGGCGGCGCGGCTTTGGCTTGTGCGCGATGCCGGGCGAGCGCGGCTTCGGCGGCGTTCCATCGGGCCAGCCGGTTGTCGAGGTCGCGGGTCATGTCGCGGTCGAGGACTCGGACCCAGAGGTTGGCGTGGCCGAGCCACCAGGAGTTGTCGTGGCGGACCGCGGGGGCGCCGCCGAGTTGGGTGGCGTCGCCGTCGTCGAGGAGCTGTTGCATCTGGGCGGCTTCCATGACGAAGCCGGGTGGTTGAGCTGGGGTCAGGGTGGCGGGTGGTCCGGCCATGGCGGGATTCCTCTGTGTGGCGTCGGGGGGTGGGGCGGGGGCTTGGAAGGCGAAGGTGGTAGCGGGTGCCTGGGCCCAGGTGCTGGTGATGATCCAGGTGTCGAACTCGATGAAGGGTTCGGCGCCGCGTTGATCGTCGTGGGAGCGGTGGACGCAGGCGCCGGGGTAGCTGAGGTTGTGGGCGTGCCGGTCGAGGGCGTCGTAGATGGAGATGAGGGGTAGTTCGCTGTCGGCGGCGTGTGCGCGGATCCATTCGGCGTACAGGGCGGTGAGGCGGTCGAGCGCGCCGGGGTGCATGTACCAGCACTTGGGGATCTTTTCCGACAGGTCCAGGGGTGGTTCGGTGTGGCGGGCGCACATCCATTCGACCCAGGCGCGCAGGCGCAGCAGTCCGGCGCGTCGCTCGGCTGCTGGCAGGACCTCCCAGATCCAGCGCAACGGCTGCTGCTCCCCCGGGCCCGCCGCACGCGCCGTGCCGGGCGCTTCGGCGGGGTCGGGCGGGGCGGCCGGTGGGGAGGTTGTGCGGGTGGCCGGTGGGGTGGGGATGAAGGTGCTCATGGGTTCTCACGGGGGATGTGCGAGGTGAGGGCGACCAGGGCGGGATCATCCAGCACGGTGCGCATGCGGACGCGCATGGGCGGCAGGTTGTCGTACTGCATGACGGCGTTCCACAGGGGGAGTTGCTGCAAGGCGTGGATCGGGGCCAGTTCGTCTTTTTGCAGGTTGGTGGAGGTCTGCTGGCGGCCGTCGGAGCCGATGCTGAAGCTGGGCCGGTCGACCTGGGCCTGGCCGAGCATGCGGGAGAAGTATTCCAAGGTCTTCATGTCGGCGCAGCCGGGAAGCAGCAGGCGCAGCTTGGATTGGGACAGGATGGTGCCGGCCGGGTCTTGGCCGTAGCGGGTCTGGAGCTGGGCCAGGTCGTGCCAGACGGTCAGTAGTTGGATGCCCATGCCGCGGGCGGTTGTCAGCAGGGTCGGCAGGCCCGGGTAGCGGAAGACGTTGCCGGCCTCGTCCAGATTGAGCAGCAGGCGTGGTTTGAGTGGGCCCGTCTCCTCGTAGCGGCGTTCGGCGGCGTAGATGATGGACGCGATCAATGACGTGAACAGGGGCGCGAGCGGTTCGGCTTGGCTGGGCGGGGCGACGATGCAGACGGTGCCGCACTGGTCGAGCACGTCTTCGGCGGTAAAGTCGCTGCCGGAGGCGCTGGCCCGCACGCGGGGGTTGTCGTAGGCGTCGACGATCACGCTGGCCGTGAACAAGATCGAGCCGACCCCGTCGGGGTGGAGCCGCCAGACGCTGTCGTAGTTGTCGGCCATCTGGTCGAAGCCGTGCTCGACGAGGATGGCGCGCACCTCGCGGCGCACGTCTGGGCCGTCGAGGCACCATCGGTAGAATTTCGCGATCCCGCCGCCGGACAGTTGGGCGGCCAGCAGGACCGGCCCGACCAGGGCGCGGGCCTTGAGGGCCCAGGAGCGGGCGCGCACGTCCTCCAGCAGGCCGGAGGCTTCGCACTGCCAGCGGGCCATGCGTCCGGCGCTTTCCTCGCAGAGGGCGTAGGTGACCGGCGACCAGCGGGCGGTGGGCATGTCGTGCAGGCCCTCGGGAGCGATGATCCACACCGGGCCGAGCTTCTGGCGGGCTTTGATGATCCAGCGCAGGTCGGGTCCCTTGGCGGTGCTGATGACGCAGGGGCCCTGCCAGTCCAGCGCGTTGGGTACGACGAGGCCGACCGTCTTGCCCGAGCCGTTGGTGCCGAAAACGGTGGCCGAGATGCAGTCGTTGCCTGCCAGGAGCCGGCCGCTGGTGAGGCTGCGTCCGGCGACGATGCGGCCGGTGCGCTGGTCGGCGGCCTCGGGCACGGTGATCTGTTTCTCGGCGTCGGCGCCTGCCCAGGAGGCGCTGGTGGGGGTGTGCGGGGCGCGTCGGCGTCGCCAGCGGCGCAGCCCTGTCGCTCCCGCGGCGGCGGCGGCCGCGTGCAGGGCGAGCAGCAGCGGCCAGAACAGGGCGGGCGGCGGCGGGCGCAGGCCGGTGACGCGCTGCCAGGCAGCGGCGGTATCCAGTCCGCTGGTGAGCAGGTGGGCGGTGAAGGGCACGGCGTCGCCCAGGGTGGCGGCGGCCAGGCCGCCGCCGGACAGCAGGAGCGCCAGGGCGGCGGCCAGCCAGGTGAGGTGGGCGATCAGGAGGATGCCGCCGATCAGGGCGGCCATCAGGTAGATGGGTTCGCTGGCGAGGCCTTCGCTGCTGGGCTGGGAGCTGGTGGTCATGGTTGTGCCTGCCCGTTCGGGGATGGGGATGAGCCAGGGGTGGCTGGGATGCCGGGCGCGCCGGGGCCGATGGGGCTGGTTGTGGTGGGCGGGCGCGGCGGCGCGGCGGTTTCGCCTGCGGTCGTGGGCCAGGCTGGTGGCACGCCGGAGGGTGGGGCGGCGGGAATGGACTCAGAGGTGGCGGCCGCGGTGGAAGTGGTGGTGCCGGTGCGGGTGGAGGTGTCGGGGCGCGGGTCGGTGTGGGTGAAGGTGGCCTCGGCGCTGCTGCGGATGTGCTGCACCAGTACGGTGCGCTGGTCTTGGATCCGCCACAGGCCCACGCCGGGGCGCAGGTCGCGCAGGAGATCCTGTTCGGTGGTGTTGAGGCCGAAGTAGGAGGCGCACAGCGGGAGTTGCTGAGGTTTTTGCTTGTACAAGATCACGATGCCGGTGTCGGCGATCAGGCTCATCGCCAAGGGCTCGTGCTCTCCGGCCAGCAGGTCGATTGGCTGGTGGAAGACCAGCCAGTTGCTGGCCAGATACTGCCGGCTCAGTTTGCGCATGGATTGGTACCAGCGCAGGGTGGCGAGGGTGAGGTCGGCCCAGGCTTCATCGGCGACCACGTAGCGGCGGCGGCCGTCGTGCCGTGCCAGCGCCGAGTGCAGCCACGAGGTCGCGCAGATGCGCACCAGCGGCAGCGCGGAGCGCTGCATCTCCATGATCTTGGAGAGGTTGACGACGATGCATCGGCTGTCGGGGCCGACGTCGATGTTGGTCGGGCTGTCGAACATGCCGCGCAGGTCGCCGTCGAGCAGCCGCTGGAGCCCCATGATCAGATCGGCGGTCTTCTCGCGCAGTTCGGCCTGGTCGACGGGTAGCGCGGCGACGAGGCGGGAGTTCGGGCTCAGCATCGCGTCGATCACTTCGGGCAGCAGCGGCACCCGCGGCCGGCCGCGAGGGCGCAGCCACGGGACGGGGCTGTCCGGGTCGGGGCCGGGGGCGGGCTGCAGGCCGGCCTCTGTCACCTCGGCGATGGCGATCTTGCACAGGGACAGCTCCGACTGGCTGAGTGGCCGGTCGAGCACCGCGGTGGACAGGGCCGTCAGCATGGCCAGCTGGCGTTCGGCGACGTCGTCGATGGCGTCGCGCTCATGGCCCGGATCGAACGGGTTGAGCCGCGCGGGCAGGCCCGGACCCAGGTAGATGGGTTCGACGCCGAGGTGGGCGGCCAGGTCGGAGTACTCGTTTTTGACATCGGTGATGAAGGCGTCGCGCGCGAACTCGTATCCTCTCGCGATCATGGTTTTGATCAGGGTGGATTTGCGGGAGCCGATCTCGCCGAAGACGAGCCCGTTGGGGTTGGTGATCAGGCCGTGCTCGTACCACTCCCACGGATCAGAGCAGAAGGCGCCGCCGGACAGCAGGTTCGTTCCGACCAGCGGGCCGAGCGCGCCGAAGCCCGCATCGGCCATCCACGGGTAGAGGAGCTGGAGGACGTCGCTGGTGGCGCGGTGCGGCGGCAGGTGCAGGCGGCGGAGCTGGCGGCCTGACATCGGGCGCAGTTCGCCGTCGCCCCAGATGCCCGCGGTCGGCTCGCCGCCGGGGGCGCGCGGCCGGGCGATGGGGCGGCGCGGTGCCGTCCGGCCGGTGTCGGCGATCGCCGTGCGGGTGACGGCGGTGACCGGCCCGGCTGGGCCGGCGGCGCGGGCTCGCCCCAGGCGGCGCAGCCAGCTCATCGCAGCACCCCCCAGCGCAGGCCGCGGCCCAGCGGCAGGGTCGCGGCGAAGGCGGCGTCCTGCTCGCCATACAAGCGGCGCAGCCGCAGGCCGCGGGAGTGCATCTCCACCTCGGCGCACGCCTGGTCGAGCTCGGCCACGGTGGGCGCGCTGATGCGGATCAACCCCAGGAAGCGAAACAGGCCGTGCCCGGCCGCCAAGGCCTCGTCCTGGCGGTGCAAGGTCGCCTGCTCGCGTCGTTGCCGGGCGCCGGCGCGAAAGCCAAGCCGCTGTTGGAGGCTGGTGTTGCTGGCCTTGGCGGTCTCCCGCTGGGCGATCTCGTCCTCGGCGTGGCGAGCGTCCAGCGGCTCCATGACCACGCTGAAGGTCCGCTCGCAGCGCGTGGACAGCAGCAGTGGTTGCAGGAAGTCCCCGGTGACCGGGCGGCGCGGCCATTCGGCCACCCAGAAGGTCGCGTGGACGGCGTCGTCGGTGCGGTAATAGGACCAGTGATCGCCGTCGGTGGCCATCGGCCCGGCCTCGGCCGGGCTCAGGCCGCCCTCGCGCTGCATGTCGGGGCCGCGTGCCTCGATCTGCCAGCGGGCGCCGGGCTCGTAGGCGGTGCGCAGCAGGGCGGCGATCTGCCGCGGGGGGAGCGCGCCCTCGACCTCGACGCCCGCTTTGATCAGCTCGGCTTGGATGCTGGCCGCCTGCTGGATCAGGTGGGCGCAGGCGCCGCGATCCCCGCCGCCCAGCGTGCGGATCTGGCGGCGGGCCCGGCGCGGGGACACGGTCAGGCCCACGTAGTTCTCGTGGCGCTGCATCGCCGCCCGGCCCACGGTCAGGAGGTCGGCGTAGGAGTCGCGGGTGGCGGCGTTGCCGTGGCCGCCGTCGGCGTGCCAGTGCCGCACCAGCGCATCGGCGCTGTCGGGCACGGTGATGTTGAGCAGTTGGAGCCGGACGATGCCGGTGCCTGCCCCGGCGACGCTGGCCAGGGTCTCGCCCCAGTGGGCCAGCCGCGTGTCCTGCTCGGCGGCGGTCAGCAGTCCGAACGCGCTGCCCCGGGTGGACAGCAGCATCGTGTAGACGCCGCGCCGCCGATCCTTGATCACTCCCACCTGCAGGCGTCCGGCGGCGTGGTCGACGTGGGCGGTCAGCACCTCGAGCCCGGTCAGCTCGCCCGGCAGTGGCAGCAGCTCGGCCTCGCGCCGCCCGGCCCGAGCCCGGCGCTTGGACGTGTTGCCTGCAGTACCGCCCGCGCGGCCGGGCGAGGGCCCTGCCCTCGTCTCGGCGCCGCCCGGCCGGCTCTCGGCGGCCGGGCCGCCGCGGTAGTGCGCCATGCCGGTGGCGCGACGCGCGGCGAAGACCAGGGCGATCGGGATCCACTGTGCCAGCGGCCGGGTGGCGATCGGTACCCACACGGCCGCCACCGTCGCCACCAGCAGGAGCAGTCCCAGCAGCAGCCGTACCCCGCCCGCGGAGGCCAGCGCGGTCAGCAGGAACAGCGCCGCGAACACGGCCGTGATCGAACCCCAGCCGAGACCGAGGACAACGCCGTAGCTTTCACGCGGGCCGAAGACGTAGGTGTAGCGGGCGTACTGGCGGTTTTCGCTGCTCATGACTTCTCCGGCGGCGGATCGGGATCGGGCAGGGGCGGCTGCTGGTACGGGGGAGGAAGCGGCACGGGCGGTGGTGGCGGCACATTGTGGTAGGTGGGCAACGCGTCGGGCTGGCCGGGAGGCGGGATCGGCTGCGGGGCACGACCCCAGGAGGTCCCGGTGATGTGGCCGCCCGTCGCGGCCGCGCCGCCGGACGATCCTGGGGCGGCCCCGGGAGTGGGGGACGCGGGACGGCCGGATGGAGAGGCCGTGGAAGGAGTGGATGACGCAGGAGATGCAGGGGATCCAGTGCCCGTCGGCGACCCGGTCGCGCTGGCCGCCGCGGGCGAGGCTCCCGCGGGTGACGACGGGCGCCCCGCCCCCGCAGCCGCCGAACCCCCCGAGGGTCGCGATCCGGGTGACGGCCCGCCGCCCGACGCGCCTGCGGGCCCGCTCGGCTGGCCTTTGCCGTCCCCGGCCGGCTGCTGCCCCCCGGCACCAGCCCCGGCGTCGGCGTTGGAGCTGGCGCCGGAGGCCGGTTGAATACCGAAGGCCTTAAGCAGGTGCGCAGGGATGGGGCGGATCTTGCTGTAGTCGCGCTCGCCATCGCCCTGCGCGCCACCGCCTGTCCCCTCTCCCCGCCCGGCGCCCGCGATGTCGGGCATCGGTGTGCTGCCCCCGGCCCGCATCAGGGCGGCCGGATTGCCGAGCCCACGCATCGCGCCGCCGGCCGCCCGCCGGCCGCGGGCCAGCAGCGCACCAGCGGCACCTGTCGCCGCCGCGCGCATCCCCTCGCCGGTCCCGCCCGGGTTCAGCCCTCCGACCACGCCGATCAGACGCATCAGCATCCAGGGGGAGAACGCGGCCAGCCAGTACAGCGCCAGCGCCAGCACCATCTCATCCACGGAGTCGATGCTCCGCAGCATCTTGCTGGCCATGTGGAAGGTCGCAACCACGACCAGCTTCATGCTCAGCAGGCTGAGGATGGTGTCGATCAGTCGCCGCGTCATCTGCCGCGCGCCCGTCCACACCGCGCCGGAGACGACCAGCGGCCACATCATCACGCACACATCCAGCAGCAGCCGCCGGACCAGCATCTCCGCCCACAACATGAGGAACGCCAGAATGATGCCGACGGCGATCAGCAGCATCACGCCCGTCGGGGCCAGCGGCGCGGCCATCCCAATCCATTCGTCGAGCTTGGTGGCCGGCACCATGAGGCCGTCGGTGACCTCCTTCCAGCCCTCCGGCCCCAGCAGCGAGACGCAGAGGGCGTCGATCAGCTGGTTGGCCTTGGCCACGATGACGACCACCATGCCGGTACTCACGCCTGCGGTGAGCACCTTGAGCAAGGTTCGCCAGATCTCCCCCGGATCGCGAAACAGCGCCGCTGCCATCACCGAGACCAGCACCGCGATCAGCGCGATCAGCGCCGCGATGCCGCTGATGCCGGAGAACACGCCGGCGAACCACTCTGCGGTCACGTCCAGCTCGCCGGTCGCCGTGAGCGCCTCGCCGATCTTGGCCGCCAGCCAGATGGCCATCTCGGCGACCCAACTGGCAAGCGTCTCGTTGACGTTCTTGAGGAGGCACAGCGGATTGGCACTGCCCATGAAACGCAGGGGGTTGTCACACCCCACTTCCACGACCTGGGTTGGGTCCGGGGGCGGTCGCGTGGGCTGTCCTGATGCCGTGGGGGACGGCGAAGGGCTGGGGGTGGCCGCTGTCCCTTGCAACGCGGCGCAGTCGGGCCGGAACATCCCGCCTGTCAGGAGCCGCTCACACGCGGCCGCCCTCAACGGATCGGCCTCCGACGCCGATGGGGCCGGCGTGGGCGAGGGGGTCGAGGTTGGCGTCGGGGTCGGCAGCAGCCCGACCGTCACAGCGAGTACGCCGACTCGGTGCTGCGGTTCCGGCCTGCCTGCGGCGGCCCCTGCCGCAGGCAGGCCCGACCACGCGGCACCCACAGGAGTCAGCGCCGGAGTAGCGGCCGGTAACGGGCGCTGCTCCCCCGGCCTGGCGGTCGCCGTGGGCGCCATCGCCCCGGCGATCATCACCAGCATCAGGGACACGACGGGCCCGCTGCGCAACCAGCGGCGGTCGCGACGCGGGCGGGGTGCGGGGTTACGGCTGCCCATACGGCGGAGCCGATCCCTCGGACAGCATCTGCCGCAGTTCATACGACAACGCGATGACACTCTGGCCGCTGATCGGCCGCCACCCCTCCGCCGGCACGGTATAGCCGACCGGCGCGGGCCCGACCGCCGGAGCGTTGCGATAGGAGCGCAGCCGCCAGGCACCGCCGCTCCACACCAGCTCCATCGTGACGGTCCCGTGTCCCAGCACGGCAGGCTGGCTGCTGCTGGCCACGTAGATCGCGCTGAACACCGCCACCTGCGCCAGCCCTTGACTGTAGCTGTCAAGATGCACGTTGACCGGGACCATGCGCAGCCCGTAGGCCAGGCCGCGCTCGTCGTCGTCGCGCAGCGCCGTCATCACCGGGCTCGCCGCCTCCTGCGCCAGCACGGTCTCCAGCTCCTGCCGGCGGGCGGGCTCGGCGATCTGAGCGCTGAGCGTCTTGCGGCCCTGCTCGGTCAAGATGTGGGGCGAGCCGAGCTGGATGACCATGCCCGCGGCCGCCGCCAGCGCCCCCTGCTGGGTGGGCTGACGCTGCCGGGGCGAAGCCGAGACCGACGGCGAATCAGCCTCCGAAGACAGCGGCGACGACGGCTGCGATGGCCGGGCGCTGTCGCCCTGGTGGCGGCCGAGCAGCCAGGCAAGCACCAGGAGCACGATCAAGCCTGTGGCCAGCAGCATCCGGCGGGTCGAGGTCACGGTCACTGGAATCCCGCCCCGATGCTGAAGGACCACTGCACCAAGAACCGTGCTCCGCCGATGATGATGGCTCCGGCCAGCCCAGCGAACAGGCCGATCCGGCCGGCGCCGGAAGCGTAGGAATTGGAGATGTAGCGGCCGATGCCGATGACGATGGCCGAGATCACCACCGTCGCGACCATGAAAAGCAGTCCGTACCACAACAGGCCGCCCACGATGTCCTGAAAGGCCGCACCGCCGGGCAACGCCGTCGGGTTGATCGTCACCTCGGGAACCTCGGGCACCTCGGGTGCGGATCGCCCCGGCCCCTCCTGCGCGCCGCCGTCGCGACTTGGGGTTGGGCCTGGGCTGGCCACCGGCTCCGGCGTGCGCAGCAGCGCTAACATGCCCGCCTCCGCTTCGAGCGGTCGTCCATCGGCCCAGCCAGGGGCGAGAGCAGGTGGCACGATGTGCGTCTCCTACTGCCACTCCCCCGCGTGCACCACTTGGACATCCAGTTCATCGCGCGCCCAACCCTTGCCTTGACAGCAATCTTGACAATTGTCAGTACGAGTCGTCATTTTTACTGACAAGACAAAGTCATGGCAAGTAAATCCACGAGTCAGGATGGGGCGAGACATCCAATGACAGCCCTCCCACCGAACCCTTCCAGCACTCCTCCGTGGCCCTCCCCGCGTCCGCGCCTCCTCCCCCAGGCGCACCGACGCTCCCTGCTGTCCGCACCGCAGGCACTCGCTCCGTTCCTGGTCCAGGCCCCGAGCTCCCGGCGCGCTGCCGGCCGGACCAGACGCCGGGCACGTCAAAGCCCTCGCCCGCAGGAGGAAGACGCGTCCTCGGCCGGCACATCCACGGCCCGTGGGCAGGCTTGCGCCGCCCCCCGGCACGGCCCAGCGCCTCCCGCAGGATCTGCCGGAAGCGCTCGTGGTCTGGGTCAGGCCGTCAGAATCGCCGTCAGGGGACCCGGCGGGACCGGCCGTTTGTCACGACAGCGCCTGCTTGGGCCCGGCCTCGACGGCAGGCAAGGCCTGCCGTCTCTCCGCTGCGCCAACCGGTTAGCGCAGCGGTGTCGCAGGCTCGTCCTGCTGGTCGCCGTCTGCCTCACGCTCTTCGTGACCAGTTGCACCGCTCGCACCGACGCCCCACGCTCCGAGCACGCCAGCGGTGCGCCCACTGTCGTCGGCACCTGGCCGCCGACCAAGCCGGCCGGCCCTTCTCCCCCCCAACCGGCGCCCAGCTCACGCACCGATGAGGCCGCCGCGCTCGCCGCGGCTCGCGCTTTCGTGCACGCCATGCTCACCTACAGCCACCGCCAGCCCGAGCGGCTGCCACCGCTGAACCGCGTCGGGAGCATGATCACCCACACGTTCGGAATGCGCCTGCAACCTCGCCAGGCCCTCGACCCCGAACTCGCCCTGGCCGTACGCGAGACCTCCACCGTCCGGATCCTCACCGACGCCCTCGCCCCCGAAGGGCCTCACGACGCCACCACCCGCTACGCCACGATCACCTACCGCCAGACCCTCACCCAACACGACCTCCGGGAGACCATCACCCGTACCTGGCAGATCCGGCTGCTGCACTACCCGGGCGCCGACTGGCGCGTCGACGACGTGACCCAGGCATCCTGACATGGTCAAGGCCCGGCTCATCGTCCTGCTCATCCGCATCACGATCATCGTGATCGTCATCGGCGCCATGATCCTCTACGCGATCATCCGCACCAGCTCCCCCGACAACGCCTGCCAGGTCACGGACCAGAGCCTCTCCCCCGGCGCCGCCCCTCACACCGTCGACACCGTCACCCTTGACGCCGAGCAGTCCCGCACGGCACACCTCATCGCCGCCGTGGTCCACGAACGCGTGCCGCCCCCGCTCGATCAGAACGCCCTGGTCATCGCACTCATGACCGCCATGACCGAGGCATCGCTCCGCAACCCACCAGGCGGGCACCTCGACAGCATCGGCGCCTTCCAGCAACGCGCCGCCGGCTGGGGCACCACGGCCCAGCGCAGTGACGTGAGCATCGCCACCGCTGCCTTCCTCGGCGGCCCGACCCCACCCGCCGCGCCCGGCCTCCTCGACATCCCCCGCTGGCACGAACTTCCCCCATGGACCGCCGCCCAAGCCGTCCAGCGCTCCGCCTACCCCGACGGCTCCAACTACCGACGCTGGCACAGCTTCGCCACACGCCTGGCCAGCACCCTCACCACCGGATCCGGCACCCTTCCGCGCGAGTGCCCCTCCCCCACCACCGCCGGCAGCGCCCTCTCTCTGCCCGATGACATCCCACCCCAAGCCCGCACCGCGATCGCATGGGCCCTCAAGCAGCTCGGCACTCCTTACGTCTGGGGCGGCCGATGCGAAGACCCCCAGCTCAAGCCCACCGACCCCACGCGACAGAACTGCGACTGCAGTTCCCTGACCATGCAGGCGTACCGCCAGGCTGGCGTCATCCTGCCACGCACCTCACAAGAGCAGGCCCGCGCCGGCACCCCAATCCCCAAGAACCAAGCACGCGCTGGCGACCTCGTCTTCTCCCAACCCGACGCCGCCGGACGCCCCGGCCACGTCACCCTGCACATCGGCAACGGCCAGCTCATCTCCGCCCCCGGCCGCGGCAAGGTCATCCGCCTCGTCGAGTGGAGCACCGCGGTCAACAGCGTCATCGCGGTACGGCGCGTGGTCTGACACTCCGCACCCGCGACATTCTCAAGAATTATAGGCATATATGTCGTATTTGCGGTGTTATGTCGCTGGTTTGTCATTCTGACAAAGAGACGAATCGGTGCCATGATCGGCTCATGCCAGCTCCTACGCCAACCTCCCCATCCAGCTCTGACGTGCAGAAACTCCTCCGGCAACTCTACGGACTTCACGAAGCGGCCGAGGACTCCGGTCTGGCGCTTTGGCCGGACGACAGAGATGCCATGGGAACTCTCGCCTACGCGCGGACCCACCATCGGGCCTTGCCTCCTGCGACCTTTGAGAACAGGATGCGCGGAGAGCACGCCAAGCTCCGTCTCGCTCTCATCCAGGCGTTGCGAGGAATCCTTGACCGCGAAGCACTCGCGACTATTGAGGATGCACGAGCCGGGGGCGTCACATGGCAAGAAGTCGCCGACCTGCTCGGAGTCGCGCACCCCGGGTCAGCCATGAACTATCACAATCGACTCCGAGCCGCCGTCCACCGCCCCGGGGAGAATCGCACCCCGGCGGAAGGTAGGAAGGTTCTGGCAGAACAACAGCTCAGCCAGGAACAGGAACGTCGCGCCGCACAAGTCGCCGCCGGGAAGTACGGGAAGGTAAAAGCCGTGGCTCGCGCGTTCTTGGATCACGCCGATGATCTCGTGGTCAACGACGACGCCCTGGACTGGATGAAGGGAGCCTCAACGATCTTGAGCACAGAAACGCCGACCGCCTCGGAACAGCTTGCCCTCTCCGCGTACATCAGCCTCGCAGCGACTGAGATCTCCCTGCACGCTGTCCTGGAGAATGTTGAACCGGCACGAACTAGTGAAGCGCTGGCCGCCCTGGAAGCGGCTCGCAAGCTTTGAGGCTTGAGGGCATCGGTCAACGGTTCTCGCTGGCCAGGAGCGTGTGAGGTTTGGCCCAATTTCGTGATCAGTAGCCGTGTAGGACTCGGATGTGGAGCACGGGCAGGGCCGAGGCTCGCCCGCAGATGATCCGTTTGATATGGTTCGCGTTCCCTTCCCCCCAGCCCCAGGGCTGTAGGGCGCGCCCCAGGGACGCTGACAGCAGAGAGTAAGATCTCGCAGCTCCGCGCGAGATGTCAACAACGGCCGAATTAATGATCAGGCACACATTTCGTGATGGTCCATGTAGGCGCGGGTGCGGGGATCCCAGCGCAGGCGAAGGAAGGGCGATGCAGAGCGGCGTTGGCTCGCGGTCGCCGCCGCGGTTGAGGCGGTCGCGCAGAGCATGGTAGAGGCGGCTTCCGAGCCGAGCCGGTCGTGGTTCTCCCCGGCGGTGACCAGGAGTTGGCCGACGGTGTCGACTCCGACGCCGTGCACAGCGAGCAGCGCCAGGTTGATGGCGGCCACGAGGGGTTCCAGTAGTTCGTCGTGGGTGTTGATCTCCTCGGTGAGCTGCCGGTGTCGGTGGGCCAGGCAGGCCAGTGCGATCATCGTTGCGGTGGCTGGATCGTCGACGTGGTCATGATCGGGCCGCAGGGCCGCGCAGGTCGCGATCAGCTCGCCGGTGGGCAGGCCGCGCGGCGGCGAGCGCGGGTGGTCGGGGCGGTGACGATCAGGGTCTTGATCGTGGCGCTGGTCGACGGCCGAGCGGCGGGCGATGCGCAGGCAGCGCAAGGCATCCACCCGGGCCCTCGCGTTGCTTGGGGGTGCCGGTGCGCTCGCCGGTGAGTGCGCCTTGGTGGTGGCGATGGCGTCGATCGGGTCGGATTTGCCCTGGAAGCAGCAGGTTTTTGCGGTCGGACCGGTCGATTTCGATCACGTCGAGGTGCTCGGCTTGGAGCAGGCGGGTGAGCCCGGCTCTGTAGACGCCGGTGCCCTCGGCGCAGACCCGCGTCAGCCGGCCGAAGGCGCGCATCCAGGCCAGGAGAGCGGCATATCCGGGCCGTGGTGGCGGGAGCTGTGCCGTTTCCAGGACCCGGCCGACCAACTCGATCACGGCCGCGGTGTGGGTGTCCACGCCGTCGGCGACTTCGGGCGCGTTGTCGAGGTGTATTGGGGTCATCGTCCTGTCGTCTTGACCGGGGGGCTGCGGCACGCACCAGCCGGGCAACGCGGACAAGACAGTGATGGGGCCTGTGGCCAGGCTCACAGGCGTCACGTCCGGTGCGTGCAGGTGAGCGCTTCCCTGCCGGGGCCGACAGATCCCGTTGAGGACCCGAGGTCAGTTAGTCGGTGGGTCAACCCCTGGCACGTCTGGCACTTGAGCACTCCTTAATAGTGCGGTCGACGGGTCTGCTGCTGTAGGACTGGGGTGAGTCCGGTGGTAACGGGCGTCCTGGCCGCGGCGTTGACCGCGGTCACGAAGGGCATCTCAGGCGGGTCGTCGCGGAGGACCGCGTTCATCCAGGTCTCCAGGTTGCGGCCGTGGCGGTGCGTCATCATCCCGGCGAACTGGCGGGCCGTGAAGACGAAGCTCGGCCAGTCGGGGGCGTGCGGTGGTGAGCCGCTTGAAGCCGGCGGCCTTCGTCGGGAGTCGAGGTTGGTGGGGGTCGCGCAGAAGACAGCCGGTGGCTTGCCGGACCGTAGGTGGGGCGCGGACGAACTGGCGGGCGGTGCCGCTGCCGCGATAGCCCAGAGCCTGCAGTTGCCGCTAGAGAGTTCGGCATCGGGTGCATCCCTCGGTCCAGTGCGTGGCGGGTGCTCAACAGTGAAGCGCGGCCCTGAGCGGGTGTCGACTCCTGGACTTGGCACCGGTGTGGGAAGAACGCGGTTGTGGGTGGACACGTGATCGCCAGCGCCGAGGGGGTGCCCCTGCGTGCGGGGCTGTAGGGGCCCCTGGAGCGACGCAACCCCCTTTCCGGTAGCCATCCCCAGGGCGCGCCTGTTCGGGCCTCAGGCGCGTTTCCCCAGTTCGAAGAGCGTTACTGACTGGTAACTTAGACCCTAGTGGCGTTGGTTGGCATCTGAGCAGCGCCATTGGTCATATTCACGCGATCGGAGCGCTTTGGTACGGGCGAAATCCCTCCCGTCGCTGGCTATTTTGAGGGGCCGGTCGCCGTCTCTCACGCGACCATCAAGAGGCAGAAAGTGGCTCTGACCTGGAGTTTCACAAATGCACTTGCAGCAACACACACAGCAACACAACCCGAGAGCATGGCCGCGTGCATGCCTAGCTGTAGCCATATCATCAGACATGTCCATCTCGGCTCTAGGCATCGAAGTGTTACCCGAGGAGGAGAGCAACACGTATGGGCAACACGCACAACTATCGACCGGCGATGCTGGGATGGCATACAGCAACCGTCCCAGCCCCGCGCCCTGCCTGATCCCTGGGTATGCGGAGAGGACGGGAGCCCGCAGCATCAGTGCTCGACGAAGCAGCTCCCACGATCCACCCGACCTAAGTCGTGGCCCCTGAGACTCCTGCGTCAGAACCCAGCCCCGATGGAACAGCCCCTCGACGACTACGCCGCATCGCTTGCCTCGCAAAAGATTGACTTTGCATACGAGCCCCTCTGTGGAGAGGATGAGCACAGTCCACTTCTCCGGCATGTTTCTCAGGCATCCTCGCGGATCTTCTCCCCAGCGAGCTGACAGCATGGTTAAGATCAGGGATGTGATACCGCTAAGCAGACATGGGAGTTCCCTGTGACATCAACGGTCCACTCCCCCACATCCGGGCACGCAGACGAGCCGCCGACCGAGCAGATCGCCGAGGTAGAGCAGGTCATCTCGGAATGGATGCGTCGAGGCGTCACGACCATGAAGAACGTGGTCGCCATGATGATGCGAAAGGGAGGAGCAGGCAAGACCACGGAGACGCTCCTGATTGCCGATGCGCTATCGCGCTTTGGGCTCAACGTCCTCGTCATCGACATGGACCCACAAGGAAACGCTTCTCTGGGCCTCGGCCGGCCCGTCATGATGGTCGCTGTCGAGGCTCGGATCGGCAAGTCCAAGTTGGAAGAGCCCGACGTCCTTACCGTGATCGAGGTGATCAACTCAGGCGAAGCCGGCGTCGCCGACGAGGCGATCATCATTATTGACACGCCAGGTTGGACCTACGACGTAGACGTGCCGTTCCACCGCGGTGGCCCTCTGCGCCCCGGCAAGATCGGCACCATCGGACTCATCCCGGCGTATGAGGCGCTGGAGGATCTGCCCGGTTCGTGGAAGCCTGCCGACTTCGAGCGACTCGCGCACACGCTGCTGCTACCAGCCGAGCAGGGCGGCACCTCCCCGAACCACCGTTGGGACGTCATACTCATCGATACGGCCATTAACCAACGCCTTGGCGTTCAGGCAGCCAAGGCCGCGTACTACGCGCTGTTCGTGACGAACGCCGAGAAGTTCGGCGTTGATGCCATTCCCAAGACCATGCGTCTGATCAAGGACGTGCGCGAGAACTATTATCACGACGGCATCGACGTCATGGGGCTGGTCTGGAACGCCTACGTACCTCGTCAGAACACCGCTCGGGCACTCACCTCCGACGCCACGCAGTACCACGAAGCCGGTCTGGAGCATTGGGAGGCTCCGATCTGGCCGTATGAGATCCCCAAGACCACCGTCATCAGTGACTCGCACGACATGGCAGCTCCCGTCTCGGCGTTCCTCACCACGTCGGAGAGAAGAGAAATGGCCACCCGGGTCTGCCAGGTAGCTGAGGCAACTACGCTACGGATGCTCGACGAGATTGGTCACCCTCTGGCGAGCGAATTGCGTACCGCCTGGCACCGTGCCTGGCCGCAGAAGGAAAAGACCGACGTGATGTTGAAGGACGTGGCATAGTGGCGGGGGGCAAGCGGACAGGACGGCTGCAACGGCAGCCTGTAGCGGGTTTCGGGCACCTGCAACCGGCACCGAAGGAGTCGCCGCCTGACGCGCCAGCTGAGGCGGTCCGAGAAGAGCCGCGCGACACAGTAGACAGCCAGCCGGACACGGTTACAGCAGCGCCATCGCCCGAGCCTGCTAAGGCGACCGAAACCGCACCTGCGGCTGTGGCACCCGCCGCCCCAGAGGCAAGGCCAGATACGGAGGAGCAGGTTCAGGCGCCCGAACCGGAAGCAGTCGCACCTGCGCCCGCGGCGCCGCCCGTTGTCGAGAGGCCGGAAGAGGGGCAGCAGGTCCAGACGCCTGGACCGGAAGCAGCCGCCTCATCCGACCACGGCTCCTCGCCGACTAATCAACCAGCAGAATCGGTGCAGAAGGCTAGCCGAGTTCTGAGCCAGCCCAGGACGGGCCGGGACGATCCCAGGGATGAGAGCATCGCCGGGACGCTGACGGCGCCGCTCAGGCGTCGGACGTCTCCCGCTCGTTCGTCCTCTGGGTACTTCCAGCCGCGGCCGGCCGAGCTGCCCGCTCCTATCAAGGAGAAGCTCGCGTCTCTGCCACCCAACTATCTCCGCCTTTATCAGAGCTTCAGCGACGCCGTCAATCCAGCCGTCGGCAGCGCTGGACGGAATGTACGGCTGAACGCCAACCTCGCGTCCCGTCTGACTAAGCAGTCGGTGGCCGACAAGAGGCGGCTAACCGCTGGGACCCGTCGGCCTGCTCTAGCTGTCAGTCACTACATTGACGCTGCTCTCCGACAGGCACGTCAGCAACCTCTTGAGGTTCTTGTCCAGATGGGGCAGAGCTTCAGGATCCGAACATCCCACGAAGACCTGCCGCGACCCAACACCTACTCGCTCACTTCGGGCGTGGGTCAGTGGATCGAGAATCTCAAAGATGAGTTGATCCAGGTTGATGCCTACAGAGGCATGCTCGGGCACATTCTCAACGCGTGCGTCGAGGCGTTCCTCGACGGTTTGGAGCATGAAGCCACGAATTCAGCCTGATCAGTTGCCTGTCCGTCGCGATCTTCTTTGGAGCTCTGTGGAGCGGGAGAGACGCATGGCGGGAGGGTTGAAGGGCGTGATGCGCGCGTTCTCTGGGAAATCGACGCATCACGCCCACGCTGAGCCTTTCACAAATGCACAAGCAGTATGACAGCAACACACACCTGCTGCGATGGAAGGTCCGCAGCCGCTTGCCGTTCATTCACACCGCAGGTTTAGGGCCAAGGTTGTCGGGTTGTGCCAGCGTAGCGATCGATCAGATTCGTGAGCTGGCCAAGGATTTCGATCTGACCGAGAGCGCGGTGTGGTCTCCGGGGTTGACCGTCCGATACGGCCGCCGCAGCGTCCGGGCGGCGATGGCGTTGCAGGCCATCGCGCTGGCGTTGGGCGGCCGGGCGGGAGCGACAGCTCCAACGCTCCCTCAACTGCCGAACTGAGGATGCCTCGTACGGGCCTGAGAGGCAGGCTCCTTGGTCAGGGTGCAAAGAGATGAATTCCAGATGCGATGGATGCGATCACCCTTATGTCGGACGGAATGTCGCGTTCCTGGCCTGGCTGGGCGGGGTTGTAGACGATGGACAACTTGGAGCGCAATTCGGACTTCGCCATCAGGGCGTTCCAGACGGCGTTGGACATCAGGCCGGCGTCGGCTAGTCGCCAGGTCAGGTCTTGTGAGGTCTTCTGATCTTTGAAGGTTTGGCGCCACGTCCACAGGGTCACCTCTTGCGCACTCTTCTCCAGTGGTACGCCGACGAGATCTTCGACAGCCTTCCTCGCGGCGCTCTCCGTCACGGTCGATCGGTCGCCGTGATGTGCGAGGCCGAGTTCGCGGGCCCCGATGAAGAGTCCAGGCGACTTGCGCGCCCAAGCACGGTCTTCGAGCAGATTCCAGAGGTTCCGCCACGCCTGGGCGGCGCTGATGCCCCAAGTTCCGTAATCGTCGTCGGCCTCGGGTAGACGGCTGATCCAGACTGCGTCGATAGCTCCGGCGAGGATGTACTGCTCTACTCCCGGGTGGCTGTTGGTGCCCAGTGTGAGCAGGGGGTAGCGGTCCTGCATTGTCGTTCTGCATGCCTTGTGGCTGCCGCATCCGAGTTCAGGGATCGCCACATCCGCGGCGATCTGCTGATCTGGCGGGAGCGTCGTACGCAGGGTGTTGCTCGTCTCTGTGACGAAGCGCAGGACCTGGTCGACGGTGGTGAGCTCGCCGCGCGTGCCAAGTTCGTAGGAGATTTTGACGCCCTTGATCTGGGGGGAGAGCTTGGTGTAGTTGGCCAGGCGCTGCGCGGCGGTGCGGAGTTGGTGTGGGCCGGCTTTCCAAGCGGGGATGAGGTTGGTGTCGAGCCAGATGCTCAGGCTTCGCGCTTCGGCTTCGCGGATGGCCTGGGTAACGGCGTCGTTGGGAGCCTGACTCGCGTTGGCTGCAGAGGTAGCGGTGGGACTGGCCGAGGGGCTTGGGCTGGCACTGATGCCTGGGGTCGGTGGGGGAGTGGGGTTCTGTGTCTCGGCAAGCTCGCTGAGCGATGGTGAGGGTTCATAGGAGGGAAGGTCTGCGATGGCGATGGTGGAGTCGGATGCTGGTGGAGAGGTGATCGACGTGGGCTCGCCGATCATTGCTGGAGGAGTGGTGTCGTTCGTTCTTCCTGGGGATGGCTTCGGGGAAGCTCTGCCGACGTCGCAGGCGTAGCTCTGGGGTTCTGTTTGGCAGACGGGATCAGGAGGGTTGATAGGTGTGCCGTTGGGGTCGGCGCATCGGTACTTGCCGGTGCTGGCGTCGGTGAGGCAGGTGATCGGTTTGGTGCAGGTCTTGGGCTGCTTCAGCTTCTCGTTGATGTAGCGGCCGTCTTTCGAGCAGAAGCGGACGGGCGGTCGGGGTGTGGGGGCTACGGTGGCGGCCGTGGGTTCGCCACTGTTGGCACCGTTGATCATGCCGATCTTGTAGGTGAGGCAGTCCGTGTATTCGCTGGTGTTGGCTGCGTAGAGCGCGGCGCAGGAGAGTTCGGCTTCTTTGGCGTCTGGTTGATTCGCGACGGCCACTCCCGTTGCGGACGCGATCACGAGCACTGCGGCGATCAGGATCGGGATGACACGGTGGCGGCTCAAGAGCTTCACTCGGGACCTCTCAGTACGTTGGTGCCCGTGGGCGGGCAGCTGGGCCAGTTGGTTGCGCCGGCCGGCTGGACTGCGAGATGAGGGTCCTCGCGGTTGGCTATGGTCCAGGTGACGGTAGTGGTGAGGGTGCCGCGGCCAGCGGTTGTCCCGCTGCTGGTGATGCCGTCTCCGTGGGTGGTGCCGGTCCAGAAGATGGTGACCGTGCCTGATTGCAGGTGGGGACGGGTTGAGCAGTCGGGTGTGATGGTGGGGGAGTCGACGATGATGTTGTCGCCGTTGGTGTATATCTCGCGAGCGTCTGTGCTGGTGGAAGAGATTGCGCAGGTGCCCACGAGGCACTGCAGTTGCAGTGTCCCGGTTCGTCTGGCGCCGAGTTCGAGTGTCGGTGGAATGGACGCCTGGGGGGGAGGGGGTGGGGGGAGGTTACGCCCGAGTTGATGAGGGCTCTCGGCCTGGATAGGAGCGGGCGGTGACGGTCGAGGCTGCGGGGTCTTGGTGGGGGCGCGTTCTTGTTGTGTCGGGGGTGTCTGGACGGTTGTCGGTCTGGCGGGGTGGCGGCTCGGCGTGGGGTCGGCCCGGTGGGGTGAGGCGGGATCTGTTCCGCTGGGGGAGGGATGGGGAGGGGTGGTGGTTGCGTTCGAGGTTGATGTGCTTGTGGAGGCCAGCGGTATGACTGGTTCCTGTAACAGAGGCGATCGCGAGGGTGAGATTCTGACGCCAGTGGCGCCTTCGGCCGTGCTGGCGGTGGGGCCTGCCGGGTTGAGTACGGCCCATACCCCAATCGCCGCTGCGCTGACCACGACGGTGGTGGCGAGAAGCCGACCATGATCCTTGAGGCGATCTGCTATTTGTCCCTGCCGCACCTCCCGCGCAGCCGGCGGCGGTCTGTTCCCGTCAGTGAGTGGGGCCGATTCTCCGGCGCGGTGCCGTCCCCGGATGCGGTACTGGGGTGAGTCTGGGTTCAGGTTCGCATCACGTGGATCTTCACGCATCACCCCTCCATCTGACTGTCCGCTTGACAGTTCGTCAATATTCGAGCTGATGATAGGAGTCAAGGCGTGGAAGGTGTTGTGTTGCGCCGACGTTCCGATAAGTCGTTATTCACTCGTGATTGAAGCTAAGTCACAGAGGGTGGAGATGCATCTTCTCTCGCATCTGGATGCATTGCCGGATCCACCTCCGAGTTGATGACGATGATCTGGCGCTGATCTGCTCGTTTAGAGACCACATCCCAGTCTCATGGCAGCCCGGCCACGGTCGGACCCACGTGTCCTTCGATAACAGATTGGCATCGGTCGCAGGGGGGTCGGCTGCATCTCGTGACAGCAAGGCTTGCTGCATCTATTGTCTGACTCGTCACTTTACAGATAGTCAATGATAGTTCGCCGAATCGCCTGCCTTTTCGAAGGATGCGTCCTTCTTTGGCAGACCCTCGTGACCCAACCAGCTACGGGCACCTCCGGGGGTTCTGTGGAGGGGCAGGCGATGCGACACACGTGGCACCCGAGTGTGAGGACCGTACGCTGACTTCGGCCCTGAAGATCTGACAGAGGCTGGATTGTTGGCGTGCGGTCCTCAACCGGCCGCTCCAGCAGTTCAATCCTCAGCGGTGGTTGGCGCCTCATCCTGGTGGAGTCAGGGGAGCGTGCTTCCCTCCGACGGAAATATCGGCCGTCAACGTGACGATCCCGATGCCCTGGCCTCGCCTCTGAAGGGGAGCGAGTCGTCGACAGGCGAGAATGTTCGGCTGCCTGTTTCGTACGGGGATCAGCACGGGGACGGTGAGCCGCACGCCTAGGTGGCAGGGAGGGAGGGGGTCTCGTCCTCGTCAGCTAGGCGTGCGGCTGCAATTCGACACCGCGGATGAGAGTCGGCCTGCCGAGTACTGTCGCCGGTGCGCCCCCGCTCCAGGTTGGGCACGTGATCCCTGCCCATGTCCTGCTCCAATGCTGATCTGCGCCGCGGATGGTCATGTCCGCGAGGTTGGTTCTGCACATTCATCCGGGACTTCATCGGGGCGGTCGCCAACCATCTCGGATCTGGGTGTGGGTATCTCAGACAGGAGGCATCACCGTGTCCGGGTACTTCAATCAGCGCGAAGCCACTGAACCGCCGTATTACCTCGCAGCGCCACCCCCAGACTCGCGAGCCTCTTCCGGTTTCCGGGCCCGGCTCGCCGGTGGCCTCGACAGTGACACGCAGCCCGGCGCGCCCGTCGACCCCGACCACACCCCGACCGAAACGTTTACGGTCACGGTGCGAAACCCCCTCGTCGATGCTCTCCTGGACCTTCATGCCGACACCGAGCAGACCGTGCGCCTGATCGACGAGGTGTTCCCCTCGCCGCCATGATCTCCCGGATGGGTTCGACGAGCTGCGGCGTCGGACTCATCCGGGCACGGCCTGTGCCGACCGGCGGGAGCGTGGTGCGCCCAATGCCTGACCAGACCACCATGTGATGGGCTGTCTGGGCCCTCCTGGACGTTCATCGGCTGCTCACGGATGACAGGCGTTTGCGCTTCTCGGCGTCGGCGAACCGGGGACTGGTGGCTCTCAGCAGTGCTCGAGCTTGGGCGGCTGGGCCGTTCGGGCCGCCTGCGTCAACGCGGGTAGTGGAGGCGAGTCCCGGCGTCTTCCAGCGAGGCGGCAGGGCAGTGGTCGAGCCGGGCACGTGCGTTGCCTGTTCAAGGGCTTTCGGTGGGGGATCACTCACGGCAGCATGGCGCGCGGCCGCCAGGCGCCGTTCATTGATCTCTGTGCCGATCTCCGTGCAGGCGGCGCAGACGTGTCCCGAAGGCAGCAGATGATCTTCGCATTCTGGTCGTGGACAGCGATATCCCCGTGCCAGCACCGTCAGTGCGGCCGCAGCAGCGCGCCGCGGTCGCACACCGTTCCAGTACGTCAGCCGGCGGCGAATGCGCGCTGCTACCTGCGCCACCGTGCGGCCTGTCGTGATCTCACGCTCTATCGCCGTAAGAACACGTTCGCGCTCGGGCTCGCTCATCCGGGCCACCCAGTCCGTCGGAAGCGCTGTCATTGCGCTGGGCGCGCCGAGTGCCCGGGGTGGTTGGGGTGGGGCTGTGCCCGGCTCAGGCTGAATATGCCTCTCGCGCGTTAGCGCGTTGTCGCTCGGCGCGTCGCTACGGTCCTGTACTTCGCCTGCGGCGAGAGGAGAACCGTCATGCTTCTCTCCTCGTGTTTGATCATCGTGTTTCTGTATCCGGTCAGCAGTCTTGATCATTTCCGATGAGACGTCTTGATCATTTCCACTCAGCAGGCTAGATCCGTTTTCGTCGGCGTCCTGCTCGCGGGGGGTGTCGTAGGTGACGTAGCGGACATGGCGGCCCTCTGGCCGACCGCTGATCCATCCATCGGCGATGAGCGTGCCCAGCAGGTTCTTGGTGGCGCTGATGGACAACTGCATGGCTTGGGCGAGCTGCGCATGGCTTCTCAGCTGGCCGGTGTCCTCATCGCGGCGCAGGAAGCAGTACGCCTGCAGCAACAGGGACCGATTACGTCGCGCCTTCCATATCCCGTTCACCTGGTGACAACCGACGGCCGCAGCGGCGCGGTAGGAGATCCGTGCCCAGGTTGCATCGTGAGCGAGCGGCGCTAGCCAACGAGTTCGCCCCCTGGTGACGATCCAGCGACCGGCGGCGGCCAACGCTGCGTAGACGGTCGAGGCGGACATGCCGCTTTGGTCAACGAGGTAGGCAATGGAAGCGGTGCAGCCAGTGGATCGCTGCGACAGCGCGGCGATCTGGGCCACGATGGGCCATGCCCCGCCACGAGGTAGAGCGAGTGGGATCTTGACGGTGCCGGTGGGCAACTTCTCCAGCGGGACGCGGGACAGGGTCATGACGCCCTCGCGATGAAAACGCCAACCTCGTAGTTCAGACTCTGCGCCACGAGGGGGTCGGGGCACCCCAAATCGGGTATGCCAACCCACGAGTGAAGGTACCCCAAGGTGAGCTCGTGGCTCCGCCCTTCGGGCTGTGGACATCGGCGACGGCCGGCGACGACTACGGCTGTAACCGGCAGATGTCGCGGCGGACAAGGCCACGATGGACTGGTATGCCTGATTTTTGGGTACACGAAATACAGCGCATGGCTGCTCATGGGTGCTCCGTGCGTTTGTGGGTGCTCTAAACAGAGCTGCTGGCGGTGTCTGGGCTAGCAGCTGCTGAGCGCGCTATGGGTTGTGTGGGGTGGGCCCAGGCGTGCGGGCTGGAGGGGTCAGGTCGCAGGCGCCTCCGATGCCGAGGTCAGGCACGGCATCGGCGCCGGCCGGCGCCGATGAGCTGAAGCGGACAGCGCGACCAACCAGCCATCCGAGGGATGCCGTCTCTGCCCGTGCGGGAGCGCACCCCTCACCGCGCAGCCGGTCTGATCGAGATCAGCGGTTGCCACGATGGTGTGTCCGGTTTTCCGGTACACGAAATACAGCGCATGGCTGCTCATGGGTGCTCCGTGCGTTTGTGGGTGCTCTAAACAAAGCTGCTGGCGGTGCGTGTGCTAGCAGCTGCTGAGCGCGCTATGGGTTGTGTGGGGTGGGCCCAGGCGTGCGGGCTGGACGGGTCAGGTCACAGGCGCCTCCGATGCCGAGGTCAGGCACGGCATCGGCGCCGGCCGGCGCCGATGAGCTTGATGTGATGACGACCGGGACACAGCATGAAGGCATCGCGGCCGGTGGTTGCAGGCAGTCGCCAGCGGCTCAGCGGACGCTAGTTCTGGCGACGGCGGGGAATACCTGGCAAGAGGCATCGCGCCTGAGCGCGCACCGCGGCAGCGCACTGTTTCATTCAGGAAGGCTCGACCAGGGCGCAGGCTTCCCACGTAGCGCTGGTGCATCCTTGAAGCGCCAGCGTCCGGTGCCCTTCCGCTCCACGACGTGTCCGGTTTACGACGCTCGTGAGTGGAAATGATCATCATGGGTCGCGACACGCCGAACACGCCAATTGCGCGCACGACTTGGCTGACCCGGGGATCCTCGTCTATCTTGGTCTCCGGGACTTCTGGACACCGGCCAGGCACGCAAAAGCCGAAGCCGATACGCGCCGGGCCGGATGTCTGATTTTTGTAGAGAGAGCTCTCGCGCACGGTTTACCAGGCCATTTAGCGCGGGGGCTCTCTGCATTTGTGCTGGTGCGCCGGTAGGGGCGCGGCTTACGTTGGCGTCCGTGTGCCTCCTGTTGCCGGATAGCCCGTGGTTCTAGGCCGCAGTCTGTCGGGGACGGTCGAGGTCGTACAGGTCCAGGAACACTTGCTGCTCGTATCCGGTTCGCCGGTCTGCGTTCGGAAGCGGAGCGTTGACACCGCCGTGCAACAAGTTGGTCACCAGTGAGTGAGCGGCATCGGGCGTCACCGCGGGAGCGTCGCGTGTGGTGTCGTGATCCGCTCCTGGCTCCGCAGGGTGCAAGGCGCTCATCAAGGCCACAAGGTAGGCAGTCATATCTGTGAAGCCGTAGGTGCTGTACGTGGTCTTGATGCGAGGCTTCACACCAAGCGGGGTACGAAGACCGAACACGTGCTTCCCCGTCGATGCTGGCACTCGTGCCGAGGCCAGCAGCATCGAAATCGCCGAACGTATCGATCCAGCGCGCTCTGACTGCTGGCGTTGGTCCGGGTGCAGGGCACTGACGAGGTCGGCCAGGTAGACGCCAGGCTGCTTGTAGCCGTGGCGTTTTCCAGCGGCCTCTATGCGCTCCTTCAGCTCCAGCGGCACCGCAAAGGTTGAAGTGTCCCGCTTCCCCTTGTGAAGCTGCGCCATCGCTAACCCCTCCCATCACTGATGATCGAGACCGTAGCGCACGAACAAACAGTTTGCGAGGAGCCGCGCGGTATGGGTGTGTCGCAACTTGCTGTTCATTGAAATCGACCACGGGGCGCACTGGCATCCCCTTCCTGCTGTGTCCGAGCTGTGCGGGCACCCCCGTCAGCCTTCTGTTGTCGCAGGTGGCCAGCGGTGTAGCTGATGTCGAGCCGCTGAGTGTGTCGATGTCGTGCGAAGCCAGAAGAGGCGCAAGTCCCGAGCGCTGGGTAGTGGCCTGGGCACCGGGAGCATCGACGCGAGCATCTCGAGCGCTTTCGGATTTCAGTCGATGGGGACGAGCCGAGTCGTCCAGGACGCGCCGTCTGACGGTCCTGGCGACAATGCCGCCGCGAGGCCGCAGCCAGCAGACATGCAGCGCGCACGAGTTGGCGTCCGCCGTCTCCGGCGCAGGGTGCGTAGTCGGTTCCGGTCCGGATTCCCAAGCAAAGCCGTGGGCCAAAGATAACGAATCAGCCACAATCAATCTCCCGTCAGAAAATCTGACTCGCTTGCGTAATTAGCCCTGTCTACACTCTCACGCGCAGCCCTGACAATGATCCTGACTATCAGTCAAGTCAGCCGGGGGTGCATCCAGTTTGCTGCCACGTGCCCGTCGAGGCGTCCCCTTTGGGGGCCATCTGGAAGGAAGACCGGTGGAGCAGATCGTCGCTCGTCCGTCACCCGTTCGCGTCGTGCGCTGGCCAACAGCGACGTGCGAGGCAGGGCACGCCCTTCATCGAGTCACCAGTGTTTGCAAAGCCCGCTGGCTCTCTCGAGGTCCGCACGAGCACGCTGCCGGCCGCCCCGCACAGTCTCAACCGGGCGGGTATCGCCTTGATGAGTGGCCGGAATGCGCATTCAAGCCGGCGGCCGCCCGCGGTCGATCTGACAACAGTCAGTCAAGAGCTGTCGCACACCGGCCGGACCATGATGGCTGCCTCACCCTCGGACCGTCGCGGTCAGTGGGGGCGTTGCGATGATGTGGGCGTCCCGGCTTCTGACGCAGCGATCCACCCTGCCGGCGAGACACGGGGATCACGTCAAGGCTCCTCGCCACCGTGCTCGCGCTCTCGGCGGAGGCTGCCGCACACCAGCGATCGTTGTTGTCGTGGCGGGCTTGGCCGCCGCCGAGACCAGTGCACTGCCCGTGCTTCTTGCTGCTCTGCAAGCCGACCCGATCAGCAAGGGCCTCGCATCAGGGGAGCTGGTCGGAGCGAGCGCCGCCTATGTGATGGCTCTGGGAGCCATGCTGGGCAGGGCGGCCTCATTGGAAGCCGCCTTGGGCCACCGACGCACGCTTGCCCTGGGCACGCTTATGTGCGGCGTGGGCGCGCTGGTTGTGGCTGTCGCTCCTGTGTGGTCGCCGCTGCTGGTGGGGCGCTTCCTCCAGGGTGCAGGCACGGCGTTCATGCTGGTTGCAGGCCTGACGCTCATGCAGCGGGAGATGCCTCGGCCGGATCGTCGGCCGGTGGTGTGGTGGCTGTGTGGGGCTGCCTCGGGTGCCCTTGCGTCCCCGCTTGCGGTGGGCGCGCTGCTGGGCGGTCTTGGGTGGCGGCCGGCTGCTCTGTTGACTTCTGTGGTGGCCTTGACTCCGCTCGGGCTGCTCCTCCTGCCTTCCGGCTTCCGGAGTGCGCTTGCGCCGGGTTCCGATGCTCTCGTGGCCCTGCTGCGGGCCGGAGCGGCGGGCGGCGCGGCTGCTGCGTTATGTAGCGCTGGATGGTGGGGGTGGACCTCCCCCCACGCGCTGGTCTTTGCCACGGCAAGTGCGGCCCTGATCGTGCTCAGCATCGTGAAGGGAAGTCGCACTGTACGTACGGCCGGGTGGGGGAGTGGGCGGCGCGTTTGGGCTGAGTGGGGCGGACAGACTGTGTGCCTGCTCGGCGCGCTCTGGCTGATCATGGCCCCCATTCACACTCCGGCGTTCTTCACGTTCTCTGCGTCCTCCGGAGGCTTGCTCTCGAACGGCTGGTGGATCCCGCTGTGGCTGGGAGTCGTGGCAGCGGGCGTCGCGGCCTGCCGGGTGGAGCGGCGGTACGGGCAGACCGTGCTGTTGTACGGCACGGTCGCCACCACAGGCGCGGGCTGTCTGGTGCTCCTGATCGCGCAGGAGGACCTTGCCGGATGGAGTGGCCTGGCTGCCGCCCTGGTGGGGGCCGGGCTGGGGAGTGTGCTGGTGGTGTCGTGGCCGCCCGAAGGAGTGCCGCACGCAGGTCCATCCGCTGCATGCTCATCGACCGGTGTGCTCGCCGCGCGGGTGTTCGGCGCGATGCTCGCCATCGGCGGGGCATCGGTTGTGGCCGAGGCGGCCATGCCGAGCGGCCAGGAGGTGGGCGCCGCAGGTGTGTTGACCGGTTGCCTGGGGCTGGCAGCCGTGGTTGCCGCCGTGGTGCTGACCCGTGCCATGACCATCCTCAGAGGCGGCGGCCGCCCTCATGAGTTGACGGCCCACGTCGTGATCGTGTCGCCCGTCGCGGCCGAGCAGGAGGTTGTCGTGCTACGGCGGCTGCTTGCCGAGGTGCGGGCACAGGTGGCTCGGATGCACGACGACGCCAGCATCGCGCTGGCCCACCATCACGCCCGGCACCAGAACGTTCTCGACGCACCGCCGGAGAGGCCATGAACAGAGCCGATGTCGCCCAGGTCGTCGCCCGCATCTGCGTCCGCGTTGCGCCGCAGGCTCGTCCTCGAGTCCTGCTGGCCGGCGGACAGGTGCGTGTCGTACCGGGGGAGGGCTTGGATGCGCGGCGGCGCTGGGTTGCCGAGCACCGCATGCTCCGTGAATTGCGGCTGGTGGGCTGGCCCGTGGCGCGCAAGCCGGGACACCTGCTGGTGGGGACGTCGTGGAGTCTGGTCGGGCTGGCTCACCGGGTGCAGACCCTGCACGCGGCCTGTCAGGCGATGCAGGAGGTGAGCTGGACGGTCAGCGAGGTGCTGACCGCCATCCGGCGTCATCACCGAGACCACCCGCAGGCCAGTGTGGCCGAGGCCAGCACGGCGGCCGGTGCCGATGTCGGCCGCCGCTTCCACCGTTGGGCGATGCGGCTGTCGGAGCTGCAAGGGCTGGACCGAAGTGCGAACGAGTTGACGGCGCGCCGCCTTTTGCTGCGCTCCCAGGAGCTGGAGCGGCACGTGGTGCACCTGTCCACCGTGCACGGCCGCGTTGTCGACGATGCCGTCGTCTGCGTGCGCGAGTTGGTGCGGCACTGGGAGGTGAGCGCCCCGATCAGCGCTCACCTGCTGCAACGCGCCAGTGAGCGCTTCACCGATCAGGTCGCCGCCTGGCCACTGGCCGATCCGGAGGCGTTGTGATGGCGTGGCTGCTCCTGACCCTGGCGATCGTCATCGAAATCGGTGCCAGCACCGCGCTGAAAGCCGCCTCCCACAGCGGCTCAACTGGCGGGCCGCTGACGCTCACGACGCTTGCCCTGGCTGGGGTGGTCGCCTCCTATCTGCTCATGGCAGCGGCGTTGCGCCTGCACCTGGAGGTTGGCGTCGCCTACGCGATCTGGTCCGGCGTCGGCACCGCGGCGATCGCCCTGATTGGCACGTCGCTCTTCGACGAGTCGACTAGCCCCGCCAAGGTAGTCGCGATCACCTTGATCATCGCCGGGGTGGTCCTGTTGCAGATCGCTCCCCAGACTCGCACCACCACCGCTGCGTCCACACCGACGCCCCCACCCGGGTCAGCAGCGGTGGTGGTGCGACCCCACGTCGTGGGCGGCCTCGTCGTGGCGTTGTCCGATCTCACGACCGTGCTGAGGCTCCCGCATGGCCCCGCCGGCCGGGTAGCGGCCCGCGTGGACAACAGCGCGCCACGCCTGGCGCGCCACCGGCCCGCGCTCGCGCACCACGGCGAGGACGGCGTGCGGCACGGCGAGCACGTCCGCCGCGGCAGACATGCCGCGGTGCCTCCTGAGCCCCACCGATCCAGCCCGGCCGAGACTCCCCGGGCGGCTTCCCTCCCAGGCAGCGCACCCGTTGCGGCCGTCACGGCAGGTGCCCCTCACCCCCCGACCACGACCACGACCACGGCCCCGACCACGACTTCGGCCGTGCCCTTCTCCCTCGTCTTGCGCATGCACGAAGGATCCTCATGAGTCGTCGCTCCCGCCTGCCGATCGCCTACGACGGTGCCTGGCTACCCCGCCTGGCCACCCCGCAGCGCGGTACCTCCCACCGATCCGACACCCGCACGTTCGCGGGTGCGATCTGGCGGCATCCCCGCCAAATCGGCACGATCGCGCCCAGTTCTCGCGCGCTGGCTGACCTGGCCGCCGCCGTGGTCCCGGCCGAGAGCGCACCCACCGTCGTGGAGCTCGGCCCCGGCACCGGTGTCATCACCGACGCGATCGCCGCCCGGTTACCGGCCCGGGGCCGCCAACTAGCCGTGGAGATCAACGGCGATCTGGTGCGGCATCTGACCCGCAGCCGGCCGTGGTTGCAGGTCCTGTCCGGCGATGCCGCCGATCTGACCCGCCTGTTGCAACAGGCAGGCGTTCAGCAGGTCGACGTGGTCGTCAGTGCTCTGCCCTGGACGCTGCTGCCTGCCAGGCGCCAGCAGCACATCATGGACGAGATCTCGGGCGTGCTGGCCGGTGACGGCGTGCTGAGCGCGATCACCACCATGACCGCGTGGCCCACCCGCTCCTGCCGGGCCTTCCGCCACCGACTGCGAGCCGCGTTCGGTCACGTTGAGGTGTGCGGACCGGTCTGGCGGAACCTGCCTCCGGCCGTGGTTCTGGCCTGCCGAAGGCCTGGCCGTGGGTGAGCGCGAGCGCGGGACGCGCCTGTGGCCCTGCACGTTCCGTTCCCGGCGCGTGCACCGGCTGCCCGGCCCGGCTGATCTGATCCGCATCGCCCTGCACGGAGGATGGACCCGCGCCGATCTGTCCGAGCGGCACCTGCTCGCTGTCCAGCGCGCCGATCTGGGCCCGGTCGGTCCTGGCGAGACGGCGCTGACCTGGCTCGGGCATGCCTCATGGCTGCTGCGCACCGCCTCGTCGGCGATTCTCCTTGACCCCGTCCTGTCGGACCGGATTGCGGGGGTGCGGCCCCGGCTCACCCCACCAGGGCTGGAGGTCACCGAACTCCCGCCGATCGACGCCGTGCTGGTGAGCCATGATCATGTCGACCACCTCGATTGGCCGACCGTGACGCGCCTGGACCGGGACATCACGGTGGTCGTGCCGGCCAAGCTCGGGCGCGGGTTTCGCCGCCGGGGCTTTCGCGATGTGCGAGAGCTGGACTGGTGGCAGGACGAGTCACTCGGCCCGCGCGGGGAACTGACCGTCTCCTGCCTGCCCGCCGCCCACTGGTCGGGCCGCACGCCGTGGGGCCTCTACCGCACCTTGTGGGCCAGTTGGCTCATCACGACCTCCAGCCACCGCGTCTACCACGCCGGTGACACCGCCTACGCGCGGCACTTCACCGAGATCGGCGGCCGCTATCCCGGGATCGATGTGGCGCTCATGCCCGTCGGCGGCTATGGCCCGCGCTTCTTCCAGTACTCGGCGCACGTCGACCCGGCGCAAGCGATCCGTGCCTGCGCCGATCTCGGGGCCGCACGGATGGCCCTCATGCACTGGGGGAGCTTCGTGTTGTCCGACGAGCCCGTGCTGGAGCCGCGAACGCTCAGCAGCCACGCCTGGCGCGCGGCCGGCCGACCAGCGGATCACCTGTGGGCGATGGCCATCGGCGAGACCCGCACCCTCACCACCCGCCACCCGCGCAGGCCCACACCCCGGCCCGTCGACCGCGGCGGGCGCGTCCAGCCTCACCCACGGCCAGCCGACGGCGGCGCCGTGCGGAGCGAGCCCGGTCACCAGCAGCAGGAGATGACATCGTGATCGACGGATTCCCGGGCCATTCCACCAGGCTGCGGCTGGGCGGTGCCGCGCACCTGCCGCTCGCCGACCTGGCGAACGAGCTGAGGCAACTGACCGGACGCGACGTCCAGCCCGTGCCAGCCGACACAGCGCCAGCCGACACGGGACCAGCCGACACAGGTCCATACGAGACGGGGCCAGCCGTTGAGGGCGCCACCACCGGCGGCGGCGCCCGGCAGCAGGTCGTCAGCCACCTGCGCGCCCAGGTGCTGGCCGGGGAGATCGACTGCGCGGTGCATCTCTACCCGGAGCTGCCCAGCCTCCCCGATCCGCGACTCGTGGTCGCGGCCACCCCGGCTCGTGAAGACCCCCGCGACGTCCTGATCGCCGACCTGCCCTTCGAGCAGCTCCCGCAGGGCGCCCAGGTGGGCACCGCATCGGCTCGCCGTCTGGCTATGCTCCGCAGATTGCGGGCCGACCTGAGCTACCACCTGATCGACGCCGACGCGCGCACCTGCCTGGACATGCTCGCCGACGGGCACCTGGCCGCCGTCGTGTGCGCCCGGAGCGACCTGACCTACCGTGAGGCGCAGACCGCCCACGTCATCGGGATCGAGCACATGCTGCCTGATCCCGCTCAGGGCGCGCTGGCGTTGGAATGCTTGGCGGAGCGGCACGACGTCATCGACACCGTGGGCATTCTGCACGATCGCCGCACCTGGCACGCCGTCACCGCAGAACGCGCCGTCCTGGCGGCCGTGGACGGCGGGGATCGCCTTGTGGTGGGCGGGTATGCCGCCGACGACGGCCACCTGGTCAGCCTGACCGCCGCAGTGCTGTCGCCGGATGGCCGGCACCTGGCCCGCACCTTCGGCACGTGCACCTCCGCGCACGCGGCCGACCTGGGCGGCCTGCTGGGGGCCGACCTGAACGCGGCAACCGCGTCCTGGCCCGCACGCGCGGCGCACGGCACGGGGGACAGGCCGTGAGCATCCTCCTTACCCCGCTGCGACCGCCCGCCCGAACGACCCCGCACCCCTATCCCGCGGGTGCCCCCAACCGCAGCCGCGGGTGTCACACCCTTCTCACCGTCGCCGGGTCGACACCCGCCATCACCGCTCCCGCACACCTGCCGCGCCGGAATACGCCCCATCATCAGGCCCCGGCCGGGCGAACCGCCCTCGCCGCCAGCACTGCTCGCGCCCTGCCCTTCGGCCTGTTGCCCGGCCGATCCCACCCTGATGCCCACTGCCGCCGCTCACCCCGGGAGTTGTGGTGACCCTCGCCCCTGCGCCCGCCACCAGGACCGCCGCTGCGTCCACGAGCCTGACAAGCCCTGCCCGGCACTCCTCGCCCCAGCGGGCCGGCACCTCAAGCGTGCTGCTCGTGGGCATCTGCTCGATCGTGAACTTCCTGGTGCTGGCCGACATCGTCGCCGCCACGCTGTGCATCAGCGTCATGCCCGACACCTCAGCCCGGGCCGCCCCGGGCGAGGACCTGATGCCGGATGCGCTGGCGCGCAGACTGGGAGTGGACGGCTGGAGCTGGATGGCCACCGCCTTCCTGATCGTCTTCGCGGCCCTGCTCGGCGTCGGCGGGCATCTGGCCGCCCGGCTCGGCCACCGGCTGGTCCTCGGCGCCGGATTGGTGATCTTCGCGACCTCGACGGCGGCGATGATGGCGGCCCCCACCTGGCTGATCCTGCTGGCCGGGCGCGCCGGGCAGGCAGGCGGTGCCGCGCTGATGGTTCCCGCCTCGCTGGGATTGCTCATCGCGTACCTGCCCCAGCACCGGCAGCGGCTGGCCATCGGCTGGTGGAGCGGCGCGGGCGCCGCAGGCACCGTCGTGATGCACGCCGGTGGCGGCGCGCTGGTCGCCGCGCTCGGCTGGCGGGCCCTGTTCCTGCCCGGGCTGATGTTGTCGGCCGCCCTGGTCTGCCTGCTGCCCTCACTGCCGGGCGATCAGCCGGGCACCGGCCGGCTGCCGGATCTGCTGGGCGCGCTGCTGCTGGTCGTCGGCATCGGGGCCCTGGTACTGGTCATCTGTCAAGGCACCACCTGGGGATGGACCTCCCGGCGCATCCTCGCCGCCGCCCTGCTCGGTCTGGCCGCTCTGGCGGCGGTGCTGTGGCGCTCGCGCACTCACCCGCGCCCGGCCGTGCCGCTCGCTCTGTGGCGGCACAGCCGCTGGCGGTGGGGCTGGCTGATGTCGATCCTCTACGGCCTGACCGCCTACCCGATCCTGGCAGTCGCCCCCGCCTACCTGGCCGCCATCGGCTACGACGCCTGGTGGGCCACGCTCCTGCTGTGCCCCATGTCGGCGGCGGTCATGCTAGCCGGTCCGCTGGCCGGGGCGGCCGGTCAGCGGTGGGGATCGGCCGCGGTCGCCTACACCGGCGCGTGCCTCGTCGTCGCCGCGGGCATGACCCTGGCCTGGCTGATGCGCGCCCAGCCGGGCAGCGCGCTGGCGCTGGTCGCGCTAGCGGGACTCGGCCTGGGGCTCGGCGTGCTGTCGACGATCACCGCGGCCGTCGGAAGCCAGACCCGGCCGGCCGGGCAGGCAGCCGTGGCCAGCGCGGCCAGCATGACCGCCCGCCAGGGCGGGGGAGCGCTGGGAGTTGCGGCTGCGGGTGTGCTGCTGCAGCACCCCTTCCTATCCGGCCCGGCGGCAGGACCCCTGTCGGTCCTGGCCGCCTGCCTGGCCGCGGCCGGGCTGTGCGGCCTGCTGGCCGCGGTCCGGCCTCTCGTCCGCGCCGCCACCCGACCCCAAGCCGGCCAGCAGGTCAAGCCCCGCTCCACCCGAGCCCGCCCGCCCGCCACCCCGCCCGCCACCAGGCCCGCCACTCCGCCCATTCCCACAGCCGACCGCCCGCCCGTCGACGGCCCGCCCGTCGACCGCCCGACAGTGGGGCGCCCGCCGAACACGCCACCACCCGTGGCCTCGCCCTTGCCCTACGAGGTCCTCGCGCACCTGCACACAGCGCTCGTCCAAGCCGCTCAGGCCACCGCGACCTGGATGCAGGAGGCGGCACCCGATCACCCCAAGTCCGCTGCCCCCTTGCCAGGGGCGGCCGTCTGGCCGGCGGTCGCCACCGGGGCTGTTGCCCGGAGCTGCTCATGCCACCCCGATTTGGACCCGCTGGAGGCGACCATCCTGCACTCCGCGCCCGCCCTCACCGCGCCCCGCCGCCCCATCCACCAGCGCATCCACCGCACCGCCCCGCCCGGCGCCGCCCCGGCCCGCTGACTCCGCACGCTCAGGAAGGAAACCCCGTGCTGATCACCATCGAGATCACCGCCCCGACCATCGCCGCCCTCACCCCCTCGGCCCTGCCCTGGGCCCATGCCTGTCCGCGAGACGCCACCTCCCACCGATAGGGCACACCGATGCGCATCTGGCTTCAACGACACACCGTGCAAGGGCTCGTGCCCTGGATCGACAAGGTCTACGCCGAACACGTCGGTGCCGTCGCCGGACCCGGCACCATGATCGACATCCATGCGCTGCCGCCGGACACCTACACCGCCCACTCACCCGAACACCTCGTCGGCTGCGGCCAGAACGGGCCCCCATGCAACGACTACTTCGCCGCGTCGGCGGCGGCCGCCGAGCGGCACGGCTACGACGCCTGGATCAGCGCGGCCGGACAAGACCCCGGCCTGGCCGCCGCCACCTGGCGCACCCGCATCCTGGCCGTGGGCTGTGGCCAGACCGCATGGCACCTGGCCCGCACCAGCCACCATCGCCTCGGCGTGCTCGGTCACAGCAACGCGCTGAGCGAGCCGATCATCACCGACATCTACGCGGCGGGCGCGGAAGTGGCCTGCTACCAGGCCATCCCCGAGGGCACCGCGCTCGTGGAGCGCGCGCTCGCCGAGGACTTCGCCCCACTGGTGCACGCCTACGCCGCGGCCGCTGCCCGGGCGGCAGCCGCGGGGGCGCAGTGGCTGATCACCACAGGCGGTATCCCTCACGAGATCCTGGTGCACCTCGGCGTGCGTGAGCTGGCCGGGCTGCCCCTGATCGATCCGCTCGGCCTGGCCGTCGCCACCGCCGAACATCTGCACCGGCTGGGCACCCTCGGCGTCAGCGCCCGCCCCGGGGCCGGGTGTACGAGATCCGCGCCCCACCCTGTCGTCGGGCACGCCGAACCGCCGCCGCTACGACAGCAGGCCCACCCGCCGCTGTCGGAGCCCGCCGCTCGCCCCTGTCAGCACCTCCAGCCCGCCCGTTGGCCAGGCACGCCCGCCGATCTCGCCCTCGCTCCCCTGGAAGGACCACGGTGAACCCGACGGCGACCTCTTCGACGCAGCTGAACGCGCACCCAGCCATCGCGGCACCGCACGGTGTCGACACACCGTTCCTGGTGATCGATCTGCAACAGATCCGGCACAACCATCAGGCCATCCGCGCGGCCTTCCCTGAGGACGCGCTGGTGTACTACGCCGTCAAGGCCAACCCCGCCCCCGAAGTCCTGGCCGCGCTGGTGGCCGTCGGCTGCCGTCTCGACGTCGCCTCGCTCGGCGAGGTTCGCGCGGCGCTGGCGGCAGGCGCCCGCGGCGAGGACCTGTCCTACACCACCACGATCAAGAAGGCCGCCGACATCACAGCGGCCCATGAGGCGGGTGTCACGCTGTTCACGGCCGACAGCGCCAACGAAATCGACAAGCTCTCCCTCGCCGCGCCCGGGGCGTCCGTGTTCGTCCGGCTGAGAGTCGACAACGCCGGCTCGGTCGCTCCGTTCGGCCGCAAGTTCGGATGCGACCCGGAGCAGGCAGCAGACCTGCTGCGGCAGGCGGCCCGCGCCGGGCTGGTCCCGGTCGGGCTCAGCTGCCACGTGGGCTCCCAGCAACTCAACGTCCACGCGTGGGAGCACCCCATCGCGGTCGCCGCCCGGATCTACCGCGAGTTCGGCAGGCCTCTGCCGTTCCTGAATGTGGGCGGTGGCTTGCCCGCGGCCTACACCCAGCCGGTGCCCGCCCTGAGCCGGTACGCCACCGCTATCTGCCGCAGCCTGGAACGGCATTTCGGCGGCAGCACGCCGCAACTCGTCCTGGAGCCGGGCCGGGCCGTCGCCGCCACCGCCGGAGTGATCGAGTGCGAAGTCGTGCAGGTCACCCAGCGCAGGGACGGCAGATGGGTGTACCTGGACATCGGCCGGTACGGGGGCCTGGCCGAAACCGAAGACGAGGCGATCGTCTACCCGATGCACGCGCCAGACGTGGCAGGGCCGCTCGGGCCGGTCATCGTGGCAGGGCCCACCGCCGACGGCGACGACGTGTGCTACCACCGTCACCGCCCCGCGCTGCCGCTCGCCCTGCGCGCCGGCGACCGGGTCCGCATCGGCTGCACCGGCGCCTACACCGCCAGCTACGCCTCGATCTGCTTCAACGGACTGCCGCCCCTCGCCACGCGTGTTGTCGACTCCGCCCTCGCCGAAGGGAACTCCTCGTGAACGCCCCCACACCGACAGCCTTTGAGTTCCGGGCCCATCACGTGCTGGCCGACCTGTACGGCATCGAACCTGCCGTGCTCAATGACGCCGAACACCTCCACCGCCTGCTGGACAAGGCACTGACCGAAGCCAACGCCACCGTGCTGCACATCGAGAGCCACCGCTTCCCCGGGCAGGGGGTGACCGTGACGGCGACGCTGTCGGAGTCGCACGCCGCCCTCCACACCAGCCCCGAGCACGATGCCGTCGAGGGGGGCGCCTGCTTCTTCGACGTGATGACGTGCGGGCAAACCGCCGATCCCCGCAAGGCGCTCCGCATCTTGATGGACGAGCTCCAGCCCACCCAGCAGAGCGTCATCGTGATCGATCGAGGTATGCCCTCGCGCGCGGCCCGTCACTGCAGCACCGCTGAGTCCCCCCATCCCCTGACCGGAAGGCAGAGCGCATGACCCGCTACGTGACCGAGACGCTGTCGCCGGGCCTGACCCGCACGTGGACGATCGACGAACTCGTGTACGAGGAGACGACCCGCTACCAGCACCTTCTCATCGGCCGCACCGCGCAGGGCATGGCCCTGTTCTGCGGCGCCACCGAGGAAGCGATGGAGCGCCAAAGCTGCGAACTGCCCCAGCAGACCTACCACGAGGCGCTCATGCTGCCGCCTCTGGCGCTTGCCCCCGCCTTGGACCGGGTGCTCATCATCGGCAGCAGCGAGGGCGTCGCCTCGCAACTCGCCCTCGACGCGGGCGCCGCCCGCGTCGACCACGTCGACATCGACCTCCAATGCGTCCACGCGTGCGCCCAGCACCTGCCCTACGGTTACACCCCCGCTGACGTCGACGCCGCGCTGGCCGGGCTCGCCGCAGACGGCCGCCTGCGACTGTACGTCGAGGACGGGCACACCTTCGTGCAGGACAAGCGACGAGAGCGAACCCTCTACGACGTCATCGTGATCGACGTGCCGGACGAGGACGGCAGCGATGCCCAGCACAACCGCCTGTACGCGACGCAGTTCCTGGACGCCTGCAAGACGATCCTGGCACCGGGCGGTGTGGTCAGCACCCACGCGGGGGCGCCCGCGCTGTGGCGGCAAGACACCCTCCGGCAGGCGTTGACCCGCTTCCACGACCAGTTCGAAAGCGTGCTGTTCTACGGCGCGTGGGAGCAGGAATGGGCCTTCCTCAGCGGCTCGCCGCACCATGGCGACAGCCCGCTGTCCACGCGTCTCCAGCGCCGCCTGTCCACCCTGCCCAAGCGCCCGAAGACGATGGACGTGGTCAGCACCGCGAGCGCCACCATCCTCCCGTTCCACCTGCGCTCCGCGGTGCTGGGGCTGCCCGCGCTCCCCATCACGCAGGAGCGGTGATGGGGATCGGCATGATCAGGAACGGGCGCGCCAACAGAGCGCTGGCCACTCGGATCGCCGCGGCCGCCCGGGAGGTACAAGCCCGCAAAGCCGCGCAGCCCGCCGAGCCCGACCGCGCAGCCCCGACAGACACCCGCCCGCAGGAGGCGCCATCGCCTCCCGCAGCGCGCTGACCGGCCCCTGACCTCAGTGCCCGCCTGCGGCTGGACGCCGTCCAGGCGGGGCCGCACGCGCGACCCCTCCTCCCCGGGCGCAGGCGGCTGAGGAGAACACCGAAACCGCGCGCCGACGTCGGCGCGCTCGAGCGGCTCCCAGCCGTCCGCCCCCCACCCCCCTTGGAGAAGCCCATGGCCGATGCCGTTGTGCCCGGCGTCAGCGGAAAGATCGCCATCGTGACCGGTGCCGCCGGCGGTATCGGCTCGGCTGTCAGCCGACTGCTGACGGCAGCCGGAGCCACCGTGGTCGCGGTCGACACCGACCGGCCGGCGTTGGAGGAACTGGCCGCGGCCGTGCCCGGCGTCGCACCGCACCTGGCCGACATGAGCGACCCAGCCGCCGCCGCGGACCTGGTCACCGCCGTGGAGCAGGAGGTCGGCCCGATCGGCATCTGCGTGCACGTGGCCGGCCGCCTGCACACCGCAGCCGTGCTCGACCACACCGACCAGCACTGGCGGGAGATGTTCACCGCCAACGCCGACCACGTCTTCTACCTCTCGCGCGCCGTGGCTCGCGCCATGATCCCTCGAGGAAGCGGCGCCATCGTCACGGTCGCCTCCGACGCCGCCCAGGTACCCCGCACCCGGATGGCCGCCTACGCCGCGGCCAAGGCCGCCGCCATCACCTTCACCCGCTGCCTCGGCCTGGAGGTAGCCGCGCACGGCATCCGTTGCAACATCGTCTGCCCCGGTTCCACCGACACGGCCATGCTGCGCGCCGTGCACGACCCCGCCCAGGCCATCGCCGGCACGCCCAGCCAGTACCGCATCGGCATCCCACTCGGACGCCTGGCCCAGCCGGGCGACGTCGCGCAGGCCGTGCTGTTCCTGGCCTCCGACGCAGCCCGCCACACCACCCTGCACACCCTGTTCGTCGACGGCGGCGCCAGCCTCCGCTAATGATCCCGCCACACCGCGCACAGCCCGAACCCGCTGGGCGCCGAAGGAGAAAAGTGTCCCCCTTACTCTTCCCGCCCAAGGCACCCCTGGTGCACGGGTACGTCGCGCCCCCGATCGCGGACTACCGTCCGGGCGATGCGCTGCTGTCCACCCCCGAGCGCACCCTGCTCGCCCGCGGCGGCCCCACCCTCACCGGCGTCCCCCTGACACGCCTGCCAGACCACGCCGCCGCGCAACTCGCCGACACCGGCGCCGCCCTGGCCCTCGGTGCCATCAGCTTCGACGGCACCACCTGCCGGCTGACCCTGCCCGAACACCTCACCGAACATGCCCCACTGCCCGTGCAGCAGTGCTTCCGCTGCGGTCGCGGCCCCACCTGGGACATCAGCCCCACGCCATCGGAAAAGGACTACCTCAAGGCAGTGCACGCCGCGCGCGAACGCATCCTCGCCGGCGACGCCGAAAAGATCGTGCTCGCCCGCACCCTGACCGTCACCAGCCCTCATCCCTTCGGCCAGAGCAACCTGCTGATCCACCTCGGCGGCCGCGGCCGCTACATCTTCGCCCTCCCCACCGGCGCCGACCGCACCCTCCTCGGCGCCAGCCCCGAACTGCTCATCGCGCGCCGTGGCCGCAGCGTCTCCAGCACCCCGCTGGCCGGATCCGCCGCCCGCCACCCCCACCGCGGCGCCGACCGCACCGCCGCAGAGCACCTGCTCACCTCCGTCAAAGACAAAAAGGAGCACCGGCTCGTCGTCGAGGCCGTAGCCGACGCACTCGCACCCCACTGCTCGCGCCTGCACGTCCCCGCCCAACCAGAACTCCTCAGCACCTCCACCATGTGGCACCTGGCCACCCCCATCCACGGCGAACTCGCCCATCCCGACACCACCTCGCTGGAACTGGCCGCCGCCCTGCACCCCACCCCCGCCGTGTGCGGCACCCCCACCGCGACCGCCCGCCAGGCCATCGCCGAACTGGAACACGGCATCGGCGTCGAGCGCGACTACTACGCCGGCCTCGTCGGCTGGCAAGACGCCAGCGGCGACGGCGAATGGGCACTCGCGCTGCGCTGCGCCATCCAACTCGACGAGCGCCGACTGCGCCTGTACGCCGGCTCCGGCATCGTCGCCGACTCCGACCCCGACCGCGAACTGGCCGAAACCACCGCCAAATTCGTGACCATGCTGCGCGCCCTGCACGCCCTCTAAGCCTCTGGCCCGTCCTTCTTCCCTCTGAGGAGATCACCATGTCGCTGCCCGCCATTCCCGCCTATCCCATGCCCGGCTGCCCCACCGACGGCACCGTCGGCTGGAGCCTGGACCGCCACCGCGCCGCCCTGCTCATCCACGACATGCAGGACTACTTCCTGCAGCCGTACCAGCCGGACGCCTCACCACTGGCCGACCTGATGTCCAACCTGGTAGCGCTGCGCGCAGCGTGCGCCGAACACCACATCCCCGACCAGCGCATCCCCGTGATCTACAGCCGCCAGCCGGGCGCCCAGACCCGCGCCGAACGCGGCCTGCTGACCGACTTCTGGGGACTCGGACTCACCATCGCCGAGTCCTCCATCCCGGACGCGCTCGCCCCCCACCTCGACGACCACGTGATCACCAAGAGACGCCCCAGCGCCTTCCACGACACCACGCTCGCTGCCCTGCTGGCCGACCTCGGCCGCGACCAGCTGATCATCGGCGGCGTCTACGCCGACATCGGCATCCAGGCCACCGCCCAGGACGCGATGATGCGCGACATCCAGCCCTTCGTGGTCGCCGACGGCGTGGCCGCCTTCACCCACCAGCAGCACGAAACGGCACTGACCAGCATCGCCCGCTACTGGGGTCGAACCCTGACCACACGACACATCATCACCACCCTCGCCCAGCAGCGCCAGGCCCTGCGCGCCTGACGCCGACGACGCTGGCGGCAGACCGTGACGTCAACACCCGCCCGCCGCCCTCAGGCATCGGCGTGCCCGCAGAGAGACCAGCCGCCCCGCTCGTCCCTCTGACGGCCGTCCTCCCACCTGCAGCAGCCCCGCCCGAGCCTAGAGAAAGAGCCACCCTCCGTGACCATCAGCCTGCCCGCACCCACCCAACCGCACCAGCACACCCACAGCCCGCTCGACACCCGCACCCCGTCCACCGAACCCGCCATCTCCTCCCCAGCCAGCGCCACCCCGCCACCACCCCACCCCGGAGCAGCCGACGGGCAGGCCACCCCGCTCTACCTCGTACAACCACCCCAGCCCGGCACCAGCCGGCGATCGCGGCTGCCGCTGCTGCGTACTATCGACCTTGCCGCGAGCGACGTCACGCCGGGCGGCCTCACCCGCCAATGGAGTCAGACCACCCTGGCGGACACGACCGGATCCAGATCCTCCTGGCAACGGCCGATACAGCGCGGTGTCGACCGGCTTGCCCGCCTCTTGGCGACCCTGGGCCATCCGGCGCCCACCGCGGCCCTGACGGGTGAGGTGCTGTGCGAGCACGACCTGCGCCCCGGCAGCGGCAAGATCACCCCCTACACCGCCCTCACCACCGGCGCAGGCCCCGCCCAGCACGTGTTCGTCGGCGGGACTCCGCCGCCGAACGGCATCGAGGACGTCGGCGAAGTACTCGTGGTGTCGGGCGTGTGCCTCTTCAGCGCTAGTGCCGCTCTCCTCGTTTCACCTGACGGCGCCGTGCCCGTCGCGCACGCGCGACGCCGACAGCGCGTCCCCCGCGTCACACGCCTGAGCATCGATGATCGCCTCACCCTGCAGGAGGAGGAGAGCACGCTGCGCCTGGCCAGCGCACGCACCGCTCTGCTCGCCAGCCTGCCGCGCCAGGTGCCCATACGCCAGATCATCGACGTGCCATGCGCGGCCACGATGCTGCACCTGCTCCAGCAGGCCTACAACGGCGATCTGCCGGTCCGGCTGCTGAAGGAGTGGTGCGACCCGTGGGTGTCCGAGCGTCACACCCGGGTCGCGGGCCTGCTCCAGCAGCGCCTGCAGCAGGCCCTGCCCCCGAAAAGCCGACCCATACCCGCCGACACCCGTCCGCAGATGGCGAACGTCGCCGCCTACATGCTGCGCCAACTCACAGCCGGCCACCTCCCAGCCTGGTCACACATCGTCGACCTGGCGGCCGGCCAATCCCCGCTCTGGCGGCGGCTGATCGACCTCGCCCGGCCCGACAGCCCGAGCGACCTGGCCTACCTGAGCTACGCCGCCACCGCGCTTCAGGCGGCGCAGCACCACCCCGACGCCCCACCCTCGCTGGTGATCATGCTGGACAACCCCATCGAACACAAGATCCTCCGCCACGCCAGCCAGTACGCCCGCCTGCTGAGCCGGGCACCGGATCCGATGACGTTCGGCCGACTGCTCGGGGTGAACCCGCTCCCCAAAATCTGGGTCGCGGACGAATCAGGACAGGTTCATCACAACCTCTACGCTCACGACCCAGGACGTCACGCCCTCGATTCGCAGGGCCACCGCGTCGACCTCGCCGACCTCGCCACAACGCTGTACACGCCTCTGTCAACTCCCTGAGGACAAGCGCCACCCTCACCCGCAACACCGACACCGGCTCGCACTACGTGATCTCGGCCGGGCGCTGAGCAGCGCAGAACGGTCCGCTCCCCCCGCGCAAGCCTCCCGAAACGGAAGGACATCCACGTGTCGTCGCCCACGCCGTCCCCCGCCCAGGTGGAACTGGCTGGACAGCGGCTGCCCCTGGCGAGCCTGCGACGAAACCCCGCCCGGTTTGCTCACCTCTTCGCAGCGGCCAAGGCCCGCGCCGGGCATGCCCTGTGCCTGTGCACTGACCCACCCAAGCGCCTGGTCATCCGCGCCCGACGCGGCCGCTATCACCTGGCCGGCTGGCCCGGTGAAGGCGACGGACATGCCACCAGTTGCGACTTCCACAAGATCACAGCCGACTCCGGGCGAACGGCGTACACCCGCGCAGCCCTTGACGACACCGATGAGGGCACCAGGGTCCGCCTGGCCGTTCCTCTCCGGCTGCGCCCAGGCCGAGCGGAACCGGCGCCTGGGCCAGTGAGCACCACGGCGTCGGGACGCCGCCGGGCCGTCAGCCTCCTGGGACTCTTGCACCTGCTGTGGCAGGCGGCCGAACTGGCCGAGTGGCGAAGACCAGAACAACGCAGAACATGGGTGCAGTGCTACCACGCCCTGCAACGCGAAATCTCCACGTGCGCCGTCAACGACCTACCCCTGAACACGGTCTTGCACGTCGTGCCGCCGTACAGACCCAAGACCGCGACGGCCGCGGCAGAAGCCTTCGCCCGCTTCCGCAGCACGCTTGGCGCATCCACCAAGGGAGCCGTGCGCCGAGGTCTGATCCTGGGCGAGCTCAAAACGGTCCAGACAACCGCGTACGGACACCGCCTCGTCCTGCGTCACCAGCGCGACCCACTGTTCACCGACGAACACCTGATGAACCGGGTCCGGCAGTCCTACCGTGCCGCCTTCTCCCAAGCGCGGCCCGACTCCGCACGCCAGATCGCGCTGGCCGTCATCGAGTGCACCACCCGCGGCTACCTCCGCGTGGTCGACATGGGGGTGATGCTGACCAACCGGCTCTATCTGCCAGGGGACTCCAGTTACGAGGTCCGCATGGCCGATCACCTAGTCGCGGCCGGTCGCGAATTCGTCAAACCGATGAGATTCGACAGCGACGCAGTTCTACCGGACTTCATCCTGGTCGACACAGAACCCCGAGTGTGCGTCGAAGTCTATGGCGTCCGCGGCATGCAAGCCTACGAACAGCGCAAACGCGCCAAACGGGCCTACTATGCCGCCGCGGGGATACCAGTACTCGAGTGGGAGACCACGAATCCTGTCCCGAACCTTTCCCGTCACTGATCCCTGGCGAGGTCACCGGCTTGGCGCTCAAGCCCGTCGCGTACTTCAACCGCTGAGCGACGGCTCTGCGGTGCGCCGCTCGACGGTAAGACGGGGGATGAGCCGGGGCTGAGTATTCGGTGCGAACAGAAGCCGTTCCGGCGAGGCAAGCGGCGGATGCGTGTCGGGCACCGCGCGGCCGACGGCACGTCTCAGCGGGGCTTGATCGTGGTTGGCAGGTGTGCATGCCCGCGGACATTCGGACTGGTGGTCCAAGACGCGTGCGTCATGTCAAGGTCGTAGTCGTCTGTCACGACACGGACGAGTTCTTCGAGGATGATCACGGCCTCGAGTCGGGCCAGTGAGGCCCCAAGACAGAAGTGGGGGCCGAGGCCGAACGCAAGCGTCTTCGAGGTGTCGCGACGCATGTCGAAGCGGTGAGCCTCGGGAAAGACTCCTTCATCCCGGTTGGAGGCAGCGATGGCCAGGAGAAGGCGCGAGTTGGCTGGGATCGCTGTGCCGTACCATTCCACAGGGCGTGTGACTCGCCTGGCGGTGTATTGGCTTGGCCCTTCGTACCTAAGAGTCTCTTCGACCCACGCACCGATCTTGATGTGACCTGACCATACCCTTGCTCGCTGGGACGGATGCTCCCAGGCACACCGCCACGCGGTGCCGAGCAACCGAATGGTGGTTTCGTTACCAGCGACCCCGAGGAGCATCAGCGTCGCGACAATCTCACGATCTGACAGTCGCTTGCCCTCGATCTCGGCCTGTAGCAGAGCGGACATGAGGTCCTCGCGCGGGCTGAGTCGCCGTTCTGCGACGAGGGCGGCGTAGTAGTTTGCCAGTTCAATGTTTGCCTGGATGACTGCTGGAGTGAGTCTGCCGCGAACATCGTCGCGGTTCATGATTTGCTGGCTGAGGTGCAGCAATCGGACCCTATCACTGGTCGGCACGCCGATGAGTTCTGAGATGACATCTACGGGGATCGTGGCGGCGAACTCTACGAAGTCAAAGGAGGCGTGTTCCAAAGCACGTTCGAGGCGACTGCGGGTGAGTTGTCGAATGAAGGGTTCGAGGCTGCTGACGCGGCTGGGAGTGAACGCATACGAAATCAACCGTCGCATATCTGTGTGCATCGGTGGGTCCATGGCGACGAATCCCATCGTGGCAGATGCGTCTGACCCCCATTGCTCAAGCGCTGGTCCATGGTCGGAAGAATAGAGCACAGTATTACGCCAGGCTGCTGCTACATCAGCATGTCTAGATAGCGTCCAGAAATCGAGGTCGGGATTGCGATAGAGCGGCTGCTCGTTACGTAACCGTTCGTAGACTGGGTATGGATTGATCTGGAGTTCCGGGTCGTTAGGATTATAGAACATTACGAAGCGCTCACCTCTATCGGCAGTAAACTTCAATGGTTGGCCGCTTTCACGGCCCGACTCAGAGTGAAACCTTTAGCGTCCTTGGCTCGAAAAAGAAGGCGAGCGAGGGTGAGTGGGCGTTACATATTTCCAGTGAAGCGGATCCGGCCGATCCCGCCGTAAAGTCCGATGTGCTCAGGTGGGACGTCACCATCGGCTTCGTCTGGCCACCAGTGCATAACGTTGACCAGCCCAGGAGGAACAAGGTCGCAGCCATCGAAAAAGGGCTCGATCTCCTCGTACGTCCGCATGTGGGGTCGATTCTGCGCAGTTTTGTACTCTTCGCGTACCGCTGCGTTCCACTCCTGTTTGAATCCGTCCGACGTGCCGTGCGTGAGAGCGAAGTAGCTACCGGGCGGCATGGCAGCCTTGAAGCGGGTGGTCAAATCGTAGACGCCGTCGGTGGCTGGGATAAAATGGAGCAGCCCGATCATGAGCAGCCCGATCGGTTCGCGCTTATCGAGAAACTCGGCTACATAGGGGTGATCCAGGATGTCGCCGGGTTTACGGGCGTCGCCCTCGACAATGCGGACACGGTCGGTGCCGGCCATCAAGTTCTGCGCGTGCGCGATCACTTCCCGATCGTTGTCCACATAGACGACCTTGGCTCCCCCGGCGACCTCGTGAACGTTGCTCTGCGTGGGCAAACCCGTGCCGATGTCGAGGAACTGTCGCACTCCTTGTCTGGTGAGGAAATGTACAGCCCGGCCGAGCCACTTGCGGTTTTGCTTGATGGTGGGCACGTAGTACGGGGTGGTGTTCGAGATCCTGGCAACAGCGTCGCGGTCTGCCTGACTGTTGTTGATTCCGTCCAGAGCGGCGTCGTACATCCGGGCGGCGCTTGCTCTGATCCACGGCAGCGGCGATACTGCTTCGGCCATGTTGCTCCCTCCGTATCGATATACGTGAATAAAGGCATGTCTGTCGGCCCGCATGTACGGCTATAATGCGGCGATCCTGTTTCGAATGCTGACGAGCGTTTCAACGGTCTGTTCTTTAGGTACTGCGGATGCATCGAGCCGGATATGCGCTATAAGGTATGGATCGCCCTTGGCTGGATCGCTGAATAACTGATCCTCAACTAGCCCGGCTAAGCATATAAGATTCGGCCGGCCGTACTGCTGATGGATCGTGAAGGAACCACCACGAGGGCAATAGCGTTCGCCATCGAGGTTGATAACCCGTAGCGCAACGTTTGGCCGTTTTGTCAAATCGATGAGATGGCTTATCTGGTCGACCCGCACCTCTCGGCTGCCCGGCATATCCAGCAATGCTGACGAACGCACAATGAACCACAGCAGGGCCGACTGCTGCTCGATCGGTCTGATTTGACGTTCCAAGACGATTTGGACAGCAAGCTCTACCTCTCGCGGGGCGTTCGTGGGGTGATGGGCCGCCCGTCGCGCCGCCCTTGCCTGCTGCTCGGTTTGCAGAAGAGGGGGAATCCCCTCAGCCGCGTAACCCTTGATGACATCCGCGTTCGATTCGGCGGCCATCATGGTGGAAGTCCAAAGCGGCATGGAGGTGAAGTAACGGTCGAGCCACCACGCGTGATCGTGCTCTCCTCGGGCTACCTCGAAGAACAGGTGCCGGTGGTCGGTGTTGGTCACGCCGTAACAGGTGAGCAGACCACTCAGTTCCAGCTCGGATGCGGTCCGTTCTCCGGCCTCGATCGCGTGAAGAGCCTCTTCCGCTTGGCCGAGATGTTCCGCGGCCATGGACGTCGAGACATCTGCCTCCTCCCGCAGGGCTCGCAGTCGCTGGCCTATGAGATTGCTGGTTTCCTTCGGAGCGTGATGTGCCTGTTCGACTTGGAAGGCAGTGAAGGGATGGGTTCCACCAGCGGTGGTGTCCGCCGCGTCACCGCCCACAAGGGCGCGACGGTCCGCTGGAGAGCTACGCCGCCCGACGGCCTCAGCGGTGTGCGCCAGTTGCACCATGTGGGCGATGGCCTGCTGGGTACGCTGGGGGAGTTGCTCATACTGTGCCATCACCGCGCCACCGGCAGGTGCGGCCTCTTCCGAGGAAGCTTGCCGCCTTTCTCGCGCGACACCCTCGCCGACGAGCCAGCCGAGCGAGACATCAAGCACCCGCGCCGCCGCCTTGAGCAAGTCGATATGAGGATTGGGCCTCGACCCATTGCATATCCCCGCGATGTAGCCGCGCGTAACGGGAAAGCCCTCTTCCGTAAGTGCCTGCACGAAGGTGGCATAGGTGAACCTGCGGTCGTGCATCGCCTGCTTGAAGCGTTTCCCCATGGTGGCCATAGCGCTCCTTCTCCGCCCCCTCTTGAGCCCGTTCAGGTCATCAAGGACATCTGCCAGTGAACACCGAACGCTACGAGTTGACAAATGTCGCTCAGCGCGATCAAATCGAGCCCAATCGTGTTGAACTGAAGTACCGATACTCACTGACCGGCATTCCGCTCTGCGGAGTGGCCTCTGGGGGAGTCCAGCAGGTGACGTATGCGACGCTTGGTATTGAGGCCAGATGCGCCTCCCGGCACACGCGCCCGGACACAGATCCGCCCAGTGCGTTCGGTACGCCTGCGACAGAGGCCAAGGGACCAGCGACCTTAGGCGGGTGCTTGAGTCCCGGTGTCAACCTGGGGCGTGCTCGTGGCACCGCGAGCGGTTGCCTCCTCGATCGTCGCGAAAATGGCTTTCCGATCCTTGTCCGGCAGTTGAGCCATCCACAACGCCGCTTGGCGGAGACCTTCGATGCGACCTCCCTCCAGCATCAGTTTCGCGGAGTCGCTGAGCGTGATCCCCAGTTGCTGCTCAATCTCGACCGGAGAGCACTCGAAAGCCATCGCGATGGGGAGGATGGTCTGTTCGAGCGAGACACTCTTCGGCCAGCTGGGATCGATGAGGCGGGCAATCGTCGTGCGCGAAGGTCCGTAGCCCACCCGCTCGTTGCAGAGGCGCTCCACGTCCCGCGTGGTCATGCGCTCATCAACTGGCCCGTCGTGACGCATACGACGCTTCAACCAGCGCGCGATTCGGGCATTCGGCTGCCCTTCCGGCATCGGGGTGCACCTCCCAAGCGTTCATCGCAATTTACAACGCCTCCGAAGATCTCACTAGTGGATCACGGGGATCTATCTGTGCTGTTGCCGTGCCGCGTCACACCAACTGATCCACCTCCCCGGCAGTCACAGCTTGTCCGCGGTCCCAAAGTCACTGACAGCCCCACCACGCAAAAGGAGCCGCTATGGGCGCGCTGCGTTACCGCCGTGAGGGCAATCTCCCCGAACAGGTAACAGAATTCGTCGGCCGCAACGAGTTGTGTGTGCGACTCGCTCGGGCGTTGGGAGAGTCGCGGTGGGTAAGCGTTTGTGGTAGCGGGGGAGTAGGTAAGACACGTCTGGCCATCGAGGTGGGACGTTGGGCAGCGGCGGACTATCCGGACGGGGTATGGCTCGCTGACCTGTCGGCCTTGGGCGACCCTGTGATGCTGATCAGTGCCGTTACCGCCGCGCTGGAACTCGCTGATGTCTCCGCCCGAGATGAGCGTGTGGTATTGGCCGAGGCATTGAGGGACAAGCAGCTCCTGCTGATCTTGGACACCTGCGAGCATCTTCGCGAGCCGGTGCGGCACTTGGTCGGCGAACTTTTGGAGGAAGCCCCCCACCTGCAGGTCATGACCACGAGCCGGATCCCCCTGGGACACGTTCGGGAGAGGGTGTTCCAGATCCCACCGATGTCTACCCAGACCCCTGCGGCCTCAGGCAACGCTCGTGTGAGCGAAGCGGTGCAGTTGTTCGCCGCGCGAGCGCAGCGGGCCTGTCCGTCATTCGAACTGGGGCCCCACAACCGATCAGAGATTGCTGACCTGTGCCGGCGCCTCGACGGCGTTCCGCTGGCGCTAGAGCTGGCGGCTGGGCAACTGCGTCACCTATCCGTTGGGCAACTCCTGAGGCGCGTCAGCGCGCTCGATGCAACCCCCTTGATCGATAGCGCGGGCGCACAGCGGCATCAGACGCTACATACCGCTATCGGCTGGAGCCACGAACTGCTGGGGCCGGCGGAGAGACTTCTCTGGGCTCGTCTCTCCGCGTTCTCCGGAGACTTCGATCTTCAAGCCGTCCGGGAGATCTGCTCCGGTGCCGAACTGTCGGACCAGCAGATTCCGACGCTGCTCGATGGCCTGGTCTACAAGTCCATTGTCGTGCGCCAAGAGGAGCACAAACCGGCCCGCTGGCGTTTACTCGACACACTACGAGACTACGGTGCCATGTGGCTGGCCGAACTGGGTGAGACCGACAGACTGCAAAGGCGTCATCGCGACTACTTCCTCGCACTCGCCCGGCGCGGCGAGGCCGCGTGGTCGGGACCCAAGCAGGTGTTTTGGTTCGAACGGATGCGCCAAGAACTTCCCAACTTGCGCTCCGCACTCGACTGGAGCCTCCGCGACCCTGCCGAGGTCGGCCACGGCCTGGATCTGGCGGGCAGCTTGTGGTTCCTCTGGGTGGCATGTGGCTTCTCCGCTGAAGGTCGCCACTGGCTGCAACGCGCTTTGGACGCCTCCCCGTCTCCGTCGCCAGCTCGCTGCAAAACGCTGTGGGCCGAGGCGTATCTGGCCAATGCTCAAGGTGATCTCACCAAGGCCGCCGCCGCGGCGAGTCGATGCCGTGCTGAGGCGCTGGATGTGGGGGCCCCCGAGGCTATCGCCATCGCTACCAAGATGCTCGGTACCTCTGCGTTCCTCGGCGGTGACCTGTCCGCCGCAGCGACCTATCTTGGCCAGGCACTGCAACATTTGCGCGCAGAGCCGAACCGTCTCAATCCCGGCCTTCTGCCGGCCATCGTGGAACTCGCTCTGGTCGTCGTTATGAGCGGGGAACCGGAACGAGCACTGCCACTGCTGGCCGAGTGCCTGGCGCGCTGCAGGGCCAATGGCGAATCATGGTTGCGTTCTTACGCTCACTATGTGCAGGCACTGGCGCATCGAGCCCTAGGGAACATTCCGGAGGCCATCACAGCACTTCAAACGGCACTGCGCATCAAGAGGCATTTCCGCGATGTCCTCGGGATCGTCTTGTGCCTTGAAGCCCTCTCTCAAGCCGTGGTCGAAGCAGGTTGGCCGGCCAAGATGGCAGCCGTCCTGCAAGGAGCCGCCGATGTCAACTGGCGATCCTACGGCCTGCCGCTCATGGGAAGCCCGGCCTTCGCTGATGCCCACGCCCGCTGCGCCGAAGAAGTCACCAACCTCCTGGGGAAAGAGGCCTACCGGGATGCGTGGAAGCACGGAGCCGAGATGAGCCTCCTGGCGGCCATCGACTATGCGGTGGGTGACTCGGGAGATTCCACCGTCATCGCGGCTGACGTGCTGGAAGGCACCGCTCGCTGAGCACCACGGCCGGCGAGCGAACGTGAGATCCTGTAACGGGAGCTGTCCAGGGAGTAATCCAGTGCACCGCTGATCCATGTACGCAGGCCCTGTACGAACGCTGATAGAGCGGCGTCCTCATGAGCCTCGAGCAACTGGCCGAGATCGATCACCTGGGCGACGGCATCGTCGCGCATGCGGGCCGCCTGCTGAAGCGCTTGTGGCACGGAGTTGTCCGCATGCGCGACGAGCACACTCACCAGGTTGTTCATGGCGTTGCTGGAAGAGGCTTCCTTGGCGTAGCTGATGATGTCGTTGTCATAGACGACGGCGTCTACCGCTGCCTGCTCGATAGTGCGTACATCATCGTCTAACCACCACTGAACGGGCAGAGGGAGCTGGTTCGTCACGGGGATGAGGGCGTAGACCGTATGCATGGCACCGGTGACGCGTCGCATGACCACGTAGTCGGACATCGACGGCACCGCGAGCCGCTCGCGGTTGGCGGCCTCCCACGCCTGGGCATAGAGATACTCCATCGTTGCCGTGCGCCAGCGGGCGAGGTGCTCGGCGTTCGTGACCGCGGCGATGCGCGATGAGATGTCGGCGAGAGCTGCCGCGAATCCGTGCAGGTGGGTGGTGTCCCCCGACAAGGCCCGAAAGAACTCGGGTGTGGTCCAGATCGCGTGGGCGGCATCTGGCGCATCCTCATAGAGAGTGTCGTCGATGGCGAACAGGAAGCCGCACCAGTCGCTGGCCAGCTGGAGGAGTTGCTGGTCGGCGAATGGATAGCAGCGGGCGGCCAATTGCCCATAGGCCGCCTGCGTGAAGCGGCTCATTTGTCCAGCGCTGAGTACACCGTAATGATCAATCCACGAGTTGGTTCCGGCCTGTACCTGTGCGGCGAAGGGACTGACGTAGACGGGAAAGGGGCTGCTGAGCAGGGGGCGAACTACGCTGCGGTGATCAGCTTCCGGCGCCACTTTAACACCTCTCTGGATACCAGGGCGGGACCGGCCACGCGGTTCCGCCGAACGTTCACCTCCCTTGAGTGAAAAGCGTAAACGATCACCTGTCAACTTGTTGACAGGTGATCGTCTCGTCCGACAAGGTAATGGCATCATCCCTTGACAGTTCGGTCCCAGCGAGTCGCTACCTCAAAGGAGAGATGGCATGCTGCGCTCTTCTCCGACCCCTCCTGGCGCATCAACTCGTGACGAATGGATCCACCGCGAAGATCCCCCGATCCCGCAGGCATGGCACTCTGCAGAAGCTCAGGGCGCGAAGCCGACGGGAGATGTGACGGACGGCAGAATTCCGCATGGACTTTACCGCGGACCGGAACGCTATGGCCTCGTCGGTCGGCAGAGTTATCGTCTCGTCCCCTACTGCGCCATGATCAATGGCGTTTGCATTGATGCGTGGGACGAAATTGCAATGCCCGAGGTTGCCATGTGCTCAGCCTGGAATCGCCTGTTCGCTGAGCCGCCGGGATCCGACGTTCACCTCAGGCTCGCGGATGCCCTTCCTGCCGACACACAATGGCAGGCATGGCCCATCCATGCGGTCATGAACGGTTGGCTGCCGTACGCGGAGGCCGTGGTGAGCAGGGCTGACTTCACCAGGCTCCTTGGCGACGAGGCAGAACCCAGCGCATGGGGGCTACGCCAGGCCATCGAAGAACGCGGACTCCCGCTCGAACTTCTTGCACACCAAACCAGGGCGGATAAGGCTGCGGGGCTCACCAGGATTCGGATAGCCCGGCAAGAGCCACTCAACGCAATGTGGAACCTTGAAGAACTGTCCGACGCTTACCGCAGTGCGCTTCCTCCTCAACTGGCCGATCAGCAATGCTCAGGGCTTCAGTTCTACGGACAGGCGCCAGTCGCGCACTTTGCCCAACACCCCGAGGAACTGCGCATGGTGGAATGGGCCGTTCTCTCACTGGTGCTTGGCCACAGTCACGGACATACCGCCGCGCTTATTCTCGCCACAAGTTGCTACATCGATAGCCGGTCCCTTAAGCATGCATATGTCTTATGATCTCCATCACCAGCTAATCGCCCGTGGAGGAATCTTATGGAACTGGACCTCAGAGGCAGGAACGCCGTGGTCACCGGCGGTAGCCGAGGGATAGGACTGGCCGTCGTCAAAGAACTCCTTGCGGAAGGAGTAAATGTGGTCGCCGTCTCGCGCCACGGTAGCGATGACTTGCAGTCGCTGGGCGTTGAATCCGTCTTAGCTGACGTTGCACAGTCAGATGGGGCTGCGCTTCTCGCCACCCGAGCACACGAAATTCTTGGTGACATTGACTTCTGGGTAAACAGCGTCGGCAGCGTCGACATAGCCCGCTCGCACGACGGCGTTACCCAAGATGCGGAGCGTTGGCGCACAGCCATCGACATCAACCTTGGAAGCGCGATCCGCACGGCGAACGTACTCCTGCCCAGCCTGATCAAGCGACGTGGAGCAATGGTTCACATTGCGGGACTGGCGCCTCGCTTGCCCGGAAGCAAGAGCCCCATAGGTTACCGGGAAGCCAAGAATGCCCTCGTCAGCTTCAGCGAAAGCATTGCCGCGCAGCACGGAGCCATGGGCGTACGAAGCAATACCGTCTCACCGGCCCCAACCGCCACCGCAATGTGGCAGAACGCGGCAGCAGCGAATGGCATGAGCCTGGACACGTTCTTCTCCGCGCTTCCCGGCAACCTGGGCATGACGGTTGGTCGCATGGTGAGCCCAGCAGAAGTCGCCTCGGTCGTCGTGTTCCTGCTCAGCGATCGGGCAACATGTATCACCGGAGCCGACTATGTCATCAGCGCCGGCATGAGGCTCTAACGCGGTGCATCTCGCCCCGGACGATCCGCCACAGCCACCTCTCACGGCCAGCTTTACGAATGGCCTCGGACCCAAGAAGACCTTTGGCAGACGCCCCACAGTCTGGGCCCTGGCGTCGCACACGGCTGAAGCATGTGTTACGCAGGCCTTCATCCCGCCACGTCTTCAGGAACACCGAATCAAGTACCGCCGCGGGTAGTCGAGTTCCAGCGAGCGATTCGGTCTCCCTTCCGGAGAGTCTCAATTCGGTAGGCCAATTCCTCGCCTGCACTTGATTTGGCAGCGGCTGTACGGATGTAGGGGCTCAGGCCGTGCAGCTCTCTCATGGTGATCAGATCGTCGTGGCCTGGCCAGTCGCGAAGCTCCCAGCCGTAAGCTGTGGCGAGGTCGTCCAGGTGGTCAGAGGAGTACCCGAATCGACGGTGGAAGTAGTGCAACTGGACCAAATCCCATTCCGGTGGACCGATTGCGGTATGGTCCCAATCACCGAGCACGAACTGGCCGTCGACAAGCCGCAACACGTTGCCGGGGTGTGCATCCCCGTGGATAAGAGCAGGCGGCCGCTGCCAGTCGATTTCTTGCCACCGTGCCCGCATCGCGTTGACACGCAGGAGCAGCCAATCACGGCCAGTGAAACGGTGCTCCTGCACAGCCCGCGAGATACTGGCGAGTGGATCGCCAAATCGACGCAATCCCGCGGGACCGGGCCGAAGGTGCAAATCACGCAAGAGCGTGCCCAGTTCGCCCCCGGTCGGCGAGGGCGCGCCTGTTACATCGAGATACTTCCAAACCGATACCACGTGGCCGTCGAGGATGAGTGGCAGTTCAAGATCGGCGGGCTCCACACACGGGAAGCCCTGGCTGTGTAGCCATCGTGTCACCCGCAACGAGGCGTCCACATTGTCGGCGGAGCCGGTCCTGGTAGGGATTCGTACGACCACCCCGGCAGTGGCGAGTTTGAAGAGGGCGTTGCTGTGCAGGCGGATCAACTCGGCGTCATCGATATTGAGATTGAGCTGAGCTGCCGCGCGATTCAAGAGGCTGTGCAGCTGATCAACCAGGCGACCCATGCTGGCACCTCCGCCTACTGTGACACACTGGAGACCAGCACAGGACGGGCAGCTTCCTGAGCCTCCTGCACGGCGGCCACCGTCACATGGGGTGCGAGTTCTTGAAGCAGTTCACCGACCCGGATCGTCATCCTCGCCGATGCCAACTGCTTGGCCTGCTCGATGACTTGCAAGGCCAACGCGCAGGCCTGCTCAACATCAAGATCGTTACTGCACAGGTGGCCAGAAGCCTTTGCGGCCAAGGAAAAGGCCCGTGGGCGACCATCACCCCGGGCGGGCAGGCTCTCCTCGACCGCTTGGATCGCCTGCTCGCCGAGCCCCAGGTTGCAGAAGATCCGGGCCTGTTCATGCAGGATGTGAGCCCAACTGTAGATACCGATCCAACGCGGCTCGCTGAGGGAATCCGACAGGTCTTGGCAGCGGCGTATCTCCTTTAGTACACCTACGGTTGCCTGCCGATCTCCAGTCAGCGAAAGGGCAAGGGCCTGTTTGGAGAGCAGGAATGCTCGGGCAAGAGGCGGCGCATCGGACGCTATGGCAGCAGCGCCGGCGGTGTATCCGACTGCATGCCGGATGTGGGTTATCCAGGCGTCGTTGTCGCGGCGATAGCGCGCCAGCTGCGCTTGATCAACCTCCTGCTCTCCGCGCCGGGCCAGCACCCACGCCGCAAGAGTCAGATCGTTGCTCTCCTGGGCGGTGGTGAATGCCGTGCCCAGCAGGCGGCCAGAGGCCTGGTAGTCGCCAGCGTCGAGGTACATGGCGGCCACCCGAAGACTGAACTCGGTGGCCACGCTGAACAAGTCGTGACGAATGCCAGCGGTGGTGGGCGCGTGCAGTCGCGGCTGGATAACACCGAGAAAGTAATGGCCCGCGTAGGCGCGGGAGTGTTGCCCGCCGAAGCGTCGGTCGGAGGCGGTGAGCGCTGCCAACGTGTCCTGAAAGATCCTGACATCGGCAAGGCCGACGGAGCCGCTCGATGGGGACGGTGGGGCGGCTCCATATCCGAACTCTTGTAGTGTCGTCCGCCCCGTTTCCATCGGATCGCTGGTCAAGCGCCCCAGGCCGAACAGGCCCGGCCCGTCAAACGCGGTGGGGTTCGTCGTGGTGACGGTGTTGATGGGTGTGGTGGAGTCGTCGTGGGGTTTCGTGGCGGTGCCTCTGGTTCGGGGGTGGCGCCCGAACAGGTCCTCGACGGTGACGTTCAAGGCGCGGGCCAGGAGAACTTTGTAGAAGTCTCGGGGCATGACTACCGTGCCTGATTCCCAGTTCCGCAGGTTGCGCAGCAGGTGGTCGGGGTTGGGCAGTCGCTGGCCGGGGCTGGCGAGCTCACACAACCGGGCGACGAACTGCCTGCGGTCGGGGTAGCGCGCTTCGCGCAACCTGCGCAGCCGCTGAGCCCACGCGGGCCCGTCCTCACCCATTGATCCTCTCATTCCGCTCCGCGGCGAAAGGCACATACGCTCATCTGTTTCTCTTACGACGACTGGGTTGCTGTTGGCTGACGCCTCAGAGTCCAGCGCGCCGTCGCTCCAATGCCTTCAAGGCCAGCTCCCATGGGTAATTCTCAAGCTGATTGTCTCCGGTACCTGCCGGGTGGGGCTCGAACTCTCCTGGGCCGAATAGCACGGTGACACCCTCATCACGCAAGCTGCTGATGCTGCGCAGCAGAGGAGCTCGGGCGGCGAACGCACGGTTGACGAACGGCAACACCACCACAGGGATCCCCAGTCCGGGTGCCTCCGCCAAGAGGCCCAGTGCGTAGGTGTCGGCCATTCCGTGTGCGAACTTGTTGATGGTGTTGAAGGTTGCTGGCGCAACGATAATGGCGTCGGCGCGCGGTGGCCGAGCTTCGTCCGGTTTGCGGTACTCGCTGCGAACCGGCCGCCCGCTCTGTCGCTCCAGCGAGGCCACGTCGATGAAGCCCAGTGCGGCTGGCGTGGCGATGACTTGAACGATCCATCCCGCAGCTTGCGCATAGCCAACCAGGTGCCCCACATGTCGAGCTGCTCCTGCGGCGCACACGACGATGTACAGCGTTTTGCCGAGGTTTTTCACGCAGGCACTCCCAGCTTGCTCGCGTACTCCCGCGCAGCACGGCGAACCGTGGGCGGCGCGGTGAGCGCGATGTCATGGACCAGACGCATCGCGGCAGGCCGGCTGGAGACTTCCTCGGGGGCGATGAACTCCGCGGCTTGCAAGACGTGCAGAGCCTTGTCGTGTTTTGCCCACATGAAGAAGGCCTGTGCGGTATCGAGCAACACCGAGGCCCTTCGTTCCGCCGTTGGCAGCGCGTTGAGTTCAACGTGACGAGCGTGGCTGATGGCTGTACCGGCATCGCCGAGTCGCAAGGAGGCGTTGACCTTATGGCACAGCACGTTGGCCGGGCCGAACGCCGTCCACTGGTGATTGCCGTCGTAGCCGAGCCGCCGGGCCGCCCGTTCGGCTTCGTCGAAGAGTTCCTGGACCTCGTGACGTTGGTTACGCAGCGCCGCGGCGCCCGTGCCAGCGAGGAGCAGGGAACCGTACACAGACAGCTCATCGGGGGATGGATCGTCCACGGCGGCGCTCAGGCGCTGGGCGGCAGCGCGTGCGGCGTCAGCGGCGACTCTGTACTGGGCGCTGTCCATGAGCGCCCGGGTCATTGCCCTGGCGCTTGCCCCGATGGCCAGCGCGTTTTCACTGGCGTGCGCCGTTTTGACGCTGCGGTCAGCAGCGAGCCAGGCGAGTTCTCGCTCCTCCTGCTTGAGGAGGACTGATGCGGCGACATGGTAGACCTGGGACGTGAGCGCCTGAGCGTGCAGCCGGTTATCGCCATCCAAGGCATGACTAGCCGCTTCCGTAATTGGCAGCAGGGCTGATACCGCCTCGACGACTTGCGTGTATCGGGACGCCTGGTAATGCTGCTTGATCGTCGCGAGACGTTGGGCCAGCACCGGCAGATTGGGCAGCTCTCCCCGATAGGGAGCCAGGTTGATCATAGCCGATGTGAGCTGTTCCAGCTCAGGCTTCTCGCCGTCCGCAGGCGGCGGTCCTGTCACAGTCCGGAACCAGGAAGGTTCCCGCGGGTCGGTGAGGTTTGTCGTGGTGACGGTGTTGATGGGTGTGGTGGAGTCGTCGTGGGGTTTCGTGGCGGTGCCTCTGGTTCGGGGGTGGCGCCCGAACAGGTCCTCGACGGTGACGTTCAAGGCGCGGGCCAGGAGAACTTTGTAGAAGTCTCGGGGCATGACTACCGTGCCTGATTCCCAGTTCCGCAGGTTGCGCAGCAGGTGGTCGGGGTTGGGCAGTCGCTGGCCGGGGCTGGCGAGCTCACACAACCGGGCGACGAACTGCCTGCGGTCGGGGTAGCGCGCTTCGCGGAGCCTGCGCAGCCGCTGAGCCCACGCGTGCCCGTCCTCACCCATTGCCACCTCTTGCACGACGCCAAGACGGAAATATTCCGTCCCTATCTTCGTCCATCCACGGTGGTTCCACTACCGCGTTGGCGGTCCGCTATGCGGGGCGGGCCTCTCTTGCGCCCAGACAGACCGGCTGACGTCCGCTGGCTGACCTGATACTGCCAGCTCCGCCACCCACTGCACGCGAGGCTGGTGAGAGTCCCACGCATCCTGCATCCCCCGAACGACCGCGGAACCCTTGAGAGGAATTTTTGCGAGGACGTTCGCGGAAATTTTCCTCGCCATTCTTCCTCATTCTTCCGGCCTTTTACTCTTTTCTTGTAGGTGCTAATCGCGATTTACTAGAAAGGTTAAATCGTCAAGTGGCGTGAGCGGTTGGCGTGCCGCAGGCAAGGCTCACGGGATTCGGAGATTGGCTATGGGGCGTGAGCGCTGTCGGAGTAGTCCGGCTGGGGGCGCTACATGCGTCCTTGGCCGCCTGCGGCGTCCGCCTACACGCTGGTCGTGCGCCTTGGCTGTTCGCCTGTCCGAACGTCGCAGGGGACTGGCGCGGCACCGCGACTCAACCCGGCCTCTGCCTGTTCGACAGCGCTGGCTTGAGGGCAGCCTCGTTGCGGTTCCCTCCCGAGTACGTGCACGTTCGCTTGCACGGCAGTCGACTGCACCACACACGGAGATGCGGCTGAAAAGGGGGAGCGCATTACAGGGAAAAGCGTTTCCGGCTCCCGCGCGGTCACGTCCATGTCCGGACGATATTGATCTGAACTCGAAATGAAGATGGGCCCGCCTGCACTTTTCGGAGACGTGCGGACGGGCCCCGATCGGAAGGATGGTCCGATCTCGATGACCAACATAGCTGCTGGCGGCTCCTCAGCCCACCGGTGCGACCACCGGTCCCCGAGGCGAACGACTCGCGCAGCCGACAATCCGGCAGCCCGCCAGAGAGTAGTTTCAGAGGATATCGACCCGAGTGTCCCCAACCCGGCTCGCGTCTACGATTACCTGCTCGGCGGCAAGGACAATTTCGCTGCTGACCGCGCCGCCGCGGAAAAGCTGATCGCTAGAGCGTCGTGGGTGCGTGGCGCGGTTCTCGACAACCGTGAATTCCTCGGCCGCGCCGTCGAGTACGTCGTGACAGGTCTCGGCATCACCCAGATCGTCGACATCGGGCCGGGTCTGCCTACGCGTGACAACGTGCACGAGGTAGCCCTGAGGGCCAACCCGGCCGCCCGTATCGCTTACGTGGACAACGACCTGGTCGTGTGCACTCACGCTCGCGCGCTGCTGGACAGGTCCAAGGTGACCACCGTACTGGAGTACGACGTGCGCGACATCGACGCCATCCTCCACGACGACCATCTTCGGCGGCTGATCTCCTGGGAGAAGCAGATCGCGGTCGGGCTGGTTGCTCTGCTGCACTTCGTCCCGCACAGCCCTGAGGCCATCATCAGCACGCTGGCCTCCTGCCTTCCCGCGGGCAGCGCCGTGTTCACCACGTACCCTTGCACCGATGGCCTCACCGCCGAGGTGGTCAGCGAACTCACCGAGGTGTATGCGAGTACGAGGGACGGCATTCATCCTCGATCGAGTGAGGAGATCCGCGTCCTGTTCCCCGCCGAGACCTGGGAGTGGGCGCAGCCCGGCCTGGTTCCGGTCCGCGACTGGCGTCCCCTTCCGGTCGGTGCTGCCGGGCCGCCACGCGACAGGCCGAAGGCGCACTTCCTGGGAGGCGTGGCGCTGCTGCGTGAGGCGGCGTGAGCCCCGCCGCGGGTGACCGCTCCGCCGGGTCGCTTGATGGCAGCGGCAGCACCGGGTTGTGCTCGAACGGTGTGTCGGCCGGACGCGCGATGGCTGGCCTGTACGACCTGCGCGTTCATCTGGCCCATCACCACCTGGCCGCCTCGATCGTTTTCCGCCGCGCCCGCCCATTCCTGCTCATCGACTCGATAGAGCTGCTGGTAGGGATCGAAGGCGAGACGGTCATCTGGCAGTTGGCTGACCCCTCACAGCCCGGCTTCCCAGTCGGCCGGATCACGGCCACCGACAGCAAGGAGGCGGCCTCGGCCGTGTCCGCAGCCGTCAATGCCGCGCTGATCCAGCAGCAGAGCCGACCTGTGACGACCGATCTTGACCAGGAGGCGACGGGCGAGGAACCGATACCGGCAGTCTCCGGCCCAACTTTCACACGCGGGACCTTGAGCCTGTCATCGGAGGCCGGATTTCGGGAGCTGTTGTGCGCGTGTGCCGCCCTGGCCGGCGGCAGCCTGTTCGTCCACGATCTGTCTCTCGAACTGGCCAGCCGCACCGAACGCCGGTCCCGCCCGCACCGCGCCGGTCAGGAACTGGCCGAGGCGCTCAACAAGCACAACAGCAGCGATGCCACCGCAATCCCGATCAACCGGTGGGTGACGGTGGTTTGGGTGGGCCCGGGTCTGGTCGTGCTGACCGACGGTCAACGCTTCGTCTGGTCGCAGCCCAGCGAGACCCTTTGGCGCAGGTGGTACATGAAGCAGACCATCCCGAGCGCCGCGCGCTGCCTGTCGCGCCAGCGGGATGGGCAGATGCTCGCCCGGGAGCCTCCCTGAGCGCGGTCGGCATCCCGGCTACTGGTCAACTCGTCCAGATGTCGTGGGGCCGTGTCTGAAACCTCTCCGTCAGTTTTCCCTCGAAGGACACCCTCTCTGTCATGAAGCAATCACTTACTGTATGGCTAATTGTGCTCTTAGTTACTGCGTTGGGCGGGTGCGGAAGCTCCGCTGACACGCCAGGTGAGAGCGGCACCCCCGGGCGAAAGATCACCATCGGCATCATGGGCATTCCCGACTGCGTCACCGTGCCGCTCGCACAGGCCCGCGGCTACTTCGCCGATGAAGGGCTGGAGGTGACGACGAGGACCGTCCAGGGCGGCGGCGAGGCGGTTCCCCAGCTGATGTCGGGCGCGCTCAACTTCGCCATCGTCAACTACACGGCCGCGATCATGCACCGGGCGAAACATTCAGGGCCGGAAGGCTCGGTGCGGGTCGTTTCCGATGCCTATCAGGCCAGTTCCAACACCTTCAAGTTGATGGTCCCCAGTGACAGCCCCATCAAGGGCATCCAGGAGATGCGCGGCAAGCGCATCCTGGTGGCGACGATGTTCGGTGTGGGTGATCTGACCACGGAGGCAGTACTGAGGGTGGCTGGACTGACCCGCGATGACGTGAGTTTCCAGGAGAAGGCCCTTCCCGACATGGCTGCGGCGCTGGAAACAGGCAACGCAGACGTCGCCTGGATGACCGAGCCGTTCATCACCGCCTATCAGGCCCAGGGCGGCAGGATGCTCCACGACGTGATGCAGGGCCAGTTGAGGGACTGGCCCATCGCCGGCTGGGCTACCTCAGCCGACTTCGCCACCAGCAATCCCGGCGTCGTGGCTGCCTTTCAACGGGCTTTGCGACCTGCTCAGCTAGACGCCGGCGACCGGCAGGTCGTGGCCGACATCCTGCCCACCTACACCAAGATCAGCTCGCAGATCGCGGACACCATCACGCTCGGCGTCTTCCCCATAGAACTGGGACGCGGCCGCATCCAGAAGGTGGCTGACCTCATGCTCGAGTTCGGCTGGATCAAGGCCCCCTTTGACGTCGGCACCATACTCACACCGCTCCTGGGCACGGGAGCATCCGCGGTGCCGGGTTCAGCGTTGCCCTCCGTCAACTGAGCAGGAGCCATGAACGATCGTCTCTTCAGCAGGTGGAGCACGTTCGCAAGGCGGGCCGTCGCAGCTGGACAGCACAGCACACGCCGCGCTGGTGCCCGGCCGTCGACCGGCGTATCCGCTGCTCCGCGCGGGCACGTCAGCGGGGCGCGGCGGCTGAATAACGCGGCAGGGGCGTGGCGTCCACCGCGCATCAGCCTCGCCGTGAGCACGCCGACCCTGCTGATAGGCGGGGGTTAGCCGAAGACCGTAACCGAACTCCGAACCACGAAGACCGTGAGTTCGCCCCAGCCGGGTGAACTCACCGTCTGTTCCGCAGGCTGCGGGGCCGTGCAGCGCGCGCACGGCTCCGCAGCCATCCCCCACAGTCGCAGCCACGCCGCCGACTGCGCTGACACCGTGGGGCGACCCATCCACCGCCGTCTGTGAGGGCATCATGACCACTGCCATCAGCGACCCGACGGTGAACGCCGAGGCTCACCGCATCCGTAAGACCATCTCCCACCTAGTCACTTATGCCGCACTGCACACGATCTGCAACCTGCGGATCCCTGACCGCTTGAACCGATCGCCCGCCACATTGACCGAACTCTGCCAATGGGCGATCTCCACCATGCGGGCGCCGCAGATCAGCGGCGACTATCTCGAGCGCGTCCTGCGTGCCGGCGAGGCTCATGGCTGGGTGCGCCGTGACGGCGGCATCTACCACGTGGAAGAGCACGGCCGACCTCTCATCAGCGATGCTTCCGAGTCGCTGTATCTCACTGTGCAGCGGGCTGCGCTGCGCGGCCACCCGATCACCGACATGAGCGCGGTCCGCCCACCCGCCCTTCCCGGTTCCCGGGGGCCAGGCGACGGTATCGATTGCGTCGTGCGAGGCGTCGCGCTCTACCGGGCTCTGTATCAGCTGTGCGCCTGGCGGGTGCCCGACCGGCTGCAGGATGGGGGGCCGGTGTCGGTGGAGGAATTGCATGCCTGGTGTGAGCGCGTCCGTAACCGCACCGACGTGGGCAGCAGAATGTCGAGGGAAAGCCTCATCAGGCTGCTGGAGATCTGGACGTCGCAGAAGTGGGTTGCCGCGACGCCTGCGGGCCGGTTCCGGCAGACCCGCATCGGTGACCTATTGACCGGCGCGCCGCACTCGATGCGGGCCGAGGTGATGATCTACGGGCTCGCGCCGTTCTGGGAGCCGCTGGCCAGGATGTCCGAAATCGTGCGCTCGGGTTTTCCCGCGGCGATGACCGGCGCCGACACAAACACGGTTGTGACGGAGGCGCAGCGGTCCGGCGCCGGCGAACTCATCGCGGAGTTCCGCGCTACTCAGGACGCGAGCTTGGCTGCCGTCATCACTGACGCGATTGAGGAGCATCTGGGCGACGCGATCACTCACGTCGTGATCATCGGTGCAGGCGCGGCCTTGGTCGCCGGCATCCTTGACCGGCAGCCACAGGTGAAGGGCGTTGTCGTCCCGCAGTGCGACAGCGACACGGAAAACGCCTTGGCCCAGATCGAGCAGATCGCCGACCGGTGGACGCCCGCGAGCACGGCGGGCGATCCCCCTGGGATCCCGGTAGCGTTCCGGCCGCTCTATCTCATCCACGGGATGATCAACGAGCTCACCGACCAAGACGCACGTGAACTGCTGAAGCAGGTGGCCGCCGCCATGGACGGTTCCGGGCCCGACAGCGTGCTATGGCTGATCGTGCCCATCCTTCCCGAGCCTGGCGAGCCACATCCGGCGATCGCCCGGGATCTGCTGCGCATGGTGCGGACCCCGCACGGGCGTGAGCGCACCACGGACCAGTACGTGAAGCTACTGGCCTCGGCGGGCCTGTCCATATGCGCGTTCATCGCTGGGAGAGAGCACACGATCATCCACGCCAGGAGCACGCGCACGCATCCGCTGCCTATGCACGCACAGCGGATGCTCCTGGGGCGCCAGCCGCGTCTCAACGTCGCGCAGGTGGCGAGCTGGCCGTACTGACCTCTCTTCGCCGCGATCCTGTCCGAAAGGCGTCCATGACCACCGGCCCGGCCCCAACCCCGATCCGGCCCCGGCCCGGCCCCCGGCCCGGCCCCGCGGTGCTGCCGACACCCACGTCCGCGCTGATCGACATCGCCGTCAAGCAGCGGCTGCCGGGCCGGCCGGTGCCCATTGGTGCGGTCGGCGCGGGGGCAACCGGCTCCGATCCAATGGCCGGTGTGACGGGCGTGTGGCCAGGGGGCGCACTGCGGGCACCCCGCGGTGAGGCACCTGCCTGTGCAGCCAGGCCGCGAGACAAGCGCCCTGGCTTCTCCACTGTGGCGCTTGCAGCCCGTTCCCGGCAGGCCCCCGTCATCCGGTTCTTGGAAGGACTTCCCTCATGAACTCATCGTCTTCACCGGAAGAGCGGCTCCACTCCAGCGAAAGCCCGCAGAGCCTGCCTCAGCGGGCCATCGGGGAAAGCACGCCCCCGATCGCTGCCGTCAGGCCGGATCCGCGTGAAGAGGTTCAGGCCGACCTGGACGGTGAGAACCGTACGGCAGCCGTGCGAGCGTTCGCGGACCTGGGATGCCCCCAGCATCTGGCGCAGGGCCCGTTGTCCGCCACGGACCTGGCTCAGCGATGCGGCGTCGACGCCGTGATGCTGGAGGTGTTCCTCAACATTCTGCGCGCATACGGCTACGTCACACACGATCAGGAAGGACGGGTTCGGCTCAGCAGCAAGGGCGAGCTGCTGCGGCCCGACGCCGACGACACGATGGCCACGGCAGTCAAGGTGACCGGCTCCACGACCTGGCGGGAAATGCTCGCGTCACTGCCCGGCACGCTGCGCCGCGGACATCCCCTCTACCTCGACGGTTCCGCCTCGCTGTACGAGCACCTGGCCCAGGAACCGCACCTGGAGCAGCAGTTCGGCCGGTTCATGGCCGAGCGCACCGCACGGATCGCACGCTGGCTCGCCGCCCAGCACTACGCAGGCGTGAGTACGGTCGCCGACCTCGGCGGCGGCACCGGCACCATCCTGGCCGCGATCTTGGAAGCACATCCCCGCCTGACCGGGTTCCTGGTGGAGCGGCCCACCGTCGCTGAACAGGCCCGGCAATACCTGCGCGAGCGCGGCCTGTCCGGACGCTGCACGGTCATCGAGGGCGACATTGAGACCACGAGCTACCCCGGAGCCGAGAGGGTCATCCTGTCTCAGATTCTGCACAACTGGCCCGACGAGAGGTGCGTCCACATCCTGCGCCTGGTCCGCCAAGCACTGGAAGACACGCCGGCAGGTGGCGAAGTGCACATCATCGACGGCATCCTTCCCAGGGACGGGACATACAGCCCGGTGACAGATCGCGCGGTCCGCATGATGGCGATGTTCGGCGCCGCCCGCGAGCGCACCGCCGCGCAACTCACTGACCTCATCAATGCAGCCGGACTCACGATCAGCGAAGCCGAAAGACGTCTGCCGGACAGTCACTCGCTGGTGATAGCCCGGCCCGCCAGGCATCCGCACTCCGCCGCAAGCGCAGCGTCCCGTTGCCAGTGCGCGTGACCGGCAACGCGGGTCGGCACTCACCGGCCCGCACCGGCTTTGTGAACCAGCCACTTCGACCTTTCAGGTGATCATGACAACTACCGACCCTCCGCCCTCGAAGCTGACTCGAGGCGGGCTGCTGAGACCACTCGCGGTGGTTCTCCCTGTGGCGCTGCTGGCTATCATGACCGCGCTTGTGCTGCATGCGATGAGCACCGGCGCCGACACCGTTCGGACGACGTTGTGCGTGTTCGCGCTCCTCATCGCCGTGGGTGTGAGCATCGTGATGCTTCGCATGGTCCGGGAAGAACGAAAGCGTGCGAACAGGTTCGCGCGCTGGGAGCAGCGCCGCCTGGCCGAAGCCGAGGAAGGCCATCGGCGCCTGCACCGAGCGGTGACGGAAGCCCTGCGCCGGCAGGTTGGCCATCTGGTCACTGTCCGGATTCCTGCTGTCTTGGGCGGCCGTACGGAGATCCCGCCCCCCTTGGACGAGTCTGCCATCGCCGCCGCCACGAGTGCGCTGGAGAGCGTTCTGCACACGGTCTGTGAGATCGTCGATCGGTCCACTGGTCGACAGGAGGCGCTCCGCCAAGTCCTGATTGCGCTTTCTCGTCGTGTGCAGCCCTCCGCCCACCGACTGCAGAAGACCGCGGTGGAACTCGGCAACGCTTGTCGAGACGACGAACTCGTGCAGGAAACCATGCTGAAAATCGACCACATCGCCGCCCAGCAGGCCCGAACGGCGCAGAGTCTCGCGGTGCTGTGTGGAGACTGGCCGGGACAGCAATGGCTCAGCCCGTTCCCCTGCATCGAGGTCGTTCGCGCCGCATCCGGCCGCATCGTGGACTTCACGCGCATCACCGTGAGCGGGGACGCCACCGTGGCCGCGGCAGCCTCTGTCGTCGAGCCGCTCATCCATGTGGTCGCCGAACTCCTGGCGAACGCCACCGCCTGCTCTCCTCCCCGCACCGCCGTCGACGTGGTAATCCGGCGCGTGCAGCAGGGCGCTGCCATCACCATCGAGGACGGCGGCGTCGGACTGGACGACCATCGCCTGGCCAAGCTCAATGAGATCGCTTCCGGCCGCCGGTTGCCGGACTTGACTGACCTCGCCGATGCCCTGCAGACGGGGCTGGTCGTGGTCGGCACCCTGGCCCGCCGGCACAAGTTCCACGTCACGCTGACGCACTCGGCGTTGCTCGGGGTGCGCGCTGTCGTGGTCGTTCCCAACCAGATGATTGTGACCGTCGACGACGAAGACCCTCGCGCGCCCGTTGCCCTATTTCCCGCGCGTCCCGATCCTCTCTCGCCTCAGCAACCACCGACCACAGCCGCATCCAAGGCCGACACCGGCACGGTCGCAGGCGAGGCCACCGGGCTGCCCCGCAGGCGATCACTGCGAGAGGTCCCCGCACCGCCCGTCGACGGACCTGCCACGGTGGCCCCGCCCAGTCGCGGCGGATCCTCTAGCTCCCCGCGGCACAGCGTCTTCGCGTTTCTCGCGCCCGGCTCGCCGAGCACTTCCGACACACCGCGGGCGGCGGCACGGCCGCCTGTCCGCGCAGAATCTCCCACCGACGAACAGGAGAAGCGATGACCCACAGCGTCCAGGACAACTCGTGGATGGCTGATCACGTTGCCGAAGTCCTCGGGGTTCGCTATGTGGTGATCTCCACGGCCGACGGCATCGCCAAGGTCTGGTCCCAAGCCACCAGCCGCGACAAAGCGGAACGCATCGCTGCCACCGTTGCCGGCATCCACTCGCTCAGCCATCAGATGAGCGAGGAACACGGTCTGGGCAGCCGACTTGAGACAGTCGTGCATTTCGAAGGAGGCTATGTCTTCGTCTGCCCAGCCGCCGCGGGCTCATCGCTCAGCGTGGTCACCCGTGCCGACGTCGATCCGAACGTGTTGTCTCGCACGGCGCGGGATCTCATTCAGCGCCTGGGTGAGCAGACACTCTCCACACGCCCGCGCAGCACCGCCGGGCCATGACCGATCCCGCCGCGCCGCCGGACTACGTTGATCAGGCGGTGCGGCCCTACGTGATCACCGGGGGACGCGTCTGCGCGTCCATCCCGGTGGACACGCTGATTGTGGCGGCCTCCGACGGTCCGCCCTTGCCGTTGACCGCCACCTTTGAGCAGCGCGCCCTGGTGAAACTGTGTGCCCGCCTGCACACGCTCGTCGAAGCCGCCGCTCGGATGGGGCAGCCGGTCAGTGTCATCGCGATCGTGGCAAGCGATCTCATCGAATCGGGGCATCTGCGCGCCCGTTCGCCCATCCCTCAAGCAGAGAGCCCCCGTATCCAGATGCTGCAGGAGCTTCTTGATGGCCTTCGCAACCTCTGACCGGTACCTGCCCGACAGCGTGCAGCAGGTCGCGAAAATCCTCGTTGTCGGCGGTTTCGGCGTCGGCAAGACCACGCTCATCGGCGCGGTGTCGGAAATCACCCCGCTTCACACCGAGGAGACGATGACCGAAGCCAGTGTCGGCGTCGACGATCTCACCCACCTGCCGGGCAAGTCCAGTACCACCGTGGTGCTCGACTTCGGCCGCATCACCGTCTCGCGCAGTCTGACGCTGTACCTGTTCGGAGCGCCGGGCCAAAACCGCTTCTGGGACGCCTGGCTGGGCCTATCCCACGGAGCAGTCGGCGCCCTCGTCCTCATCGACACTCGCAGACTCGGCGACAGCTTCGCCGTCCTCAACCAGCTCGAACAGTACGCCGCCGCCCTGCCGATCGCTGTGGCCGTGAACCTCTTCCCCGACAGCCGCCACCATCCCGTCCACGACATACGTGGCGCGCTGGACCTGGACGACCGCACCCCGCTGCTGACGTGTGACGCGCGCGACCGCCGTTCTGCCATCGACGCGCTCACGGTACTCGTGCGACATGCACTGGCCACCCACGCCGACTCCCACGTTGAGGACGTTACCCATGTCCGATGATGACCTGACCGGCCCCTTCCCCCAGCACACCAGCTCCGTGGCGGGACAGGCCACACACGAACCGATCTCGCTGTCCCACATCACCGCCTGCGCCGACCCTGATCAGCAGTACCGACGGCTTCGGGACATCCACGGCGAAGTGGCGCCGGTGGAACTCGAGCCCGGCGTGCGCGCCTGGCTGGTCATGGGCTGGCAAGAAATCAAGATCATCGCCACGAACGAAGCCCTGTACTCGCGCGACGCCCGCAACTGGCGCGACCTCAACGAGGGAATCGTCGCGTCCGACTCCGGCCTGGGTCCGATGATGTTCTACCGCCCCAACGTCATCGGCGCTGACGGCGCCGAACACCGACGCCTGCGCGCTCCGCTCGACGACCTCGTCACCCGTGTGAACGCCCCCCGGCTACGTGCCTCCGTCGAAGAAATCTGCTCCGAACTCATCGCCGCGTTCGCACCCCATGGCCACGCCGATCTGGTCACCGACTACGCCGTCATCGTCCCCATGCTCGCCGTCGCCTCGCAGTTCGGCATGGGCGCCGAGCAAGGGTTCGCCCTGCTGAACGGCCTCATGGCCCTCTTCGGGTCCGGCGATGACTCCCAGGCGGGCAATGCACGCTTCGAAGACCTGCTCGCGCAAGTCATGCACGCCCGCCGCAAACGACCCGCCGACGACCTGACCAGCGCCCTGCTCACCCACCCCAACCTTCACCGCGACTCAGAGATCCTGCAATCCATGGTCGTCATGGTCTCCGCCGGGTACCAAACGACCATGATCTGGATCAGCCAGACGTTCCGCCTGATGCTGACCGACCCTCGCCTCGCAGGCCGTGTCAACGGCGGCCGCCTCGCGATCGACGAAGCCCTCGACGAAGTGCTGTGGCGCGACCCGCCCATGACCCACATGCCCACACGCTTCGCCCGGCGCGGCACCACACTCGGCGGGCGCCACATCCGCGCCGGCGACGCCCTCGTCCTCGGCCTGGCGGCCGCCGCAACCGACGCACGCATGCACACCGGAGCGTCCGTCATGGCGCTCGGCAACCGATCCCATCTGGCATGGAGCATCGGACCACACCAGTGCCCGGCCCGCGTCCCCGCCCGGCTGATCGCCCGCACAGCCGTGCAGACCGCGTTCACGCACCTGCCCGGCATGAAACTCGACGCTGACCCCGCTGCCATCACCCTCCACCCTTCGCCCTGGACCCGCGGCCCCGCCAGCCTCCCCGTGACTTTCCCGCCCCAGCTCTAACCCTCGACGAGCCAGCCTGCTTCATCCGTCACCGCTCGAGCGCCGGAGGACCTCGTGACCGCTCACCACCCGCCAGACCCCGACACCACCCCCGAGACCGACCAGCGAGCCGGCACCGCAACCGGCGCGCCGGCCGCGGCGCCCGTCATCACCCTGGACCCCACCGGTGCCGACCACCACGGAGAAGCCGCTCACCTGCGCGCGGCCGGACCGGTCGTGCGCGTCCTGCTCCCCGATAACGTGCCTGCATGGGTGATCACCCGCCAAGATCTGCTGCTAGAGGTGCTCACCCACCCGGACGTCAGCAAGGACTGGCGCAACTGGAAGTGCGTTCAGGACGGCACCATCCGCGACGACTGGCCTCTCATCGGAATGCTGAAAGTCGTCAACATGGTCACCGCAGACGGAGCCGAACACCAGCGGCTCCGCCGCCCCGTCACCCGGACGCTGACCGCACGTAAACTCCAGGCGCTGCGCCCTCGCGTCATGCGCATCATCGACGACATCGTCGCGGAACTGCCCGCACACGCGAACGCTGACGGCGTCGTCGATCTGCGCCAGCACTTCGCCTATCCCATCCCCATGGCTGTCATCTGCGAACTCGTCGGTGTGCCAGACCAGGACCGTCCCCGCCTGCGTCGGCTGGTGGAATCCATCTTCCGCTCCACCACGCCACCAGCGGAAGTCCTGCGCACCCAGCAGGAGATCGACCAGGCGCTCGCAGAAGTCGTCCGCCACCGACGCCACAACCCCGGCACCGACCTGACCAGCGACCTGATCGCCCTGCAACGCACCGACGCGGGCGCGCTCACCGACGACGAACTCGCCGGCACGCTCTGGGTGATGATCGCGGCAGGCCACGAAACCACCGCCAGCCTGCTGCTGAACGCAATCCGCGCACTGCTGAGCACTCCCCGCCAGCTTGAGGCGGTGCGCGCCCGCGCAGCGGCCGGCCACAACAGCGCCTGGGACGCCGTCGTCGAAGAGGCCCTGCGGTTCGACGCCCCGATCGGCAACTTCATGGCCCGCTACCCACTCACCGATCTCACCGTCACGGGCATCACCATCCCGGCTGGCGACGCCATCCTCGCCCCCTACAGCCTCCTCGGCCGAGACCCCCAACTGCACGGCGAGGACGCGCACCTGTTCAACGTCTCCCGCCCCGACATTCACCACCTCGCCTTCGGCACCGGCAGACACGCATGCCCGGGCGCGGGCCTGGCGCGCCTGGAAGCCCGGTTGGCGCTGCCTGCCCTGTTCAGCCGTCATCCGCGCATGCAACTCGCAATCCCCGACAACGCGCTCACCCCGGTCGCGTCCCTGTTCTCCAACTCCGTCCAATCCCTGCCCGTCCGCTTGCAACACCGACCCGTGCCCACCCCCGGCGCAGCCACCGAATCCTCCTGAAATGGGCGCCCCCGAACCGCCCAACACCCCCGGCCGAGGGCGCCTTCACCCTTCTCCCGAACGGCCACCATGCTCGACATCACCATCGCCCGGCCGGCCGCGGCAGCACGACCACGCAACCCGCCGGTGCGAGGCGCTGGCGCGGATCTCGCACCGGTACGGGCCCGTCGTCGGGGCAAGGACGGCGGGCGAAGCTCAGAACAGATTCACGGCAGTGATCCCTGGTGACCGCTTTCATACTCGATCGGCGGTCCAGGGATCATAGCTGCCCGATTCGTGTCTCCCGCCCCGTGCTGTGTTCCGGGACCCTGCAGCGCTCGAGAACTCGAATCACCTTCGACGCAGAGCCCTTCGCTTCATGGTCTTTGGACGCTGTCAACGACACTTGTCCGCCTGCTCTAACTGATCGCGCTCCGGGTGTTCGGCTGGCTGATGGTGCTGGGCCGCGGTCAAGCGTCGAAGGGCGCGGAGATCATGGTGTTGCGCCACGAGGTGGCAGTGCTGTGGCGTCAGACGGGTCGTGATCGCCGTCTTCAACGGCAGAAGAGCAGGGACGGAAGCGCCTCGTCGACCCACTCCCAGAATGGTGTGCCCGGCTGCTCGGATGTGCCGTTGACGCCCGAGAGCGCGACTCGGGGGATGTCGTCTGGATCGCGGTCGGCCATGTCCAAGAAGTAGGCCTCAGCGGCGGAGCCGCAGGTGCAGAAGAGTATGCGACGGTCAAACTCGCCGTTCACCGCACGGACGAAATCATCGGTCTCGTCGTAGTCGGCGGGGTCCTCGCCCGCGTAGTTCGCGCGGATTGAGGCGCCGAGCGTGGTGGTGAAGCGGTCGAGGCGCAGATCGATGTCGGAGGATGTGAGGGAGGCGTGGACTGCCGTGAGGTCACGGACGGGCGCGGGGAGCGGTTCGGCAAGCATGGGGACGACGTCCGTCGGGTTGAGGCGGGTCGGGGCCGTCGCCCACAGCACATCTAGGTAGTCCGGCGGCACGTCCGCCAGGTCACGCGGCGGCTCCCCCGAGAGATCCGAGAGGCCTCCGTGGACGTGCAGATACCCGAGCAGATACTCGCCCTCCACTGCGACCAGCGCCAGCCCGAGCACCTCCGCGCGCAGTGCCGCCAGGAAGCGCGGGGAGCATCCGGCGACGGGTGCCCAGACATGCTCCAGGGCATCGACGAGGCCCGCACCGGCCGGCACACCCCATGGGGAGTCCTCGGCGAACGGGACGTCACCGTCACCACCCAGCAGCAAGAGTCCTCGCAGTTCGGCTGCCTCACTCGACTCCGGTTCGAGCAGGGTCACGCTATGCTGCATCAGCCGCTCGATGATGCGCGGGTCGCGGTTGGCCAGAAAAGTCTGCCACAGGTGGTCAATCTCCTCATTGTTCATGATCGCGACAGTAGCCGTCGGCGCTGCCGGCGACACAGCAGTCTCAAGGACGGCCCTCGCCGCACACCGAGTCCACCGCCGGACCATCCTTGGCTGCCTCATCAACGAGTACCGCATCGCCAGCTGACACTCTCAAGAGCCGCAGGTCGGGCACCGAATCCGATTATCGAGCCCGACAGGCAGGCGGGGCATCGCCACAGTACGGCGATCAGCGTGGTCTGGAGACGGGACACGACCTGGTGCAGGTTCAGGCCGTGTGCATTCCTTTTGGGCTGAGGCGCTGTTCCAGGCAGAACGAACGGCGATCTGGCGCGAGCCGTCGTGCCACAAGCGGGCGCGGGCTGCCTGGCGCTACAACCGCCACCGCACGGTCCGACCCGGACACGTACGCCGCGGCGTGACCACCCGGGTCCGTACGGGTTGACGATGGCCTTCCAACGCCGGGGCGAGTGACTTGCTCACCTGCCCGCCCCGTCCGTCAGGGTCAGCGCGATTTCGGCGGTTCTGGTCGTGCCGGGGGTGAAGGAGATGGTTGTTCCGGCGGCCTGTGCCTGTTCGATCCCGAGACCCGGGATGCTGGTCGCCGGTTCGATGCCGAGGACGTAGACGCCCTGGTACCACGGGAATCCGGGTGTTCCCGCCGCTTCCAGCCAATACCAGGCGTAGGGCATGAGAGTGGCGTTCCATTCGAGTCGCGCGCCCAGGTCGAGTCGCGTGTTGCGGAGCGTGACCAGTCCGGTGGGGAAGCCGGAGAGGTAGGCCATGCGGCTGACCCCGGCGCGCGGGGGCGGTACCCGCCGTAGATCGGCCGGTTCGCCGCCCGGTCGGCTTGCGACGTGTGGCCATGTGCCGGTCGCGCCGGGTTGCACGTCGGTCGGGCCGCCGGGCGGTACGGCGTCGACGGTGAGATGCGTGGCCGTGCTGTCGATCACGCAGTCGGCGGACAGGAAGGGTGGGCCGAAGGCGGGGTGGTGACTCCACATGACGTCGATGGAGTGTCCACCGCGGTGAGTGATCGTTTCGGTGACGGCCACGCGAGGGCCGTCGACGGTGATCCGCTTCAGGATCCGGAATGGGCTGTGGACCAGTTCGGCGGTCATCTCGATGGTGGTGGCGGGCGCGTCGAGGTGCCAGTCGAATGGCGCGAGCCAGGCTTCACCGTGCATCCCCCAGGTGGTGCCCTGGGCGGAGGCGGCGTTGCCCCCGTTGGGGAACACGGTCTGCCATCCGCCCGGGTACGCCTCCATGAGGCGGCCCTCGCTGTCCGTCGCCGCGCTGAGGGCGCCACGTGGTCGCAGTCCCCACGGCGTCGACCACAGGAGATTGACGCCGTCCGAAGGGCGCCGAACTGACAGGATGTCCCCGCCCTTGCCCGGAAGCACCTCGACCTCCGCGTACGCCGAGCGCAGGGTCACGATGTCCCACCCCAGGCGGGTGGTGACGCTCATCGCGGGGCGGCGGCGGCGACCGGCGCTCCGGCGACACCGGCGTCGATTCGCCACAGGCTGCCGGCCAACGGCTCGCTGTGGAGCTGGTCCGCTGACAGTCCTTCCCTGGCGGAGGTGACGTAGAGATCGGTGCCGTCGCCGAACGCGCAACTCGTCGGGCGGGACACCGGCATCCCGATCCGCGCGATCGTGCGTCCGGATGGCGCCAGTCGCAGCAGGCACGACCCGGCGTAGAACGCCACCCAGAGGCAGCCTTCGGCGTCGACGGCCAAGCCATCGGGCAGGCCGGGAATGTCGTCGAAGTGGCGCAGCGTCTCACGCATGCCCGCGTCGCCCGTCTCAAGGTCGTACTCGTAGGCGTACAACCGCCGGGCCACGCTGTCGACGACGTACATGATCGTGTCGTCGGGGCTCCAGCCGATGCCATTGAGCAGGGTGAACCCCTCGTCGACCAGGCGACTCGGCCGTCCCGGCGCCCAGACGCGCAAGGTGCCACGTCCGGGCTCCTCCTCGCTCCCGTTCACGCTCGCCCAGAACCGGCCGGCGGCGTCGCACTTGCCGTCGTTCATCAGCAGGCCCGGGCCGGCGGCGACGGGGTCGTGGACGTCGAGGCGGTCGCCGTCGATGACGGCGAAACCCTCGTCCGTCGCGGCGAGGTACGTACCGTCGTACGCAGGGACGACCACGCCGAGGGGCCGGCCGAAGCGGGCCACGACGTCACGGCCTCGCCGGATGTCCGTCCAGTGCACCTCGCCTCGTGGTGTGTCGACCCAGAGCAGTTCGCCGTCCAGCCAGCAGGGCCCCTCGGCGAGTTCGGCGCGCGCCGCCAGGACGAGGTCGACCATGCCGTACGAACGGGGCGCGGGCGCCAGGTCCCCGCCGAACTCGCGAGTCATCGGCCTACCGCCTTGTCTGAGAGAGTGCCGGCCCGCTCTGCCTGAGACCCGTCGTCGGTCGCGATCGCGCGGCCGATGCGGGCCATCCAGTCGCCACGTCCGGTGCGCGACAGCACTGCCACGACGAGCAGTCCCGCCACGAACCAGGCCACCGCCACGACCGGCGCCCATCCGTTGATCCCCTCGGGCAGCGGGCTCACCGTCTTGTACCCGACGTAGAGCAGGACGATCGTGGAGAAGATCGGGATGGCGAGGTGAGTCAGCCGGTTGTACTCCTGCGGGTACCTGCGTGAGTAGAGCCGCCACATCGCGAGGTTGCCGGCCGAGTAGACGACGATGACCAGCAGGGTGATGATGATGGCCGCGAACGACAGCACACCGACCGGGCCGAAGAGCGCGCCGCCGCCCAGCGCGACAACCGCCGTGACGACCGATTGTGTCCAGACCGCGTTCACCGGCGTACGGCGTACCGGGTGGATCTTCGCCAGCGGCGCCGGCAGTGCGCCGGCCCGAGCCATGCCGTAGATGACCCGTGTCGAGGCGTTCTGCACGGCGATGCCGACCCCTACCGCGGAGTTGATCAACGTGATCAGGAGGAGGATCCACCCGATACCCCACAGCCGGTGTGCCAGGGTCAGCACCGGGGAGCCGTCCGACACGAAGCCGGACAGGTCGTCGGTGCCCCAGCCGATGATGATGCCCCACGAGGTGAACAGGAAGAACACGCCGGAGATGAGCAGTGACAGCACCACTGCCCGAGGCAGGGTCCTCGCCGGGTCGCGGCTCTCCTCCGCCAGCGGGGCGACCTGCTCGAACCCGGCGAACGCGAAGATCGAGAACACGATGCCGAGGAAGAGGCCGTTGAAGCTGGACGCGTTCGACGGGTCGAAGGGGATGAGGTTGACGCCGCCGGGCCCGGGTTGGAGGAGGCCGGTCAGCGCCAGCGCGACGCAGACGATGATCTCGAAGGCACCCAGCAGGACGACAACCTGGATGGACAGCTTCAGCCCGTAGTAGGACACCACCGTCAGCAGGACGATGCCGATGAGGACCGGTATCCACCAGGCGAACCGGAATCCGAACTCCGCCTTGAGCGTCGACTCCAGGATCCCGCCGAGGAAGGCGAGGTTGATGCCGGCCCCGATGGGTTCGAAGAGCAGGAAGATCCAGGCGACGAAGAATCCCGCACGGGGGCCGATGGTCGAGCCGACCCACGTGAAGTAGCCGCCGGCCGACGAGATCTTCTTGGAGAGCTGGATGACCGACACGGAGACGGTCGCCATCGCCAGACAGGCGAAGGCCAGCGCGAAGGGGCTGGCGATGCCCGCGACCCCAGAGATCGCCTGGACCGTGAAGATCAGTCCAACGGCTGGAGCGATGTGGGTGATCGCCTGCATCAGCACCCCGGGCAGCGAAACGGCACTGGCGTCGAGAGTGTGCTGCGTCGTATCGGTGAGTGCGTCCTTTGTCATGATCAGACCTCCGCGGGCCTCTTCGTGCTGCCTAACGTCGGGATGGCGTTTCCGTAGATTCCTCTGGGTGCCGGTGGTGCCATGGCCGCGCGATCACGCGGAATTCGGCACCACGGTCGCGAATCGCTCCAGGGCGTCACGATCCAGTTCGATGCCGAGACCGGGGGTGCTGGGCACGACGAGCCGGCCTTCGTCCATCGTGAAGTCGTCGACGATCAGCGAGCGGCGCAGATTCGACGACGACAGGTCCCTGGGCAGGAACTCCAGGAAGGGAATCGACTCGGTCGTCGCCGCGAGGTGGATGCCCGCCGCGATGGAGATCCCGGTCTTCCAGATGTGCGGCACGACCGGGACGTTGGCGTCCGTCGCCGCGCGCACGACCCGGCTGGCCTCGGTGAGGCCGCCCACCCTGCCGATGTCGGGCTGGACCACGCTAACCGCCCCGCGGCGGAGCAGTTCCTCGAACTCGAACCGGGTGGCCAGCCATTCGCCCTGGGCGATCGGGATGGGCTGCTCGGCGACCAGCCGCGCGTAGCCCTCGACGTCGTCGGACGGCAGCGGCGTCTCCAGGAAGTAGACGTCGTACGGCTCCCATTCGCGGATCGCGGCCAGGCAGGAGTCGGCGTCGGTGAACGAGTATTGTGCGTCGACCATGAGCGTCATGTCCGGCCCGACCGCGCCGCGCACCGCCTCGATCACCTCGGCCATCCGCTCGACCTCAGCGTTAAGCCCCAGATGAGCGTACGCACCCGCCAGCGTGACCTCCAACTTGGCGGCGACGAAGCCGAGCCCCTGCGCCTTCAGCGCCCACTCGACGAGCGAGGCCTTGTAACTGTCGAAGCTCGACTGGTCGGGCTGCAGGGAGGCGTAAGGCGTGACGCGGTCCCGTACCGCTCCGCCGAGGAGTTGGTGACACGGCTTGCCGAGGGCCTTGCCGCGCAGGTCGTGCAGAGCCATGTCGACGGCCCCGATGGCGTGGATCACCGCGCCGCGCCGGCCGTTCATCGCGGTGCCGACGTAGAGCTTCTCCCAGATGGCCTCCACGTCGAGCGGGTCGCTTCCGATGAGCAGTTCGGTGATCCCGCGGCCCATCGTGTGCGTTCCTGGAGCCTCGATGCAGGCCCGCGCGATCCAGGGGTTGACGTCGCTCTCACCGATTCCGATCAAGCCCTCGTCGGTGATGATCTCGACCACGATGTCGTCCTGTGCCGAGCTGGTGGCGCCGATGTTGTAGTCGGGGTCGAGAAGCACGTGGCACTTGACATCGACGATCTTCACAAGGTCCTCCAAATGTGGTCACGAGAGATGTGGTCTGCCTCGTGGAGGTGACCGGGCTCGGGGCTCGGACTCCGGTGAAAGCGTCCTTCATACGGCTCTAGTCTGTTGTCAGACAAGAGCTTCTTGTCGGACAACGCTATAGACCCGGCTCCGGGGTGTCAACGATGTGCGGTCGCGGATTTCGGTCAGGCCCCGAGGCGAGATCCGGGCCAGAAACAGCGAGACGCGCCCTCCCGGGGGGAGGGCGCGTCTCACGCCGCTGCGGCGGGTGCCTGCGAAGGGCCGGCGTCTCGTCAGTCCGTACGGTCCGTGCCCAGTACGGACAGGTCGTGATGGTGCGACTGCGCCAGGTGGTCGGCCATCTCCGCGGCCGCGGCATTCGGATCGCGGGTGCGCAACGCGCGAAGCAGCCGCCGGTGGCGCTCGACCCCGTCGGCCCGCACGTTCGCGCGTGCGTGTATCGGCAGTTGGTCGGTGCGCATGGCGTCGGACAGCGAGTTGAACATGTAGATGATGGCGGTGTTGTGGCACGCCCGGACGATCTCGCTGTGAAAGGCGACCGTCCCCGACCAGAACTCCTCGTCGCCGTCGACCTGGGACAGCCTGTCGAGATGCGCGTCGAGGGCCGCGAGCTCGGCCTCGGTGGCGAGCTCGCAGGCCAGGCGGATGGCCCCGACCTCAAGGATGTTGCGGGCCTGGTGCAACTCTTCGACGCGCCTCATGGTGAGCAGCACGTCGAGCATCTCCAGGGGCACCCGCCGGCTCTCCTGGTCGGCGACGAAGGTGCCCACCTTGCCGCGTGACTCCAGGAAGCCCCTGGATATGAGCATCTGCTTGGCCTCGCGAACCGTCGATCGGCCCACCCCTAGCTGTCGCGCCAGATCGGGCTCGGAGGGCAGCTTGTCGCCCGGCGAGAGCTGGTCGGTGCTGATCAGGCGCAGCAACTCGCCCGCCACCCGATCCGCGACGCTCGTGGTGGAGATGCGCCGGATGCCGTCTCGTCCCGTGTCGGCGCCGGATGCGCTCCGCCGATCGATGCCCGCGGTCATACGGCGATCGTAGCCTTGGCGAGCAGCCCTCCGTCACACACCAGATGGGTGCCGGTGACGTATCGGGACCCGTCACCCAGGAGCCAGGAGATGGCCTCCGCGATCTCCCCGGGCTCGGCGAGCCGGCCCAGCGGCACGGCCTCCGCCACGCCGCGCCGCACCTCCTCGACGTCCTCGTCGGCTACGTTCGCCCACATCAGGGGCGTCTCCGTGGCCCCGGGCACGACGGCGTTCACCCGGACGCCGTGCGCCGCGTACTCGACCGCGAGGGTTCGGACCAGCGCGCTCACGCCGCCCTTCGAGGCGGAGTATGCGGCGTTCTGCCCGGCCGCGAATCCGACGAAGGCCGCGGGCGACGACACGCAGACGATGCTCGTGGCGCCGGAACCCGCTGCCAGCCGCGCGGACAGAACGGCCTGGCACAGCAGGAACGTACCTGTCAGATTGACCTCAAGGGTCTGCCGCCAGTCGGCGGGTGAGACCAGGTGGCTCGGCGCCCCCTTCTCGATGCCGGCCGCGGTCACCAGTCCGTCGGGCGCCCCGAACTGCTCTGTCACCTGCTCGACCGCCGCCTCGACCTGGTCTCTGTCGCTGACGTCACATTGGATCGCCAGCGCGGAGCCGTCCTCGCCGGCGATGCGCGCGGCGGCCTCGCTCACGGCGGCCGCGTCCCGATCCAGCATCGCGACGGTGGCCCCCGCGCCGGCCACGAGGCGCGCGGTGGCGAGTCCGATCCCGCTGGCGGCGCCTGAGATGATCAACGTTGACCCGTGCAAAGAGGACAAAACCCGCACTCCCCACCCTTAGCTAGAGTTCTTGTCTGACATAAGACTAGCAGTGTGGGCAGGCTGTAGTCGGCAGGCCATTGGGTGGTGCCCTGCGTGGGTGAGGGTGGGCGGCGTGGTGGGGGAGCGTTGCCGAAGATCAGAAGGTGATCGAGGCATTCGCGCCGGAGTGTGCCGATGAACCGCTCGGCGAACGCGTTTGCCCGTGAACGCGAGGTTCGCCGACAGCTTCGATGAGGTTTTCGCGGGCGACGACATTCACGTGCTGAAGATCCTGCCCGCGGTTGCCTAGCGCGAACGCGTTCGCCGAGCGATGGGTACGGACCGTACGTGCGGAGTGCACCGACAGGCTGCTGATCTTCGACGAGCGGCACCTTCGTACTGTGCTGGACGAATATGCCGATCATGACAATCGGCACCGGCCACACCGCTCCCTCGGCCTTCGAGCGCCTACCGGGTCTGACGTGATTCCGCTGCCGGTGGGCCGGATCGAGCGCCGTCAGGTCCTCGGCGGGCTGATCAGCGAGTACCGCAGAGCGGCCTGATCGCCCTGCGAACGCTCAGCTCGCCGGTCGGCTGGCCGGCGCAAGCCGTACAGCACGATCGAAAGGCCCTAGCCGGCTGGATCGGCGCTCTGCCCGCCAAGCGCAAGGACGCGCTGCTGTTGTGGGTGATCGAGGATGACGCCACAAGGGTCCGCTCGGAACTGCTGGACCCCGCCGCCGCCCGCCGCCACGCCCGCGAGCAACAGGAGTCGGCCCGGCACGCCGAAAAGCAGGCCCGCCAGGAACACGAGCGACGGCAGGCCCGGGAACTCCACCTGAACCGGCTTGCCCAGAGTCTCGAAGCAGCCTGGGACCGGGTGGAGGCCTCCATCGGCACCAAGCCAGGGTGACCACGAACGACTGACGCACCCAGTAATCGTCGTGTGTGTGCGCCTGGGTGAGGCGGTGATTTTTCGTGTGGTATCCGCAAGTCGGTGCTCCATTCCCCTTCCGTCCCGCGTGGATGGCCGCTCTCAACTGGGCAACGGATGGGAAGTTGAGTCGGGTGCGCTGAAAATCCACAGCAAGCCATTCTCCTGTTCAGGCCCCCACATCGTGACCATATACCCGCCGCCCGTGCGCTAACCTACGCGCTAGCATGAGCTTTAGTGATAGACCGACGGCATGCATCGGTGATTGGAGTGGGTCATGGCCACGCAGATTCGAGAAATTCTCATCGATGACCTGGACGGAGGCGAGGCCTCCCAGACAATCCCCTTCGGGATCGATGGATCCTCCTATGAAATCGACCTCAGCGACCCAAACGCCAAGAAGCTCAGAGACGCGCTGACACCTTTTGTCCTGCATGCACGGCGAGCCAGCGCGCCGCCGTCGCGCCGTCGCGGCCAGGGTGCCGGTCAGCCGACGATAAGCCGACAGAAAAGCTCGGAAATCAGGCGGTGGGCCAAAGCTCACGGGGTGCCGGTCAACGAGCGAGGCCGGATCGCCGCTACCGTTGTGGAGCAGTATGAGGCCAGCCGCTGACCGTCGCCGGGCGGTGCGCGAGGATCGCGTGCTCAGGGACCCTGGGCGATGGGCACGCGGCCAGGAAGTTGGCCGACAGCGCTCATCCGCAGCTGAGCCGGACGCCTTCCGCGCAGATGGGACAGATGAAGGGATGGCGAGCCTCGGGGCGTTCAGCGGCACCGCCTGCGTCTATTTCACACGGGTGCCGCCCAGCGGCGGGACGCGCGCCGCCCCCCGGCCGCCTCCGCCGCCGGAGAAGCCGACCACGTCGGCGGCGAAAAGGTCTTCGAGGGCGACGATGTTCCCCGTCTGGGCGGCGTAGATGAAAACCGACAGGAGGCGCCGGTGCTCGCTCTTGTCGATGGGTTCGTGCCATTCGGCGGTCAGACGCTTGCGGGCACGGCTGACGAGCTTGCGGGCGTTGACCGGGCTGAGCTGAAGGATGTCCGCGATCTGCTGGAAGGGGTAGACGAACGCCTCGCGCAGCACATATGCGGCCCGTTCGGCGGGAGTGAGCCTTTTGAGCGCCGGGTTTGCCACCCTCGTCGTTACTGAGCTATTCAAGATCGCCTCGATGAGATTCGCTGCAGCGTCATCGCCCACGCGGCGAACGAACTCCTCGCTGATGCCGAGTTCTTCGGCTACCTGGCTGACTGTGCCAGGCTGGCCGGTGAACAGGCCGAGCCGCAGCGTGAGGACGTGAAACTCTGGCGAGTCGGCCATCGCGTCGGTGAACTCGTGGGTCAACTTCGTGATCTCACCGGGGGCGTCGCAGGCCGGGCCATCAATCGCGTTTTCCCCGTCCATGACCGGAGTGAGATCGTCCGGCTGTGGTGACTCGAACTCTCTCCCCAGGCGATGAGAGGTCTCGAGCATACGGCGGTATTCACGTCGCTCAGCGTCCGTCAACCTCCACACGTCGCCTTGGACGTAGCGCCGGATCTGCTCCTCCCTCAAATCTTCGTCGTGGAGGTCCGTCCAGAAGCCCACGAGCGCACCCTCTTCCACGGCAAGACGCCGATCGCAGATCTACACGTATCCCTCTCTGACAATGAACCTTACTCGATATGACTTGCCGTTTTGACTCGTGGTGGGGAGTTTGCCCGTTCGCGGGTTGTTCGGATGCCACTCAGTGCCAGCGGCGAGCTATCGGAGTACCCCACTCCCCGAACGGCGTGCGGTGCGCTTGGACATCTCCAGCCAGTAGGAGAGCCACTTCCGGCTCGCGATCGAGCGGCGCCGGTCCATTCCGCGCTCGTTGTTGCCGGGCAGGCTCGTCTGATGGTGAAAGAACAAACTCTGGAGCGCGGCCAGTCCGGCCACAGTCCGTGGGGGCGCGCTGTTCCAGCCGGATATCTGTGATAGCAGCTCGTCAACCTGCTGCTCGGGATTGCCTGCGGCGATAAGTTCTGGGGCGAACAGCGAGGGCTTGCCAGATCTTCGCGAGCCGGTGCTGCCGCGACGCCCGGTCGGCGAGAAGGCCGGGGTCTGGCCGCGTTGGGACGATGCGGGTACTACATTCACAGATCTTGGAGTTCGGCTGCGTAACACGGTGTACTACTCCATCGTCATCGTGTGACCTGTTCTCTCACCTACGATCTGGTCGTGTCCTGGGATGCAGAACTTGAGCGCGCTGACCGAGCGGATCGCCGAACCGATGTTCACCCGGCCTGAGCCGCGCTCCACGTTCGGTGACCTGGTCCGCGCCCTGCTGGCCGACGTCCCGCGGAAGAACTCCTGGCAGTTGGCCGACCACATCGGCCACGTCAAGGCCCACCGGTTCGAGTGGCTGCTGAACGGAGCCAAGTGGGACGCCGACGCGCTGCGCGATGAGGTCCGCGCCTACATGCTGCAGCATCTGGGCCGCCCCGTGGCGTGCTGATCGCCGACGACACCAGCGCGATCAAGAAGAGCGACAAGTCGGTCGCGGTGGCCCGCCAATACTGCGGACTGACCGGACAGGTCGAAAACTGCCAGGTCATGCCCATGCTCACCTACGCCTCGGCAGCCGGGCACGCCTTCGTCAACCGGCGCCTGTACCTACCCGATGCCTGGGCAGCAGATACGGAACGGCGCAGGCAAGCCGGAGTACCGAACGGAGTGGTCTTCGCCACCAAGCCGCACCTGGTGATCGACATGCTGAAGGAGGAGATCGCAGCCGGCACCCCGTTCCGCTACCTGTGCGGCGACTCCGGCTACGGGCGCGACCCCGACCTGCGCGCCTTCTGCCACGATCAGCAGATCGGCTACGTGCTGGCCGTCCCGGTCGACCTGCCGCTCATCGCCGTACGCGGCGGCGGCGAGCCGGTCGGCCACCTGCTGGATCGCCTGCTCGCCCACGGCAACCCGGCCATCTGGGAGCGCCGTTCCTGCGGGCAGGGCACCAAGGGCACCCGCCTGTATGACTGGACCTCCGTGCCCGTGCGCCTGACCGAGCAGCAACCCGCACCCGAGCACGCCCACACCGTGCTCATCCGCCGCTCCGTGGCCGACCCGGCCGAGATCGAGTTCTTCCTCGCCCATGCCCCGCTCGGCACCCCGATCACCGAACTGATCAAACTCGCCGGGCTGCGCTGGAAGATCGAGGAGAACAACGCCCAGAGCAAGGGCCTGCTCGGCCTGACCCAATACCAGGTCCGCAAGTGGACGCCCTGGCATCGGCACGTCACCACCGTCATGCTCGCCCTGGCCTTCCTCGCCGTCACCCAGACCGCCTTACCCGACGACAACAACGCCCCCGCCGACCAGGGAAAAGACCACCAGCCACCGCCGCAACCACCATGAACAGCACTCCCGAGCGCGTGCCCCTGCCCTCGCTGGCGGAAATCCGGCGCGTCCTGGCCCGGCTGTTCATCCCCGCCGCCAACGCCATCGAACACGTCCTGGCCTGGTCAGCCTTCCGCCGCCTCCACCAGGCCCGCGCCCGGCTCAGCCACTACCGCCGACGCGGAGATCCTTTACCTCAAGATCTGTGAATGTAGTACCTGCAAGGTGGTCTTGCCAGTTCACATGGCTGTGGGCTTTTGGGATCTTCCCGCGAGTGAGGCGCCGACGATGATCGCTGTGAGGCCCACAACCGTCGAGTGCGTCAAGCCTTCGTGTAGTAGGGCGACTCCAAGCGTGACGGCGAAGGCGGGGGACAGATAGAACGCAAGCGCCGCGTGGGCGGGCCCTGCCTGGCTGATCAGTGTGTAGAACAAGACGAGGGTCCCGCCGGTGCACACTACGCCCAGCACGAGCAAGGCACCCACGACCGACAAGCTCGGAGGATGGGCGGGAAGCGAGAACAGCCCAGGGATAAGGAGCGCTGCCGTGGTCACGATCATGGCTGCGGTCGCTACGCCGAGCGGCTGGGCATCGCTCAACCGCCGATGGATCATCAACGCACCAGCCGCATAGCAGACCGCGGCGACGAGGACAAGCAAGCCGCCCAGCAGAGCCTGATGCCCGCCCTGGAGATCAATCCCGAACAGGAGAACCAGGCCGAGTAGCCCAAGGAGAAGTCCCAGGGCTCCGAGCCAGCCTCGAGGTCGTTCCTCAGGAGCAAATCGCATCGCCAACAGGGCCACAAACAGTGGCTGCGCGCCGACCAGGATGCCGGCTACCCCAGCGGACACGAACTGCTGTCCTACCGTGAGGAGGAGAAGCGGCACCGTGGACTGTATGAGCACGGTTTCGATCACGGCGGCACTCTGACCGACCCGGCCGCCCGCGTCGACCCCGCGTCCGGCTGCCGCCCCGTCGAGACCACTGCCGCCGCTACGCTGCATCTCCTCCACCACCGCCAGTTGCGTCTGGTGCTGAGCTCCAACAACCTGGCGACCCAGAACCGCCGCCTGGCGCTGCGGCGCGCCAGCGTCGAACACCTCTTCGCCGACGTGCTGACCTCCGAAGACCTCGGCTACGGCAAACCCGACCCGCGCTTCTACGCGGCCGTGCTCAAAGCCGCCGCCTGCTCACCTGAACACATCCTGTTCGTGGGCAACAACTACGACACCGACGTGGCCGCGCCGATCAGCCACGGTATGCGCGCCATCCTCATCCGGCCCCACGGCCGCCTCCTGGACGGTGAGGAACTGCCCAACGATGCCGCAGCGGTCATCGGCTTCCGTCAGCTTCCCACGTTCCTCGACAAGCTTGACGCTCCGTGAGAACCCGACCAGCACAAGGCACAGACATTGCGCCCCTCATGGGGCCTCGCGTCCAACCGTCCCACCGGACAGTACGGAGAGATCATGCTCAACGCGCGCGCCAACGTCGTCGCCGACGCTGAGCCAGCTTATGTCACGGCTGATGCCCTCGCCGACGCTGCGGGAAAGGCCGCCGTCGCCTACTGGCAACCGCGGATCCGAGACTGGCTGCTGGTGTACTCCCCGAGGAAACGCGCCCTTCTTGCGTTCTACTGCGGTCCATGCCCGCCGCCCGGCCTCCAGGTCGAAGTCGACCAGCCGGGGGAACTGCTGGAGCGCATCCAATACGCGGCCCTTGAGCTGTTGCTGACGCGCGGCTACCGGGGCTACCGCGACTGGCAGGCTGCCACTGCCCTCGAACCATGCTGAGCCGGGGCCAAGATGGAAAGGGTCGCCATCAGTCCCCATGCCGCCGCGCCAGGTACTCTTCCCGGCGTGGCGGCGGGCGTTCCGCCCTCCCGCGGCCCCTGCTGCCCGGTAGCGGGGAGACGGAGGACGACACGCCATTGAGTGTGAGGCGCACACCACGGTCGTTCTCCCCGCCAGCGCTGCGGGCTTCCACACCCGAATGGACCTAGCCCAGCACCGCGTCGTCAGGGAAGAGCCCACCCGAGGCGACGCGGCCGTGGGACCGGGCGTGCCCTCCTGCGACCGGTCCCACGCCTGCCATTCACCCGCGAAGGGAGAGCACGATGTCCTGGCCTCCACCCTGGCTCGATATCACCCTCGCGGGCATGGTGGATTTCTGGTCACCGACGCTCACCGACCAACCCATCGCGCAGAACGGAGACTCTTATGACACGTCTGATCTGGGAGGACCTTCCCGGCACGGCCATCGACGCCCTCACTCTGGAGCGTGGCGAAGTGCTCGACGTCTGGCCCATGCCTGCCAGACCCGCTGGCAGCGCGCTCGTCACCGGCCTGACGTTCGATGACGGCCGCCGTATGGTTCTGAAGGCCGCCCACAAGGACACCGATAGCGGGGCCAGGCTACTGCGCGAGCCATCCCCGGTCCCGAGGTGGTCTTCTCCTCCACCATCGACCAGGTCCACGTGCTCATGATGCGCTACGTCAACGATCAGTCGCGTGTCCCGAGTCTGACAGTCGGGTCCCGTGATCTGGACCGCGTGCTGGAGGCGGTCGCGGTGCTGCCGTCGCGGCTCACTCGCGACGGCCTTCCATTTGACGCGGCGCTGGTCGAAGACGACATCCGCCGGATGGCCGAGGCTGCGCACCGGCTCTGCCGCGCGATGGCGCTGCCCGCAGCCGAACTGCCCCTGTGGCAGAAGGCACTGGAGCAGATCGACCTGTCGGTCGTCACCGGCCGCACCCTGCTCCACATGGCGCTGGAACCGAGGCATCTCCTCGTGGCAGTTGACCGGCCGGTGACCGTGCTGGACTGGTCCCAGGCCGCGTACGGCGCCGACTGGGTCGACCTGGTACCGCTCGGCGTGCATCTGCTGTGTGCCGGGCACTCACCGGCTGAGGTGGAGGCGCTGCTGACCCGCTCAATCCCGTGCTGGCGGACCGCACCCTATGGCGCGGTGACGGGCCTCATCGCAGCGTGGGCGTTGTCTCACGTCCTGATCGCCTCCAGAGCGCAGCAGATGCCTGACACGGCCGTCCGGCTCGCAGCCCACGCATGGGTGCGGCACCGGCTGCAGCCAAGCTGATCCGCCGCCCCCCGGGCTGTGCTGCAGACCAGCCCACCCCGAACAGCCCCCAGCACAGCCGCCCACCTTTGAGCAGGAAGCGTCTGGGCGGCCGGGCCGTGCGACGGTGTCGAGCTGTCTCACGGCCCCTGCCCCCCGTTCCGGCTCAATGCAGCCAGGCAAGATACCGACATAGAACTCTCCACACTCTGCCGACGGGCAAGTGAAAGCGCCTGGCATCCGCTGAGGCATACGGCGAGCGAACGCTCCAGGGCAGAGCAGCGAGTCGTGCTTCCTCGCTGGTCAGGCTGAACGACGCGCTCGACGAGGGCGCGCCGGCGTACGCTCCGGTACACTGAGCCCGCGGCCGATGCGAACGCGGCGAAACTGCCAGTGACGGACACGTACTCGGAGACACCTTACGGCTCGTCGCCGCTCTGCAGGACAACCCTCTCGCGGCCATCCTCCTTCGAGAGGCTGCCTGGTTCTACGCGGCAACGTTTCGGCTTGCTGACACCGTCAGAATCGATGGTGCCGAACGCGTCCTCGTTGACATCGTGCAGCGTTAGGGCAGGGGCGCTCGTCCCGGCGGATGAGATCCTCGCCGCGGAGCGTGAGATCTTGCGACGAACGCCCCCGGAGAGCGCGTAGATTGCGTGTCAGTGTCGCGCGGTCGCGCCGACCGCGTTCAGAGGCGGTGTGTGGGCGGCCGACGTCTGGGCGCCGGGGAGAACGCTTCGGTTACCTGTGTTGCTGCCGCCGGGACATGGCAGTGTTGTCCTGATGATGCAGAAAGGGGCGGCGTTGGACTCGAGGCATTGACGGCGATGCGTCACATTTCGGCGCCCTTTCGAACCTATAGGTCAGTCAACTCGTGAACCCATCAGGACCGCACAGAGCGGAGGATCACGTGCCATGCCTGTACGGACCTGGATGACCGGCGAGGCGAGTATCGCCCTGTTCTGGGATTTCCTCGACGAGGTCACCCGTGAATGGCGGACGGTGCTCGACGTCCCGCCCTGGCAGGTGGACTTCGGGAAGGAAACGACGGCGCGCACGATCGTCCACTACCAAGATCCTTCGGCCGGTCAGGTGGCCGTGGGCGTCGCGCTGCGCCCCGGCCGCGAGTCGGAGGTGGAATGGGGGATAGTGGCCGAGGCTGAACACGGATGGACATGCCGCTCGACACCTCCGTGGGTCAGCCTGGGCTTTGTCGGCGAAGGATTCTGCGACGCCAGCGGCGCCTACCTGGACGTGCAGCCCGCTGTCCTGCCGGTCGACTCCAGCCCGGCCAGGAGAGACCTCCTGGACGCCATGGTGCAGGGCCTCAACGACCAGCAGCGCTCCACCGGTCTGCTCGTCGTAGCCGTGAGCAGCAGGAAATCCGCGGCAAAAGCCGGCCACGTCGCCGCCGTGAACTGGCCCGGAGTGCTCAGCACCGCGCTGGTCAGCGACGAGGGCCGCGCGGCGCTGAACAAGTTGCTGCCGGATCAGCCCATTCCCGCCGGCGGTGCCCGCTTCTATCCAGCGCCGGGCGACAAGCTGGCCGGGGTCGAGTACTCACGCGCCACCGTGCGCGCTCGGCCGGAGGTGTTCACCGAGCTGCTCAACCGAGCGCTCCGCACTCGCTCCGACTGCACGCCCACCGGTGTCGCGGCGCTTGCCGTCCCGCTGCTCGAGAACGCCCTGACTGCGAGACGTTCACTCGAACAACACACGCTCCAGCAGGAGAACGAGCGTCTGCAAAGTGACCTCCGCGAGGAGCGCCAGGACAATGCTGCGTTACGGGAAGCTCTCGAACGAGCGCGGCGAGCCGGTGCGGACGCACGCCGCGAAGCGGCCAGCCTCGCTCGCCTCCTGCCGGCAAACGACGGGGGTGTCACCAGTGCCTCGCAGCCGGGGGATCCTGTCGCGGCGGTGGAAGCCGAACGGGACCGCCTTGCCCAACAGCTGGAACGTGCCGAAGACGAGCGGGATCAAGCCCTCCACGACAAGGGCCTGCTGATGTCACGCCTGAACACCGCCAGCCTCGACCTCATACAGAGCGGGTATGACGACATCGGTGCTGCGCCCACCTTTCCCGCCCTGCTTGAAGCCGCGCGCCAACGCTGCACCCTGCTGAAGATCACCGCGGACCCCGCTGCCGCCGCGCTCCTGGACGCCTATCCAACAGCGGCGTCATGGCGGCGCAAAACTGCTGACACGCTCGCGACCATGCAGGCCTACGCTGAGGCCAAACAACGCGCCCGTGCCGGAGGTGAGCCGCCGGGCCCGAACCTGGCAGATCTGCTGGCCTTCGCCCGCTCCGGCTCCCTGGGGGTCATGATCAGCGCGAACGTCATCGCCCTAAGCGAGTCAGAGCAAGTGTCCAGCACCGACCGTTTCCGCGCGGCCCGTACCTTCGCTGTCAGTTCTGAGATCGACCCACGGGGCCACGCCGTCTTCGCCGCTCACGTCCGACTCGGCGGGCCCAAGCCGCCCGCACCTCGGCTGCATTTCTACGACGACACCTCGGCTAGCGGGCTCTTTTACGTCGGTTGGATTGGCCCTCACCTCGCGAGCGGCCGCACCAACTAGCTGGGCTGGGCGGCGGCGGCGGACGTGTCACCGCGTGGTCAGGCTGAGGCGGCCGTCCGCCAACGCGCCAAGATCTCCAGGTCGTCGGGGTCGCCGTGCCAGGAGGCTTGCTCGTCGCTCGCGTACGGTAGCCAGGCTTGGTAGTCCGGGGCATCAGGCGTGATGTCCCGCCAGCCGTCGACGCGAGTGCCGTCAGCCAGCACGGCACAGGTAGGGACGCGAAGCACACCGTCGGCCAGCATGGTCGCGGTCATGTGCGTTGCCCCTCTCTGCCTCATCCGTCACGCTGTACGCCCAGCATAACGCTCTCGCGCCCTACGGGGGAGTGGCGCTGGTCAGCCGATCCCATATCGCCCCGCGAACCAGGTGTAGGCCTGCTGAGCGGCGTGCTCATCACCGAACAGTGCGATGAGACGCCGAGCCCGCCGGATCAGCGTGCAGGCGTACGCCTCAGCGAAAAGCTCGATCACCGCCTCGCGGTAGGGAGGAGCCAGACGGTCGGCGTTCGCGGCATGCAGAGCTGTCCAGAACAGGCCACGGGACGGCATCCCGTCCATGTCGTCGGTCGCGTGCCCCAACTCGTGGCCCGCGACGCTCACCGACGGTGAGGGTACGCTGCCGACCCCGATGGTGCGCCGCGTCGGGTCGTAGACGCCGGCTGATTGTTCCCAGCCGCCTGCCTGGAGCGGCAGTGGGACGCCTTGCAGGTGCTCGAAGCCAGGTAAGTTTGTCACCGCGCCCGTTCCGACCACGATTCCGCCGGAGAGGTGAGCGGCCAGCCTGGTGCCCAGCGCGCGTGGCACTGCGGACAACGTCATGATCGCCAAAAGGGTTTCGGCCGGAGGGAAGGTGCCCGGATCCCACGCTCTGTCAAGGCGGCCCTCGAGCGCGCCGACATGAAGCCAACCCGGCCGTCCTCTGCTCTGGCTGGCCACTCACGTCCTTGGTCATCGCTCTGGCACTGGTCGACGGTGGGCAGCGCATGAGGGAAAGGGGGAGTCCCCGCTGGCTCACTCCTATCGTCAGTCGTGAACTTTAGCGTCCGGTAGATCCCGTCGCATCTTCGTTGAGACGGTGTATCCACCGAGCCTGACAGCGGCCATTGCCTACTCGCAGGAATCTACGTAGTAAAGGCGACGGGGTGGGATCCCTCAAAATTCCTGTCCTCGATACAGAACAGGCTTCGCCCGCGGCTGACGCAGACCCTCGCCGATCGCGACGCGGGACGCTGGAACGCGCCGCTATGGACGGTCGGGTGGCTGGGACCGTCACCCGCATCATCTGGCACCGCGAGGCGTCGCCGGAGACCCGGCCATGAGCGATGTTGGTGTCGGTCATCTGCCCGCGGAGAACATGCTGGAGGAACTCGCCGACCGGCATCTGCACGGTCTCGACGAACTCGCCGTCATCCAGGGGTCGGCTCAGAGACCTTCCGGCACCCACGGGCTACGACAGCGTGGCGGAGGTCGCGATGGCGGAGTGTGGGCGCCTGTCGTGTCTGCTCGGCGTGGCACACGCGCGCAGGCCGGGCCCCACCTGTAAGGTGCGAACCTCCTTTCTCGTAGGTCACGGGCATTCTGAGGAGCTGGTGTGTCGGTGCTTGTCGCTCACATCCGGGCAGTCGGTCACGGAGAACTCCGCTCTCGGGCTGGTGGGGAGGTGTCCCGTGGTGATCAGTGACGCGGACATCTCGCGTGCGGTTTCCGCTTACCTCTCGCGCTACCCGGATGAGGCCGCGCTGCTGTCTGAGCCGGTGGGCCTGCTGTCTCGGGGAGGAGATTTCGCCTCGCGGCGGAACTTCGCCATGCATGTGACCGTCGGTGCCCTGCTGGTCCGCGGCGCTGACGTCCTGCTTGTCGACCATCGGGCGTACGGGATTCCGTTGCAGCCTGGAGGCCACCTGGAGCCCGGCGACGTGTCGTTGATCGACGCGGCAGTGCGGGAGTTGACGGAGGAGACCGGTGTTGACGCCGCCAAGGTCTTTCCAGCGTCGCCGACCCCCGTCTACATCGAGTACGGCAGGGTGCCGGCACGGCCAGAGAAGAATGAGCCGGAGCACCACCACCTCGACATCGGGTATGCGTTCGTGACCGATGCGGACGTGGGACACCTGCAGGAGTCGGAGGTGACGGGTGCCGCCTGGTACCCGCTCGCCGAGGCCGAGCGTCTGGTCGGCCACCGGATCGCGCGAGCGGTGCCAGCCCCGGCAGGCTGACCAGGCCCGTCGAATGCTTCTGGCTGGCGGGCCGCGCGCCAGGTCACGGTGCGCGCCGTTTGAGGCTTGCGCGCTCGTTGTCGAACCGAACGCGCAAGCCTCGACGGCGCGGCCTCAGCCGGCCGGTCGGCCGGGCTGTGGTGCCCGCTCACTCAAAGCACGGCTTGACGCTTCGGTCCCGGCTCCGTTTGAGCTCGAAGAAGCCGTCCGTCCCAGCGACCAGGGCCAGGCCGTCCCAGAGTCGGCCGGCAGCTTCGCCACGGGGGGTCTGCCTGATCACGGGGCCGAACAGGGCCGTGCCCGCGATGCGGAGAACGGGCGTCCCGACATCAAGGCCGACCTCGGTGAACGCCTCGTCGTGGGAGTCCGTGATGAGCTGATCGAATTCCGTGCTTGTGGCGGCAGCGGCCAGTGAACCAGGCAAGCTCACGTCCGCGAGCGCGTCGGTGATCGCGGTGGGGTCGTCGCGACGCCCTTGGTGATGCAGCCGGATGCCGATAGCGGTGTACAGCGGCCCGAGGACGCCGCGGCCGGCGTGCTCAGCGGCGGCCGCGCAGATGCGGACCGGGCCCCATGCCTTCGTCATCAGGTTCCGGTAGTCCTCGCTGAGTCCCTTGCCCTCGCGCTGGACGAGGTTCAGGTGGGCCAGCGACATGATCCTCCAGTCGGCGCGTACGGGCCGGACCTGTTCGACCTCCAGCAGCCAGCGCGAGGTGATCCACGCCCAGGGACAGATGGGGTCGAACCAGAACGGGACCACGTCACGGTCCGGCAGTTCCTTGATCGTCATGGGAGCGCCGTCCTTTCTTCAGACCGGGTCTCGCGTGTCCCGTCGTCTGTCGGCAGGGTGGATGTCGAACAACCCGCCTTGGGCGGGCATGTTGCACTTGGCGGTGCGGCCCGCGATCTTCACCAGTGCCGCGAGGTCGCTGACCTGGGCATCTTCGTCTGCGGCGCTGATCAGCCGGATGAACACCTGCGCGGTGACGTCGACGTCGGCGTAGGCCCGGTGGCGATCCGCTGGGTGCTTGACGGCGAAGTGCGCCAGCAGCGTGTCGAGTTTGTGGTTGGGCAGGCCTGGGACGAGGTGCTTGGCCAGCGGGATCGTGTCGAGAAGGTCGATGCGGGCCAGCGCCGGGCAGTGCTCTCGTTGGTTGTGGATGATGTTGGCTTCGGTGGCGGCGTGCTGAGCCACCAGCAGGTAGTGCTTGCCGGCCGCGAACCGCCGGTCCAGCGCGCCGAGCGCCTGGGCCGGGCTGGGTGCCTGGCTCACCTGCTCGGCCGACAGGCCGGTTTGGGCTGTGACGGCGGGTGTCACCGGAGCGAACGCGGGCGGCCGGATGAGGGATGAGCTTTTGCCGACCGTTGTCCAGGTGCCGGCTTCGTAACGGAGCGCGAGAGCGGCGACCTCGATGGGCTGGGCCGGGTAGCCGGTGGGGGTTGTCGCCTCGAAGTCGATGACGACGAACGTCGTCGCCGCGAAGGCGGGGTCGTCGGTCAGGGCGCCCATGTGTCCACCGTTCTTGCCGCTCGGATGCTGTTGCCGGCCCGCGCCCGGCGCGTTGAGATGAGCATGCCTGAGCGCCAGCGGTCGTGTGCCGTCATGGGCCGATGAGACGGGCAACGGCCCGCGTGGCGGCGGGCAGGTCCGGCGCGTCCCCCCGGCGCTCGCCGGTCCAGGTCTGGGCCAGGGACCGGTACAGGTCCGACATCACCGGCAGGAACGTGGGCGGAAGCGGCGCCGGCTGCGGCCACTGGCTCCTGGGCACGTCGTCGGCGATCAGCCGGCCGGTGGGCACCTCGAGCCCGTTGTTGACGTACCAGTTCCGCAGGACCTGCTTGCCGCAGTGCACCCCGTCGAGCATCAGGCGGCTTTCGTCGGGTGTGCCGGGGCTGTCGGCGAGCACGATGCGCCCGTCGCTCGACACCAGGAACTCGAGCTTGCCGTCGCAGTGGCTCAGCCCGAGCTTGTGCGCGTGCTCGGTCAGCACCTCGTTGACGGTGACGGTGGTTTCGCGCATCGCCTGGTACTGCTCGTCGCTCAGACCGGCCAGGTGCTGTGCGTCGGGCCCGCTCACGAACCGGTTGACCTCTTCCAGCATCGTGGTGTGTTCGATGAGCGGACGGTCCAGCTTCTCGCCGGCCTCGGGAATGCGGTCGAGTCCGACGTCGGCCGGTGTCAGCGTGCCGGCTGCGAGCCGGCGGTGCACGGAGCTTCCTTGCGGGAGTTCGTTGCGGAAGAGGACCTGCACGGGAATGAGGTAGTTTCCCGTGCCGGGGGTGAGCGGCCCGCTGCCCGGATCGGGGACGCGGGCGAGGTCGAACTCGATCCGATTCGGGGGGATGAACCGGCGGAAATGGGTGCGTACGCCCACGGCCTCCAACAGGGTGAAGTTGAAGACGGCCATGCGGCAGATCGCCTCCCCTTTCCCGGGGATCAAGTCCGGCATCGCGCCGTAATGGAACACCGTGTAGGTGTCCCGGTATGCGAAGCGTGCGATCCCTTCCCTCGTTGCGGTGGGAGGTTCGACGATCTCCAGGTTCTTGGTCGAGTGCAGGACGGGCATCATGCTCCCCAGGTGCGACGGCCTCGGGCCGTCATCGGGCGGAATCTGCTGATCGTGGCGACGTGTTGTCCGCCGTGGCGTCTGGCGTGGTGCCGTGCGCGGCGGCGGCGGCCGTCGTGCGGGCGGTAGCTGGCCCAGGCGCGCGGCGCCGCGACGCCTGGCGTGGTGTCTGGCGCTGCATCGGCGCTGTGGCGTCGGCAGCGAAGTGGTGTGCGGCTGTCTCGGCGACTTCGTCGGCGGGGGCCAGGTGGCCGTCGGCCACGGTGAGCACGTGCTGCATGCCGGCCGCGCGGGCGGAGGTGACTCCGTCGGGAGCGTCGTCGACGGCCAGGCAGCGGTCCGGCCTGACGCCGAGGCGTCGGGCCGCCGCGAGGTACAGGTCGGGGGCCGGCTTGCCGTGGGTGACGTCTTCGCGGGCGATGACGGCGGCGAACTCGTGCCTCAGGCCCAGGGCGTCGAGTCCGGGATGGACGAGGACCTGGCTGGCGCCTGAGGCGACGGCGCAGCGCAGCCCGGCCTGGCGTGCAGCGCGCAGGAGCGCGACGACGCACGCGATGGGGGTGAGGGTGTGCAGGGTGGACAGCAGGTGGGTGCGGCTGGCTCGGATGATGTCGTTGTGGGGCAGTGACTGGCCGCCTGGCAGCGCGGCCAGCAGGTCGTGGATGGACAGGCCGACGTGCTGGCGATACCAGCCGTGGTCGAGGTTGAGGCCGTGCGGCTGCAGCGCCGCTCGTAGCGCCTGCTCGTGGCCGGGTGTGGTGTCGGCCAGCGTTCCGTCGAAGTCGAGGATCAGGGCGTCGACGCCGTCGAGGATCGCGGGGATCGTCGGCGCGCGGCACCTCGCCGCAGCCGCGCCTGGGCAGGGTGCGAGGCGTGCTCCGTCGTTCATGCCGGTGCCCCTTCTGGGCGGCGGCCGCAGCACAGGCAGGGGGCCGCCGGGCCCTGCCATGGCTCGCGCAGGCAGCCCGGAGCGGTACCGGCGTCGTGGATCCACGCCCGGATCAGCTCGGCCGCGTCGTGCTCGTCCACGCTGCGCCGGTCGACGACCCGGTAGCGTGCCGGGTCGGTGGCGGCGAGCCGCTCGTAGAGGTCGCATGCCTGGTGCATGAACGTGGCCTGCTCGGCCGTGAAGACGCACTGGTCACGCCGTTGTGCGCGCAGCACGGCCTCGTTGGCGTCGTCGGTGATGAGGATCGTGAGGTCGGGTAGGGGCCGGTAGGAGGACGCGAAATCCAGCAGGGCGGTTGCCGTGTCCAGGGCGGTGGCCGGGTCGCCGGGATGCAGCAGCAGCGCCTGGCACACCGCTGTGGTGTCAACGCCGCGTCCTTCGACGACGGCACGCCCGAGCGACAGCTCGGGGATGACGGTGTCCAGGTCATGTCGCTTGATGGCGAGCAGGAGCCAGGTCTCGGCCAGTGGGGTGCCTCCGCGCAGGAACGGGTCGCCTGCGCTGGCCGCGCGCAGCGCTCGCAGCAGGGCTTCGCCCAGGCCGGGCCGCTCGCCGGCCCGCTGGGAGAACCCGTCGAGGAGCAGCGGCTTGTCGTCGAGGGCTCCGATGGCGCGGCGGGTCAGATATGTCTTGCCGACGCCGGTGATGCCGTCGACGGAGATCAGCGGCCCGCGGGTGCAGGAACGGCGTACCGGTGTGATCGTCATGCGGCAGGATCCGTTCAGGAGTGAGGGCGGGGCGGCGCCGGAAGGGGCGCTCCGGGTGTTGCGGTGGCGTTCGTCGATGCGGGCTGCGGGGTGCTGGTGCGGCATGTGAGCCATGCGGTGGCCTCGTGGGCGATGACGGCGGCGTAGCGGTCGAGGGTGGCCTCGGTGTCGCGTTCGGTGAGGATGACGGCGAGCGTGCGATCGAGGATCTCGGCGGCGCCGCGGCACGGTCGGCGGCTGCTGGTGAACATGGGCCGGGTGTCGCAGGGGACGAGCCGGAAGCTGCCGGTGGAGTTCGGCACTCCCCGCTGTGCGAGGTGTTCGGCGAACGCCCGCGGGTTCGGCAGGTCGATGTGCAGCAGTGCGGCGAAGCCGTTCCACGCCTCGCCCGCTGCCGGGCGCAGGGCGGTCAGGCCGGGTGTGTGCGCGAGGGCGTGCAGCAGGTGGCGGGTTTGGGCGCGGCGCAGTTCGATCAGGGTGGGGAGTCGGCGAAGGTTGGCCGCGGCGATCGCGGCGAGGGGGGCGGCCAGCCGGGAGTTGGTGGCCAGGCGGCTGTGGGGGGCCTGGCCCGCAGGAGCAGGCTGCCAGTGGCTGCGGAACGCGGCCGCGTGCTCTGCGACGTCGCGGCGGGTGGTGAGCAGGAAGCCGCCCTCGCCGCTCCAGAGGATCTTGCCGTCCTTCATGCTGACGCAGCCGACGGTGCTGGTCGTGCCGGCGCGCTGTCCGTCGCGTGTGGTGCCGACGGCCTGTGCGGCGTCCTCGACGACGGCGAGCCCGTGCTCGCAGGCGAACGCGGTCAGGGTCGCGGGGTCTCCCATCCGGCCCCACAGGTGTACCGGGATGATCGCCTGGGTTCGCGGGGTGACCTTGCGGGCAGCGTCGTCGTAGTCCAGGTCGAGGGTGGTGGGGTCGCTGTCGACGAACACGGGCACCGCTCCGAGAGCGGCCAGGGGTGCCACGGTCATGACGACGGTCAGCGCCGGCACGAGGACCTCGTCGCCGGGGCCGATGCCGCAGGCCGACAGCGCGGCGTGCAGGGCCGCTGTGCCGGAGGCGACCGCGACGGCGTGCCGGACGCCGAACGCCTCGGCCAACTCGCGCTCCAGGTTCCTGACGGCGGGCCCACCACTCGGGTCGGGCATCTGCTCGAGCACGAGGGCGAGCTGATCGGCGAGCAGGTGTGCATCGCCGGGGATCGCCGGGAGTGTCATCGGGTAGCCCCCTTGTTCAGCAGCCTGGGCATGTCCAGCGCAAGCGGCCACATGTTCACGCAGTCCCGGGAGAACAGCGAGCAGTTCGTGCACGCGGGCCGGTCCGCGAACAGGGTGCGCGCGTCGGCGCCGCGGATGGTGCGCCGCCCTTCGGGCGGGGTAGCGGCGATCCGGCGATCGGAGGGGCAGTCCCAGACGGAGCCGTCGGGCTGGGCGAAGAACAGGCGGGCGCCGCCGAAGCAGTTGGGCACATGCCCGCTGTCCTGAGTGGAGATCGCCTCGATGAAGCGCCGTGCGTAGGAGGGGGCCGGGAGCGTCAGCCTGCCCGGCTCGTCGTAGAGACGGCCGAGCTGCTCGGCCACGGCGGGTACGTCGTCGCGGCGGTGGGTGAGCTCGGTGAACAGCTTGTGGTCCGGTGCCAGGGAGATCGGCTGGGGGACGTAGTAGTCCACGCCGAGCTCGTCGGCCAGGTGGGCCATGGCGGTGATCTCGTGCGGGCGTTCCCGCATCACCACGGTGTAGATTCCGACCCGCGGCGCGGGCCGGTCGCCGCGGGCCTGAAGCAGGGCGCGGATACCGGACAGGACATCGTGGAAGCCGAAGCGGCCCGATCGGGAGGGGCGCAGCCGGTCGTTGACGGCCGCGTCGGCGCTGTCCAGGGAAACCGAAACGCCGTCGACGCCGAGCGCGACGAGCCGCTGGACTACCGGCGGGCGCGTGAGCGGGATGGCGTTGGTGGCGATCACGACTTGAAGGCCGGCCTGTTTGATGAGGTCGATCACCTCCAGCGTGGGCGGCCAGTCCAGCGGCTCGCCGCCGGCGATGACCACCCGCTCGATCGGCGAGCCGGCCAGGGTCCGCGCGAACGCCTTGAGCGCCTGGGGCGGCAGGTCGGTGCGCGACAGGTGCGACAGGACGCCGGTCTCGGTGGGCGGTGCCTGCCGGTGCTCCTCGATCGTGCCGAAGTAGCAGTGCGGGCAGGTGAACGCGCAGGGCGAGCGCAGACCCCACAACAGGGTCGCATCCGGAGTCTGAACCTCATCGGGCGGCGGAAACTTATCAGGCGGCACGGCCTGCCTCCCGCTGCTTCACGAGGTCCTCCACGAGCGCGCGCACTGCGTCGGCGACGGCCTCGGCGGGCCGCCCGGCAGTGTCGATCACGGTGTAGCGGCCGGGCTCGGCGGCGGCCAGCCCGGTGTAGAGGGCATCGGCTTGCTCGATCACGCGCGCGTCCCGTGAGGCCAGGGTCCGTCCGATCCGGTCGGCGAAGCGCCGGATGCACGCCCGGCGGTCGCCGGTGAGCAGGACGGTGGCGTCGGGCGGGGGCCGCCAGCGCGACATCGTCGAGAGCACGTGCCGGGCGACGTGCGCGGGGTCGGCGTGCGGTAGCTGCTCGCAGAGGATCGCGGCCTGGTAGACGGCGACGGTGTCGACGCCGCGGTCCTCGATGACCACGTCAGGCACGGTCGGAAGGCCGGCGAGGAGTTCGGCCTCGCGGATCTTCAGCGCGAGCAACGCCAGTGTCTCGGCGACGGGGTGCCCGGTACGCAGGCACACGTCGTCTTCCGCCGACAGGGCGGCGATCACGCGCCCGGTCAGGGTGTCGCCGGCCTGGTCGGTGATCTCGTCCAGGAGCAGGCACCGCTCGCCGAGCTGGGCGGCGACCGCTCGGGCCGCGGTGGTTTTCCCGACGCCGTTGATGCCCTCGATGACCACCCAGAGTGGCCGGGCGGGGGCGGGTTCGCGCCGCGGCGCAGCGGCGGCGTTCATGCGGGCCTCCGGCACACGTACAGCAGCTCGGTCGCCGTCGTCGGCGCCGACACCGCTGAGACCGTGTCCAGCAACGCCGCGGGGGCTCGCTCGGCAAGGTCGCGGTACCAGTCGGCCGCACCCTGCCCGTACCGTTCGGTGAGCTCGCCGGCCACCACGTCCGGCTCGGCCGGCAGCAGGCCGGTCACGTCCTCGATGACCAGGCCCGCCTCGCCGACGACGTGCTCCACCTCCTGGCGTGACCATTCGTAGACGTGGACGCGGTACTGCAGAGGCCGCGGCGGCGGGCCGAACGCCTGCGGCGTGGACAACAGCAGTACCCCGCCGGGCGCGAGCGCTTGCGCCGTGCTGCGCAGGCTGGCCGCGCCGAGCTCGAAGGGCAGGTGCTCCAGCGCCGAGGTGTACACGGCCACGTCGAAGGCGGGCAGGCTCGGCCAGGGCTCGGCCACGTCACACTCGATGAGCTCGGCCGGGAAGAGGTCTCCGTACGTCTGGCGCAGGAACGCGATCCTTTCGCGGGCCTCGTCCAGGTTGCTCGGGCTGATGTCCAGCCCGACGTACCGTTCGATCTGCGGCGTGTACCGGCACAGCAGCGGCAGCGCGAGCCCGCGGCCGCAGCACACGTCCAGCACCTTCGCGCCCGGCGCGCACCGCTCGGCGACGATGAGGTGCTGCATCAGGTTCATCAGCCCTGACGGCTTGGCTTCTCCGCGGTGCAGCGCCGCGTAGAAGTCGTCCATCTGGTTGGTGCTGTACGGGCCGATCATGGGGGTTCCGGGCCGGGTGCGGAACTGCTCGGGAAGCGGATCAGTGCTCGTGCTCATCGTGCCTCTCCCAGGGGAAGACCACCCATCCGTGGGTGATCGTGCCGATGTAGGTGACGACAGCCTCAGCGGGGAGGCGGCCGGTCCAGTTGTCCTCGTTCACCACGCAGACCGCGCTTCGAACCCGGCGGGCTCCCGCGTCGGCGGCCAGGCGGGCCGCGGCGGCCAGGGTGTGGCCGGTGCCGGCGACGTCGTCCACGATCAGGACGTCCCGGCCGGTGAGGTCGCCCAGCGAGGCCGGGTTGACGGCCACGGGCTGCGGGGTTTTCGCGGCGTTGGTGCTGTCGTCCGCGGTGTGGGTGACCTCGACCGCGCGGACGTCTCGCAGCCGGAGTTGGTGGGAGAGCATGATGGCCGGGACGGCGCCGCCGCGCAGGACTGCCACCAGAGTCTGGGGAACGCCGTCACCTGTGATCAGCTCGGTGATCCGGCTGACGAGTTCTTCCATGCGAGGCCACGTCAGGTGCGTGATGCCGGAAGGCGTCATCGCTGAGGGGCTGATCGCCGTCACGATGTCCCCCACTGGCCGGTGCTGGTGAGGGCGGCGAACTGCTGGGAGAGCCGCGTATCGGTGGTGAACCGGCCGCCGGCCTGCACGGTGGACGTGCGAGCGGCCTCCATTCGGACGCCGCGCATGCTCATGCACAGGTGCACGCCGTGCACGGTGACGGCCACGTCCTCGCTGCGGATGGCTGCGACCACGGCGTCGGCGAGCTGGCGGGTGAAGCGTTCCTGTACCTGCAGGCGCCCGGCGTACCGTTGCGCGATCCGGCCGAACTTCGACAGTCCCAGGATGGTGCCGTTGGCGAGGTAGCCGACGTGCGCGTTGAGCTGCATGGGCAGCATGTGGTGCTCACACAGCGACCACACGTTCAGCCCTCCCACGACGACCAGTTGGTCACTGGCGTGGGTCTCGGTGAAGCTCGTCGCTGTCGCCGAGGGGTCCGGCGACAGGAAGTCGCGCCACCAGGCCGCGACGCGGGCCGGCGTGCCGAGCAGGCCCTCGCGGTGGGGGTCCTCTCCGAGAGCGATGAGCAGTTCGCCGACGAGCGCGGCCACGCGGGGCGTGTCCACCGTCGAGCCTTTCACGTCAGCGTTCGGTGGTGAAACGGCTCGGCTGGGATACGCCGTATCAGAGGGTCGCACGGCGTTGTGGGTCATGTTCCCTCCTTGCTTCGAGGGCTGGGGCAGGAGAGGCGGAGCGGTGGTTCGCCATCGGCCGCGGGCCTGCGCCGGGCAGCACAGCGGTTATCGGCCACGTTCGTCACCCCACAGCAGGACGTGCAGGCGCAGGGACAGCGACCAGCCGCGGGCGATGACCGCTTCGGCGAGCGCCTGGGCGCCGATCAGCACCTGGTCCGGAGTGTTGCCTTCAGGCATCACCCACACCTGCTTCATCGTGAAGCGCTCGGCGAGCTCGGCGATCTCGTCCAGATCGGCAACGTCGCGGGCGACGAACTTGAACACGGCCTGCCCGCTGGCCGACAGCGCCTCCAGAGCGGCGGCCTTGATGCGCCGGTCGGCCGGGACACCGGCGTTGGCGAGCTTGGGAGAGACGTTGAAGCGCACCCCATCCAAGAGCAGCGCCGGATCAGGGGCAATGGTGCCGTTGGTCTCCACCTCCAGGCGGCGGCCCGCCTGGAGCAGCGGCTCGACCAGGGCGGGCAGATGGCGTTGCTGCCGTAGAGGCTCTCCGCCCGTGACGACGATCAGGGGCGCGGGGAGGGCCAGCGCCCACGCGGCCAGGCCGGCGACGGGGACACGCTCGCTTTGCTGCTGAAGGTTGAACCGCGTGGAGTCCCACGTGTACGGCGTGTCGCACCAGGTGCAGGACAGGTTGCAGCGGGACAGCCGGATGAACAGCGCGGGCTGGCCGATGCTGGGCCCCTCGCCTTGCAGGGTCGGGCCGAAGTGCTCGGCGATGAGGAGCGTCCTGGCACGGGACTGAGCGGACACCGCTGTGGCGCTCACGGCGCGTCTCCGGTCGCGTAGCGCGCCCACGTCTTCGCGGTTTCGCTCACGGTGATGGCGACCAGCCGCCCGGCGATCGTCGGCTGCACGTTGTCGAGGAACCATTTGCCCAGATGGAGGGCCAGCCGCTCGGAGGTCGGCTCGGCGTCGAACACCTCGTTCAGGTATTGGTGGTCGAAGTGCTCGGTGAGGTAAGTGCCGAACAGCGCCAGGTCGCCGAAGTCGGTAACGAATCCCGGTCCGACGAGTTCGTCGGCGGCGAGTTCGACGGTCACCTGGTAGCTGTGGCCGTGCATGCGGGCGCATTTGTGCCCATCCGGCAGTCCGCTCAAGCGGTGGGCCGCCTCGAAGGTGAAGGTCTTGGCGATGGTCAGACCGACGCTGCTCAGGCCGCGTGGATCAGGATTCGCAATGGCGTGAGCTGGGGCGGGGTGTGGCGATGTCATCGTGCTCTCTCCGTTCTCCTGCTGGCCGTATCGCCGCCGGTGACGATGTGAGGCGGCGCGTACTACGGGCGCGGGTTGTGGCCGTGGGGTGAGGGTCTGATGCAATCCGCTGCGGTCTTCTCCCTCGGGTCTTACGCTCCGATCAGCCTCCTGTAACGCATCGTCACCCGACGGGGTTGGGGTCGCCAGAGGGCCGCTGTGGCTGCCTTGTGGCAGCCACAAGCCCGTCGGGCGGGAATGGAGCGGATGCTGTGGAACAGATGAGTGACCAGCACGTCTGCGCGGCTCGCATGCTGGGGCTGGTCTTGCGGCATCTGCGAACGAGCGCCGGGTGGACGCTGCGCGAGACGGGCCGGCTCGCCCACTACGACTTCAGCCGGCTGGGCAGGGCCGAACGCGGCGAGATCCTCCTGCCGGCGCACCAGGCCGAGGCACTGGATACGGTGTTCGCGACGAAAGGCCTGCTTGAGGGACTGCGGCAGGTGGCCGATGCTGGACAGACCCTGCCGATGACGGCAGGGCTGGCTGGCGTCACCGGCGGCGATCAGGTCATGCTGGTCCTTCAGGTGCAGGGAGGGAGCGTGCCGGTGGCCATTTCCAGACGTGAGTTCGCCCAACTGCTCGCCACCGGCGTGTTCTCCTCGGCGATACCAGCACTGGACGCCGATCAGATCGAACGTGCGGCGGGCGCGATCGGCTTCCCCGCTCGCGTCGACGCCGAAGTGATCGCCTATTTCCGGCGGGTGCTGGCAGAGCACTACGCGGCTGACCAGATGCTGGGACCGCGCTCGCTGCTCAAGCCTGTCCTGGCTCAGATCGATGTGCTGGACGACCTGCGGCGCGGGGCCAGGTCGGCGCATGCCGAGCCGCTGCTGCAGGTGCTGTCCCTCTACGCCGAGATGGCCGGATGGCTGTACCAGGACCTGGGCCAGCTGGAGACGGCCACCCACTGGACGCGCAGGGCCGCGGAGTGGGCGCACTGCGCAGGCGACACCGACATGGCGGCCTACGCTCTGGTTCGCCAGTCCAACATCGCCGCGCTGGCTGGCGATCACGCAGGTGTGGTCCAGCTCGCGGCGGCCGCCCGCCGCGACCCAGCCGCGGTGGAGCCGAAGCTGCTGGCGCTGGCCGCCCAGCAGCAGGCGCGCGGCATGGTGATGCTCGGCCAGACCGACGAGTCCTTCGCGTTGCTGGACGTCGCCGCGGAGACGTTGAAAGACCATCCGCACGTGCGCCGCCCGGACGCGCCCGTGTACCTGCATCACTATGATCTGGCCACCCTGCGCGAGCAGAGCGCCGTCTGCTATCGGGCCGCTGGCCAGGCGGGCGCCGCCGCAGCCATCCTGGCGGAGCAGATCGCTGCCACCCCAGACCGTCTGGTGCGCGATCGCGGCCACCTGACCGCGAAGCTGGCCGTCGCCCTTGTCCCGGATGATCCAGCGCAGGCGGCGAGCCTCGGACTCGAGACGATCGCGATCGCTCAGCAGACCGGCTCGGCGCGGATCTGGCGTGAGCTGCGCACACTGGACGGCGACCTTGTCCAGCGGTGGCCGGGGCATGCCGGCGCTGCGACGTTCCATGACGCTCTTCTCAGCGTGTGAGCGGACAGTTGCCGGGGCGCGGGGTGGCGGTGACGACGACGCCAGGCACACCCCGCACCACGGTGCGGCACGGCGCGACGCCTCGTGAGGTGAGGACCGCACTGGAAGGGTTGCCGCGCTGGCTTCGAGCGGCTTGCGGTCAGAGCTTGTCCAGCCGGTAGGCCAGCCAAAGGCGTCCGGCGTCGGCGAGCTGTTGCGCTCGCTTGCGCCGATCGAGGTCGCCGTGGTGCGCCTGGTGCAGGTGGGCGAGTGTCCACACTGCGGTCAGGGCGCTGACCTGGTGGGCGGGCGCGTCCGGCAGGGACGTCGTCGCGGACAGCATCGCATGCACCCGTGGTTCTTTGTGGCCCGCGGCGATGAGCTCAGGGGCCAGCAGCGCGGGCTCGATCCATGCCTCGCCGCGGCAGGCTTCCCTCCACCCGCACACGTACACCTGGCGCCCTTTGACCAGCAGATGCTCAGCCCTGAGACGGCAGTTCAGGAGCGTGTCGCCGCCGGCCAGCGCGGTAGCCTCCCACCCCTCCAGCGCGGTTTTGTACAGGTCCCGCCCGTGCAGTACGCCGGGCGCCTGGTCGAGCATGCGAACGGCGGCGCCCGAGAGTTTGTGGATGTACTCCGAAACGTGCCGCGGCTCATACCGGCAGGGTGAGAGCGTGCTGCCCAGCCGCTCCATCGCGGCGAGCACCAGAGGCACATCGTCCGATTCCGGCCCCAGGTCGGCGGGGCGAGCGTTGTCGACGAGTTGGAAGGCGTAGACCAGGTGGTTGTCCCTGGTCTCCTCCCACAGCAGGCGCGGAACGGGTGCATCAGGGGGCATGTGCCTGGCCGCTTCCAGCTCCCGTCGGTAGCGGAGCGCGGTCGCGGCTGTCAGCGGGATGCCCTTGACGAACACGTCCTCGTCGGTGGCGTAGAGCCGCGCGGCCAGGCCCGCGCGGCGACCGTCCGGGTAGGTGACGGCGGCGACTTCGCCGCAGTGGTCCTGCACGGCGCTCAGCATGGCGCCGGGCAGGTCTTCCAAGTCCAGGCGAAGCTTCATGTCAGCCTCCGTAGGGGGTGTTAACTCTTCTCAGCGTGCGAGCGAACGGTTGCCGGGTGTGAGCTGCGAGGCTGCCGAGAGACCTGGCGCAGCCTCGCAACTGTGGTTTCGCCCCGGCTGGGCCGCTCCTGTCGCTGGGACCGGGGTGGGGCGGGTGTGCGACGAGCTCAGGGGATGCTCGCAGTACACCCGCCGGGGTTTTCCCGGAGCCGTGCGATCAGCAGGGTCTGGCCGCATGGCAGCGGGCTGGTCTTGCGGACGCGGAGTCCGGTCTGCCGGATCAGGCGGTGAAAGTCATCGGAGACGCGTACCCCGTCGCCGGGGAACAGCGCGAGCATGCGCATGTCGGTGCTCGCCCAGCGGCTGCGTGCACCGGGCAGCCTCGGCAGCATGCCTTCGGCGATCCACAGCTCCGCATCCTCTCCGGCGCGCGCCATCGCGTCGGCCACGACGGTGAACAGGGGCGGCGACCTGCTTGTCGGAGTAGTTGTGGCAGACCGACGACAGCAGGTAGATCTGCGCGCCGTCTGGGACGGTGTCGAACAGATCTCCAGGCGCGAGGTGGACCCGGTCGGCCAGTCCTTGATGGGCCAGGCGGTCGCGGGCGCGGTCGAGGACGTCCTCGCGGTCGGCGAGGATTCCCCGCAGGTGCGGATGCGCCTGCAGGATGGCGGTGAGTACGCCTCCGAGGCCGCCCCCTAGATCGGCGATCGTCCGCGCCTTGGAGAAGCCGTCGACCGCTGCGAGGTCCTGGCCGAGGGCGCTGCTGCGGGTATCCATGAACCTGTCGAACTCGGCGCCCTGCTTGGGATTGCGGGCGAGGTATTCGTAGGGCGACAGGCTGCGGCCCGCCCATGTGGGGTGGCCGCGGCGGATCACTTCCGTCAGGTCGCCGGTTGCCTCCCACCAGTAGGTCGATCCGGTGACCAGGACGGCGTGCCGCATGGACGCCGGGGCGGCGGTGGTAAGGACCTGGCCCAGGTCGGTCAGCTGGTAGCGCTCGCCGTAGGTGGCGACGAAGTCGCGGCTGTGCAGCCAGCGCATCAGCCGACGCATCGCGTCAGGGTCGGCTCCGCAGGCGTTGGCCAGGTCGTCGCTGGTCAGCTCGTCGCTGGCGAGGAACTCGAAGATGCCGAGTTCGACCGCGGCGTGCATGGCCATGAAGTCCGGCACGCCGTCCATCATGAGCTGGACCAGGTCGGCCGGGAGAATGTCGAGTTCGTCGAGTTGATGGGCGGGGACGATGGTGGGGCGTGGCCGCTGCGGCAGTGGGGTTGACTCCGCGTCGTTGCGGGGTTCGTGCACGCCAGTGGACGGGCCGGTCGCGGTCATGAGGCGAGTCCCTGCCGGCTTTGGGCGGGAGGCGGCGGGAGGACCGAGATGGCGGGTGTGGCAGGGATGGTCGGCGGCTGGATCAGCATTCTGGTGACGTCAACGGGTGTCTTGACGTAGCCGTACTCCAGCATGAGGTCGGCGACCCTCTGGATCCTGCTGGGCGCCAGATCGAGCGGAAAGGTACCGATCGGGATGCTGCTGGCGGTTGCTTCCTTGATCTCAGTGTAGGTCGGCAGGAGAGAGGTGACCAACTCCCGGTCGTCGGCGACGTCGGCCTGGGCTCGCTGCATGGCGCGTTGGAAGGCCGCGACCACTGTCGGGTGGTCGTTCGCGAACTTGGCGCTGGTGGCCCATCCGGCGATGGGGAGGTCCGCTGACTGGCCCGTCATCATGTCCGCGAGCTTGCGGCCGCAGTGCTGGACGCCGTAGGCGCTGATGAACGGTTCGGTCATCCATGCCGCGTCGATGTCTTCCTGCTCCAGAGATTGGATCGTGCTGGCCACCGGCAGTTCGATGACCTGCACGTCCTTCTCGGTGAGGCCGGCGACTTTGAGCGCAGATTCCAGGGTGAGGGTGCCGACGCTGTTGAGCGTGAGGACGGCGACACGCTTGTCGCGCAGGTGGCTCACGCTCGTCACGGGGCTCTTGCCGGGGACCATGAGCACGAAGGTGTTCGGGGCTGCCTGGTAGGCGTCGTTGACGAGCTTGATCACGCCAGGTTCTTCGGCCTCCTTCTGAATGGCCGCCACATGGTTCATGACTGCGAAGTCCAGTGCGCCGCTCTCCAGCTTGGGCAGCGCGATTCCGCCTCCTTGGACAGCCTCTGGTTGAACGTGGAGGCCCTCCGCGGTGAAGTAGTCCTGCCTGTCGGCCACGAAGAGGGTGACGCAGTCCGGGATGGGCATGTAGCCGACCTTGATGGTCGTGACGGTGCCGCCGTTCTGCTGGCGGGTGGGGGATGCGGAGGTCCCACACCCGTGCATTACTACAATGAGTACCATTATAATGACTGTATGCAACATTGGCGTGCGTTGTGATTTCTGTGAGGGGACGAATCGAACGTCAGCCGTTTGAAGCGCTGGCCGCACTCCGTGATGAGCCGGACTGGCCGCGGCCGCCGCCAGCCGGCCGTGAGGGCGGCGCCGTCAGGCAGGAAGCCGTCGTGGCGCCTCGGGCCGTTCCTCGGCCAGCCGTTCCACCGGGTAGCGAACACCGTCCGAGGTGCTTGTACGGTTCTGCGTGGCTGCGCGACGGGCCATCATCACGCAGAAGGGCGATGGCCTGTAGCGCTGCCTCAGCTCCCGTTCCAGCCCGTTGAGAGCCAGGATGATCGCCTCCATCGCGCCTGCCCTTCCGGATGACTTCGAGAAACCCCGGCCGATCGTGTCGCCGTGCCTCCCCCTCGCTTGGGGAGGAGGGGCGCGATCCACCACGCAGGGCGGGCCTGCGGAAGTGGGCGTCGCGCGGCATAGGACCAGGCGACGGAGTGGGTGATAGCGGGTCGCGAGGCAGGCAGAAGGTGTGCGGCTTGCCTGCCTCGCGGCCGGCGAGAGCCCGGCGGCGGTCTGGCCGCAGGGTCCTCGGGGGCGTGGCACGGCGGTGGAGCACCATGAGGTGCGCATGCCACAGAAGGTCCCGGTCACGCCGCTGCCGCTCCGGTCCGGGTGGGCGCGCGCAGGGGTGGGATGGCGATGCCGCCGACGAACTTCTCCGCCGTCAGGTCATTGGCCGCCTCGTCGGGGCTCGTTCGCCATGCGGCGACGGGGACGAGCCCGGG
>NZ_JBVJIM010000030.1:0-105861 GCF_055586305.1 Nonomuraea sp. NPDC051298
ACGAACTTCAAGTTCGTCGACTGGCGCCAGGTCGCTGGTGCACTTGACCTGGGGTGAAGCGCGAAGGAGCCCAATCGAGAGCGCGATCATTCCGTGAAGATTCCGTAGTGGCGTTGTTCGATTCATGACTCCCCCAAGGCTGCTTCGATGCGTTGGTTGGCGATCTCGCGCTGGCCGTCGATGCACTTGGCGTACGTCCTCAACAACACGTCCACGCTGTGCCCGGCCCGCTCCGCTACTTCAGGGGCGGGCACGCCAGCATTGAGCCAAAGCGACACTGCGGCGTGCCTCAGATCGTAGGGACGACCCGCCAGCGGAGATGCCGCCTGCTCGGGAGTGAGCGCGAGCAGGCGGGCCGCCTGCCACACCGCTGAGTAGGCAGAGCTGGCGAACGTCCCGCCACCCCGGGTGAAGAAGAGCCGTCCATCGGGCGCCGTGCCAAAGGCTTCCATGTGGAGGCGCAGGATGCGGACCAGCTCCGGCGGGATCGGTATCGGTCGGTCGTCACCACTCTGGCGATGCTTGAGACCTCGCTCGTCGAACCAAAGACCTGAGTCCGTGAAGTCGGTCCCGCTCGGCGGCCGGGTCTTGGTCGGTGTGATCTGTCCCCAGCCCTCCGCAGGGAGAAAACAGTCCTCCTTTCGCAGCCCTTGCGCTTCGGCAGGGCGCAGGCCAGCGAAGTACATGCAAGCGAACAGGCCAACCAGCATCGGCCCGCGGGTGCTCCCGACATACGTCACGGCGATGAGCAGTTCCCGGGCCTGGCGAGGATTGACGACAACCCGCCGGTCCACCACGTTGTTCTGCTTGGGCGGCTTCCACTTGACTCGATCGAGCGGGTTCGCGTCGAGTTCGCCGACTTCAACAGCGTGCTCCAGCGCGTGGTGAAACATCGCGCGCTTACGTCGAAAGGTCGCAGGAGCAGCGGCCTTACCATCCAGAAGTACGGCCAGGACTTCCACAGCCGCGCGGGCATGGCGAGGCTCCGCCAGATCACGCATCGGCAGCGACGCGGTCTCCAACCAGCGCAGCGCGGCCTCAGCCTCCGCATCAAGGAGCACCTGGCGTGCTTTCGGCAGGAACACGTGTTTGCGCAGCACACGTCGTAGCAAGGCGCTGCCGGGGCGGCCCTTGCGATCGACTGTCAACACCATCGTGACCGCGACCATGCTCTCGACCGTGGCTGCCCGAGATTTGGCCGGCTGGTGTGGCCACCTGGCTGACACGTAAGCCTGGGCGAACTGGAGCCAGGTGCGCGTGTTCCTGGCCCTGAGCATCGATTGCGGAAGGCCGCTTTCGGTGTCGAACCACTCGCCATTCTTGGCGGCCTGGCGCAGGTCGGAAAGGAAGTACTCCGCCAATTCTTTCCCGCCGAGCGTGGAGGAGCACTCCTTGCCGTCTACGGTCCAGCGCACCACGAAGGATGGCTTCTTGCTGGAAGCGTTGCGCTTGATCGCCCAGAACCTGACCTTGTAGGATTGGCTCATCCGCCCACCTGCTCACGCTCGGCGAGCCATGCCTCGTAGTCGGCGCGGGTGATGCGGTACTCGCCGTTGGGGAGGCGGGTCATCTTGGGGGTGCGGTTGCGGGTGCGCCAGTGCTGCCAGGTCCGCCGGGCGATGCCCAACTCTTTGATGATCTCGGGGACGGTGAGCCACTGCGGGTCGTTGCGCCGAGTCTTGGACGGGGACGTGGCAGGACGGGCCTCCGAGGGCTCGTAGGCGGTACCGCCAACGTGAGTCGAAGGAGTTTGTCTACTGCGGGGGGATGATGCCATGATGGTGATAACCGATTCGTTTGTAAGCGGTACGGCCTCGGGCGGTGGCAGCCCGGGGCCGTCGTGCTATTCGGGGGACTTCGGGAGCCGTGCCTCGATGTAGATGCGCACGTTGCGGCTGGCGCCTCGGCACGGGATCGGATCGGAGATCTCGATGACGTCAAAGGTGCGGGCGATGAGGTTGGCGGCCTGGGGCGCTTCGTCGGGCAGGCCGATGATGCGGATCTTCACGGTGTTCCTCCTGGAGGGCCTTCCCGCGCGACTTGAGGGGTTGGCAGCCGGGTGATCGCGTCTCCCCCGCCACCCTTGAGGCGATCATGCCTCGCCATGCGGCGCGAGAGACGCGATCAACGCGCGTCGCCTCACCATATGGTCATGCGAACGATTCTGTCCACTGAGCCGCTAGTCAGGGCGTGACCTGCGGCTTTACTTGATCATTTCGTTTGGCCGGAGCATAGGATCACCCGGCGGACCCATCAGCGACGGATCGTCCGTCCATCGCAGCGTCGGGTCCTCGTGGTCCTCACCCAGCCCGTGCCACCAGTTCGCGCCTCCCCCGTCCTCCACAGCCAGGGCGTGCTCCGTGCAGTGCCCGAAGTCCGCCTCCGGGTCCGAAGAATCGCCGCAGTAGGCGGCACGTCCCGAGGCCGAGCCGATGTCGTACGAGAGGCGGCCCTGCCGGAACAGCGCCACCTCCTCCGCCAGCCACCGGCCCGGATGCGTGTCCGGAGTGATGCGGGAGCCCGCAGGCCGCCCGTCCGCGTGCGTGTACGTCATCGCTTCTTCGCCTTCGTCAGGCAGGCGGGATACCGATCGTCCACCTTGCAGGCTTTCTGCTCCTGCCCGCTCAGCAGAACGGTCGCGTACTGGTCGAGGGGTTCGTTCACCACAACGATGTACGCGCTGTACTGACCGTCACGCGGCACGGAGTGGGTCACGCTGCCGGTAAGTTCTCCCGGCTCCGCCTTCCCCGCCTTGCAGCCCGCCACCAGGGCGGCCCCGGCCACCAAGCCGAGCACCAACTTCCGTGTCATGTCCCGATCCCAACCGCGGCGTTGTGCTGGGCGGTGTGGGTGCGCGCCTCCCGGACCTCGGCGCACGAGCTGGACGCCATGATGCTGTTCGGGTCGATCGTCTTGGTCTGGCAGTGCTGCGCGTACAGACCAGCCGTACTGCCGGTCGCTGGCCGACCCGTGACCACCGCCTGCACCACGGCGACCATCTCGTCATGGCGGGCATTGGCCTCCGCGCCCTGGCACCGGCCCGGCCGCATGTGCCTGCGCGCCTTCTGACAGACGATCCGGCGGTCGTCCGGGCGAGCCGACATGTACCGGTCGTGATCGCCGCTCTCTTCGTGGCACCGGGTGCAGTGAAACGTCACCAGGGGGGTCGGCCCGTTCGGCGACTCGCTCACCCCCGAGGACAGCAGCACGGGCCGGCCGAGCATCTCGTACACGACGACGCTGCCGCCGTCATCGAACGAGTACTCGGCGACGATCCCCTGGCCATCCGGGTTCCACGTGGTGGCGGGGATCACCTCCTGCCAGGCATCATCGTTCGGCCACCGATCAGCGCGTACCCCCTGCTGGTTGAACTCATCCCAGGGGATGCCCGCGGCGGGGTTAGCCTCGAATCGGGCGATGATGTCGGCGGGGCCGAACCACAGCACGGAGTGCTCCTGGCTTTCCGTACCGGCGACGCCGAACGTGTCGATCGGCCGGAACTCGCCCATGAAGACTTCGGTGAGCGCATCGAACCGCGGGTCGCTGCGCTCGATGATCGTGGTCCAGCTCAGCCGGTACCGCTGCGAGCTGGTGACGCGGGTGGAGTTGGTCGGGGAGACGTGGTGGAAGTTGTCGGGCAGGTCGGTGCAGGGAAGGATCAGCACGGGTCGGAACTCCTGGTGGTCTGGATGAGGCGTTTGGTGGTGCGGCTGGTGATGGCCGCCACCACGTAGGTGACGATCGTGAGCGTGGCGAGCGCACCCGCGACGCCGTACAGCACGTCGCCGACCAGCGGCGAACGCTGAGGGCGGGCGTTGCCGGTGATGACCTCGCTGCTCATGCGCGGCTCCTCTGCGGAAGGGGCTGCGCGATGAGTTCCGCGAACAGTGCCAGGTGCTCCGGCGCCACGTCCACCAGACCCACGGCGGCGAGCGTCGGCAGCCACACCGGTTCGATCCCCGGCCGGGTGCGGAATTCCTCGTAGGCGAGCCACCCGCAGGCGTAGTTGATCGTGCGGTGCGTCAGCGACTGGAGCTCGATGCGGTCGGCCCAGCGGGCGTTGCGCGTCTCCCGCGCGCTCGGGGCCAGCTCGCCAGTGACCGCCACCTGGTAGAAGACCCAGTAATGGCCGACGCCGGCCGGGCCGGGCAGGCGGCGGCACTGGTTGGGCTGCCACTCCTCGGCCACGAGGGTGAGCGACGTCGCGGTCAGACCCACTTCCTCGGCCACTTCAGCGATAACCGCGTCGTCGGCGTCCCCGTGGTCGTCGATGTGGCCAGCCGGCCCGGCCACGCCGGGCGGGTCGGTGTTGCGGTTGAACACGAGCAGGCGCCCGTGCTCGTCGAGGATGAGGGCGCCGACGCTGGTGTTGTCGCAGATCTTCACGCCTGCCTCCCCTGCGGTGCGAGGAGCGGCTTGCCCACGTCACGGTGAGAGACAGAGACGACGTCCGCGCCCGACGCCCACACCAGAGCAGCGGTTTCCTCGGCGAGGGCGACGGCGCGGTGTCGTCCGCCGCTGCATCCCCAGGCCACCGTGATCGTCCGGTTCTGGGGCGCCAGGTCGGCGGCGAGGGCGGATGCTGTGGCCGCCACGTGGTGGAGGAGCCTGAGCGCCCCGGGCGTGTCCAGCACGTGCCTGCGGACCGGCTCGTCCATTCCGGTCATCTCCCGGAGAGCGGGATCGTCGTGCGGGTTGCGTAGGACGTCGCGCACGTCGATGAGGAGGTCTGCGCGTGGCGGGGGCTCGTGGCCGAACCCGAACGAAATGATTTCGATCAACGGTGTTCCTTTCGTCTGGCCCGTCGTGGGCCAGTTGGCCTGCGGCCGGGCAGCCGCAGGAAGCTTGTGGTTATGTCGGCCACGAGGGCGGCCGAGACGTACAGCACAAAGCCCGCGATAAGCCCCCACGTGAGCACGGCCATCAGCAGAGCCGAGGTAATCGTTAGCGGTAGCGCCAACCGGTGCCCGCTCAGAGTCCCCGTGACCATCACGACGAGGGCGGCGACCATCACCGTGGCGGGCACCACCAGCAGCAGATCCGTGCGCGTCACCCCCGCGCTCAGGCCCAGCAGCACAGAGCCGAACCCCCACGCGGTGAGCAGCAGCACCCGCAGGACGCGATCACTGCGCGGAGCCTGCCCTGTACGACGGGTGGGGGCCGCGTTTACCATGCGCGCATGCAGGGTTCCCACGCCGAGTCCTATCAGCGGCTCATCGCCGACCGGGTGGCGGAGATCCCCGTCCCCGAACGATTCCGCGACCCGGACGTGCTCATCGCCGGGGAAGGCATCGAGGTCAGCATCGCCGCGCCCACCACCGACCGGCCCCGGCCGGTGCTCACGATCGGAGAGCGCCTCGCCGTCGAAGCGCCACGCGACGTCGTCAAGGGCGTCGTTGCCGTGCACGTCGCTCGCGCGCACCTCGGCCACCCCGCCCCGGTCGGGCAGTGGGCGCCGACGCTGCTCACGTTCAGCGGCGTGTTCGTCGTGTTCGGCCTGGCCACGGGCATCGCGCCGTTCCTGTTCCTCGGCGGGCTCGGAGTCATCGGCGGCGTCCTCGGCATGCGTGCCCGCATCGAGGCCGCGCGGCTGCTGCGTGCCCGCATCCACGAGGCTGACGAGCTGGCGGCCGGCTGGGTGGGACGGCAGGTGGTCGTGGACGGGCTGCGGTGGCTCGCCGACCGCGCCGAGCCCGACGCCCGCCCCGGCGGCCGACTTGCTTCCCCGACCGTCCAGGATCGCCTCCGGGGGCTCGGTGCGTGACAGGGTCGTCATGACGCCTTCCTGATCAGGACGTAGCGGTCTCCGTCGTCCACCGGCTTCACCAGACCCTCAGCCTCGAGAGACTGCGCTGCCAGCAGCACGGGCATGAGCTGCATGCCGGTGGCCATCGTCAGGTCGTGGACGGTGAGCCCGTGCTTGGCCCCATCGAGCAGGGGCAGGATCGCGGTCTTCGCGACGTTGAGCTCGGCTGGGCTGAGCTTCATGAAGTCGAGGATGTTGTCGGGGTGTTCCAGTAGGCCGTCTGCGTCGTCGCCGAGTGTCGGTGTGTCCTCGGGCAAGGTCGCGTCCTCGCTGGGGATGTCGTCGGCGTCCGGCGTGGTCGTGTTGGCCGCTTGCGCGACGGCCTCGGCCGGGTCGGCGGGCAGCCACCGGATCGCCTCGACCTGCACGTCACCGAGCACGGCGTGCAGGTTGTCCACGTCGCGGATGCGCATCATGACCGGGCGCTTGGTGGTGCCCTTCACGTAGCCACACCCCTTGGTGTGGCCACCGCTTGGGAACGCCAGGTCGATCAAGTGGGGGTAGACGTCCATCGTCTGCCCGATGGTGGCCTGCGCGATGTACGGGTCGCCGTTGCGGAGCAGGACCACGTTGCCTGAGTTGAGCAGCGCGAGGATGTCGCCACCGCCGAAGCTCTGCACGTAGGCGTTCTGGTCGATGACCCACACGACGATGCCGGTCTTCGACCCCTCGGCGATGATGTCGTACACCATCTCCACGATCTCGGGGTCTCTCGCCACCTTGTGGAACTCGTCAATCGCCAACACGATCATGTCGAGGCCATGCGCGCCGGGCCGGTCGTACGACTGCACACCGCGCCGTTTGTTCCCGTGCCGGTCGGTCACCTCGATGGACGACAGCAGGTGGCTGCGGCGCCCCATCTCGGTGTGGACCTGCGCCACCCGCTCCTTGATCGCGGGCATGCCGAGCGCAGGCTCGGGCAGGTAAGGCAGCAGCTCAGGGCAGGACTGGCCGTTCATCGGGTCGCAGTAGATGAGCTTGATCGGCTTGCGCTTGAACTCGCAAGCGGCCGACCGCAGCAGGGTGCTCTTGCCGGTGCGCTGTGCGCCGATGATCGTGACGGGCAGCGGACCCGACCCCACCTCGTATAGCTGAAGGGCAGCGTCGCCTCGGCCGTCCGCGAACGGGCCGATCCGCCAGACACCGGTCTCCATGTCGAGACCGGGCTCGGTCCACCACTGGATGTCTTCGACCGCGAGCTTGTCGAGGAACGTCACCTCGGCCGCGTTGAGGATACGGTCGGCGGTCTCCTCGATCTGGACGCCGTCGATGTTACGGCCGTAGTCCCCGCACACCTTCGGGCGGGCGGCAATGGCCTCGCTGGTGATCTGCCCGTCAAGTTCGATCCGGTAGCGGACACCGCGGGCGCCGCCGTACTCGAACGGGCTCCGCTTGGTGAGCTTGGAGTTGGGCAGCGAGCCGCGGCCCTTCTTCTCGTTTGCGGTAGTGGCGTTCCAGCGGGTCACGTACGGGTCCGGTGCCTCTTCATGTGCAGGAGCCGCAGGCTGCTGGCGGGGCAGAGCCTGCCGCCTTGGCCGGTTCGGCTGGCTGATGCGGGTCCGGTACGTGTAGATGCGCGGCAGGATCGCGGCCCCGGCGCCGACGAACATGAGGGTCTGCATGAGCCCGTCCGCGCCGACCTCGGCCGCGGCGGGAAGCCACAGCCCGGCGGCGGCCCACCACCAGCGGGACGCGAGCTTCACCTTCAGCTTCGGGATCGCGGCGCGGACCAGGGCGGTGACGCCGTACGCGCCCGCCGCGCCGGCGGCGACGTACAGGCCGGGCGTGTCGAGGGCGTGCAGGAGGTGGCCGCCGCCGTAGACGGCAGCGGCGGTGGCGTGCGCGGGCCAGGTGTGACGGAAGCGCTGCGACCTGTTGCGGAGCTGGTCCCAGCTCCAGGCGGTGGCGTCGGCCAGCCCAGCGGTCTCCTGCTCCGGCGGAGGCGGCGGCGCAAGCGGGCCGGTCGGAGACACCTGCTCGGCAGCGTTCGGCTGCGGCGGTGCGGTGGGCGTGGCGGACACGGGAGGTTCTCCTTCGGGTCTGGTGCGGGCGCTGACGAGGTGAGAGGGCTATCTGCGGTACCAGTCCATGTCTCGGACGGGTTCGACGGTCATCTTTCGAGCGGCGGTGGCCATCGGGCCGTGGTCACGGTCGAGTGCACGGATGGCGTCCTTGACCGAGGTCGGGATGCCGCCCGACGCGCGCACGAGCGCGTCGGTTGCGGCGACGACCGCGAAGGCGTGGACGAACTCGCGGTGGCATTGCTGCCAAATCTGCACCGACGCGCGGATCACGTTGACGCCGACCCGATCGTGCTGGACGCCCTGGAGCATGTTGGTCGCGATGGCAAGCTTCACGCGAGAACGCTGGGCATGCATGAGCGCCATCCGGTGCATGTGCTGGGCGTTGCCGCGGTCGTTGAGGTTGGCCTTGCGGAACTCCAGAAGCCAGGCGCGCAGGATGGTGAAGCCGCCCGTCCGGAGCGCGCCGACGATACCGGCGACGGTGGGGACGTGGGCCATGCTGCGGCGGCCGATGGGCACGAGCGGGGCCGATGCCATGTCCACTCCTTGCAGTTCAACGGGTGGTGCGATGACCTCGACGGCGTCGGATGCCGTCACGGTCACGGCGGGCTGAGAGTCGGTGGGCGGGAGGGCGACCTGCTGTGTGTCCTCGTCGTCGGTGACTTGCTCGATGACGTAGCTGTCAGGTACGTCGCGCAGGTCCGGCAGGTCCGCCGGGTCGGCGGTGGCCAGCTCGCGCGCGTCGGGGATGGCGTCGAGCACGTCGGGGTCCCACTGCCCCAGCCGTGGCGGCGGGGGTAGCTTGGGCAGTTCGGGGACGGTTCCGCCGGCGAGGGCGTCCTTTATCCGGTCGAACAGGCTGAGCTCGAACTCAACGGACTTGGGTGCCGAGGGCAGCTCGGGCTTCGGCTGCTCGTCGGGTTCGGGCCGGACGACTTCGACGTCCCATTTGGCCAGGTCGGGCAGGTCGCCCAGGTTGGTCGGGGGCTTCCACTCTGGCCTGTCGTCCTGCGGCGCGGGTTTGGGCGTGGGTGCCTCGATCGCTGGTCGGCTGTTGTCCGGGCCTGCGCCGATGCTGAGCCGTTTGAAGAAGTTGACCGCGATGTTCGTGACTCGCGTGTTGTGGGTCTGCTCGGCGGTGACCGTGGCTGGCTCGGGCTCGTTTGTCTCGGTCTCCTGCTCGGTCTGTGGCTCCGGTTCGGGCTGCTCACGCTCGCGCCGGGCCGCGCTGAGGAAGTACAGCCCGCACGCCACGAGGATGAGCAGCCCGACCAGGATCTTGACCACGTCGTTCATCGGTCAACCTGCGCGCTGACGACGCTTTCCTGGGTCACGTTGGCCGTGTCGACCATGTCGTCGTACACGCTCGCGCCGAAGATCGCACCGAGGGCGATCATGGCGATCTGCGGGGCGACGATGCACGCCACCAATGTCCTCTTGTCTGGGATGCCGTCCTGCCAGTCGAGGACGACGCCGATCACGATCATTGCGGCAGCGGCGACGACGAGCAGGGCGGCGATGACGATGCCGTCAGACAGCCAGTCGCCGAGGCTGGCCGACCAGCCGCCGATCGGGGTCAGCATGCCGCACAGGCCGCCGAGCAGCATGGCGCCTGCCGCACCGTACGCAATCTTGGTGCGGGGCTGGTGCCCTTTGCTCTTGTCCTTGCGGCGGAACCGGCCCAGAGCCAGGCCCGCGCCGAGGAAGAGGGCGGCGAGAACGTTGTACCACTCCATGACGGAGTCCTTTCACCTAGTGAAGATCGACAGAAAGCCAGAGATGATCGGTTGCAGCAGGGGCCACCAGAGCGGGCCGGTGGCGGGAAGCACATAGCCCAGGGTCAAAGGCATCCTCGTGACCTTGAGGTTTGTCCACGCGACGGCTGACCAGAAGCCGACCCACACGCGGCGGAAGCCGTGCAGGGCGTCCAGCGGCGGAAGCTGCGACCGGCACAGGCCGGGCAGCCCTTCCTGCTTGAACTTGCGCAGACGGCGGCGGGAGTCGCCCGCGCCCAGCCACGCGACCGCCGTGAACGTGAAGCACCAGGGGACCGCCACCCACGCCCCGTGAAGGCGGCAGACGACGCGGAGCAGGTCCGCCTCCCCCGGAACGTAGGAGCCGTCCAGGTGGTAGGTGCGCACGGTCGCCGTGGACGGGAGTCGCTGCGCGCCGAGCGCGGGCATCCGGGTCTCCAGCAGGTCCAGCCATGTGAGGCGGGGACGTCTGGCTGTCGAGGAAGTGGCGGGTGGAGGAGCAGGCTGCTCGGCGGGGGGAATAATGGAGCTGGCCTGCTGATCCTCCGACCCGGAAGTGGTGGGCGTGGCTGGGGGCGAGTCAGTGTCGCCCGCGGCGGGCTTGCTCGCGAAGGGCGAGCTGAGTCGTGCGCTCATCGTTCACCTTCTTCCGGGTGTCGGCCCAGATGGCGTCGATCTGGTTGGCGAGGTCACGGCCTGCCTGGTCTTCGACTTCGGGGTTGAGGCGAGAGAGTTCGGCCAGTTCGGCGGTCAGCCGGTCCACAGACGCGTTGAAGATGCCGCGTCCGTTCTTGGCGTCCCTTTTGCGCTGTTCGTAGATTTCGTCCCGGGCGGCCTGCCTGATCTCAGCCCGGGTGGGTTTGCGTACCATCTCTACCTTCCGGGTTGTTGACTGTGCGTAACTATGGGTACGATGTCCTCGCGCGCTCGTGCGCGAGTGAACCGGTGCACCAGCGAGCCTCTGCGTGTTGGGCATACGCCGAACCCCCTGATGGGGACCTCCCACGCTCCGGTAGCCCTCGCAACCTGGTCACTTAGCGTCACATTCACGGGTTGCCTCGGAAGAACCGGGCGGCCTCGGAATCCCAGTCCACGACCGGCAGCGAGACGCCGGCCGGGGCCGCGTCGGCGGCGGCCGACAAGTACGGCAGCAACCAGCCGACGCCGACCTCCACCAGCAGCACCGTCACCCGCTCCCCGCTGCCGTCCGGGACGGGCTGGGACAGCTCCCACACAACGGCCTCGCTCCCGACCTGCGGGAACGCGCTCAACCGGAGCCCGCCGACCAGGTCGGACCGCACCTCGCGGGTGAGGCCAGCGGCCAGGTCGGCGTGCGGGACGAGCAGCGTCCACCCGTCCAGGAGCACGGTCACGTGGTGGGGTTCGAGACCGGGGCCGTAGATGAGTTCGCCCGCGAGGATGTCGCCGGTGGCGATGTCGTGGACGGGGAGCGGCATGTAGCGGGTGACGATGTCGGCGGCGTTCATGGGCGGGGAACTCCTTCGAGCCAGCGGGGAACTGGGCGGTCCGGGAGAGGGAACTCGGGAGGGAACTCCCGGGCCGGTACGGAGGGAACTGAGCGGGGAACTCGGGAGGGAACTCCCGGCCCGCGTGAACGGAACTCGCGCGGAACTCGGAAGGGAACTGTGGAGGGAACTCGCGGGGGAACTGCGGGGCGGCGCGGGCGGAACTCGGGAGGGAACTGGGCGCTCCCCCGCGCACGGAACTCGGGAGGGAACTCGTCTACGGGACGGCATGCAGACGCACCCCGCCCTCGCCGGTTTCGTCCTGGCCGTTTCCCCGGCCGGGCACAAGCTCGCGGATCAGGTTGCGGGCGTACTTGTCGGTGCAGTCGAGCATCGCGGCGAGATCCTTTGCCGAGATGCCGGGCTGGTTGCGGAGGATGGCTGCGGCTCGGTCGCGCTTCTGTAGCGGCTGGTCGCCGCTCGTCTTGGCAGCGTCGATCGCCTTCGCGGGTCGTCTGCCCGAGCCGCCTCCGTTGGAGGCGAGTTCGAGGCGGACGCGGGCCTCGGTGGCGATCTCCGCGTCCCGGACTCGGGCATCGGTTTTGGACTCGGCCTGGAGCCGAATCTCCTCTTCGGCCTTCTGCCACCGGGCGGTGAACTCCTCTCGGAGCTTCTGCTCGCTGGCCGACAGTTCCTCGCTGTGGGCCTCCCGGAGTTCCGCGAGTTCCCTCGTGTGGGTCCCGCCGAGTTCCCTCCGGAGTTCCGTCAGTTCCCCGCTGTGGGCACCCGTGAGTTCCGTCCGGAGTTCCGCGAGTTCTACGTCCTTGTTCCGCTCCAGTTCCTCCCGGAGCCGAGCCTCACGGGCGGCCTGTTCCTCCGCGAACTTCCGCCCCAGTTCCTTCTCCAGGAGCGGCTGGAGTTCCGCCCGGAGTTCCTCCATCTGGACGTGAAGGTTGTAGGAGTAGCCGACACCCGACAGAGCGAGGAGCGCCATCACGGTGGACAGGTCGAGCACGATCGGGAACAGGATCGCCAGGGCGTGGTTGCCGCCGACGAAGGGCAGCACCACTTCCTGCTGTGCGTTGACGCTGAGCACCATGCCGCCGATGAACACCAGCCCGACACCGAACTTCAGTGCGCGGGAGGCGAAGGGGTCGGTCAGCAGGTGCGCCAGGAGGGCGGCGGCGATGACCGGGGAGACCCCGACCAGGAACCCGGCCACCATGGCGGCCTCGTCACCCTCGGCCGCCTTGTCCATGGCGTGCATGACGCTCAGGGTCAGGGAGATGACGCCGCAGAACCCGAGCAGGCACCAGAGAGGCCATCGCACGTGCTTCGTTTCGGAGCTGTGCTGGGTTTTCACGGGATGATCTCCTTGGATCGGTGGTGATGTGCGGTGTGAGTGGGGGCCTGGTCAGGTGTGCGCCGCAGGGGCGGCCTGGGCGGGGACGGCCGGAGTGGGGACCGGGCACTTGCCGATCGCGCGGAACTCCTGATCGACCCCGTCCACGTCGCGGATGATCTCGTGGATGACCTTGCCGCTCTCGGGGTCGCGGTACTGCGAGCACGACTCCCGAGTGGGCGACATGTGCGCGCCCAACGAGTTGCGAATGTCCTGGCTGGGGCACTTGCGGTGGCCCAGGTTGAACAGCTTCATCGGCCAGCCTCCTTGCAGGCGGAAAGCTTGGCGACGATCCGCTCGGCGCGGGTCTCGTGCTTGGCGTACGCGTTCGGGAACGCGCTGCGCTGAACGGCCTGGGCCGCCTCCGTCAGCGGCCGAGAGCGCCAGCGGCTGACCTTGATGAGCCGCGTGTAGAAGCGGCGCGCGGACACGGCTGGGTCGGTACGCCGCGGCCCCCAGTGCGGGTGCTGCTGGAACACGCCGACCGCCCTGCCGCCGTCGCCGACCGCGTCAGCGTTCAGGTTGGACTCTTGGAGTGTGGTGGCGATGGCGATGACCTTCGCCCGCTGTGGCAGCCCCATGTCGTCAGCGACCTGGAGGACCGCGCGGGCGTTGGCCGCCTGCGAGCTGGTCAGCCCAGCCCGACACGACTTGCCCGGCGCCGCGCTGCCGCCGGCCGCGTTCGCCTCGGGCGCGCACCGGCTGGCGGCGGCCATGGGGAGGGCGGCGATGGCCAGGGTGGCGAGGGCGACCTTCGTGATCACGCCGCACCTCCTGTGCACGTCTCGGCGTGCGCGCGGGCTTCGGCCAGCCTGCCCGGCCGGCGGACGGTGCCACAGTCGCTGAGGCAGGTCACCACGCCGGGCCCGTCCGTGAATGGGCAGGCGTCGGCGCGGATCGCCCGCCAGATGACGACGGGCCGGTCGTTGTCCCCGCCGAGGCTGATGATCCGCTCGTGGTGCTGGACGCCGGGGTTGGTGGTGGAGGCCATGAGGTGGCAGCGCGCGCCCGGCATGCCGGGGGTGGCCCCGGGCACGGCGTGGCTGTCGATGGCGCGGAAGCCCGCGTCGGTCTCGGCTTCGGCGCTCATGCCGCTGCCCCCGCCGCCTGGGCTTCGGTCTGCTGGCTCTTGGCGTCGAGGCGGGCCTGCGCGGCGAGGCGGTCAGCCTCTTCGGCCGCTGTCAGCTTGTCGGCGAGAGCCTTCACGTAGGGCCTACGCGCCGACGCCTTGAGGGCACCTGCGGCGCCGACGACGACGGTCTTGATGCCGATGCCGCGGTTGTGGAGGTACAGGGCGTCGCCGATGACCATGCGGCGGAAGCACGCGGCTTTGACCGGGCAAGGCCCGCACAGCCGCTTGATCTGCTCGTTGCGGGTGGCCTCGAACCACGGCGTCTCGTCTTCGCCGACGCAGTGGCCGCGGGCCTTGACCGCCAGTTCGAGGCGGCGCCACTCGGTGGCCAGTCGGCGCTTGAGCGCTTCGGCTGACCGTGTGTTCACGCCGGGCAGACGTGGTGGGATGATGGACGACATCAGGCGAGGACCTTTCGCGAGGAGAGCCTGATACGGCGGCCTCCGGTGCTGGAACACCGGGGGCCGTTTTGCTTTCTCGGGCTAGTGACGCTGGAACACCACTGCCGTCGCTTACTGTCTTCCTGTACGGTCTAATGTCCGGGGACAATTGTCAAGTGATTGTTCGGGGACAATCTTGAAGGAGAGGTTTCGGGTGCAGCACTCGCGCTATTTGGACATCGCCGCCGACATCCGGCGAAGGGTCCACGCTGGCGAGTGGAAGCCGGGTTCCCGTCTTCCACGCCTGAACGATCTTGCGGCGGAGTACGGGGCGAACCGCGACACGATCGGGCGGGCCGTTGGAGCGCTGGAAGCCGAAGGCGTGGTGTGGGCTGTGCAAGGTCGCGGCATCATCGTCCGGCACGGCATGATGCGCCTGCGCAGGCCCCGCGGAAACCTGGTGAAACGCAACAAGGCCACCCCGCGGGCAGGTTACTCGTTCCCCTCGGCCTCCGGCCAAGAGAAGTGGAAGCACCACATCACGCCCTTGGCTGGACATGAACCGCTGACCGACCCGAGGATCGCCAAACTGCTGGGCGTCGAACCCGGCACCCCCGTGATGCGTCGGTTCCGAGTCACTGGCCCTGAGTCCGAGCCGCCGTTCCAGATCAACATCTCGTGGATTCACCCTCGGGGAGTGGGCGACGCGCCTGAGGTGGCGTCCGAGGACCCCGGCCCAGGCCACTGGCTGTATCTGCTGGAGAAGGCCGGCCACTGGCCGATCAGTTGGACCGAGTTCCACCGGGCACGCACGCCGACCGCTGATGAGGCCCGTCTGCTGGAGATTCCGATCAGCCTGCCCGTACTGGAGATCGTGCGCGTGGGCACCTCCGGAGGCGACGGCCAGCCAATCGAGGTCACTGAGTACATCGTCGCCAGCGACCGGGTAGAAACCGTGCACGTACTGCACCGGGACGAGTCCGCGCAATCGCCCTGGCCTGACATTCAGGGTCCGGCAGACGAGATCGAGACCGGCAGGTGAACGCCCATGAGCCGACTCACCGTTGAAGCGTCCGCTCGCACGCACGTTGGGCTCGTACGCCGCCGCAACGAGGACGCCGTCTACGCCGGTCAGAACCTGTTCGCCGTCGCTGACGGCCTCGGCGGACACGCTGCTGGCGACATCGCCAGCACCACAGTGATCGACACACTCAAGCCCTACGATCACTCACACCCGCCTGCGGACCTTCCTACGCTGCTTGGCCAGGCGATCCACTCCGCCAACCAGACCCTGCGCCACCGGATCGAAGCCGAACCGAAGCTGGCGACCATGGGCACCACGCTGGTGGCCATGCTCTGGTCTGGGACCACAGCCGCCCTCGCCAACATCGGAGACTCGCGGGCCTATCGGTTGCGAGACGGCGACCTCACCCAGATCAGCGAAGATCACACGTACCGGAACCTCGTGGCGGATGCGGCCGATGTACCCAATCTGCCCGAGAGGATCACACGGTTCCTCGACGGCCGAGCCGATGGACGTTCCCCTGACCTGACCTCGCACCGCTTGCGCCTCGACGACCGGTTTCTGCTGTGCTCGGACGGCCTGAGCGGCGTCGTCCCGACCGACGTCATACGGGAAATTCTGACCTCGATCACCGATCCACAGGACGTGGCTGAGCGCCTGATCACACTGGCCCTGGAGGGCGGTGGCCCGGACAACATCACCGTGGTCGTCATCGACGTCAGGTAACTGTGGGAGGCGCTCCGCGCGAAAATGTTGGTGGTGTTGCGGGAAGCCGCAGAGCGTCCGCCCGAGGGGATCCGACGAAAGAACCAATGTCGCCATGGCCCGAGTTGACCATGGCAGCGTGAGAGGCGGAAACCCGCTCGACAGATCGTTGTCATGCGCATAACATGCGTGGCATGCCCGCCGACTCCACCACCTACCAAGACGTAGCCAACGACCTCCGCAAGAAGATCATCGACGGCTCGTACCCAGTCGGCTCGTACCTGCCGAACGCCGACAAGCTCATGGCCCACCACGGGATCTCGACCAACACCCTCAGTCGGGCTTACAAGCTCCTCGTCGCGGACGGACTGATCCGGCGCGTCCCCCGCTACGGCATGCTCGTGCAGGACCCCAACCCGCCGCTCGTGGACCTGATCCTGCACAACCCGCACGGCCACGGCCCGCTCCCCTGGTCCGAGTGCTGCAAGCTCGCCGGCCTCGACGGGCGCATGATCACCACCTCTGTCACCAGCAAGGGCGCCGAGCAGGACGTCGCCCAACTGCTCGGCATCGACGCCGACGCCGCAGTGACGATCCGAACCCGGATCGCCTTCGTTGGCCCTGTCACCGAGGACGAGCCGAGCGACGAGTCCGCCAACAAGACGATCTCCTGGCTTGACGGCCACGGCTATGCGCCAGTCCGGCTGGACCAGGCCATCTACCCGCGCGAACTCGTCGAGGGCACGCCGATCGCGACCGAGCGGAAGGTGCCCGGCGGCATCTACACCACGCTCGCCCAGGCCGGCCACGCCCCCGCGGCCGTCACTCGGCGCACGATCGGGGCGCGGCTCGCGACCGACGACGAGGCCGCGTGGCTCAAGCTCGCCAAGGGGTCGTGGGTGCTGGCTGCTGACCAGGTCATCGCAGACGAGCGCGGCCGGGCGATCGAGCTGCTGCGGATCGCGGCAAACCCGAATCGCGTCCAGTTCACAGAGGAGCAGCTTCCTGTCTGACGCGCGCGAGTCGAGAGGATGGCGCAGCCGAATGTCCACGCCCCACAGGTCTGAAAGAGTGCGGCAGATGCGAGACCTCGTCGCCACTCTCGCCTTTTGGATCAACGAACCCGATGATGAGCAGACTCGCCAGGCCCGGTTTGGGCGCTACCGAAACGTGGCCAGTCACGCCCAGCGCCTGGTCGAGTTGCTCGCCACCGTCGAAATGGACCTGATCGCGGCTGGCCACCGGACTGATGACCTTCAGACTCATGACATCGCCAACCTGGTGCCTGCCCTTATGGCGTCGAACGGGTGGGTTTTCCGCTCGCAGGTGTACTTGGAGGTGATCGCCGAACTGGATCGTCCAAACGGATCCAGGATGTTGCCTACCAGCGTCTCAACGGACAATGACGACTTCGGTCCCCCAACCGGGGACGGGGCGGCCTGAGCACGTGGAAACTGGAGCCCCTTTCTGTTGCACCCATGGCGGAGCAGAACAACATGATCGGACGTTGACAAAGCATGAGCGACGCGAAAGAGGCCCCCACCCGCCTTGCCTTGTCGGGCGAAGCGGGTGGGGGCCTCCTCGTGGTCTTAGACGCGGCAGGCGTGTATCCGGGTGGTCAGGATGGCGCGAGCGCCGACGGCCTCCAGCTTGTCCATGAGGGACTGGGGCTGGTCAGCGGGGACCATCGCGCGCACTGCCACCCACCCCTCGCGGTGGAGCGGGGAGACGGTGGGCGATTCCAGGCCGGGGGTGAGCGCGATGGCTTGCTCGACGCGCTCGACGGGGATGTCGTAGTCCATCAGGACGTATCGGCGCGCGACCATCACGCTCTCCAGGCGACGCAAGAAGCGCTGTTCGGCGTCCTGCGCGGGTCGTGCTCCGGCGGGGCGGATGACGATGGCTTCGGACTCCATGATCGGCTCACCGATGATGGTCAGTCCGAGGTTGCGCAGGGTCGTCCCCGTTTCGACGACGTCAGCGATCACGTCAGCGACGCCCAGCCGCAGCGACGTTTCCACCGCGCCGTCCAGGTGGACGATCCCTGCGGCGACCACGCCGTGCTCAGCCAGATGCTTCTCGACAAGCCCGACGAAGGAGGTCGCGATCGTCTTCCCGGCGAGGTCATGCACCGTTTCGGCGATCCCGGATGCTCCAGCGAAGTGGAACGACGCTGGAGCGAAGCCCAGGGTGAGGGCTTCGTCGGCGGCGGCCCCGGAGTCCCACAGCAGATCACGGCCGGTGATGCCGATGTCCAGCTTGCCGGACCCGACGTAGACGGCGATGTCGCGGGGCCGTAGGAAGAAGAACTCGACGCCGTTGGCTGGGTCCTCGACGACGAGTTCTTTGGCTTCGCTTCGCTGTCGGTATCCGGCCTCGTGGAGCATCTCCGACGCTGGAGCCGACAGGGAGCCCTTGTTCGGGATGGCGATACGCAGCATGGAACGTCCTCGGTGTCGTCGATGATTGGATGTCATCGTGTCACGGGGGCGTGGCCCGAGATCGTCATTTCGGGCCACGCCACGCGCGTGTTACAGCAGTTCGCCTGCGGCGATGCTGTCGTTGAACAGGGTGTCGAAGCTGGCTGGCGCGAGGTAGCGGGCGAACAGCGGGTCACTTCGCAGCGCAGCCCGGGGCCTACCGGTGAACGCTGCCTCCAAATACATCAGGCGGCGCAGCCATTTGGCGTGGATACGCCGCTTGACCAGGTCCAAGGGCTCCCCCTCGGGCAGGCTCATCAGCTTCGCCGTGCTGATCAGCCGGTTGGTGTCCAACAGCCGCAGAGCACCAGCCACGTCGAACCCCAGGTTGGTGAACTGCGGGTCGTTCAGGTCCGGCAGGAACACCTCCTCGGCGCCGCCCCTGGCCAGCAGACCGCGCGTGATGCCGATGAACTGCTGGAGCTGGGCGCGGCGACCGTGGGTGAGGTCGTCGCCGTGGATCCGGTTCAGCGGCAGCGACGTATCGACCTGGACCCACTCCTTGACCAGCAGCGTCCGGGAGATATGCGCATCCTCATCCGGGGCGAACAGCCGCTGGGCGGGGATCAGGCCCGGCATGTCGGCGTACGCCTTCATCAGGTAGGCGTGCTCGCGACGGACCTTGGCCGCGGTCAGCTCGGGGCAGTCCATCTTGAAGAGTTGAACGCACCAGCGGCTGCCGGGCCGGTGGTACACCTCGCTGTGGTTGCCCTCCCCGATCTTCTCATAGTGGGTTCGCGGCCGGGTCAGTAGCGCCATCACCGGCCTCCCCCGTGCATCGCCGCGGTGGCGGTGATGGCGTCGTGGTAGCCGTCGAACATGGCGTCGAGGCTGAACCGTTCCGCGCTGGCGCGTCCTGCCCGGCCCATGCGCGCGTGCAAGGCGTCGTCGCCGAGCAGCGCTTCCAGCGCTACGGCGATCTGCTCCGGGTCGTGCGGAGGGACCAGCAGCCCGGAGACGCCGTGTTCGATGTACTCCAGCGGCCCGCCATGCGCAGTGGCGATGACGGGCACACCGGCCAGCATCGCCTCCAGGTTGGCGTATCCGAACGGTTCCGGCTTGCGTGAGGGGTGCACCGCGACGTGCGCGCCAACGTAGCAGGACACCACCTCCTCGCGGGTGAGTTCGTCGAGGAGGAACACCTTGCCGTCCAGGTCGAGATCGGCGATGAGCGACCGAAGTTCCTGCTCGTATTCGGGGGCGCGGCTGTCGAGCATGCCCGCGCCGTTGAACACCATGCACGTGCCCTCCAACCGGCCGCGCTCCGCAAGTATGCGGGCCGCGTGGATCACGTCCTGGTGGCCCTTCCAGGCGACTCGCCTGGCGCACACCAGTATGACCCGGAGCCCTGGCGGCACCTTGTTGCGTTCCCGGACCCGCTCCCACACCGCGGCGGCCTCGGCTCGCCGCAGCCGGGCGGTGAAGGCGTTGATGTCCATCCCGTTGAGCACCTTGCGCACGGCGTGTTCGGGGAGTCCGGCCGCGTACAGTTCCTGCCGCACCGATTCCGACACGGCGATCACTGTCACTTGCGCGCCGTCCGTGAGCTGGCGGGCCAGGTAGTCGAACCGGCGCGCGAAGTCGGGCCCGCTGTCGTTGATCACTCCGGTCAGATGGACCTTGCCGAGCAGCCCGAGTTCGTGGGCCTTCAGCAGGCTGACGAGAGGGTTGATCGACTGGGCCAGGACGTGCGGGATGCCCGCGGCGCCGATGGCGCAGGCGTATTGCGTGGCCAGCAACGACCACACCTGGTTGCCTGGGTCGTCGATCGTGTCTTCGTAGAAGTGTTGGACGAGGTGTTCGCTCTTGTGACCTCCCTGGTACAGGAGCTTGGGTAGTGCTGTGGCGATCTCCCGGACGGTCACGGCCAGCCCTTCGGGCGTCTGGAGTTCGTAGACACCGCCGGGTGTGGTCGCGCCCGTCTTGGTGAGCGCGACCCGGATTCCAGGAGTGTGCCGGGCCAGGCCGGCCAGCAGTTGGTGAGTCCGTGTGACCAGTCCCGATTCGCGGGAGGTACGAAGCTGGCCGGTGGCGGTCAGCTTTCCCCTCACGTCGTAGGCACAGATGTGCAGAGCAGGCAGGCAGTGCATGGTGTTTCCCTTTCGCGAGGAATTGGGGTCACCGTACGACTGACCTCCGCCGTTTGTCGGGCATGTGTGCGAATTCGTGGCCGCCGCCTCAGGCGGACATGTCGGCCTGAGAATGCGAAAGAGGCCCCACCCGCCAAAGCGGGTGGGGCCTCCTCCTGTCTGAGCATCCGGAGCCTACGGCAGCCGTTCCTCTACGACGACCACGTGCGCGACCGGCCCCGTCTTCGGGGACACCTGGCCGCGCAGGACCAGACCGAGCACCGCCGACAGCAGCAGGATGAACGCAGCCGTCTGCGTCGGGGGGAGCACCAGCCAGAAGTGGGAGACACCGGTGAGGATCGTGGACACTGCGCCGGTCAACGCCGAGATGACCCACGGCCGGGTCTGCCAGGCGACGATGAGCGCGAGCGCGCCGGAGCCGATCGTGGAGATCCAGCCCGCGGCGGTCTCGGTGAGGCCAAGGGCCGGGATGGTGACGAGGAACGCCAGCAGCGCGTTCAGCACGTACATGATCGTCGCAGGCTCCTGCCCGAAGACAGAGCGCTTGGTCATGCTGGTCATGAGGGTCCTCCAGACATGGAGAAGGCCCGCACCATGGCGGGCCTGGCATGAGAAAAGTTGGCGGAAACGCCAACGAGCGATCTACGAGACGCGCATGAGCGCGGGCCAGGTCTTCGGCCCGACCACGCCGTCGTCCTTCAGCCCGGCCGCCCGCTGGAATGTGCGCACCGCGTCATGCATCGGCTCGCCGAACACGGTGTCGTCTACGCCGCCGTTGACGCCGAAGCTTCGCGCGTGCAGCAGGTAGAAGACGGTCTTGACGTGCCAGCGGAGCGGGTCCGTCTTGCTCTTGCCCGCTCCGAGACGAAGCGTCGGCAGGTCCTTCACGATCTCCTCCGTCCAGGTCAGCGCCGGAGCGGCTGGGGGCTTGGTGGCCGGTGCAGGCAGGTAGGCGGGGTAGCCGAACCCGGCCACGTTGGCGAGGGAGCGCTCGCGGCGCTTCACCCGGTTCTCGGTGTTGCCCTCGATCGTCACGATCGTCCGGCCGCCGTTCTTGACGGCCTCGACGATGCCGACGTGGTCGATCGCCAGGATGTCGCGGGAGCCACCCCAGTCGAAGAACACGATCGCGCCCTTCTTCGGGGTCCGCCCCCACTGGCCGCGGTTCTTGAACCACCGCGCGTGGGACGGCGTGTAGGCATGATCCCCGACAACGCCGATGAGCCCGGCCTGGGCCGCGCACCAGGCCACGAACATGTCGCACCACGCGGCCGTCGCCCACGACGCGGGTTTGTCGTGGCGCTTCGCCCACCACGACCCGTACTTCGTCCAGCCGGTCGGAGACTCGGTGGTACCGAGCTGGCCGCGAACGACGGCGAGCAGGCGGTCTTCAGGTTTCGTCGCCACGAGCCACATCCTCCTTCGCCTCATCGCTCGCGTTGTCCAGCCACACGATGCGGGTGGCGCCGCCATGACCATGGATCGCATCGGCATCGGCGAATCGGTCCCAGTGCACCGACGACGGTCGTACGCCCCGCCACCGCACAGACGCGGACCCGTCTGGCCACAGGACGCCGTCCGCCACGTGCCCAGTTCCGGACGCGCCCGTGATATCGCGGTCGCGCTGGAGGTAGAAGCGGCGGGCGTAGGCGCTCACTCGGCCACCTCGCTCTCATCGTCTTCGACGGCGCTGCCAGGCTCCTGCGGCAGCTCGGCCTGAGCGGGGTCGAGCGCGGTCACGCCCGCGTCCGCGTACGGCGGCAGCGGCATCTGACCGTCCAGGATCGGGACCTCCTCGGACAGGTCCGGCATGGAGGGGTGGGACATGCTGGTCTCCTTGAGAGCGAGCCAGTCAGCGACGCTCATCTTGAGCTCGTCGTCGCTGATGCGGATGGGAAGGACAGCGGGCACGACATTCACGCCGTCCCGCGCGCGGAACACGATCAACAGGGCTCAGCCGCCGTCCCGGTGCCCGCGGTGCTGCCGGAGGTGCTCGGCCAAGCCGTCCTCGACCCGGCGCACCGAGGTTTCAAGCCGGTCCACTGCGTCGCGCAGGCTGGTGCCGTGGTTCGGGTGCAACTCGCTCTCGATCACGGCGATCCGCTCAGAGATGCCCGGCCGTGCCTCCACGCCGGCTCGCGCGGGTTCGCCTTTCCAGTCGTCGAGGAAGTCCTTCAGAGCGGTGAACGTCCGCCACAGCCAGGCACCACCCTTGGCCAGCACTCCGAGCAGCGCGAGGCCCCCGGCGATGGTCCCGGCCACGACGAACACCTGCACGAGCGAGTCTCCCGTCACAGAGGAACCGACTCACCGTTCAGGTGGTGCGTCACCTCATAGCCGTCGTACCGGCGCACCGCCACCGCGCGGCCCTGAGCAGCGAGCGCCTGGGCGAACTCCACAGCCGACACCGGCTCCGTCTTATAACCGGTGAGCCCGGTCGGCCTGTCCACGACGGCGTACAGCACCCACGCTGGCGGTGGGGCGGTGGTGTCACGCACGCACACCATCCACGTCCGATCGCTGCGGATCACCGTCTGGCCACCCGCGTAGATGGCGCGCACCCCGGCGTGGCCGTACTTGTAGAACAACGTGGCCGCCGCCTCAACCTTGGCCACGTCCGGACCGGGGCCGCCCTGAGGGTCGTCACCGATCGGCAGTTCAATGTCAGTGTCAGTGGGCGTGAATAGCAGCATCAGGCATCTCCTTGTCGAGGTTGCATGCCGACGAACGTGCCGCCCGGCTTGAGCTGGAACGTGGGCTGCGGTAGCTGGTCAGTGCGGGAGGCGCGCAGCCACTCGGCGGCCATACGCCGTGCGCCAATGCGCACGGGGTCGAGCCGGATCAGCGACGTGATCGGCTCCAGCGGGTCGGCGGGCGCCACCTGGTCAGAGCCGACGTAGGTGAGCGCGTCCGCGCGCATCGTCTGCGGCGCGGGCTCCAACTGCACCCGGTGCTCCTTCACCGCGGCGATCCGGGCGAGGTACGCGGCCCGCCGTTCCTCCTCCGACACGCCGGGAGTCCAGCACGTGGGCAGGCCGTGCGTCGCCTTCAAAACCGCGACAGCAGACGGATCGGTGCGGGTGAGCACGTCATCCGCCGCTGGGATGTACGGCTCATGGAGCGCGACGTCGAGCAGCGTAGCCACGTCGTCGGGGTCGAGCCCGTACAGGGCGCACCGCCACTCCAGCAGCGTGTGCGGCAGCGCGTGATGGATCTCCACCCCGGTCGCCGGCGCGTACTGGTAGACGCACCAGAGCGGTTCGGCCCCGTCCACGTGCGGCGCGACCGGCGTAGGTGTCTCGTGGAGCGGCGTCTGGGTGTAGGACAGCTCGGCGTCCCACACCTGCACCACCTCAGCAGGCATGATCAAACCCCTTCGTGGGTGTGTTAGTGGCGGTGCGACCACCAGTAGATGGCGAACCCGTCCGGGAACGACGAGCTGATCCGAAACCCGGTCGGGAGCGACTCGGTCTCGTACCACGACCCCGAGGGCGTGTGCGACGTGGGGCTGCTGATGCCGCGCCTGAGCACGCACACCGGCCCCATGTTGCCGTCCATCTCCGTGCCGTACGACAGGAACCGGATGTTGGCTCCGGACCCGGCCGACGCAAACGTGATGGACCCGGCGAGGATGCCTGCCGTTGAGCCGAGGATGGTGAAGTCCCACCACTTGCCCACGTGCCGGGTCCGGCCGCTGTTGTCGAACCAGAAGTATTGCTCCCGCGAGGCGTCCTTGAAGTAGCCATATCGGGCGTAGCCTTCGGCCAGCTCCATGAGGCCGCCGTTGGAGTTGGTCAGGGTGGAGTCCCGGACCTGCATCTGCATGAACCCCGCGGCGATCAGCGTCTGGGATGCGGCGGTCGCTCCGGAGTTGGTGCCGGAGGTGACCTCGAACGTGGCCTCGCCCGCGAACGAGTCGTCCCTGGTGCGCAGCCGGGTGTAGTTCGTGCCCGAGCCGGCGGGGATGAACCGCATCTCCGGATACGTCGCGCCGGGCGGGGCGAACTCCAGACGGCGGCCGGTCGCGGCGGTGCGGATGAACGCGCCGGTGATGGTCTTGCCATCGATTGCCGTGGCAGTCAGGCGGGTCGCGTCCACCGACCCGGCCGCGAGTTTGTCGAGCGTGACCGCGTTCGCCTTCAGGTGCGGGGTCTCGATCGTCAGGGCCTGGATCAGGCCGCCGGTGATGGTGTTGGCGACGACGGCGTCGGCCGCGTTCACCGTGCCGTCGATGATGTTCGCCCCATCGAGCACCTTCCCGATGACGTCGCCGTTGACGAGTGGTTGCGTCGCGATCGAGGCGCTGGCCGAGGGGGCGGATTCGTTGCCGCGCCGGTCCAGCGACGTGAGCCGGAGCCACCGCGGGCTGTTGTACGGCTGGTCGGCGATCAGAGCGGAGCCGGCCGCCCGTAGATGGTCCACCACCGTCCACGGGCCATCAACGGCCGATGCCATGTGGACACGGACGTGCTCGAAGTCCGGCGGCATCGGCTCCCCCACCGACCCGAGCCCGTTCCAGGCCGCGTCGATCACGCCAAGCCGCGTGGATAAGACCGGCGTGGAGGGGACCGGCGGCGGGGTCACATCGTCCGGCACCAGGACCACAAACTCGCTGCTGAAGGTGCCCTTCGTGCCCTGCGCGGTCGCGCGCACCTTGAACGCGTACGTGGTGGCCACCACCAGCGGCGAGTACGTCGCCGTGGTGTCGTCCGAGGTCGCGATGTGCCGCCACACCTCACCCGTCGCGTTGACGCGGGCGTACAGCTCGTAACCGTCCACGTCCAGCGCCACACCTGCGGTGTCGGCCGTCACAGGGCTCCAGGTGGCGGTGATCTGCCCACGCGCGAACCCGTGCTCGTCCACGTACGCCGCGGTGGCGACGATGAGCCCGGCCGGGGCTGCGGCGACGCGCCCGCTCGGCTCCGGAGCGGGCTCCCCGCCCGTGCCGCCAGAGGAAACGCCGCCCGCGAGCATCCCCGCCGCCTGCCGGGCGAGCCTGATCTCGCGTTCGATAAACCGGTCGTTCAGGACGAGGTTGCCGCCGAGTGCGCCGTCGCCGTCCGCCGACACGGTGATCTGCCGGACCCGGAGCGGCTCCATCACCCCTCCGTCGCCGGGGGCCTGCACCACGTCGCCCGGCCGGTAGTGCACCAGCGGCAGCCACCGCGCCGCCCCGAACCGGATGCCGCGCGTGAGCTGGGTCCGCTCGCGGCCTGCGCGTTCAAGGGCGTTGGCGCCAAGGAGGACCGCGGTCCCCTGGTCGGTCACCCCACCCTGAGACTGGGATGTTTCCCACCGTCCCCACGGCGCGGGCGCGGACGGGTTGGTCACCTCTACGGTGAGCCCGGCCTCGCCGCGCACGAGGATCGCGGTCGCCAGATCCTCGAGAGTGGCGGTGGTGGGGGCGTCGTCGATGTCGCGGCCGAGCCGCAGGTCCACCGGGGCCGGACCGGCGGCCAGGTCCTCCCCGAGCGCGGTGCTTTCGTTGTAGGCGCGGAGCGTGCGTCCGGACATGGTCCAGTCCAAGACGCCCTGCTCGGACAGGTTGATCAACAGCGTGAGCAGGTCGGTGCCAGGCTCGATCTGGAGCGTGAGCGTCTTGTCCCACGGGGCCCCGGCGCTGTCGTGGGTGGTGGTGAATGCCGCCCCGAGCCCAGGCAGAGCGCCGCGCGCCTGGGCCTCGTCCACGAACGTCCGCAGGATCGCCCCCGCGCTGACGGCCGAGAACGGCCGCTTGCCGTCCACCGTGACCGGACCTGCGTAGAGGAGCAGCTTGCGCAGCATCCACGCGTAGCCAGGGCAGTCGTACGTTCGGGCACCGCTCTGGTCGGTGGCGTTGCTGCCGCGCTTGATCCGCAGGAAGCGGGCGTCGTTCGGCTCCAGCCACGGGCCGCCGCCGACCGACACCTCCACTGCCAGCTCGATGGGTTGCTCCAGCCGCTCGGAGCCGACCCCGGCCGCCGGGTAGGTGAGCTTGAGTGAGGGGACGTCGTTGAGCGGCATCCCGGCCTCGAACCCGAGATGATGCGGCAGGAGCCCCAACTGGTCGCCGTTGGGGGCGTGGACGACCAGGCGCAGCGCGTATGGCTCCGGCTCCCCGGGGGTGATGACCTGCACGACGTTCCTCTCACGGGCGGTGGGCGAGGTGGGCGATCCGGCGGCGTAGTCGGATCTCGTTGTCGGCGAGCCGGTCATCGAGGACGAGGTTTCCGCCGATAACCCCGCGATCGGTGCGCGTGAGCGTGATCTGCCGCACCCGCAGGCCGACCCGCTGCCCGGCCTGGCCGGGCGCGTAGATCCGGTCACCGGGCAGGTAGTCCCGAAGCGGCAGCCATCGTGCTCTGGCCAGCGACAGCTCGCGGGTGCGCTGCACGCGCTCGACCGCGCCGCGCAGGAGCAGGGATTCGCCGACGAGGTTAGCGGCGGTCGCCTCGGTCACGCCGACCTGGCGGACGCCTATCTCCCAGCGTCCCCACGGAAGGGGCGTGCCGACGTTGACGCGCTCGACGCGGAAGGAGTTGTCGCCGACGACGTACGCGGCGCTGGCCAGGTCCTCCAGCGTGCCGACGTCGGGGGCGGCCCGGATGTCCCGGCCGGCGGCGAGCTCGACGGGCGTTGGGAGGATGGTGAGGTCGCGGAAGATCGCTGTGCCGGGTCGCCACGCGGACAGCGTGCGGGGGCCAGTCATGCGGATGTCGATCAACCCGGCGTCCACGAGCGTCAGGAGAACGGCGAGGACGTCGGTGCCGAGTGGTACCCCGAGGCCGAACGTCTGGTTCCACGACAGCAGGGCGGTGTCGAGGCTGCCGGTGAACGTCCACGCGAACCCTGTCAGGGCGCCGCGGGCCTGCGCCTCCGTCAGGAGGCTGTTCATGATGAACCCGGCGGTGGCGTTCGGTGTCGGGCTGCCGTAGACGCGCTGGCCGTTGACGGGGGCGATCGAGGCGTGCGCGTACGTGACCGTCTTGCGCAGCACCCACAGGTAGCTCGGGCAGTCGAACCGCCAGGTACCGGCGGGGTCGAGATGGTCGCCCTCGCGGCGGGCGAGGAGGAACCGGCCGTCGCCGTTCTCGGTCCACACGTTGCCGTCCGCTGACCATTGGACGCCGATCTCGCACGGCTGGGCGATCAGGGCGGCGCCGACCGCGTGCGAGCTGTAGGCGAATTTGAGGCTGGGCACGTCGTTGAGGGGCCACGCGACCTGGATGGACAGCGGGTGCGGCAGGAGGCCGAGCCGTGCCCCGTTGGGGGCGTACGCGACGAGGCGGAGGTCGAACATATACGCCTCCGTCCGCCCATAATGCGCCATTTAGCGGTGCGCGGCGTAAAGGCCGTTTTGCCCTAAATTTCGCCTGACTTTTTTGACTTGCCAATCCGTCACATAGCAAGACAAAGAGCGTTTTGTAGGCACGAAAATCGAACAAGATGCGGACCGGAAAATCTCCGAGTTCGTTCCGATGCCACTACGATTCATGGAAGCTGCACAACATACTCGTCAGCCGGTCGGTTCCAATTGGGTCGGCCGGAGACCGGGGCTGACCTCCCAATATGGGCGTGGTCCGGTCATAGGGAGAGCGTGTTGCGCGGCATCTATGGGGAACCTGGCGACGAGGACCGGGTGTTGCTTCTGCAACTCCTTCTCATCCTCCTCGACTGGGCCCTAAATAGGAACGGACTCAGCAGCTTGATCGGCTACTGAGTCCGCCCACACGACGGGGCCCCGGTTGGAATTCGCGAGTCCGCCGGGGCCTCGTTTCCGTGTTCCTGCCTAGGCTAGCCCAACCACTCATGTGTTATGGAGAGTTGGGCACCATACTGTTAGCGAGATTACCCTTACGCTTCGTAGTTAGCCAGTTGCGGTATGTGTTCATCGTGAGAGTTGCATCGCAGCTACAGAAACGCGCGGCACGCTCGGATTTCGAGTCTCGATGCGGCGGTGACGCCGGAACCGGAACACGAGATGAGCACCGCCCGAGAGAACGGGTCTCCCACCGCCACGGCCGGGGTGAGGTGCAACCACCGCGACGCACTCCCCGGCCCGAACACCGAGATCACACCGGTCCTGTCGGTGCCCGTCGCGAGGTCGAACGTGTCCGTGGTGACGATGGCGGCGCGCATCGCTGCGCAGTCGATGAGCAGCCGCTGACCCGCGGTGATGCTGTTGCTGCCGGAGGTGAGCAGCCCGACCGCACCCTGCGTGGCCACGTCACGGATGGTGATGCTCGTGGCCGGACCGGTGACGCGGATCAGCGCGTCGGTGATGGGCGCGGTGCTCCCGGAGAGGGTCGTGACCGTCTGGTTGGTGGAGTTCGCCGACCCCTCCCAGGTCGTGACGGCCTCGTCCCGCCAGTACACGCCAGGCACCTCGACGACCACGGTCAGCTTGGCGCGGGCGGCACCGGTGTTCACCTCAGGTTCACTGGCCGCCGTAACGGTCACGTCGGCCACCCGGACGATGGCGCCGGCCTCATAGCGCAGCGACATCAAGCGATGCCGGACACCGAGCAGCACGCCCAGCGCCTCCAGGTTGGCCTCCATCTGAGAGAAGCCGCCGTCTGCCCCGGCCGGGGTCGCTCCGGTTACCGCGAATGTCAAGGAGAACGAGGTCACCTCGTGATCGAGACCCGTGATGGGCAGTTCGCCGGCACGGCCCGGTACGGTCACCCGGACCGCTCGCGCGCCAGGCAGCGGGCGGCGCTGTGTGCCCCGCTTGAGCTTCCAGCAGCCCGCGGGGTGATCCAGCGGGACGCCGTCGAGCGTGTAGGACGGCACGCTAGATCACCCCCAGAGCACCCGCGAGCTGGAGCCCGCGGTTGACACTCGTGCTGGTCGGTTCGGCTTGCGGGTAGTAGTTCGTCTGGTGGATCACAGCCCGCGCGCTGCCGAGCCCGCCGCCGGCGAGCTGGTCGGGCACGTCCACGCCGGGCACGGCCAGGTTCGGCATCGCTGTGGAGGCGGCCATGGCGGCGACCTTCCGCAGCGACGCGGTCACCAGGCCCGCGCCCTGGTTGATGCCGCGCGCCATACCAGCGGGGATCATGCTGCCGATCCACGCGAAGATGCGGCTCGGGCTGTGGATGCCGAGCGCGTTCTTCGCCGAGTTGACGATGTTGGAGAAGAAGTTGCGGACGTTGTTGTACAGGCTGCCTGCCAGCGACTGGAGCCGGCTCCAGAAGCCGGACACCACGTCCTGCGCGATGCCCGCCATGGTCGAGCCGATCCCCGACACGGCGGACTTGATCCGGCCTGGCAGTTGGGTGAACCAGCCGATCAGGTTCGTGCCGATCCAGCGGCCGATCGCGTTGACCATGTCCGGGATGATCGAATTGCCGACGAGGACGTTGTACATCCACCGGAAGACCGCGACCCCGGCCTCGATCAGCGGCTTGATCTGAGCGACGACCTGGGCGACCTTCACTCCGAACTGCGCGAACCCCGCCCCCAGCCGGACCAGCATGGGCAGGATCGGGATCAGGGCGGGGAGGACCTGCTGGATGACCATGACCGCAAGATCAGTCAAAATCGGAAGAAGAGGCAGCATCGCCCTGGCTAGTTCGACAAAGGCAGGAATCAGCCCATTGAGGAGCGATGGGACGAGCTGGAGGAACGGCGGCAGCACCTGCTGCACGACCGCAGCCGCGATCTGACCGAAGGCCGCATAGACGGGCTGCATCAGCGGTCCAAGCTGGGACAAAGCGCCCGAAACGGCTATGAGCGCTGGTTGCAGGGCTTCTGCCAGTGCCGCGATCACAGGGCCGAGCACCGCCGATAGGTTGGTCAGGGCGATACCCAGGACCTGGCCGAGGATCCCGGCGAGCTGTGCCACGATCGGCAGCAGCGGCGCCACCGCCACCAGCGCGGCCGACAAGCCCTGACCCAGTTGGAGCAGCCCAGCCTGCAACTCCGGGCTGGCGAACGCGCGAGCCAGCATCTCCGCGACCACGGTCAACCCCGGTCCCAGCGCGGCCAGGGCCGGCCCAAGCGCCGAGACCGCGGCGGCCAGCCCGGGACCGAGGGCGGTCGCGATGTTGGCGATGTGCGGCGCGATCTGCGCGACCGCGCCTCCGAGCGCCGTGAAGATCGGAAACAGGGCGCTTCCGACCTGCGACAACGACCGGAAGATCGCGACCAGGATCTCCTGGCCCCGCGCCGAGTTCAGGAACTCGTTGACCTTGCCGAGCAGTTGCCCGACGACGCCCAGCGCGCCCGTGCCGCCGGTCTCCATCGCCGAGAAGACCGCGCGGACGATGCCGAAGACGTTCGTCAGGATGCCGCCGAGCTGCTTGAAGACTGCCAGCGCGCCCTGCATCCAGCCGAGCGCCCGGCCGCTCGCGGCGGCCTGCGACAGGAACTCACCGAACCTCTGCGCGGCGGAGGCGATCCCCGGGGCGAGCCCGGACGCGAACTGCGAGCCGACCACCGCGATGTCGCGGAACCCAGCCAGCAACGGCTGGATCGCAGGCCGGATCGCGGCCACAGCGGACCGCAATGAGGCGAAGATCGTCGTCAGGGCTGAGGCGGTGGCCGACGAGGCGGCGAACCGCGCCACCTCCGTCGCCGCGAGACCGAACTCGCTCGCCACCCCGGACATGCCTGTCTGGAGGGGGCCGACCAGCGCGTCGGCGACCGCCCGGATCTGGCCTGCCAGCGGAGCGAAGAAGGCATCCTGGACCGCGCTCCGTAGCCCGTCGATCGACGGCTTGAGTGACCGCACTTCGCGGGCCGCGGCCTGCGCGGCGGGTGAGAGCCCTTGAAGGCTCTCCTCGAACCTTTTTGGATCATCGCCGAGGGCGGCTTTGAAGGCGTCGCTTACCCCGGACAGGGCCAGCTTGAGCGTGGCCAGTGCGCCGACGCCGAGCGCGATCACGCCTGGCCAGGCCGCCGCGATGCCGATCGCCGGAGCGAGTGCGGCCACGAACTGGGGGCCGCCTTGCGCTGCCGCGGCGAGCCCGGCCGCCATCACCGACCCGGCCAGCGACATGGCCGTGAACCGGGTTCCGAGCGCGGCGCTGGAGCGGGCCATGGCCCCGGCGTGGGAGGCGAACTCCTTGGCCTTGTCGCGGAAGAAGTTCAGCGCCCGCCGCAGCGGGCCGGTCAGCCGGTCCCGCAGGCTGATCGTGCCGAACAGCTCTCCGACGTTGAGCGCCACCGCTCCACCGCCTTCCGGATAAAAAGGTCACGAGGGCGAGAGGGCGGGGTTTCGTTCGCGGAACCGCAAACGAGCGGCGGCGGTGGCGGCGGTCAGATCTTGCGACCGCCCGGGTCGAGCGCCCGAGCCAAGCGAGTGTCAGCGGTGAGCAGACCAACAATCCGGGTGCGCAGCCCCCGCCAGGAGCGGGCGCGCAACTGGGCTGGCTCGTCGAGGTCGATCCCGAACACCTGGTGGAGATCGGCCTCGACGAGCGTCCACAGCTTCAAGATGTCGTGCCAGGAGACGCGCCGCCCTTCCGAGAGCGAGAGTCCGTCGTCCGGGTCGTACCACTCTGCGAGCCCCGTGACCGGGTCGATCGGGCCTGCGCTGCTGCCGCCCGACGCTGCGCCCGATTCGGGGCCGTCGCTTCCCCCGCAGGGGACTCCCAGTGCTTGGCCGCAGCCTCGATCCCGGCCGCGACCCAGATGAGCGCGGTCTGCCCGACGTGCTGCCGGGTCGGCCAGTCCAGCTTGTCAGCGATCATCTCGTCGTAGACAGGGCCCAGGATCCTCTTGTCGAGGTCCTTCTCCTGGTCGTCGTCGAGCACGGTCTCGGCGAGGTGGTTCAGGCCCGCCTCGTCCACGTCTTCCCCCGCCTCGGCGGCGAGAGCGGCGTGCATGAGCCGCTGGCACAGCAGTCCGATCTCCCCATCCGTGGGTGGGATCACGTACACCTTGCCCTTGATGGGCAGCCGCAGCGACGGGTCGAAAAACTCGTCAAGGTCGCGGAAGGACGTCACGGAGCCACCAGCGGGTTCTCGATCTCGGCGTCCTCGCCCGAGCCGAGCAGCGTGAAACTGAACGGTTCGAGGTCGGTCTTCTCGCCGCCGACCGTGAACTCGTTGACCTGGCAGGTGCCCTGGTACGCCTCCGGGCTGCCGTCGCGCCTGTACCAGCGGACCTCGATGAACGCGCCGAGACCGACCTTGCGGGCGGCCGTTCGGATGTACTCCTGCCCGGCGTCGGGCACGAACACCTCGCTGTTGTTGCGCTTCCTCTTGCCCTCGGCCTCGATCTTCCACTTCCGCTCGGTGATGACGTCCGAGCCGTAGCCCGACTCGTCATCGAAATTGCCGTCGTCCTCGACGTTGTCGTCCGTGGTCTTCTCGAACTTGGACAGGCCCCGGACGGGCGTCCACGCGGGCACGGTCGCGCCCACCCCGGCGGTGTTCACATCCATGCGCCAGTGCTTGGCGAGCATGCTCACCAGAGCCATGATTGTCTCCATTTCGTGCGCACGGGCACTCCGGCCATGCCGGAGGCCGCGAAGAAGGAAAAGAAGGCGGGCTAGTCGTCCCGCTGCGGAGTGGGCCAGTGCACCATCAGCTCGTAGGAGTCGGCCCGTTCCCACCGGCCGGTCCCGTCGCGGCCGGGCGGCGCCACCACTGTCCGCCGCGCCAGCAGTACCAGCACCCCGGACGGCAGCCGCGTCTCGGTCAGGCCGTGCAGCACCGCGAAGATGGCGTCGGCGTAGTCGCCGACGTCGCGCGGATCGCCCTTGGCCCGCATCCGCGCCTGCACCAGCACGGTCGAGTCGCCGCTGTCGAGGTCGTCGCTGCCGGTCCCGTAGATGGCCAGCGAGATCGCTGTGTCCGGGGTCGCGGGCAGACCACCGATCGTCAACGCGAGCTGGTTCGCGGTGTACTTGCCGACCGGGTTCCACACCCCCACCCCGCGCGCGGCGAGCAATGCGGCCAGCCCGTTCAGCAGCCCTCGCGAATACTCGCCGGGCAGGGGTGTGGTCATCCGCCGAGCGCCTTCCGGACTGCCTTGGCCACGATCGCCCGGACGGTCGCGGCCTCCTCGTACAGCGTGGTCTCCAGGAACTTCGGCTGCCCCTTGAGCGGGTGCTCCCAGTCGAGCTGCTCATGCTGGGCGACCGCGTACGGCTGGTCGTAGGAGATGACTCCGTCCAGGTTCGACCGGTCCACCTGGGCGCTGCCCGACCGTTCCAGGTCGCCGGTCTGCCACGGCACGCGCGGCTCAGTCATGGTCAGCACGTGCTCGGTCGCTGCCTGAAGCCCGGTCTCGATCGCCCGGCGCGCTCGCGCCTCCAGTTCCTCCGGGTTGACATGCAGGTCAATGCGCACGCCCGCGTCGATCGCGCGTTGCGTCATCGGCACACCACCTCCGTGTGATCGGGCGTGGGCAGGCCGCCGCCGGTCCGGTTGTGGGAGGCGATGACCGTGGTCGTGCGACCGTTGACCGTCACGCGCGACCCTTCGGGGCAGCGGGTGCCGGGCGGGAAGAAGATCGTCGTATCGCTGACCGTCTCGCTGCCTTCGGCATTGCGGACCAGCCGCCGCTCGTCATCCACGAGGCACCGCTCAGGCACAGGAGGGCCGAAGATCGGCCCGTACGCGCCCTCACCCTCGAACGGCTCGATGACCGCCTCGTGCGTGAACACCCACTCCGGGATCAGCACCGCGACCACCTCACCATGCGCCCTGGTCGATCACGAAGCCCGGCAGGAGCCCGGCCGTCCGCAGGATCGACGCCGCGTCCGGAGCGTGCCGGGCCGGCCCCGCCTCGCGCCCGCCAGCGCGGTCGAGCTTGACGGAGCCGATCTGCACCGACTTGAAAGCCGCCGCGACGCCGTATGGGTCGCCGACCGCCAGCGACCAGGCCGCCTGTGCACACGTCGCCCGCTTGATGGCCTCGGCCTCCTTCGGGGCGTTCGGCATCTCGGTCGCCGGGTCCACGTCATAGACCGCGGTCACCAGCAGCTCGTCTATCCGCTCCGAGGCGCGGGCCAGCACCGCGTCGATTCCTGCCGGGGCCGACTGCCCGGTGTAGGCCGCATAGTCGTCCGCGGTCGCGTACACCACCGCCACCACAGCCACCTTTCAGGGGAGTTCGTAGACGGCGACCGAAACACCGGCCGGGTCGTCGTAGTTGATCCGCACGGTGCCGTCCGGCTGCCGGTACACATCGCCGAAGGGCGGGATGAGCACGTCCCCCGTGTTCGCCGGGATCGTGTACGGCACGTCCGGGAGCGGCTGCCCCTCCAGCTCGCCCGGGATGACCGCGGTCACCGTCCGCGCGGCCGACGCGGTGTTCTTGACGCGGAGCTGCCGCTTCGGGGAGTGCGTGAAGGAGTGCCCGTCCAAGGTCGCGGGCGTCAGCGCGCCCGCGAGGTTGACGCCGGTGCGCAGCATCGCGGTGATGGGCAGGTTAGCTCTGGCCATCCGTCTCCCCCTCCCGCTCCTCGTCGTCGTTGTCGGAGTTCTCGCCGAACTCCTCGATCAGGGCGTCCTTGCGCAGGGCCTGCGCGTCGCGAGCGGCCATGCCGCGCGAGATGGCGTAGGCGATCCACGCGTCCTTCTTGGCGTCCTCCGGCGGCCGGAGCCCGGCTCTGGCCGCCGTGAGAGGGTCGGCCAGAGGGGGGAGAGCCGGATCCGGGGCAGGAGCGGGTGCGGTGTCGCCGACCCGGGCGGCGGACCAGTTGGAGAGCATGTCCAGGCACGCGTCCCGCTGCTCCAGGTCCACCAAGTCGCCGGTGTTGGCGTTCCGGTATCGCCACATCAGGCCGCGACCCCGTGGATCAGCACAGCGCGGTCGGCGTCGAGCGTCTTGACCCCGTACAGGGTGTCGATGCTCACCACGTCCTGCTTTTTGGCCTGGTCGTAACCCATGACCACTCTCAACGCGAACCCTTTGTAGGACTCGACGTGCGCGTTGGCCGCGCCCTGCGGCAGCACCAAGGGCCGCGTCACCAGTGCAAACGCGGTCCGGTGGAAGGCGACGCCGATCTCGGTGTTCGGCTGGCCGGTTGTCGGCGTGCCGGTCGGGCCCTTGATGTTCTGGGTCTGGTAGCCGTCGAATCCGAAGATCCGTCGACCCAGGTTGGCCTCGCGCAGACCCTCGGTGTCGCCGCGCGTGTCGGCCTGGTGGAACAGCGGGTCGCCGAGCCACTGCGCCTCGATCTCCGGACCGACCACGAGAGTGCGGTCTGTGGGCGGAACGTTTCGCTGGTTCAACACCCTGCGTGCGTCGATCGCGACGCGCGGGTTGTCCCAGGCCCATTCGTTGGTGCCAGTGATAGGACCGCCGACGCCGGTCACCGTGGTCCCGGCCTTGCCCGTGCGCTGGAGGACGTCGGCCCGCAGGGACAGGATGTCGCGGTCGATCTTCTGCGCGATGGCCTCCACCGCCGGGGCGAGAAGCTGCGCGTTGAAGTCGATGATGTCCAACGTCAGCTCTTCGCTGGTCACGGCGAAGCTGACGTCCACGAACTTGTCCAGCCGGATGGGGATGCTGCCCTCGGTCGCGTTCTGGATCTCGATGCCCGTGGTCCGGTTGAACGGCTTGGCCTCGAAGGTCGCGGGCTTCCGGATCGTGATCGTGTCACCGATCCGGTTGACGAACTCCTCCTCGTAGTCACGGTGTACGAGCTGGGCCATGACCGTCGTTTCGTACAGGTTCGCCAACGCCTGCCGGGCGATGATCGTAGGGGTGATGAACGTGTTAGCCATCGGGCCTTACTCCTGAACATGAGGACCGGTTGGCGGAACCGTCAACGGTCCGGCTAAGACGACTTGTTCTTCGCCGCCGCCTCGGCGGCGCGGCGCTTGCGGAAGTCGTCGATGGTGGGCTCGGAGCTCGAAGGACGCGCGCCAGGCCCGCCGGCGAACTCCCCTCCGCTCCGGGTGGGCGTCGCCGCCAGGGCAGCCGCCTTGTACTTGGGGTTTTCGTCGATCGCGAGCTGGATGAGGTCGCCGAGCTTGGCCGCGAAGTCGTCAGCCTCCGGGTCCAGGTCGCGGATCTTGCGCATGAACGACCGGGAGTCGAGCAGCGCAGTGGAGTCAGCACCGAGATTGCCACTGGCGCGGAGCACACCCGCTTCGAGGCGTTCCCGGCGGCGTAGCTCGCGCTCTTCGTCGCGTTCCTTCGCGGTTTGTTCCTTCTCGGCGGTGAGCTTCTCGATGACCTGCTCCGGGGTGAGCTGCTGCTCCTCCTCGGTGACCAGTCCGAGTGCCTTGCCGATCTGCTGGGCGAGTTCCACTCGCACCTGTGTGGTGATCTCATCCGGGGACGGGCCCGCCTTCTTGGCGGCCTCGTCGGCGTCCTTCTGCGCCTGCTTGAGTTGGGCGCGGTAGTCGCCTGCTTCCTTCCGCGCATCCCGGACGATCTTCTGCGCCCAGTCGGGCAACTGCTCGACTTTGATAGCGTCGGGGTTGACCTTCTGCTCGGCTGACTTCGCCGCGGCGAGCGGGTCCGGCGTACTGCTGCCGGTGGTCTCGCCCTCCTGCGACTGCGGTCCGGCCTGCGCCTGAGTGTCTCCCGCTTGGCCGTTGTCGCCACTGGCCGCGGCAGCTTCGCCGCCGCCCTCAGCGCCCCCGGCGATGAGCCGGATCGCCAGGCCGTTCTTGCGGTAGCCGATGATCGCGCCAGGCGTCGTCGGCAGCATGTGATCGAACATCGGTGGCCCTCCCGGAGCCGGACATGAGAAAGGCCCGCGCCAGGCGGGCCACAACAACAGGCAGGCAGGTGAACGACCCGGCGTCAGGCCGGCGGCCGGTACCTGCGATAGGTGCGCACCCACAACAGCGCGAGCGCCCTCGATCGGGCGTCACCTGCGGGGTCGTACGGGCATTCGATGATCGGGCGGGCGTGGGTCGCTGCCCATCGCGCCGTTGTGATCGCCGTCCGCCGGTCGAGGTCAGTCAGGCTCACCGGCGCTGCTCCCTCGCTCGCTGGGCGGCGGCGCGGTCGCTCGCGCGGCCAAGCATCTGCGCCCGGAGCTCGACCAGCGTCATCCGAGGGTGCTTCTCCCACCACGCCCTGAGCTCGTCGCTGGCGTACTTGTCGGCGCGGGACTGCGGCCCGGACAGCAGGGTCCGACCGTCGATTCCGGCCGCGCGCCCGGCAGCGTTGGTGAGGATGCCGCGCGTGTACCGCTCGGCGGCGATGAACTGGGTCTCCAGCCACTCGTCGAAAAGACGACGGACGACCTGGTCCAAGGTCTCCCCCAGCCACCGCATTTGCTCGGCGACCTGGCGGGACTCCTCTCGCCGCATCACGTCCGGGTCGAGCCCGTACACGAGCGCGTACGCCTCCAGCGGGTCCGCGCCGTCGTCGATGAGGTCGGTGACGGCGCGGTCCTCGGCGGTGTCGTCGGCCTGCCACGACCAGGTCGGGTTCTGCTCGCGGCTGTCGAGTTCGGCGAGCAGCCGCTCCAGCGCCACGGTGTCCCCGGCGTCCGAGAACTGGGCTACGAGGTTGAGCACCTGGTCGTCGGAGGCGTTGGCGAACTCGGCGGGCAGCTCCGCGACCGCCGACCGTACCCGTTCCTCCCGGTCGCGCTCGCGGTTGTTGTCGCGCCGCTCCAACTCCTGGGTGATGCGAGCGACCGCAGCCTCGTCGTCCGCCCACCGGCCCAGCAGCCCAGCCAGGTTGTCGTCCGGCAGCCGCTCCAGGTCACGCGGGATGGTGTCCTGCGCCTGCCGGTCGGTGCGAGTCGGGATGCCCGACGTGCGGGCGTGGTCGCGGATCTGGGCGGTGAGCCGGTCGGCACGGGCCGCAGCCTTCCGCCGCTGCTCGGGTTCGAGCGCGACCGCCGCCTGCCGCCGTGCGCCGCGTAGATCGGATTCGAGTCGGCGCATCTTCTGCGCCGCCGGATAGGTACCGCGATGCGGGGCCGACCGAGGCGCCCGGGTCGCGCCCGGCAGGTAGGCGCCGAGCGTGTGACCGCAACCGGGGTGCAGCAGGCCAGCGGCGCGGGCCTGCGTCACGGTCCCTTCGACGAGGACATCCACCATCGCGTCGGAGACGGCCGATTCCTCCTGCCGCCATCCAACCGGCCCCTCCTGGGACAGGATCTTCCCTTCCCATCGGGCGCACCGCTCGCACGTGTACGGCAGGCGGGAGACGATGACGAGGTCGATCCCGGACTCGGCGAGGGTGGCCAGGTGGCCGTCCGTCGCGGCCTGCGCCGTCGCGGTCCGCACCGCCATCTCCGCGTACGCCGACGCGGACCAGACCCTGCCGGAGCCATCGGTGAACCCCGTGATACCCCGGCGTGCCATCTGGTCAAGGAGCCGGGCCTGCCCCTGACGGCGGGAGATCGCTCCGGTGAGCGCCTGCGCGGCGACCTGGTTGACGATCTGGGAGAAGATGAACTCCGGTGCCGACCGCATCCCGGGCTGCGTGGACGCGACGAGCCGTACGGCGCGGCGGGCGATCTCAATCACGCCCTGCCCTTGGGGGATGCCGCGCCGGGAGCCGAGGCGTGCGAGGCCGGTGGTCGCGCGCTGCACGCCGCGCCGCCACCCCGCGTTGACGCCGGTCGTCACCAGGCGTTCGGACAGCCGCTCCAGGCGGCCGACGACCCGGTCGGCTTCGCGCCGAAGCTGCCGCAACTCGGCGAAGCGGGGTCCGGCGTACTCGGGTTCGCCTTCCCGATTGGCCAGGGCCTCCGACACGACGCGCAGGAGTTCGCGTTCGGCGTCCCAGTAGATCGCGGCCACGGCGCGGGCGTGGTCGAGCGCGGCCTCGATCTGGGCGGCTTCCTGCGGCGCGGCCGGAAGCGCCAGCGTCGGCAGGCTCACCGCCACTACTCGTCGTCGCCCATCGTGGGCACGAGCACGTCGTCCAGCCGGTCGGGGTCGGGCACATTCAACCCGAGTTCGTCGCGCATGCGTTCCTGCTCCTCGCGAACTTGCTTGTCGTCCCAGTCCGGGTGCAGAGTGCGGATCTTCGTATCCAGGGAGACGGCCTGCGCTCTGTTGAGGAGTTCGAGCGTCCGGCCCAGAGCCTCCGGGTCTGGCTGCACGCCATCCGGCCAGTGCACCTCGCCCCGCTCAGCGGACACCTTCTTGCCAAACACGGCGTGATCGATGGAGAGGAGCACGTCCGGCGCCCACTGCAACGTGGGGTTCCAGTAGCCGGTCTTCCGGCCGCGCGAGGAGTACGACTTCTTCTCACGGGAGTGGACCTCGGTCGCGGTGACGGCCTGCCCGGACCCGTCCACCTCACCGAAGCTCTGCGCCGAGTAGCCGGCCCCGCGAAGGATCTGGGCCGTGAGCGCCTTCCCGGTGTCCACGTGCTCCTTCACGCGGATCGCGAACTGCGTGATCGTCAACATCGAGTTCGCGGCCGACCCGGGCGGCGGCAGCATCCCGAGCCCCGAGTAGATCTCCCGGTCCGGATCCCACGCGCTGCCTTGGCCGCGACCGAGCGAGTCGAGGAACACGTCGGGAACGATGACCCGTCCCTTCCCGAGCCGGATGTCGCGCATCAGCGACGTCCACACCTCGTCCAGCGCGTCCATCAGGTGTTCGACGCCCTGGTAGTCGGACCGGCCCAGGCTGGTGCCTCTGATCAGCCGGTGGGGTCGCATGTTCGGCACGTAGGAGACGAGCAGGCCGCGCGGGTAGAAGGTGTCGAACCCGCCGTCCTCATCCACCTGGTCGGCGTAGACCGCGGTCTCGGGGTGGTCCTCCAACGGCACCTGGTGGCCCAGCCGGTCCGGCGTCCCCAGATAGAGCCCGTGCAGGACGCGGCCTTTCTCGTGCCGCTCCAGGTGCCGCCACACCTGCCGGTCGTCGTCCTCATGCAGCACCCGCCAGAACGTGACCGCGGCGAGCTTGCCGTACCGGAACTCAGGCACGGCGGCGTCCGGCGGCAACACCGACATGACCGGGTGGTCGTACATCTCCGTGTCCCAGCCTGCGCGCAGGTATGCGCCGCCGTACGCGGAGCCGGTCTCGGCGGCCTCCAGTAGCGCACCGTAGATGCCTGCCTCGTGCATGATCGTGTCGAGGCGTTTCTGTGATGTTTTGCCAGGTACCCGCAGTGTCGGAGGCTCCGCAAACAGCAGGTCGGCGGACGTCGAGCTGATGTCTCCGGCGATCGGGATATGCAGCTTCGTGGACCGCGTCTGCCCGAGCGGGATAGGAGTCCCCCAGAAGTAGCGGGCGGCACGCTGAATCCAACCGGTGAACCCCTTGGACGGCCGGTCCCACCCCTTCGGGTCCAAGCCGATACCGTGCACCATCCCGGTCGAGCCGTACACGTCGGCCAGCCGCTCCGGGTCGCCCGCGTACCAGGCTCCCCACTCTTCATACAGCCGCATCTCGCGCCGGATGTGCGGCGGCGGCCACTCCTGGTCGTGGTCCGGAAGCGGCATGATCCTTCGCCCTCACTCTGTTCTCGAAGGGACGCAACGTGCGCGTTCGGCGGCAGGCCAGCGCGCGGGTGTCAGATGACGTCGATCAGGCCCGCAGGCAGCACCGGCATCTGAGGCGGCGCCGTCACCCGCACCCACGCCTGGTAGCTGCCGTCCGGCTTGGCCACGGTCCCGCCAGGGCCGAACAGGATGCGCGCGGTCGCGCCCCGCGCACCGGCCGACCCGGGCGCCCACTCGGCCGGTTTCCAGTCGCCTTCGACCGGCTCGACCCCGGGCGTGGTGAACGCGATCTGCACCTCTTCGGTGCCAGCCGCGCCCCGCACGAAGAACGGCAGGTACTCGCACGACAGTGACGAGATCGTCTCCACGATGGGCTCCTTACGTGCGCGATGCCGACCAGGTACGGCGCGGCGGGTCCGCACCCCAACGCCGCGCCAAGGTCGCACTCCAGGACCGGCGCGGCCCATCCACGCCCGTGACCTCGCGCCCGAGCTCGACCACAAGCGCGCTTTCGACCAGTCCGGCCGAATCAGTCGCAGTGACCGGCTGACCGGCCGATCCCGCCTCGGCGACCGCCGCTCCGTCCGCCCTGTCCAGCAGAACCATCACGCGGGCGGCCTCGCCGAGGGTCACCTGCTCTCCCGTGAGCGGGCCGGACGAAGCGGTCTCGACCAGAGCTGCCGAGTCGGTGGCGGTGCGCAGTACATCCACCCTTATCGTCTCGCCCACGGCGGCGGTGTCGGCGCTGACCGCGCCCGCCGCGCCAGCCGCCGCCTCCCCCACCGCCGCCACGTCGGAGGTGACCGGGCCGAGGGTCTCCTGTTTGATGGCCGTCTCGGCGAGCGCCGCCCCATCGCTGGCCTGGAGATCGAGGCGGGCCGTTTCGGCGACCGTGCCGCCGTCGTTCCGATCCACCGCGACGGCCACCTGCGCGTTGTCGTCAGCGACACCCGCGTCGGCGCGGCCGGGCGCCACCCTCGCGCTGACGGCCTCCGCGACCGAGACCGCTTCCGTTCCTGCCACGGCACCCGAGATCGTCCGCGTCTCGGTCATACCGGCCTGGTCGGTCGCCAGCGTGGCCGTCTGCCCGGTATCGGAGAGCGCGGCCGAATCGGTACGCGACAGCGTCACCTGCACGCTCGCCTGCTCGGCGACGCCCGCCAAGTCGCTGCCGCTCTTGCTCATGGACGTGACCGCGTTGCGGATGCGAAGCTTGAGCGAGTGGGCTTGCGTTGTCCCGCCGGAGATGGTGAAGGTCGCCAGCCCGGTATCGCCATCAGCGGCGAAGGTCCAGCTCACCATGCACGCAGTCGTGTAGGTTCCGGACTGCCGATCGACCATCGGAGTCCAGCCGGACGGCTCCCCCCATGTCTTCGCCGACCCGCTACCGAGACCGGCCACCCAGGCGAAGATCACGTCACCAGCGGCGCCAGGGGAGCCGAGGTTGACGACGGTCGAGTCCCCGTTGGTGTCGATGTCGCCGTAGGAGTCCGCGATGTTGAACTGCCCGGACGGCAGGGACACGAGCGCGACCACACCGTCAGCATTGGAGCTTTGCCCGAAGGTGACGCTGGCCGGCTCCGACCCGGCGGTCTTGAACCACGCCCGGGTGAACAGACCGGCGGTGCTGATCGGTGTTATCGCGTCGCTCCAGCCGGACCCGCTGATCGTCATCTGAGCTGTGCTGCCGGTGTCGCACGAATGCAGCGCGATGAGGATGTCGCCCGGCTGACAGGCAGGGACGGCCAGCGCGTACGAGCCGGTCGTGCCCGTCGCCGCTGACGTGAAATCGCGGATCTGCGCCATCATCTACCTCCCGATGCATGGGGAGCAGAGGAAAAGCAGCAGGTCAGGCAAGGGTCAACGCGACGGTGAGCACCCAACTGGCGGCTGACGTCTTCGCTCCGAGATTCTCGACTTTGCGGTTGAGCATCCGGCCGCCGCTCGCGCCGTTGAACAGGCCCCACTCGTTCCACGTGAAGTTCGCATCCGCCGTGCCGAACGTCGCCCGGAACGTGATTGTGGCGTTCGCTGCCACGGCGCCATCCGTATGCTGCGGAAACGTGGCGTCCATGGGCTTGCGCAGCTTGTTCGTGGTCGCCTGTAGGTCGATCTGGGTGGCGGCGGCTGCGGTGGTGGAGTCGCCGACGCCCAGGCAAGCGTTGGCGTTGTTGAAGTAGGTGAGCGGCTGCCCCGCAGTGGCGGTGCCGTTGCCAATGAGCGCCTGCCAGATGGCGCTGGCGCCGCCGTGCATGAGGAGGTTGCCCTCGCGCTCGATCACGTCGTACGGCACCGTGTCAGGGCCGACCTCGTCGCCCCAGTACTTCTCCAGCCGCCAGACGGCTTTCCACGTGATCGGGTCTTGGGTGAACACGGCATCTCCCTGGTAGGTCGGGGAATCGTTCAGGTCCGGCGGTGTGGCCCGGCCCGCGCTGCCCCTCAACAGCGCGGGGCGGGGCCACACCGGGTGCTCGACGCGCGTACGGGGAAGCCGCGCGGAGCAGGCACGCCCCCGGGCCAGGCCGCCACAACCGGCCAGGAGGTGCGCGTATTCAGTAGGCGGGGACGGGTTCGAGCAGCCGCAGCCACACCGCCTGAGTGGTGTGAAGCGCATACCGGAGTGCGTCCACGCTGTGGTCGTGCTCCTTGACCGGGGCGTCCTCGCCTCTCTCGGCCTTCTTGTCGTCCCAGGCGTAGCCGACGATCTCATCGAGGAGGGCGTGACAGGACGCGTGGACCCGCAGGTGGTCGGCGGCCATCAGGTTGGCGACGGTACGGATGCCGTCCAGGACGCTGTTGTCGCCCTGCTGTGGCCGGAACCCGTCCTTGTGGAGCTGCATCACGAACGACGCCGCGCTGGGGTCCACAATCAGCCAGTCCGGTCGGACACCACGCGTGCCAGGGCCGAACGTCTCAGGGATGTCGTCCAGCCAATCGGCCAGCCGCAGCGAGTACTCCGCGTCGGTGAGCTGCCTGCGCTGCGCCCTGCTGTCCCACCGCCATTCGTTGGCGACGTAGATGCGGCGCTGCCCGGCGTCGTCGGGGACGCTGACGCCGATGAGGACGGCGTCAAACGGGTTCGCGGTGCCGTAGTCGATCCCGACCGCGAGCCACTTCTCCATCAGCGGCAGATCGTGGACGACGTGCCGGTCTTCGTTCCACATGTCGAAGATCGCGCCCTCGGCCATAACCCAGGCCCCGAGGACGAACCTCTTGTACCAAAGGCCGGTGTACTCCTTCTTCAACGCGGCCACGTACGCCGGGTCCAGGGCGTGGTTGTCGTCGAGGCGGAAGTGCCAGGAGCGGAGGTCGAGTTCGCTGGCCCGGTCGAGGAAGTCGCGTTTCAGCCAGTGCGACGGCGAATCGGGGTTGGTGGAGCCGAACAGCTTCGCACCCGGCACGCTCAACCGGCTGAGCAGCATGTCCCAGAACGCGCGCTCAAGCAGAGTGATCTCATCCACGTACGCGCCCGCACACGTCATGCCCCTCAATCGGGTCTCGGCGCGGGCGTCCGCGCACGAGATGATTTCGACTTTCCGGCCCAGGATCGTCGCGGTAGGAGCACCGCGGGTGTAGGAGATTCGCGCGGCCAGCGGCCCTGTGATGGCGGGGTCCATCAGCGGATCGAACACGTTTCTGCTGATCGTGTCGGCTGTCTTTCCCACGATGACGAGCGATCCGCCGCGTGGGGCGTTCGCGACAAACGCCAGCCACCTGATCAAGGAAGCGATCGTCTTTCCGCTGCGGATGGCCCCCTGCCAGATGTTCAGCCGCGCGTTCGATTCGGCGATGCTGCGTTCCTGCTTGGGCGACAGCCGGACGGCCAGGCCCAGTGCGCCGCCGGTCATGCTTCGCCGCCAGCGTCGTCGTACAGCACCTCGCCCGTGACGACCTCGGCCGACATGATGGCGTCGGTGTCCGGGTCAGGAACCTGGTAGCGCTGCTGAAGCTGAGCCAGCATGCTGCCGAGCAGGGACGCCATGTCGTGGTCCGGGTGACCGTTGCGGTTGATCTGGTCCAGCCCGAGCAGCGACGCCCGCTTATTGATGATCTTCAAGCAGGCTTCGGCCGCGTTCACCTCACCCTTGAGCACGCGCGGCCACAGCGCGGCCATCATCCGGTCCAGGCGGCCGATCTCCAGATGCAGCAAATGCTCGGCCGCCAACCCCTCCACCTTGGCGGCCCGCTTCAACGCAGCGGTGATGTCAGCGCTCGCGGCCTGCGGGCTGTTATAGGCGAGCCGTTCGGCGATCAGCGTTGGGGACACCCCGGCGATCCGCATCTGGAGCGCCTGTGAGCGCCGCTGAGCGAGCTCGAGCTTCCGCTTGTCGTCGGCCACCCGGGCACACCTCCTACGGGCGCTGGTTGTCGGTTCCGCCAACGACTACCGGCCGCCCTCCACGGCCTCGGCCGGCTCGCCGATCGGCACGTGATCCACAATCTCGGACGGGAACTGGTCCACAACCTCCACCGTCGCCGGGGTCACCCACACACCGCGGGCGCCGATCTGCTCGGCGAACACCGCCAGCGACGGCATAGACCAGCCATCCCCCTCCGGCGGGGCCTGGTCCACGATGAGCGCGAACGGCTCCTCCGAGACGCCGCCCAACTCGTACAGCGGCAGCCGCAGCACCTGGATCCGCACTACTCCCCCTCGCCGCCCTCGTCCTCAGCCGCGTCGGCGGCGACGGGCGCGTACATGCGCGAGAAGATGCTGCGCCTCGCCTTCCAGAACGAGCCCGCACCGTCGTGCACGATGTAGTCGCCCAGCCAGGCACGCAACGCGCCCTCCGGCGTCTGGATCTCCACGTACTCGGCCGACCGGCCGCGCAACGCGGTCTGCCCGACGATGCCCTTCAGCTTCGACTCAGCGTTGATCCAGGCGACGATGTCCTCGATGTCGTGCCCGTTCACCTCGACCGCCTCGACGACGGCGTCGATGGGCTCGAACTGGCGAATGTCCACAGCCATGATCACTTCTCCGTTCTCTGACGCTTGCGGCACGAGACAGCACCCCAGGTGGGAGCATGACGGCGTGACGAACACGCTCGCGACCCAGCACATCCGGCGGATCTACAGCAGCTATCGGGCGCTGTACGCGCCCACCCTCGTGGAGGAGGCCGCGCACCTGCTCGACGCCATGGCCAACACGTCGCACGCTCTCGGCTATGACCGGGGGAACGCGCTGGCGCACCTGGCGAGGTACGCGGCCGAGACGGTCAGTGGCCAGTACCGCAGGCCAGCCGTCGAGCGCACCCCCGACGAGGTGTTCTCGTTGGCGGAAGCGCTAACGTGCGTCCTCGCCGCCGCCAGGCTGACCGTCGTCACCTCGACGGCTCCCAACGAGGTTGCTGTCGCACCAGCACCGGGCGGTCCTCCCGGGAGCAGTAGCGGGCTCGCGGTCGGCATCTACCTCGACGCCAACTGGGAGCTGACGGTGAACCGGCACGGTGCGCGCCCCCTGGTCCCGATCTATGCCCCGGCCACCGTGGAGGGCGCGGCCGAAGTCGCCGAGTTGGTGCGCGCCGTGGCGTACGGCGAGATCCCCGACCCGTTCTGCGACCGGTAGGACGGGGGTCACTACCGCCGCGACGCCGGGACGTACTCGAACGACACGAGCCCCAACCGACGCGGATCCAGCGTGTTGGCGTGCTGATTCCGCCGCTTGCTGCTGGTGTGGAGCTTGGTCGCGCGGCCCTGCCGCTGCCACTGCGGACTGCGCTCCATGTAGGCGATCAACGCCGGGTGCGACGTCACATTCCGGTACCGGAACCCCTGCGTGTGCAGGTGTTGACCGATCCAGTCTTCCAGGTGCCCGCCGATCGACAGTCCTTGAAAGTCCGGCAGCACCACCAGGCGGTGACCGAGTTTGATGTCGCGCACCTTTGGATGCTGGAAGTGCCTGTAGGCAGCGAAGGCTACCGGTTTGCCGTCGATGCACCCGGCGAAGCACTGGGCGGCGTTGCTGATGTCGCTGCTCAGATAGTGATGGTGGCGAAACATCTGCCAGAGGCTCCGGTCGGCCGCGTGGATGTCGAGCTGGAGCCGTGGCCGGGGTTGAACCGACCTCCACGAGAACGACCCGGTCGCGACGTCGTACACCCAGTCCGGCTGCAACCAGTCCGTAACGTCGTAGTGGCAGGTGACCGCGACGAGCTGCCGCCCAGCACGGCGTACGGACTTCGCGACCGCGTGACTCGCGACCTTGGCGACCTGCCGGTCCACTACGGACGTGAACTCGTCCACGACGAGCAGGCCCTTGTGCTCGGCGAGCGCGCGAGCCATCGACGCGCGGAACGCTTCACCGTTGCTGAGTGTCTTGAAAGGCCGCAGCCACGCCGGAGGTGACGACAGGCCCACGGCGGTCAGCAGGCCGACGATGTCCTTGATGCCCATGCCGGGCGGGAAGTCGTCCACGAGCGCCCGGTCGCCCCACGGCTGGTCCTTGACCAGCCGGCCGGGCCACAGCTCGTTCGCGATGGTGGACTTGCCGGACCCGGACGGGCCCACGATCAGTCCGACGTTCCACTTGCGTTCCTCGACGGGCAGGTGCACCGACCAGGAGTTCGTCAGCTTCTCCTCCAGCGGTACGTCGAACATGCCCTGGAGCTGGAGCACGCGGGCGGTGCGGCGTACGGGGGTGGCGAGGGTAATGTCCGCGCGCACGGAGGGCTCCCTTCCTACATGAGGGCTCGGACGGAGCGACCTTCGGCGGCCAGCCGCTCCAGAAGTTCGACCTGCTCGGCTTCGGTTGCGCAGGTGACGATGACGCCCCACACGTCCGGCGGTTCGACACGCTCGACCGGCCCCGACGTCAGCTCCGGAGCGGGTGGCGCCTCGCCGAGGTCAGCAGGGACCAGGTTCTCCACGTCGGCCATGTCGTAGCCGGTCGCGGCCAGCAGTTCCTCGTCGGCCGCGCCGATGTCGGTCAGCATGTCGGCGAGCAGCCCGCGGTCCCACCCGCCGCGTTCCGACGTCGAGTTGTTCGCCACCAGGTACGCCTCGGCGTCGGTGTCGGAGCGGGAGGACCAGCCGCGCAGGATGGGCGGCAGCCACGTCCCGTCGTCGGCGACCTTGACGCCCTCGGGCGGGGACACGCCCTCGGCGTGCATCTCTTCCAGCACGAGCAGCCGGCCGTGCCCGACGACTAGGCGGCCAGTGCGATCGTCCAGCTCTCCGGCGATCGTGCACCCGAACTTTTCGATCGACTTCCTGATGACCGCGAGGTCGTGCTCCTTCGGGTTCCGCACGGCCCGCACGATCTCGGGGAGGGGCATGTGATCGATATGGCGCAACAGGACCTCACTAGTGATTGACGAATCGCGAGACAGGCAGCACCCACCGGCCGAGACAGAGCCCCAGGTCGAGGTGTTCCGTGTGGGTGTTCTGCGTACTCCGGTGAAGGCCAGTGGTGATGGGGTTCTGGGCCACATGGCGGAGGATTCCGAGTCGGCGTTCCGCTCCGACCGATGATCTCGCTGATCGTGTAGGCAGTACATGGATTGTTTGGTGTGGTGTGCGGGAGTGCCAATCAATGGTCTGTGCGTTAGAAATCTCAACGAGCGCACCGACGATCAATCTCACTGATCCTGGATCAACAGGCTGAGAGACGAAGGGACGGTTACATGTCATTAGGGACCAAGATCAAGGCTCTGGCCTGTACTGGCGCAACCGCGCTGGCCCTGATTTCTACACCCGGCACGGCACACGCCGGAACGGCCGGCGCCCAGATGGACGTGAGCGAAAGCTCCTTCTACGTGGTGTATGGCAACACCGTCGCCAGGGGATCCGTTAAATGGGGCAGCGGCTACTCCGCGACTATCACGGGCTATCTGAAGGCCGCGTCCAATGGCCGAATCGCCTGCGTGCAGGGCTACACAGGAAGATGGACGTACGAGACCTCTGAATGGTGCACCCGGCAACTCCTTGCCGGACAATCAGAAAGCTTCAATTGGACGCTGGATCTGCGCTACGCGGGTGGTGTCCAGCACCTCTACGTCAGGTTAAGAGCTACGGATGTAAGTAATGACTGGGACGACATGGTCGTAGATGCCGACTACTGCAACCGTGATTCGATCTACTGCTCCAACGCCTGATCTTCACCGCAGGCTGGTACGCGGGCACCAGCGACCGTCCGCGAGCGACGCGCACAGTGGGTGGTGACGTCGCGGACGGACGCGGGGACGGTGCACACGAAGCGTGCCGAGTGGGTGCCCGGTGAGCGACTGTCACAGGTCCCTGCCGAGGCCCTGCGGGAGCGGTATAAGAAGACCCTACGCTTCAAATGATCATGAAACGAGGTGAGGCGCTGAGAGCGAATCTCAGCGCCTCGCCATGCGAGCGACACCAGCCATCAGGTCAGGTCAGTTAGGCCGCGAGCGGCCACCATAATGAGCACTCCTCGCATGCTGGTAGGTCCGCATTCTGCCAGCGCGCGAAGATCATTCCTCTCCGCTCAAGATCATCGAGCGGAGGTAACACCTGAGGGCGTGGGCCTGACAGCTCGCCCGGATCCCTGCTCCCACCATCCACACCGGCAGAACACCGACTTGTCCGGGTGCTCCGGACAGCCCGCAGATCGACGAGAGACCGCAGCGAGCAGCGACGGATGCGCCGACCGCTGCAACGCCAAGCTGCCCGTCGCGGCCGGATGCCCGTTCCACGTGCTGACCACCGTGGCGCCCAGCGCGGCCAACTGGCCGGTCAGGTCCTCCAGTTCGCCGGGCTCCAGCGGGTTCGCCGGAACCTCGAACCCCTGGCCATCCGGCTTGTACTCGATCGACGCCACGTCCACCACCACGACCGGGTAGCTGCCCCAGCCTCTGGGGACGAAGCCGAATGTTCGGTTACCAACGCCGGGCAGTATCTCGCCGAGGTGGCTGACGAGCGCGTCCTCGGGCTGTTCGGTGTCGTACAGCCAGGCGAGCCCGGCGGTGAGCACCTGCTCGTGGTTCTCGGCCATCACATGCCACCCGCGATCGAGTCAGGGGCATCCTCGTCCTCGGCCGGGTCGTACCTCTCGTCAGGGTCGGCGTAGTAGTCGGCTGGCTTCTGCAGCGCGTTGATCGCCGCCCGCTGCGCCTCGATCAGGTCGAGGCCGCGGGCCAGCCAGGCCGCCTTCGTCTGGGAGTCCGGCCATGGAACCCCATGGACGGGGCACAGGTCGTAGCCGTTCCAGGAGTCCGGCGTCGGGCACGGGTGGATCAGTTCGGCGAGCTGCTCCAGCCGCTCCGTCTCGGTGAGCACCATCAGGCACCATCACCGCCCTCAAAGGCGACCGGCTCGGCCGCGCCCCCGACACGGTTGTCGATGTACTCCTGATAGATCCGCTCGCCGACCGCATCACGCTCGACCTGGGGCATGGCGGCCCAGTCCGTGACCGAGATGTCTGAGTCGATGATCTCTTCGTCGTAGCTGCTGCTGATGTCGCGGATCTCGGACCAGACCCGGAACTTCACGGTGTCGCTCACACGCCACCCCCGACCGAGCCCGGCTCCTGCATCTCCGTGGTCAGCGCGACCATTAGATCCACATCGGGCGCCGCGGCAGCCAGAACGAACACCTCCAGGTTCGCCCGGGGCACGAACCGCATCTCCCCATCCAGGAAGCACACACCTCCGGCGGCCACGCCCTCGTCGTCCCACCAGCCGGTGCCGTCGATGTACGAGCTGCCGGTCCGATCGGCCAGAGCCAGCTTCTCCTCCGCGAGGGACGGGTGGCCGCACTCCGGTCGGAGGCGGTCGGCGGCCTCGGCGCGGTCGCCGATGAGCACCGGAGAGTCGTTGTTCGTCTGCCACAGCACGTAGCAGTCACGGTCGGGCGCGGTCTTGAACACGACACCACTCATCCGGCTCCACCCACCCGCATCACCAGGTCGTACACTACGGCGAACAGCGTACGCGGGCCATCATCGCCGGTCTCCTGCACGATGAGAAACGCGTCGGACATGATGTGGGCCAGCATCTCGACGTCGATGTCCTGATGCTTTTCCACGATGCGACCCGCGATGATGTGGCCAGCTTCGAGCGTCACGCTGTCGAGCCGGTGCGCGAACAGTTTGATCGTGTCACACGTTGCGGGGTCGAGAGCCATCATCGGCCCTCATCCCCGGCAGGCACGCCAGCGCACGCCCGGCACAGGTAGCGCCGGTTCGGTCCGAGAGGGCGAACGGTCTCGCTGTCGGACGCCGTGGTCAGCGCCTCGCACTCCTCGCAGTCCTCACCGAGGATCGTACGCAGACGCTCAAGCTGCTCCCGGTAAATCCGCCGCTCATTCGGGAGCATGTCGCCGATGACACGGCGGGTCTCGGCCAGGTTCTCGGTGAGAAGGTAGTAAAGCGCGGCAGTCTCGGAGAACGCGGTAACGGGTGGCATGCTCATCCGGCCTCACCACCCGCGTCGAGCCGGCCCCTCAGCGCCTCAATCCAGGCGCCCATGGCAGCCGGAGGCATCCTCATCCCGTCGTACACCCGCTGGGCGGCTTGCTGGACGGTGTACCCCATGGCCTCCAGGTGGCTCTTGTCCTTGAGGACGAGCGCGACGGCGAGCTGCTCGCCCTCGGACCAGGCGCCGTTCGGGTGGCCATCGTTGTGGGCTTGTGCCCAGCGGCAGCGTTCGAGAATGTCGTCGGCGAAATCGCTCACCACGTCTCACCCGCCTCGACGTCCTCACCCGACAGAACAAGCCAGCCGCCGGAGTCCACCTGAACCCTGCCCGCCAGAATGGCCAGCACCTCGGCCGTGGTCTTCCCGAGGTCGTGGGCGGCTCGCTTGAGGTTGCCGAGCTGGTCAGCGGTCAGCTCAACCGTGACGAGGGTGACAACCTCGAAGGAGACCAGCCGTCCGTTCCGGCGAAGTCGGACATGGGTCGGCCACTGAGGTTCGCCGGCCCCGCTCATTGGCTCTCACCGGCCTGGGCCGCCGCGATCTCCTTGGCCTCCTTGACCACGTCCGCATACGCATCGACGTGGCCGCACGGGTTGGTCCAGATGTCGGTTGAGTAGTGCGCGCCGTCGTCGCACTGGTTGAGGTTCTTCGGCTCGCCCCGCAGTTCGCCGCACACGGGGCAGTACGCGGAGATCGTCACCGCGCGGATGATCGGGTTGGTGGGGCCGGACCCCCAGGGGGACTCGGCGGAACGGTCGCGGACCCGGACGGTCATGGTCGCCTGCTCGCTCACCGGACCTCACCGCCCGCCAGGCTGACGACCTCCATCGACTCCACGGGAGTCACGTGCGTACTGAAGTCACCGTCCGCGTCGGCCGTGACGAGGTACATGCCCGACGCCAGGTCTGGGTCCTGGATCGCGTCCTCCCACAGGAGGTCGATCTGCATGACGTCCAGGTCGCTCTGGAAGCCGATGACCTGCTCCGGGTTCCCCTTCCAGACGTCCTGGCGGCCGATCGCGCCGGACTCGTCGGCGAAGAAGGGGTAGGGCAGTTTGTGATTGGCGTGCGGTTCCGGCTGAATCTTGAAGGTCGTCATCGGATCTCACGCCCCTCAGCGCGCAGCGCTGCTCGAAGCTCAGCGATGAACTCGGAGTCGGTGTGCTGGACCTCGACGCCCTCGTCGTGCTCGGAGAGGGTGAGGGTGGTGGGGTCGTAGCCGACGATGCCTCGGAGGATGGCTTCCGCGTCACGGAGTTCGACGCGCATGATCGTCAGGCCGTCGAGTAGTTCTGTCCGGTCGCGCTGACTCTGCCTACGGGTGCTCACTGAGTGATCACCTCGCGCACCGTGATGTGGCTGTAGTACGCCTTTCCCGACTCCAGAACTCCCAGGAAGGAACTGAACCCTCCGTTACCGGGAACCGCGTAGATCTCGTAGTTCCGCACGATCTCCAGGCGGGCGTCCGGGGGGAAGGCCGACCGCACCTTGTCCAGCGCCGAGAGTTCGAGTTCGTCCACTGTGTCGCCGACCGCGACGGGCCTCATGGAGCGGCCATACCGGGTGGACTCTCCGGTCTCGATGTGATCCATGACCATCTCTTTCGCGAGGAGATTGATTCACTCGCGATCGTAGCGCTCGTTGGCGGTAACGCCAACGAGATGACAAACTTCAGATACTTGTGAATATCTGAACTGCACTCCTGGCTGGAGTTCTGATATTCCGCTTCCCCGAAGCGAACAGGACACCGAAATGACTTCTGATATTAGAGACCAAGATCCCGTAACGTCCCAACACCCCACCCGACGACGCCCAGGAGCCACTGCCACACCCGTCCCCGGCCGCTACGCGGGCGTTTACGCCGACTACGAAACCGCCGTCACCGACCCGCTCCTCCGACTCGACGACGACACCCGCCGGAACTACCTCTCCCGCGTCCGCCAGTACCTCGCCTGGCTCGACGCAACCAACCTCGACGGCGACCCGCTCACCGACCCCGCCGCCCGCGACTGGGCCGCCCGGGACTACCGCGCCCACCTCCTGACCGTGCTCAAGCGCAAGCCGACCACCGTCAACGCGCACCTGACCGCCATCGACGACTTCAACCGCCGCCTCGGCCTCGGCCCAGCCACCGCCAAGCGCACCAAGCTGCCTAACCTCGCCCCTCGCGCTCTCGATCAGCGTGCCCAAGTGAGATTCCTACGCGAAGCCGAGCTGTCGTCCTCTCCGCGCGACCGCGCCATGGGCTACACCGCCTTCTACGCGGGGACCCGCATCCACGAACTCGTCGCGCTCGACACCGACGACCTCCACATCAGCGCACGCAAAGGCGTGCTCATCGTCCGCATGGGCAAGAGCGGCAAGTATCGCGAGGTCAACCTGCACGCCAAGCTCCGCACCGAGCTGGAGACCTGGCTGAAGGAGCGGCCGAAGCTGCGCGGCGCCGACGAGTCCAAGGCCCTGTTCCTCAACGTGCGCGGTGGCCGGCTGTCTGCCCGCGCCGCAACCGACGTGCTCAATGGCATCGCCGAGCGGGCTGGGATCGAGGTCGGCCGTGATGAGGACTTCACCAGCCACGTGCTCCGGCACACCCTCGGCACGAAACTCGCCCGCGAAGGCGTGGACATCGTCACGATCGCCGAGCTGCTGGGCCACTCTCTCGAGACCGCTCGTCGCTACACGCTGCCCACCGACGCCGACCGCCAGGCCGCGATCGACAAGCTCACCGTGGACGAATAGCCAATTCGAGCGGATGACCGACAGGCGGTAGGTGCCCGTCGTACGGTGGCGCTGATTCCTCGCGAAAGGGAACCCCACCATGATCCAGGACGTCAGCACGTTCGACGTGACCGGCCACTCCTACACCGTCGCCTACGACACCGGCTCGCCCAGCGAGTACACGGTCTTCCACGAGGACAATCCGATCGGCACGTTCACCCACCTGCCGTACGTTCCGGCCCTCAAGCAGGAGGTGGTGGACCTGGCCCGGAAGACGATCACAGCCTGACCTTCATCACGTGATTGGAGCCCGCCGCGGTGCCGGCGGGCTTCTTTCATGTTCCCGGCCGCTCACCGCTGCGGAGTGCTCGCTCTGGCAATTCCGAACAGATGCCCGACAAGAGGCGGATGCCGGTCGTACGGTGGCGTCGAAATTCCTCGCGAAAGGGATACCACCGTGAACTGCACATGCACCTTCAACTGCTCAGCCGACCCACGCATCGCGTGCGGGCTGTCCGGCACGTATCACGTTCATTTCTCGTGGGACGGCGCGTGCCCGGCCCACCCGGACGCGCCGGTGGTGCGGGATGTATGACACCACCGCCGAAGCGCCCTTCAAGTACACGTCGCTTTACATCTGCGCGGACGGCACGTACTTCGATGTGATCGACGCGCTCCCGGACGCCCCGCCCGGGTCGGTCATCGTCAACGTGTCCGGCATCCTCTTCGGCCTGGAGCCTGCCGACCTCAACCGGGTGCTCCGCCTGCTTGGCCCGAACGCCAAGCCCGGCCACGTCACGCTCATGCTCAAGGACCCGGATGGCTCCCTGTGGCTGACCGCCACCTCGGCGCCGGACGGTCTGACGCTCACGCTCAGCTTCCCGGCCTGCGGGAGTAACGCCAAGGTGACTCTCCCGCACGGCTGTTCCGACGCGGTTCGGGCCGCGATCAAGGAGGTCACCTGCGATGAGTGACCTCCTGGGACTCTGCCACTGCGGCAAGCTGTACGCCCAGCACACGCCGGACGAGATCAGCGCCTGCTCGGCCGCCTACGTCGGCGGGGAGGTGGACCTCGGTGAGTGAAACGACGAACCCAACGTACGCCGGATCGGACGGCACCTACCTGGATGTGCGACCCGCGCCGGCAGGGGCTCCGGAGGGCGCCGTGCTGCTGAACGTGTCCGGCCGCACTTTCGGCCTCAAGCACATGGTCGTCGTCAAGCTCGTGGACCTGCTCGCCGATCGGTCGCGCGGGCGTGAACTTCACGTCGCGATCAACGAGGACGCCGTCCTCATGTTCCGTGTCGTGGTCTCCTTGGAGGGCGTGGACTTCGCCGTCTTCAACGACGGCACGCTAACCCATCAGGTGTCGATTCCGGCCGAGCATGGTTTGGGCGTCGCCTCGCAGATCGCGGTCGCGGGGATGGTGAGGTGATGGCCAGCTTCGCGCACCTCGCGTACGTGCTGGAGCGGGCGGCCGACATCATGCTCGGCGACCACGACCTCGACCCGGACCAGGCACTGAAGCGGGCTGTCTGGGGCGAGACACCTGACCTCACATACGACAGCCCGGAGATGGAGGCGTACTACATCGCGGCCAGGGTCATCGAGATGCAGTACTGCGAGACGTCCGGCGCCGACCTCGCCAGCACCCACGTCCGCCGAATCCCCCACATGGAGGCCCGGGTCGCGGCCAGGCACATGGCCGAGCTGTTCCACCGGATCGACTACAGCGGCCAGTCGCACGTCGAGGAGAACGACATCGACGCGATCCCCGACGTGATGTGGGAGCAGGCCCACGGCCTCGAACTGGCGAGGTGCCCATGACCGGCTCCGTCGTCAAGTTCCCCGAGTGGTACTGCGAACCGCCTTGCTTCCTGCCCTACTACGGAGGGCCGCGCGAGCGGTGCCCTCACGTGGCCGCGCAGGTTCTCGACCTGGCGGCCACTCTCATGGAGGCCGACTCCGGCCTGCACCCGTGCACAGCCCTGGAGCGGGCGGCCTGCAACGAGGGCTCGCCAGTGCCGGACGGGCAGGACGCGATCCAAGTGTTCGAGGACGCCGAGATCGAGCTCACCTGCGCCCACGCCGACCTGTTCATCGGTGTGGGCTCTGATCCGCTGGACGTGATGAGCCTGATCAGGGACGAGGCAATCCCCGCCGCCCGCTCGGCCGCCACCCGGATCCGCTCGCCGAAGGAGGAGCCGTGACCGACTGGGCACGCGCAGCCGACTTCCTCGATCAGGTAGCCAACATCCTTCAGGGCATGCTGCCCGACATGGACCCGGACGGAGCAATCCGGATCGCACTCGCTGGCCACCCTCACGCGGAGATTCCCGACGATCACTCGGAGGTGAGCACACTCTACGACGACGTGGCCAGGGGCATCGAGGCCGACCACGTGATGATGTTCCTCGGCAAGGACTCGGATTCGCTCTACATCGGCGACATCCCGCCCGCTGAAGCAATCCCCGCCGCGCGAGCGGCGGCCGAACGGTTCCGCAGCTACGTCCAATAGATCAATTTTGGGGCCCGCCGCGATGTCGGCGGGCCCCGCTATGTTCAGAGCATGGTCGGTGTCGCCCGGCGAGTAGCAGCTCCTCCGGGGCTGAGAGCCGAGCGCAGGGTTCCCCGCGGTGGTACGCCGCCTGGACATGGACATGTCCTCGGGGAACCCTGCACGATCAAGGACCTTCCCCCATGAACGTGCTGGTGACCAGCGTGGCGTGCAGCCGCATCCACCCGTCTGCGATGGCCACGAGGTTCTTCACGATCCTCTCGTCGAGGATGTGTTCCTCGGCCTTGTCCAGCAGCTCCGCCGCCTTGGTTGCGGCGATCTCGGCGGGCGTCACCGCGCCGCCTTGGCGGGCCGGGCGCGCTGATCGCCGCCGCGGTGGCGAAGCTCGGCGCCCGCCTCCTTCAGGAGCTGGTTGATGAACCCGTATGAGCGGCCGATCGACAGCGCGAGGGCGCGGATGGACTCACCCGCGGCGTACCGGCCAGCGAGGGCCTGGGCGAGCTGGTGACGTTCGGCGCCGACGATGCGCACGCGGGGCTTGAGCTGCACGAGGGTATCTCCTTAAAGGCAAGCCAGGTCGATGCGACGATGAGCAGATGAGCACCCACGCTCCGAACGAGCGGCCCCCGCTCACGCCGCGCATGAAGCGCGGGCTCGAGATGTCCGCACGCGAGGCCGAGCTGCTCAAAATGCGGGCCGACTTCGATCGGCAACGCAACCAGGTGCACGCGGAGACCGGTGTGCGGCAGAGCGGCAAGGAATCCAAGGTCAGCCCGGAGGAGAAGGCGGTACGGGCCGAGCTGCGCGAGATCGCCGCCGAACGTACCGCGATGTTGGAGCAGATCTCCGCCGAGTCCGCGAAGCTCAAGCCCAAGCAGGCCGAGTTTGACCGCGCCCGCGCCGCCGCAAAGGCTACGGGTAGGCGAAAGAAGCTGCCGGTCAGCGCCGCCGAGCAGAAGGTACGGGACCGGATCGCCGCGTTGCAGCGCGATCGGGCATATGTGGATGGCAGTGTGTGGCGTGACCGGGAGGCGGGCGCCAACGCGGAAGCGGTCTGGTTCACCAGCCACGACCCGGAGACCTTCAACTCCGACGACTGGTGAGCCTCAGCTATCGGTTACGCGGCGGCGGCTCGACGGGCGGCTCGGAGCTCGTCGCGGTCCTCCGCCGTGGCCGGGACCTCGCGGCCGGCCCAGATGCACCACTCGATCGTGGCCAGGTCGGCGAAGTCGTACACGGTCTCCCGCCCGGCGCGGCCGAAGGTGCGTACCTGGTAGCGCTGCGCCCACTTGCGGATCGTGCACGGCTCACGCTCCAGCCGTTCGGCGGCCTGGCGCGCGGTCACGGGAGCAGGCGGGGTCACGTCCACCCCGCTTCCGTCCAGAAATTGAGCTGCTGTGATGGCCGTACACGCGCGAACGCGACCGGCCGAATAGGAAAGAGTGGGGGCGGCACACGCACCGGCAGAAACGCGTCCAGTCCCGCGTTCCGCTTAAGCCCAGCTCACAAGGGGGTCCGCTGGGCATAGGTGTGCCGCCCGCAGGAAGTGTGACACAGAAGATCCATTGGGCGCAACCGTTGGCGGCACCGCCAACATCCCTGGCCCGCAGGCAATTTCGCGGAACGTGTGCGGAACCGCCAACGAGACGACATGATGATGCCGAAGCAGCAACTCCTCGCGAAAGGACAGACGATGCCCGAGTACGAGTCGGAGGCCACCCCCGAGACCGAGGCCGGGGCCGACGACACGACCGAGGACGAGGACGGGGACGCCGTCGAGGTCGTCGAGTAGACCCGAACCCCCCGGGGGGAGAGAGGCCCGTCGCGCACCAGCGCGGCGGGCCTCTCTTCGTGCCCAGGGTCAGCTCCGGACTCCGGCCGTTCACGTCGTGCGAGAGGCGGAATCTATGACGATCCCCGTCCCTGACCAGGTCATACATGCTTGGCAAGAGGTAGCAAGGAACTGGTCTTGGTTGCACCCAACATCAACGGCTGGTTGACCGCCACCAGGCAGGCTTCTTCTACGATCATTGGCAGCCACAGCGCCAGGGAGGAAACCCAATGGTGATAGCGCCGGTAGACGCGGACTTGCTGAAGGCAGCACGGGAGATCGGCGTCAAGGTTGCAACGGGAAGCTTCCGGATACCGCACGACATGAGAATGGTGGCAGTGAGGCTTGGGCTGATCGACCGCAAAACCTACGAGATCATGGTCGAGTGTCATGAAGCCTTTGAGCAGGCCATTCAGGAAACGGAGACACAGCGCGTCCGGACGCTCAAAAGGCACATGATGGAGCGAAAGATGACCGCCCTAGGCCGTCAGGATTATCTGGAGGGTCGAACCCGTGTCCGGCAGGAACGAGAGCTGGCCGAGCACTTCGATCTGACGGACAGTTGCACTCTCGATGAGATGGTGGACTATCACTGCGCCTACCTGGTGGGTTTCAGCGATGCGCGCCACGCCCAAGAGTCAGGCTGATCAAGGCTCGGCGTCGCGCGACTCGACCACGTGCGCGGGCTCCAGTGCTCGCTTCCCATCGCTCGTGGAACCACAAACGATCTCACTCCCCCGCCTCGCTGCGCGATCATAAGCCCCGCCGCACCACAATTGGTTCATGGGACGGAAACCCCCGCGGCGGTCGCCGCTCCTGCGCAGGCCGCCTCGCGATACCGTGCGCATCACCGCCCTCCGGCCGCGACGCCTCCTCCGCTACAAGCTCACGTCCATCCAACTCTGGGTCGCCATCGCAGGCATCATCGGCAGCCTCACGGCGGTGCCTGCGCTCCTCATCTCCATGAACGCCTTGGAGATAAGCGAACGGCAGCGGACCGACGCACTCGCGCAACGCACTGAGGACAAGCGCGAGAAGGAGAAGGCCAAGGCCGAGGCAGAAGCCAATGCGAGAACGGCGTTCATCCGAAACATCGAAGTTTCGGGCGGGCCATCTCTCGGGGGAGCCCGCTACAACATCCGCAACGCCAACTCTCGCCGAGCCCAGTTGTGGGTGAGGGCCACATCATCAGACCCGGCCGAGGGGACGTACATCTACTCGGTCGTGATCGATGCTTGCAGCGAGGCATCAGTCACCGTCCCCATTCCTTTTGACCCCGGCCCCTCTGGGAGCAACTTGTACGACCCCGAGCAAAAAGTCAGATTGGCCGTGTCGGACGGGCGCTCGGAGGACTCGGGGGGCGTCCGGGATCTGAAGAGTTCGGTGGACGTCTGGGATCTGAGTGATGGGAACAGACCGGTCAGCCTTTCCCAATGGGCCGGAAGCGAGTTGCCACTCATACTTGGGAACCCAACGAAGGTCCGGAGAGACATCCTGCCCTGCACCTGACAGCAAGTCACCCCACCTCCTGATCATCCAGGTCCCCCTCCTCCACCTCACTGACGTGGTGGCCGCACTTCTTTGCTGCGCCGTTCGACGCGACCCTGGAGGCTGCGTTCGCCACGGGATCATCCGCTCGTCTGGAGCCGTCTACGCGACGCACACTCGCCGGATGCGTGTGATCATCCCGCCTCTTCCGTCACCCGCTCCATCGCCTCCGCCTCACTGACGTGCCGCCCGCAGTTGTTGCACACGTAGTAGCCGGCCTGCGGCGACCATTCCAGGCGCCGCAGTCCGCATCCCGGGCAGCGCGCCAGCGTCGCACCGGGCTCGTCGTCCACCAGGCGCCGCAACCGGGATTCCCACGCGAGAGCCCACTCGACCACGCCGAGCTCCACCGGCCGCTCCGGGTCCTCCACACCACAGACCACCGTCAGCCCCTCCAGCGCGAGCAACGCGTCCAGCTTGTCCACCAGCCACGTCACCGACCTCGACCGCACCACCCCCGACCGGCCGGACGGCACCAGGTCCGCCAACTCCAGCCGCTCCCCCACATCCCGGCGTAACCGGAGCAGTTCCCCCGTCACCGTGTGCACCACGTCGCCCTCCCTCGACAGCGAGCCGTGCGGCCTGGTGCCTCGCACCCTCGACCACTTCGATTGGGCCTTCACGACGCCCGGCCGCGCCGCCAGCGACGCGGCCAGCTCGTCGGCCAGCAGCAGCGCACGACGGCACGTCGCCCGGCAACGTCCGCAGTGCAGCGGCTCCCCCGGCCGCCACACCACCACCGGCATGACGGGCTCCGGCGGCGGCTCCCCCACCCCGCCCTCGACCAGCCACCGATCGACCGCATCCGCGTGCGCCTCCCGCGCCGCGAGGAACACCGCCCACGCCTCCCGCGCCTGCCTGTTGCACGGACCCGCGCACACACCCGACATCCGAAAACCTCCCCGCACCACGCCCACCGAACGATCACGACACCCTACAAACACCGGGCAAGATCAAAACCATTCGGACAAAACGAAACCAAGGTACCTCCGGCGGAGCGCTGGAACGGGGAGGGCGGGGTGATCTTGGACGTGCGAAAGCCCCCGCACGACGGCTCGCGCGGGGGCTTGCTGGCGGGCTTAGCGCTTCGTGCGGGTCACGGCCATCGCCGCCTTGCGCAGCTTGACCAGCCTTTCGGTGACTCCCGAGACGCCTGCCGCGTTGCCGTTGGTCGTGGCGCTGGCCAGCACGGGAACCGCGCGCAACGCTGCCAGCGTGTACGACGCTCCTTCGGTTCCGGCGGACTCCGCGACGCTGATCTCGTGGTCATACGTTCCGCGCGGGTAGGCCAGCGCGCACGCGCCCAGCCCGTTGATGTCCACGATCATCGGGAGCGCCACCTTGCCCATGGCGAGGATCGCGGCAAGCTCGCGCGCGGCTCCTCGTGCGGCGGGCAGCGTCGCCCCGGCTCCGGGTTGCAGGATGGGCGCGCTGGTGATCTCGGACAGCAGCACGTGAGAGAGCGTCATGCCGCGTCCCCGAACGAGGCGTAGCGCGGTGTGGTCGCAGTCTGCGCACGTGCTGTTGACCCACCATTCGCCGTGCATCCGGGTTAGTGCCCCGGCGTAGGTGATCAGCGATCCGTGCGGCACGTAGCTAAGCAGGTTGGAGCGGGAGCGCTGCACGCGCGCCTGGTGGTCGGCGAACAGGGCCGCCGCGCGGGGGCACTCCTGGTCAGGGCGGCACATGCCGCACTCGTCCCGGTGCTTGTGGCGGTCGGTGTTGCTGAGCCGGACGGCTGCGGCGGTGTTGACGGCTAGAGCCTGCAAGCTGGTCATGATCTCCCCTTGGGGGTCGTTGCTGGTGGTGGTGGGGCCGCGCGCCCCCGGTGGCGCGGGGGCGCGCGGGGGTGGTGCTACTTCTTGGCGGCGGGCTTCGCGGCGGGCTTGGCGGGCTCCTCCGGCGGGACGGGGAGCCCGGCGCTCGTGAACGCCTGCGCGAGTTCGGCGCGGTCCGCGCCTTCCTCGATCGCCTGAGCGAACGGCAGGGCGGGGTCACCCTTGAACTTGGCCAGCGACTTGGCGGCGGCAACCGCGTCCTTGATCCGCTTCGCGCGCTCGGCCTTGATCCTCTCCGCGTCACGCTTGGCCGCTTCCGCGTGGATCTCCGCCATCTTGGTCAGCGGGTCGGAGCTGCCGACCATGGCCTTGACTTCCGCTTGGGACGGCGCGTGTGTGGCGATCAGGTGGTCGGCGGGGATGCCGTACTTCTCGCACGTGGCGGCGATGCGCGCGGCGGCTCCGGCGCGGTCGGGCATCACGTACCACGACGCGCGGTCCGCCTCGCTGACCTTGTCCATGGCCGCGTACGCGGTCGGGGTGGGGCCGTCGTACAGGGTGCCCCCGGCGTCCACGATCGCGACGACTTCGGCCAGCGTCGCGCGGGCGGCGGGGAGCCGGTACGCGTTGAGCATCGGGTTGTTGCCGGTGTGTCCCTCAAGGGCGCGGTTGAGGTCCGTGAGCGCGTCTCGGACGGCGGTGCGAAGGTCGTCGCTGATCTGGAACGCGGGGGTGTTGGTGCTGGTCATTGCTGGTCCCTTTCGGGGTAGGTGCCCCCTCCCCTGGTGGGAGGGGGCGGGGGGTTACTCGGTTTCGTTGGCGGAACCGCCAACGAACTGCGCTTCGCGCTGACGGCGACGCCAAACCACGTAGCAGGTTGCGCCGATGCCCGCGAGGATCACCGCGAGCCATGCGGCGGGGGCGATCCACGCGTCACTGTCTCCGGTTTCCCTGAGGACATCGGCGGCAGACGGCGGGATGGGGCGCGTGGTGCTGTCCGCCGTAGGGATGGTGCGGGGCGTTGTGGACGCCACGCGGGGGGTTGGCAGCTCTACGTCCGTGGGGATGGCCTGAGCGTTGGTTCCCGGCGCTCCCGGTTGTCCGGGTAGCCCCTGCTGTCCGTGTGCTCCGGTGGGTCCGGTGCTCCCGGCGGGTCCGGTCGGTCCGGGGGTTCCGGGCTCGCCGGATGCCCCGGACGCTCCGGAGGGTCCGGCGGGTCCCTGGGGTCCCTGCTCGCCGCGCGCTCCGGTCGGTCCGGCGCTCCCGGCGGGTCCGGTCGGTCCGGGCTCCCCGGTGGGCCCCTGGGCACCGGTAGGGCCCACGGGCCCGGCCGGTCCGGCGGGCCCCTGCTCGCCCTGGGGTCCCTGCGGTCCGGTCACACCCTGGGGTCCGGCGGGACCGGTAGGGCCGACGATGCACACCACGGGCGGATCCTGCTCGGGGCATGTCGGCATGACGGTCGGGTCCATGGCCATCCGTCCACCCTGGATGACCATGTCGGCCATGGTCGCGCCCGGCATCAAGCCGGGGGCGATGTGGCCTGCTGTGATGACCACGGCGACGGCGAGAGCGGCGGTTCCCGCTGCTCTCCCGATCGCCGTGGCCGTGCGTGTGATCTGCATGAGAGGAGCTTGTGATGCGCATGACAAGCCGTCCAGATTTCGGACCATAACGAGATCGAATCGTTATTGAGCTGGGGCTCCAGACTATCGGCATGGGGTGAGGCACACTCGCGCGACCAGCACAGACACCGAAATCCGCATCGAATTACGGACACGACCAAACCTCTAGACGTCAACCAAAGCCGACAAATGCAGAACACGAGCCACCGACCCCAACGGCATGCCTGGGGCCGGTGTGGTCTCACTCCGTCTTGTGGATCTTGCCTGTGTGCGCCTCTGAGCGTTTGTGGTCACGGCATGGTCTCTCACTGCCAGACCATGCCTGATCGCGCCTCTCGCGCCACTATGAAGACCTTTCCGGCGACATTGCATCGCGTCGGTGGCGCGTCGTTCGCGTCGCTCTCGGCTGGTGTCAGGTCAACCCCGTCAGCGACGAGGAGGTGAGCGCTCGGCTGCGTGGTCGGCTGCGGCCTGGTCACGGGGTGAGCTGGTCGAGGAGGTTGGCGATGGTGGGGCAGTCGCGGGTGGGGATGTCGGATCGGCTGCGGGTGTCGGTGCCGTCGCGGTGGACGCGGAGGGTGATGCGGCCGAGGCCGGTGTCCACGTGGAGGGTGAGGTCGGTGTGCGGCGCCGCGGCGGGGATGGCGGCGGTGCGTTCGACGGTGTCGTTGCTGCATTGGGCGGGTGCGGCGAGGTTCCTGGTGTGGTAGGCGTCGAGCCCGAAGCCGGTGCCGGACACGTCGAGCCAGCAGGCCCACTGGTGGATGCGGGCTTGTTGCCAGCCGGCGGCTTCGGGGTCGGTTGCGCTGATGGTGAGGGACTGGGTGTGGTCGTCGCTCTCCCACAGGAGTTGGTGGTGGTTGGGGTCGTGGTGGGTGATGGGCATGGGTGATCCTTCCTGGTTTTCCACAGGCTTCGAGGTGATCGTTGGGGACTTCCACCTGTAGGTGTTCGGACGGCTAGTTGATCAGTAGGGACAAGGTTTTGTAGGGACATATGTAGGGACATGGGTCACGCTCTGACGTGACCTGCGGGTCACGCTCTGACGTGACCCGCGCGGCTCACGTCTGGACGTGACCTAACTCGCGAATGATGATCGTCTGGCAGGTGGTTATCCACAGGTCAGGACTGGTGCGGAGCGCGCCGTGGTGGTGGTTCCGGCAGCCTCACCGACGCCGGTAGTTCCGGCAGGATGTAGTCCGTCGCGTGGCCACGCCGCGCGTACATGACGGTTCCGTTCTTGTCCTTGCCGACCGGCACCCGGATCTCCAGACCGCGCTTGGCCAGGCGTTGCACGGTGTCGGCGAGGCCCCGCGCGGTCAGCCCTGACCGTGCTTGGAGCAGCTCCGTGAGCGTGATCTTCGTGCCGTCGTCACGCCGGTCGGACCGGAACGAGATCATGCGCCGGTTGGTGTCCTTCGCCCGCTCGGCGACCAGCAGCAGCACCAGCCGCTCCGACTGAGTCATACCGTCCGCGGCCGGGGTCTCCAGCCACGCGGCGACCAGCCCGAACAGGCTTGCGCTCACCCGAACCCCTTCCCCTGGACACGGCTGTGGGAGCCCGCCCCATTGAGGGAATGGGTCGAGCTCCCACCGTAAGCGGAACCGCCAACGAACGTCACTGCCCGATCAGCAGCTCCTCGTCGAGCACCCGGACAACCTCACCGTCCCGGATCTCGGCCAGCACGTACGACGTCACGCGCCGCCCGAGCACCTCGCACCCGAGGCATTTCAGCACGCCCTCGCGGGCCAGCTTGAGATGGGAGGCGCAGAACGAGTCCTCCTCCAGATGCTCGTTGACGCAGCCCATGACGGCCTGGGCGACGATGGGTTGCGCGCATGGCGGCTGGCCTTCGCGGTCGATCAGGAGGCACGTGCACGTCGCGCCCGGACCAGGCCCGGTCACGTGCTCTCCAGGACCGCGATGGCGAGGCGGCGGACCGCGGCCGGGGTGGTGTCGTGCTCGTGGTCCGGCGAGTACACCTTCACGTTCGCGACCTGCTCGCCACGCACCCGGCCGGCTCCGACGAGGGTCCCGTCAGCGAGGCCGCAGTAGATCAGCCGCGCGTCCTTCCCGGACAGGGCGACCGCCTCGTAGGTGAGCGCGACCGCGACGAGCGTCACCGGCGGGGGAACGAGCGAGCACAGCATGGCCGGGTCGATGCTCTCCAGCGCGTCGGCGGGGAGCTGCCCGGTGCTGATCCACTCGTCGGGGAAGACCGGCACGAGGCCGATCAGACCCAGGCTGTTCGGATCCTGGCCGGCGGGCGTGCAGATCAGCATGAGCGTGGGCTGTACGTTCCAGTCTCCGGCGTTCTCGAAGTCCTGCTCCAGGCGTTTGATGTACTGCTCGGCCATGTCGCTGGTGAGTTCATGCATAGTGATCGTCTTCCTGTGAGTGGTGGCGGGGGTGGATCAACGGCACTGCTTGTGCGGGCAGTTTGGCCACCCGGTGGCCGGCGTCCCGGCACTGCCCGCACACCACGTCGCCGACGAGGGCGGCGGCCAGGCAGCCCTCGCACAGCAGGTTGAGAGTGATGTGCTCGTGCACGCACGCCATCTCGTAGGCAGCGACGGCCGTGCCACCGCACACGATGCCGGGCAGTTCCAGGATCTCGATTGTGCAGCCGCCGATCACGCTACGGTCAGCCACGTTCAGTCCAATCTCCGCGTAGTTCGGTGCGTCGATCCATGAGCATCCGGCCCAGCCAATTCCCGCCCGGCTCACGGCACGCCGTCCGGCCGCACCGGCAGTCGCCCCAGTGCTGGTCATGCCACGTGTTGCCCTCGACCAGCATGGCGTTGCCGGTGTCGAGCAGCACCCGGCCGGCCACGCTGCTGGGCGCGAACTTCACGGCCAGGATCGCCCGCATAGCCGTGTACCGGATCGCCGTGTCCCAGCCCGGCCGCAGAGTCGCACGACGGCCGAGCTGCTTCGCTTCCCCCGGCGTAGCCGCCGCCGTGATGGCAGCCCGCTCGGCGAGGTCGAGCGTCTTGGCCGCGTTGAACGCGTGCTCGGCGGTCGGGTAGGTGATGCGCTTCCGCTCCAGGTAGGAGTAGAGCGTGACCGTGATGCGCGCGAAGTTCGACAGCGCCTCGTAGTCACCCGCGAACCGGTGGATCACGAGATCAGGCACGGCCATCACCCCCCTCGCGCTCCCTCAGCGCGGCCAGCAGCTCCTGGGCCTCGGCCTGCGGGCAGCGCTCACCAGGCTCAAGCGACAGGTATCCGTGGGTCTGGCAGCCTCCGTGATGGTCGAACGAGCACTCCTCGGAGTCGGTGAGGGCTTGAAGGAGTTCGACCGGGACGACCATGAGGCCCGCGGCAGCAGACACTCGTTCATCGAGCGTCCCGCCCTCCACGACACGCCGGTGCACTTCCGCGATGACCGCAAGAACGATCGGTGCGACCAGGTCGTCGGCGTCCATGCCGACCCGCCACTTGGCTGCGGCGAGCCCGCGCCGGCCCGCCTCCAGGAACGGGTAGAGGACGCGCGCCTGCTCGGGGGTGAGCTGCCTGGGCGAGTCAGTCACGGCGGCCAGCTCCGCATCCGCAGGCGCTGGTGAATCCTCCGCGTGCTCGTAGATCGGGGGGACATGTGCAGCCCTCGTCCTCGTCGTCTTCCCCGGGGAAGGGGTAGCCCTCCATTTCGTCGGGGGAGCGTTCACCTGCCTCGATCAGTAGCGCCATCTCGGCCGCGCTGATGTCGGGGAGAGGGTCGTCGCCTGCGTTGAGCCGATCGCGGGCGCTGTCGAGAAGTCGCCCGGCTCGGTCACTCCAGATGCTCATCAGCGGAGTTCTCCGTCCTGTACCAGCGGGTCCGGGAGTCGTCGTTCTGGGCGTGGTCGCATGGCTGTTCCCGGGTGGTTGCTTGGGTCGCACTTGCGCGGGCATTGATTGGTCGCGGGGCGGGAGAAGTAGTGGTCCCGCGTGTAGCAGGTGACATGCACGCTGTGGTTGTGGGTGTCGTGTCCCCGGCAGTCCCGGACCCGCTCGGTGTCGCGGCCGAGCGGGTCCCGGCCTTCCACGCACTCGCTGTCTCCATCGGCGTGCACGAGCAGGATGCCGCCGCACGGTGGCCAGGTCAGCAGCCGCTCGCGCCGCGGGTCTACCGCCAGCCAGCGTTCCTCGTACCGCTCCGCGAAGGCGCGGCACGAGGAACGGGTGTGGAAGCGGGGCTGCTGGCCGCCCGGCAGGTCGAGGTTGTCGCCGAGGTAGGTGACAGCCTTCTGCCGAGTGGTGATCGGTTCTGAGCAAGCCCAGCACGCGCCTGGCAGGATCGCCTCCATCTTGGCGACCTTGTTGAGACTGGCCGTGATCTGCTGGTCTTCCAGTTCGGCCCGGCATGGCATTGGCTCACCGCAGCAGGAGCATTGCGGCCACCGGCCCCCGACGTACACGTTCCACGTCATGTACGTGTCGGCGGGGACGTCGATCTTGCCGCCGGTCTGGTCGGGGGTGAGCCACTTGGGTTCGGCACCAGCGACCCACTGAGCGTCAACGCGGTAGGGGCGCCTCCGCCAGGTGGCCGGGTCCGGCGCCCCGGCGTCCAGCCACTTGTCCCGGTCGGCGTCGCTCAGCGGCCGGTCCCTTACCTTCTCAACGCGCCACACGGCGTGACGGAAGGCGATGAGCTGGCCGGGTTCGGGGCGTGGGTAGTCGGTGGTGCGAAGCGGATACCACTTCACCGCGGCCTCCTCGCCCAGCGGAAGACGAGCGTTGGGACGAGGAGCACGTACACCGCCGCCGAGGCGATGTAGACGCCGACCCACAGGTCACGCGGCTCGATGTAGACGGCCAGACGGCCGAAGGTGAGACGGCGCTTCATATTGCCCCCTGGAGGTGAGCACGGACGTTCGCGAGCGCGGCCATCTCCCGCTCGGGCGGGGGTTCGCACATGTCGAGGTACGCGGCGGCGATCTCGACGATGACGCGCAAGTCATCCTCGGGCACGGTGGCCTGGCCGATGTTGTGCTCGACCAGGGCGCGGAACACCTTGCTGGCGATCTCGGCGTACGTCATGCCCGCGTTCATGCCGTGTTCGATGACCTCGGCGAGCGTCAAAGCACTGATCATGCTGGGCACCCCATCTCGAACAGCGGCTCCGTCTTCACGGCCTGCACGGGCTTGCGGCGACGTTGAGCGGGTCGAGGCGAGCGGCGATGGATCAGGCCCGCCTCCGCACGAAGCCGCAGCGTCCTGAGCGTGAGCGTGCGCTTCACACCGTTCACGGTCTCGGTGAGGATCGATACGTCCTTGCCGTGCTCCTCCCGGAAACGCTGCTCCTCGGCCTCGGCCAGGGCGTACCGTTCCGGAAACTCCCGCAGGGTGAGCAGCCACTGCGCCTGGCCCGCGCGGACGCAACTGCCCTGGCAGTTGTGCGTGAGCAGGTTTCCGTCGAGCGTGAACACGTGCCCGTCTGGGACGACCGCGCACATGACCTCCTCGACACGGCCGGTCGGAACGACCTCGACCACAGCCCAATCAGCCGGCCGCTGCCTGGTGGCGCGGGCGAGGAACGCCTCCCGATGGTGGGGCAGCAGGAAGAAGTCCTCCCTGAGCGTGTCCAGGACCAGCGAGACGCTGTAGAGCGGGCTCGGCTCGGCGCCGTATCCGGTCCGCATGGCGGTGCGGAGGCGGCCCGTTGCGATGCCGATCCTGGCCGCGACGTCGTGCACGGTCTCCAGGTGGGCTCGGCTCGCCGAGTAGATGGCCGCGTTGCCATTGCTCATGCTGCCGTCAGCGGCGAAGTATCCGGCCAGCCATCCATACAGGTACGACTGGGACTCGTTCAGCGGCGGCGGTTGCTTCCATGACCTGGGCAGGTCGAGGACCCGGATCACGCCGTTGTGCTCCTTGGTCCGGCAACCGGCGAAGTAGGGCAGCATCTCCTTGTCCTTGTCTCCGCACAGGTAGGCGCGGGCAGGCTGCACCTGGCCGTTCAGCGAGGGCGCGGTGCCGTCGCCGAACGTGAACCCCGCCATGATCCCGATCGTGGACGGCACGACGTTGTGCCGGACGTGCCCGTACATGCCCGCGATGCGGTCACTGACCTTGAGATCGAGAGTCGTATGGAAGCGATAGTCGGAACGCCCGGCCTCTTTGCGTACGGGCCAGAGGTGATCGCCTGTCGCGATCACAGTCATCTCCTCCGCGTATCGCCTCAGCCGGAGTTCGTACGTGGGCTGCTCGCCGAAGGACTGGATGGTCGCCTCGCGCCACCCGCCGCCGCGGCCGAGGACCTGGACGGTCTGCCCGCAGGTCTCCCGGAGGGTCTTGATGCCCTCGCTCGTGATGTAGCGGGTATCGGGGTGCAGGCAGTTGTTGTGCGGGAAGCCGAGTTCGTACATGCGGGGGATGGCGATGCCGAGCTTGACGCACTCGGCCTTCATCCGCTCCTTGTCCCAGGTCGGGTCATCCATCAGCGGGAACTCGACCCGCCACGGCGCCCACCCCTTCACCACGCCGGGCACGCGGCGCTCCTCGGCGGCGTCGAGGCCGACGTACAGGATGGTGTCGGCCGGGTCGCAGTGCTCCTCCAGCCACCGGCGGCAGGGCTTCTGCTTAAGTTCCTTCGTGCAGGGGGCGAGCCGGCTGTTGCCGAGGAAGTGCTGGTCGAAATACACCTGGAACGGGTTCCGGCCGTCGCACACGATAGTCGGGGTGATGTCCAGGTAGTCGCTGGTCTGACCGAGGAACCGGTACAGGTCGGGGTGCTCCCACAAGGTGTCGGCGAACAGGAGCACGACGTTCTCCTTGCCGTGCTTACGGACGACGAAGTCGGCTGTGTGGAACGAGCCGAGGCCCCCGGACTTCTGGATCACGTGCAGGGTCATCAGGCGTCCGCCTTCCGGAAGCCCTGCACGTGCAGGAGCAGGCGGCCATCCCACTTCCACCGGAGCGGCGCCGTGACGCGCACCCGGTCCCCGACATCGAACGTCCCCTTGAGGCGCTCGTAACCGCGCGAGTGAAGCCACGCGTCCCCCAGAACCCCCGCATCCTCGAGAGTGAGGATCGCCCACAGCTTGCCGGTCTTCTCGCTCTCCTTCTCCTCGATGGCGATGACCGTGGCCTCGACGGTGACGGTCTTGCACTGGTCATCGCCGGGGCGGGCGGCGATTTCGGCCAGTGTGGTCACCTCTCCCTCCAGGATCTCGACGAACCTGCGGGCCTGCCGGACGCGGACGTGGCGGCAGCCGTCTGGGCTGAGGGCGAGCGTCCTGATGTTCGGTCCGGCAACCTCGATCGTGATGAGCTGATTGCGTGCGGCGGTGTGGATCGTGTTGTTGCTGCACGAGTGCGGCCCGGCCTGCCACCGGCCGCGCTGGTTGGGGCTGGGCTGGTAGGTGACGTAGCCGGTCTGCTGGTAGTCGGGGTTGGCGACGATGGCGTCGAGGAGTCGTTCGACGGCCTGCCCGACCTGAGCGATGCGGGTGTCGTTGGGGTGTTGGTGGTGGGTGGTGGTCATGGTTTAGTCCTCTCTGATGTGGCGGATCAGGTTCTCCAGGTCTGGGTGCACGTCTTCCTCGACGCCCATGGCGAAGGTGGCGAGGACGAGTCGGACGGCGTGCTCGCGGTCGATGTAGCGGGCCGCGGCTTCCTGGGCGGGCGTGGCCGGTTCGGGCGCGGGCGGGCGTTCCTCCTGTTCGTGGGCGGTCTTGAGGCTGATGCCGTACCGGCCGCGTCGCGTGATGGGCATCCAGACGGCGGAGGCGATGACGCCGTGGTCGATGACCGTGCCTCGGATGGTGTGAGGCAGGTCGTCGGCGAACATCGGGTACGTGGCGGGGCCGTAGACGTCCCGCCAGGTGACGTGGCGGGCGGTGCCGCGCAGACCGGTTGTGTGGTGGAGCCGCAGCAGCGCCGGAAACGGCGTCGGCTTGCGCCAGTCGATGCTGTCGGGGTCCACTCCGGTGGGGTCTTGGATGATGCCGCCGTACTGGTCGTACGGCACGAGCGCGGGGACGGCGCGGGGCTGCTCGTGCGCGGGCCGGGCCGGGCTCATGGCTGGTCCGCCGCGGGGTCGTGAGCCACCTGTGGTAGCAGGCCCCGTGCGAGCTTGGCTCCGCGTACGGCCGCTGCGGCGGGGTCGTCAGTCCGGCTGCGCGCGAGCGCGTCCACGCGGCGGGCGGGGGTGAGGCGCCATCCATGCCCGTTCAGGTCGAGCATGAAGCGGCGGGCGAACACGTCGGCGGGCTCGCGCTGGTCGGGCGGTACGGCGGCCCACTCACGTAGGCGTTTCGTCAGGACATTGACGGCTTCGTCGATTGCCTGCTGCTGGTAGTCGGCTCTGGCGCTCATGATCCATGTGCCTTTCGCTGCCGCTGGGCGGCGGCCTGACGTTGCCGCTTGCGATGGTCGATCTTGCGTTCGTGGTAGGTGTCGCCGTGCCAGACGCCGCCTCGTTGGACGGGTTCGCTGAAGCTGCGCTCGTACTCGGCGCAGTCCGCTCGGACGGGACAGGCGGCGCACAGGGCCTTCGCTCGCGCTTCGCGTTCCTCCTTCTCCTCGGGTGTCTCCCGCTCCTCCTCGGGAGCGTCGGAGGGCGGGCCGAAGAACAGGTCGTGCCCGACCGTGAAGCATGCGGCGTTCCGAAACCATCCGGGCATCTGCGGCAGGTCGATCGAGCCGATGGCGCGCAGGTCCGGGGTGGTGCGGTAGCGGCTCATCGCGGCGGCTCCTCGCCCTCGTTGAGGAGGCCGATCTCCTGCGCAGCGGCCAGGTAGCGGTCGATGGTCCGCTTGTCCTTGCCCATCCGCTCGGCAATCTTGTGCCGGTCCAGGCCCGCGCGGTGCTCGTCGGCCGCTCTCTTGACGAGCGCGTACGCGCCCGGCGTGGTCGGCATCCATGCCGGGCCGCGGGCGGCGGGCTTGACCTCGAACCCTGCCGTGCGTAGCGCCCGCAGGAGCCTGCGCGCGGTGGGGTCCGGGTGGCGGGCCAGTTCCCTGGTGAGGACGGCCGCCGCAGACGTGGTGGTGGTCATCTCCTACTCCTGGAAGGTGGTGTGGCGGTGGTGGATGTTCGGGTGGTTGGCCAGTCGCCGCGCGGCGTCGAGGTCGGCCTGGGTGAGGTCGCGGCCCTCGACGACCGCGACCGGCCGGATGCGGTCGCCGTTCCATACGGCGGCGCGCGGCCGGTCAGGCATGCGCGGTCGTTGCCGGTTCCGCCAACGTCGCTCGTCAACGACGTCGGATGAGGTCTTCACGCTGCCTCCTTGCGGTGCAGCTTGATGGAGGTGAGCACGTGGCGATGCTCAGCGGGGAGCGGGAGCGCGGGGCAGCCGAGGAGGTCGAGGACGAGCCAGCGCGCCCAGGCCGCGTCGCACTCGTCTTCGCTGGGGAACGTGGCGCCCGCGAACCGTGAGGCAGCGTCGCCCATCTGGACTTTGGAAGCGTCACCGTCCCCGGTGGCGTACATCTTCAGGTGCTTGACGTTGATAACCGCGATGGCGATCCCGGCCCGCCAGCAGGCGAGCCGGACCGTCCCGCCGATCTCGGCGAGCCGATGCGTCCCCGATGACCGCTTCTGGAAGGCGTAGTCCTCGATCCCGATCGCTTCCGTGCCCGAGGCGAGGATGTGACGCATACACTCGGCATCGACGTGATCCATCCGCCGCATGTTGTCGGCGAACGTCCGCCTCTCCCCCCGCTTCACCCTGACCTTGGGCGCGGTGATGAGGCGGGTGGTGCCGTCCGGCAGGACCAGCCCGGACTTCTCGGCGGCCTGGTCGAGCCCGGACACCCGCGGTGGCTGCCCGGCCGGCGGTGTGATGGTCACTGCTACTCCTTCGGGTCTCTCGGGGTCTCGATCGCGTGGAGGCCGCGGTGGGCGAAGTCGCGCCACTGCTGCTCGTTGGCGCGCTGGGCGGCGTCAGCCCGGCGCACCGCGTGGCTGTGCGCGAGAAGGGCTCCGACGACGACGATGACGGAGGCGAGCCCGATCACAGCGGCGACGTCCCAGATCACCGCCCACGCGGTCCACAGCAGGTCGATCACGGCTGCACCGCCTGCCCGGCTTCGAGCTGGGCGCGCAGTTGAAGCCGCTCGGCGTCCGCTTGCCGCAGACGCTCCTCCACGCTGGCCAGCCGTCCTGCAGTCTCCGCCTGGGCGACGATCGCGTTGTGCGCGGCCTCGTGGGCGTTCGCGCAGGAGCGTTTGAGGAGTTCGACCCGGGCGGCGCTGGCACGTCGGCCGCCCTCCGCACCGACGACGACGCCCAGCCCGGCGCCAGCCAGCCACGCGAGAAGGGCGGCGATGAGCGCGAACACGCCCGCGTTGATGAACGACAGTGCCGTCATCGCCAGCATGACGCCAGCGGCGACGGCGAGCTGCCACGTGGAGACCTTCACCCGTTCTCCTGGTCGAGGTTGAGCGCGGCCAGCACCTCGTCGAGGGTGCGGCCCTTGGTGTCGTTCCAGCTCGTCAGCCACCACTTCGGGCTGAGCTCGTCGCCCTCGGGGTTGCGGCCCAGGCTGGTGGCGATCTCGTCCATGAGGTTGTGTGCCGCATTCCACTTGGCGATGAAGTCGGCGTCGCCGTGGCGGGGCTTCTTGCGGGCCAGGGCGAGTGGCGGGAGTCCCGTGCCGCGTCCGATCGCTTCGACCAGGCAGCAGCCGGTCCTGCCGCGTCGGTTGCTGGTGTAGTTGCCCTGGATCCAGCCGTCGCGGTGCAGGACGGCGGTCGCACCCGGGCGGATCGTGTCTGGGCTGATGGTGATGGTCATGTGGGTACCTTTCGAGAGGTGATTCCTGCGTTGGCCAGGTCTTCGGGCGTGCATGGCGCGACGCCGATCTCCTGGCCGGGGTGGTCGAGGTAGGCTCGCTCGAACGCCGCCATGACGTACGGGAACGGCAGCGGGCGCTCCGGTTCGAGCGCAACCTTGTTCACGAACACCAGCCAGAACGGGCCGGGCTCGCGGATGTAGTCGATGTCGATCGACAGCAAGACGGCGGTCACCAGTTCGTTCACGCGGCCGGACCCTCCCCGCCAGGCAGCCGCCCCGGTACGGCCAGGACACCGAGCGGCGGCATCTGGCACGCCTCCAGCGCGGGCAGATGCGTGCCGTTCTCCTCGTGGACCGGGCCCAGCACCGCGTGCACGACGGCGATCCGGCCGCATGCGCATACCTGCGTCGGCCGCGGCTGCTGCTCGCCCGGCTCTCGAGGCTCGTCCTTGCCGACCAGGGTGAGGAGCTGTTCCCGGCTGAGGATCAGGTCTGCGAGTTGCTGCTTGGCCGTCGTCGTCTCCACATCCAGGTCGGAGAGACGCCGCTTGGTGGCCGTGATGGCGCCGTCTACCTGCTCGATGCCCTGAGCGAGGAAGGTGCGGACCGCGGGCGTGTAGATGTCGGGTGTCCCCGGCTGGCCGGTCTGCTCGGGGAGGGTATCGATCGACATCTCATGTCCTTTCTCAAGGGGTTGGGGGTGTTGGGGGTGTTGGGGCCGGCTGAGCGCCCCCGCCTCGTACGTGCTCAGGGCACCCAGCCGGGGTCTTAGGGGGCGTGCTCCGTGCTGGTGCGGGTCGTCACGACGTAGCCGCCGATGTAGAACGGCAGACGTCGGACGATCCGGCAGCCGGTGCACTTGCATTCGGCCTGCTCGTCGCGCTGGCTGTCGGCGGTGTACGCCCGGGTGGCGTGCCCGGCGAGTTCTTCCCGCAGCGCGCCGATCAGCAGCGCGCGGTCGGCCCGTAACTCGGCCAGTTCCTCAGCGAGGATCGCTTCCCGGCAGTCGCACGCGGGATGGTGGTCGGTGCAGGCTGCGGCTCGGGGGTCGCGCGTGTCCTTGGGCAGCGGCCGGGTGACGTACGGGTGGAAGGTCGGCCGGGAACACCCGTTGGAGAAGGTGACGATGTGCGGTAGTGCGATCTCCTTGGACAACATCAGGCGCCACCGCTCTGCTGCCCGGCGGCCTGCGCGGCGACGGTCTGCCGGTAGTCCTCCGGAGTGAACCGGCCGTTGCCGGGCTCCGCGCTGAGCGCCCTGAGGAAGGCGTCCAGGTGGACGTTGGACACCTCGTCCAGCCTGGTCAGGGCCTGCCTGCTGCGGCGCTTGGTGTTGGCACTGACCCACATACACAGCGCCGGCGTCATCTCCTCGCGGGCCCCGTCCAGATCGGTCCACACGTTGAAGATCCGCTGCTTGAGGTCGTCGCGACGGGCCCGCGCCTCGGGTTCGAGCTTGGCGATCGCCTCGTCCGCCTTCGCTGCGGTGAGCTGGGCGGTCGAGGTGACCTTGACGTTGCAGTTGGCCAGGAGCCACAGGAAGCGGGCGTCTCCGCTGATGCCCGCCTCCCCGAGCAGCATGTTCAGCTTGGTGAGCGTCTGCCGGTTGGCGGCACCGACTGGCCGCTCCCGTCCCTGATTACGCGCGGGTGGTGTGGGCTGCTCCGGCGCGGGCGGGGCCTGGGCCGGAGCGGTGGCGGGTTCGGCCGCCGGAGGTTGCGGCGCCGCCCGGCTCGGCACGTCGGCTGCTGGCGGTGGTGGCGTCTGCTCGTTCAGGTGCAGGCCCTGGTTGACGGCGGCCTGCACCGTCGCGATGTCGTCCCGGTTCATCTCCTTCGGGTGGTTGACCTGTCGCTTCAGGACCTTGGACAGGTAGGTGAGCATCGCCGGGCCGTTGATGCCCTTGGCTAGGAGGGCTGTGCCCAGGTCAGCCAGCATCTCGGACTTGGTCAGCTCGTCCGTCCCCTGCTCGTCGGACGCCGTGCCGTCCACGCGTTCGGCGAACAGCCGGATAACTGAACGGGGCCGCGGCGCCTCTTCCTGCCCGCCGCCGTCCTCGTCGGCCGCGTCGTCCTCACCCGGGCGGTCGGGGTGCACGGTGACCTGGAGGATGTCGCCGCGCGGGTCGTCGTCAGTGCGGGTGCCCTCATCGGCGTACGCAGCGGTGACCAGCTCGATCACCTGCGGCAGAAGCTTGACCAGCCGGGCTCGGATCATGGTCTTCTTGCCCTGCTCATCAAATTCGGGCGAGTGCTCACCGTGCTGGTACCAGGGGCCGCCCGAATGGGTGAGGGCGTGCTTGTCGCGGTGGCGGACCATCTGCGCGTGCGTCATCGGCTCGGTGACGTGCAGCTCGCCCCGGTACTTCGCCATCGCGAAGTAGTCCGTGGTGGGCCGCTGGTCACGGCGGGGGTCGCGCCGGTTGGGCTCGTACTGGACGTGCCAGTCGCCGTCGTCAAACCACGCTCTGTACTTGTCGCCTTCCTTGATGACGTAGGCGCCCATGCGGGTGGTGGCGGGGTCGCGGTAGCCGATGTCCGTGAACCCCTTGTATCCGACGATCAGCGTGGCATCGAGCCGATTCCCCGCCTTCTTGTTCTTCATCGGGATCAGGTAGGCGTGGCCGAGCGCGGGCACGTGCGGGCGCAGGTTGAGCTGCGCGCACGTCACCAGCCCGCCGATCACGCTCGGCAGGTAGACGTTCGCCAGGTCCGGGTTATGCGCGAGCGCGTTGCGCGCGTCCTGCACAAACCGCTCCACGCGGACCTCGGGCGGCAGTGCCTCCCGGAAAACCCGCTCGTAGTCCGTGATCGTGTCGTCCAGCTTCGCGAGCTGTTCCTTCTGCCGGTGCGTCAGTTCAGCGCCCATCGGAGTCTCCTTCCAGGGCGGGAAGCTTGATCTCTTTGAGGTTTCGCACGGCCTGCACGTGCGGGTGGGGGCCGGAGTTGCGGCGGCGGGTGGCGATGGTCTGGCCGTTCAGGAGGAGCTTCTTCGCCCTTCCGGCTTCGGCCATGACGTCAGACTTCGCGCCCGTCAGCTCCTCCTCAGCCTCGGCGGCGGCGAGCACGGCCTTGACGAACCGGACACCGACCGGGTCCGAAAGGGTGACCGCCAGGCCCTTGTCGATGTCGGGGTGCTCGGCGCGCAGCGTGCGGTAGGTGTGCGGGTGGTGGTCGAGCGGCGGCATGATGCCCCACAGCAGGTTCGCGCGGAACTCCGCTGCTCGCGCGACGAGCTCGCGGGCCGCTTCGGCGTCGTATTCGACGACGTACTCCGCGAAGTCCAGGCCCGGTCCGATCATCGGGACGTACCAGCGCGGCAGGCCGAAGATGTGCATGTACCACATGACCTGCACCCAGTACGCGGCCGGGATCTCGTCGGTGCCGGGCTCGCCCCACTCATCGCGGTATCGGGCCGACTTGTACTCGCCGCCCGCCACCAGCCGACCGCCCTGGTAGGCGAGCGCGTCGGGGTTGGTGAGCATCCAGCCGCGCACGTACGTGCCGGGGTGGTCCACGATCTCCCACTCCGGGTGGAGCTTGCGGAAGTACGCGGCGAGGGACGGTTCGAGGAGGTTCCCGCGTTCGGCGGCCTCTCCCGGCTCCTCGCGTTCGGCCTGACCCGTGAAGATGCGGGCGAGCCCGTACGGGGAGACGAACGTGTTGCAGCCGACGAGCGCGGCGGCATCGGTGCCGCCGATACGCGGCCCGTCCGGTCCCATGCGGGAGGCAAGCCACTCTGGGCTGCCCGGCTCGAACTGGCCGAGCAGCTCGGGAGCTCCGGTGATGGTGGTCATCAGAACGGCGGCTCGTCGTTCCACGGGTCCGGCAGCCGGTCCGGCAGCCGGACCGGCTGGCCATTCCGGACGAGCAGCGTGAGGTTCTGAGCGTGGGCGAGCAGCACGTCCGCGTCCTCGTAGCAGTAGGGGTCGCCGCCGTATACACCGTGGGGGCAGCGGTCGGTGTTGCTCACCAACCGGACGCCAACCTGTTCGCCTTCCTCGTGATCGATGATCGGGAGGCCGAACCAGGTGAGGTCGTCGCCCTTCCACACGTCGCCCTCCTGCGGGGGCCAATGCGTGGGCGGGACGGGTGCGACCTTCACGCCGACGTGATCGAGCGGGATGTGGAGGATGGTGCTGGTCTGGGAGCCGTTCGGGCCGGCGAGCTTCACGGAGATGTCGGTGGTGCCGCCTCGTTCGGAGGTGGTGCCGACGACGAGGACGTTCTCCAGGGTGATGTTGCAGCGGCGACCGGTCTCGTAGTAGGTGCCCATTGCGGTCAGCCCTCCTGGTTGGCGAGGACGGCGCGGGCCGCGTCGATGTGCTGGGCGGCGGCTTCGGGGCCGACCTGCTTGATGAGAAGGTCGCGGACGGTGGCGCTGATGAGGGGGCATCCGTCCGCGTGGTTGAGGGCGGCGATGAGCGCGAGGTCGGCGGCGCGGTTGGCGGCGTGGTCTGTGTGGGGGTTGCTGGTCACCATGTCTCCCTGGCTGGTTGGCGCTTCCGCCAACGTGTCCGTTGCATGCGGAATGTGGCGTTTCCGCTGGTGGTGGTGTCCATCACGAGACTTGTTGATCTTGGTAAGGCGTGTCTCGCGACACATCTAGCCTACGCCTTTGCGACGCGCATGTCACGCTCCTATCGCGTCGATTGCGTCGCTAGTGAGAGCTTCTCAAGATCAACGTATCGACCACTAAAGATCGATCTTGACCTAGTCAGGCAGACGCGACCGACGCCCGCCCGAGTGATACGCTCGCGTCGATCCCGAGCCCGCCACGGCACGCCACGAGGGGATACCGCCACCATGTCACCAGCCACCGAGACCACCCAGCTCAGCCCTGAGATGGCGCTCATCGTCCGCTATCGTAGGCGTGAGGGCACCCCCGAACCCGAGCTTCAGGTCCGCCCCCTTGCCCGGAAGATCAGCAGAGCGTCCGGGCACAGATTCGGGGAGCAGAAGTGGCGCCGCCGCGAGTCCGGCGAAGTCACCGACATCTCCGACATCGACTGCGCGTGGATGGCCTGGGCCGTGGACCTGCCACCCGACGAACTGGCCGCCACCGGCCGCACCGCCGCCGCCGAACTGGAACGGCAGATCATCACCGAGCAGGCGGCCAAGACCGCCCCCGCCGCCGACCAGCTCGACCTGGCTGACGGGCTAGAGACCATGGTGCAGCAGCGGATGGAGGCAGTGCGGCTCCTGCCCGGCATCACCAAAGAGGACTGCGAGCGCATCGAGAAGTTCCTCCGGCAGCGCCTGGCGCAGGCGCTCGACGACACGCAGGCCCGGATCGACATGCTGACACGCCCCCAGTAAGGGTTCAGTTCATCCAGCGGGTCGCCGCGTGCCGGATCAGCTCATTCCGGGACCGCACCCCCGCACGCTGTTGCAGATCGGCCAGCCGCCGATGCACCGTACGCACCCCCAGGCCGACGATCCGCGCGATTCGCTCGTTGGTCGCGCCGGAGACGAGAAGCCCGACGATGTGCCGCTCCTCCAGGCTGAACTCCTCGCTCAGTCCGGCCGCGCCGCCGACCAGTGGTGTCGCCTGATTCCAGCACTGCTCGAACACCATCTGATGGGCGATCAGCTCCGTGCCGCCCGTGATCAGATGCGTAGACAGCTTGTCGTCGTGGTCCTGCGGGTACGCGGGCACCAGCGCACGCTGGCCATCCGCGATGATCAGTTTGTAAGGAAGCGTCGGGGCGATGCGGATCTGCGTGTTCGGTAGATCCATGTCGTTGCGGATGCCGTCCAGAGCGCGGTCATCGTCCACGACGGCCTGCTCATAGAGGATGCGGAGATGGGGCGTGCGGATCGTTCCAGTGCTGTCGCGGCGGGCGTCGTCGTCGCGGGAGTGCACGGTGGTGAGCCGAACGAACGGGGCAGTGATGAACTTGTCCAGCGTGCGCGTCGCGTTCAACTCCAGGTCGTCCATGTACGACTGGAGCTGAACGCGGGACGTCAGCAGAGTCACCGGTCCGCTGCTGCCTGGCTGGTGAGCGAGATCGTAGATCTCCTGAAGTTCGGCGACCCGCGCCTTGGCCGCGAACAGGCTCCCCTCCCGTTCCCTGACGAGGCGCTGGAACGCCTGGTCGGGGCGGGGCACGTCCAGCGGCTCCCCCGATACCAGGCCCAGTTCGCGCAAGCCCTCCAGATCGGCGGCCACCTCATCGCCGAACCGGCCGACCAGCGTCTGAACGTCGGTTCGCGGGTTCGCCGCCAGGTAGCGGAACACCTGCTCCTCCCGTGGGCTCATCCCCAGCGGTGTCATATCGCCTCCCCGTCATGATCGCTTACCGGCCGTCCTCTGCGTCATGTGACGTTTGAGTGACGCATGAGGTTTGCGTCGTTTTGCCCCCACCGGTACAACTTCCGCCAACTCCGAGCCCACCGCACCTCAGCGACCAGGCGAACACCCGCGTGCAGCGGCACCCACAACCACACCGCCGAGACCCCGGTCATCTCGCAGGTGAGCGGCTCGTCGCCATGTGCCAGCAGCGCGACCGGAGCAGCCAGCCCAGCGACGAGAGTCATCGCGTGGGCCGGCCAGCATGCTCGTGCGGTTCGGCCGGATGTGCTCACCATCCACCCTCATTGCCATTCGCCTGCTCCAGGTGGGTGACGGTGACCGTGGTAGTGGTCTCGGTCACGGTCTTGGTGACGGTCCTGGATCCGTCCGGGTTGGTGACGGTCTCGGTCTTCTCCGTCTTCGTGGTGGTGACAACCGGCGCTGTGGTGGAGCTGGCGCTTGGTGTGACGGACGCCGTCGCGGTAGGCGTGGGCGTGGGGAGTTCGTCGGCGGAGGCCGCGGCGGTCAGGGCGGCGAGCGCGAGCATCGTTCCGGCGCACACGAGGCTGATCCTGCGGATGCGCCCGGCGGGATTCACCATGGTCTGGTCACTCCTTGTGGCGATTTGGGGGTGAGCGGTAATCCGTGCCCCCGAGGTTTAAGGCTGGAATGACATGTGTAAACGGTCGTGTCATACCGTGTCTACGGGTTCAGGTGGCCGGAGCCCGACATGGCACATGTCGGCCATTTGTGCAGAAATACCGCAGCATCATGGCATATCGCGGCAATGCCGCACATGGGATACGGTGAGCAGCGCTCTTCGTAAGAGTTCTTCACTAAACTTCGTCAACGTAGACGGGGGTCCACCGATGAAACGGCTAGCCCGTATTCGCAGCGTTACTGTTAGCGTCACCATCATCGCGGTCGCAGCGATCGTCGTGGTGCTCCTCGACACCGCCGACGACCTCAGCCCGGCCGCGCTCCTCCTCGTCTCCGCGCTGCTCGCCGCCGCCGCCGCAGGGGTTCTGTACGACACCCTGCGGCGGCCGACGCCGCGCCCGCCTCTGTCAGAGGCTTACCAGCGCGGCTACGACAGCGCGGACCGACCCCACGACTAACCTGCTGGGCGCCATTCGGGATACCATTCCGGCAGGTCAAACTTCCGCCGGTTCACACCGCGCACAAAGTCCTCCCACTCCCCCGGTGTGAAATCCAGCACCGGACCCTGCCGGTCACGACTGTTACGCACTTGAACGCCGTCCCCACCACGGCGTACTTCCACACAGCCGCCCGACTCCGACGCCGTCACCCAGTTCTCGCCCAGCACTATCTGATCTCCTCTGCCACACGTCCGATGAACGCAGCCGACTCCTCACGCGGCAACGCCATTGCCTGAAGCCGACCCAGTAGCCGACCGTATTCCCGCACACGCGGCCCGCGATCCAGCACTCCTCCCCCGCCCGCCTCGATGAACAATGCATCCACCAGCCACGGCAGGTTCAGCAGCACAAAACCACCCGCCATGCCCGGGTGCGCGCCCACTGCCCGCGGCAACACCTGGATGGCGACGTTCGGCCGGCCCGCCTCCCGCGCCAGATGGTCGAGCTGGTCACGCATCACCTTCGGGTCGCCGATGTGCTGCCGCAGCGCGTCCTCGGCGATGACCACGTGCACGTGAACGGGGTCGTCGCAGCGGATGATCCACTGCCGCGCCAGCCGCGCCCTGACTTTCATCTGCACGAGCGATGGTCCGTCGTCGAACCGGTCGGCGGCGATCACCGCGTGCGCGTACCCCTCCGTTTGGAGCAGGCCGGGGACGAGCAGCGGGTGCCAGTACCGGATGTGCTGAGCCTCGGTCTCGAGAGCGACATACTCCTCCAGTTCGCCGAGAGCGCGCCGGTGTGGCGCCCAGTACGGGGTGAGGCGGGCGTCGGAGACGAGTTCCAGGCACTCCTCGCGCACGTCGTCATCGCCGTCGTACAGGTCGAGCAGCAGTCGCACATCCCCGGGGGTGACGTAGCGGTTCTTCCCGCGTTCCAGCCGCGACAGCGCAGATGGGGTGACTCCAGTCTGCTGGGCGACCTGGGCCCCGGTGAGATGTCGGGCTTCGCGTAGCTGGGCGAGGCGTACGCCGAGGACGCTGAGGCGGTACGGGGGGCTGATCCGGGACTCAGGCATGCGAGCAATTCTTCCGCCGATCATCCCCGGATATGTAGGGGCAATGTAGGCCCCTTCCGCTATCTTTCACTGCGCGGTGCGGCGATCCCTGGTCGGCGCTGGGCCGGCGAACCGGCCGCGGCCGGGCCGGTGGTGGATGAGCCCTTCTTCGCGCAGTTTCCGCAGCGCGATCGTGATGGTGATGGCGGCCAGCCCGTACGTGTCCATCAGCTCCTGCTCCGGCGGGAGCGGGTCGCCCGGCTTGATCCGGCCCGACGTGATCGCCTGCCGGAGGTCCTCGACCAGGCGCCGGGACGGCGGAACAGGGGCCCCCGTCGTGCCGCCGGTCACGTACGTGCCCTTGGCGTGGACGGTCTCGACGCGGCCCTGCTCGCGCAGCAGCTTGATGGCGTCCCGCACGGTGTTGCGGCTCACCTGGAAGCGGGCGCCGAGCTCCACTTCGGACGGCAGCTTGTCGCCAGGCTTCAACCTGCCCTTGTCGATGTCGGCGGCGATGGCTGCGGCGATCTGCGGGTAGACGGCGTCCGCGTGGGTGCGCTGCCGGTCGTGGATCATGAGGTCCACCGTACCGGGACGGGGGACATGTGTATACGTACGCGAAAGGCCCCGGCAGGACGGGTGTCCCTGGCCGGGGCCTTTCGGTTGCGCGGGAGTATGCAGATCACGCGCGTGTACTGGGCACTTTATCCCGGGTTGGCCGCTGCCCGCTGCTCCTTCTCTTCGGCGATGATGACGACCACGAGTTCCACACAGTCGTCGCAGATCGCCATGCCTGCCCCCTGGACGACGATCCGGCGCGCGTCCGGGTGGCCCCCGCACCAGTGACAGCTAACGGGAAGCACCTCCAGTTGCGGCATCACGACGCCATCACGAGCTGGGCGCGTACCAGAGCCTCGGCGTCCGGCGGCACATCCCACACGTTCTGCCAGCCCCGGCACGGCACTGGCTCGCCAATCCGGCGTACGTTGGCCAGCAGCCAGTGCACCTGGCCCGGCTCCGCCCACGGGGACGACGCGTCGCGAACCACGTCCACCAGTTCGGCCACGGCGATGATGGCGCCGAGCGTGAACCGCCGCCCGTCCGGCAGCAGCTCGACGGTCCGGCCGGTGGCGGTGTCGATCCGGACCTTCAGGGGCGGGTCGTAGGAGCCTCCGGGCCGCCGGTCCTGGGCAACGGCGTCGATGACGCGGGGGTCGGTCGCGCCGATCTCGTCCCAGTGCTTCCCGGCGTGGATGGCGATCTCGCCGCGGTGGCGGGTACCTCGCGTTCGGTTCTCGACGGGCTTGAGGTCTGCGGCGACGGCCCAGGCCCAGGGCTGCCAAATGGTGAGCGCCTTCACAGCCCGAATCTTCCGGTGAGCATGGCCACGATCTCCTGGGCGACGCGACGGTCTTCGTCCGGCTCGTGAAGTTCGGCCGCGTTGACCGTGTCCTCGTCGGTCTCGATGTCGTAGTCGGTGACGAACAGCTCTGGCCAGGTTCCTGGCTCGAAGTCCTCCTCACCGCGCAGCCGATCGCACTCGATGTAGGCCCGCTGAACGCCGACTGGATTTTCGTGCTCGCCGTTCACGGTGGTGGAGTCGATGTAGATGGTTTCGTCGGTGCCGGGCTGGGCGGCGAGCAGCCCGACGATGTCCTTGATTTCTTCGCGGGTGATGTAGGCGCTGATGCTGGTGCTCATCGCTGCGTGATTCCTTCCTGCTGGCTGTGCGGGGTGGCGTGATCGCCGGTCTTGAGCGCGGCGTCGGCGAGTTCGGTGAGGATGCGGCCCGGCAGGTCCACGCTGGTGGCCCGCATGGCGGTGGCGGCCTGGACGGTGAGGCGGGCGATGAAGTCACAGAGGTCGTCGGCGCTGTCGGCGCTGATTGCGAAGTCATGGCAGTTGCCCGCGTCTGTCAGGTAGAGGACCCATTCGCAGGGGGGCAGGTCCTCGTCGTCGGCATTCTCGGCGGTGACGACCGTGACTTGGAGGTTGGGTGCGGCGCTACCGAACGAGGTCATGGTCATCAGGCACGGACCTCGGGCAGGTGCATGCTCATGAAGCCTTTGTCGTAGCCGGGCGGCTGTGCGGCGATGTAGACCGCCTTCTCCTCGTCAGTGAGTCGTTCCACCTGGTCGGGGTGGGCCTCGTCGTTGGCGAAGGTGCCGTGCCAGGCGACGTTGAGGGTGCCGTCGTTGTGCACGTCGGTGACGGTGCCTGTGTGGTCGGGCCAGATGAGGCTGCGGACGTAGTCGCCCGGCTGGATGGGGTGGCTGGTGGTTGGGTCGCTCATCGCTTTCATGATCCTTTCTCGTTGGCGATACCGCCAACGAGTCTGCCGGAGACGCCTCTCCGCGTGGCCGCGTTAGCCGGAGAGAGCCTGATCGAATCCCCTTTGAGCTTATCTCTTAGAGCACCTTTACATAGGTGCTGTGACGCATTCAGTGCCTCACGGAAACGGACATAGCGAACACGTTTTTGTCGCGAGACATGCCAAGGTCTACGGTAGGGATCACAGCAGCCGCCCACCGCCACACACCACCAGGAGCACCACGTGGCCCGCCGTACTCGTCCGTTGGCGCAACCGCGAACAGGACCCACCCGCACCAAGGCCGTCCGCTGGACCGACCTCATCAACACCGGCACCCGGTTGGATGAGAACACCCTCAACCGCATTGACGATGCCTGCGAAGCCACCGGCCTAGGCGTACAAGGCGTATGGGAAGCCGCGATCAACTACTACTGCGACCAGCTCGGCATCCCCGCCGAGATGCCGCCAGGCAGTGAGCGCAACCCCGTTCCTCGCCCCAGTTCGCCCCCGGCCGACCCGGAGTCGCTCACACTCGTCACCGCTCGTCTCACCCCGAACACCCGCGCCCGCCTCGTCTCTGGCTGCCACCAGGAAGGGCTGGGTGGGCAGGAGTTCATCCCGGCTGCGCTCAACGCGTGGTTCGACCAGCTCGGCGAGAGCAGCCAGTCCTAGGCTGTCGCTCGACGCCGACGGCTGGCCACCGCGCCGGCCCGGACGGCTCCCAGTCGTCGGGCATCGCGTTGAGGAAGAACCGGCCGCCGCCGCCGCAGTGCCCGGCGCGGTTCACGCTCCCGGCGCGCAGGTCGAATTCCTCGCGGTCGAGGAGACGTACGAGGCGGGCGACGACCTCGGCCGCCAGGTCGTCATCGTCGTCCATGACACGTGTCTGCACCATCAAACCCTCCCGATGTCGAGCAGGTCAGCAAGCCAGCCGGGGCAGACCGCGATCGGCATGTCTCGCTCGATCACGTAGGCGTGGCCGTCGATGACGGAGCCGGGGCCGACCAGATAGCCGCCACGTCCGCCCCGGCCGGGCCCTCGAGTGTCGATCCCAGGCCCGAGCGGCGAGCCTGGTGTGCGGCCCGCCGTCGAGCCGATGACGACGCCGGCGGGCACCGTGAGATAGAGATGTAGCCCGCCCGAGGGGGTGCGGACGGTGAGCGTGTCCGGCCACTCCTGACCGCGCTGGTCGCAGGTAGCGGCGAAGCGGGCGATGCCGTCCACGTTGTTCTTCACGTCGAGGTCGAGGCCGAGCACGCCGGAGCGCCAGCAGCCGACGCCGACGTTGTCGCCCGCGCGCCAGATGGCGGCCAGCACGTTGGGATCGGTGGTGGCGGCGTGCTGCCAGCCGGGGCCTATCAGGTGCTTGCTGCCGGGCTCAAGGCCGAACACGGCCAGGCCCCGGGCGGCAACTGTGTACGGGTCGGGGATCATCTCCTGCCCGTCTACAGGTCACCGCAGTGGCAGCCGTAGCCGGAGCGGGTGTCGCCTCCGCACTCGGGGCACTCGGCTTCGGCCGCCTCCAGCTCATCGAGGTCGTCCGGGTGCATGAACTCGCGGTGCCGCCACCCGGTGCATTGGCCGTTGTAGCAGCCGCAGCCGGGGCACTCGGGGCAGGCCATGCCGTTCGTCCACCCGCAGTTCTCACACAGGGCCTCGTTGGCCGGGTCGGTCATGATGGCGACGGCCTCGGCCGGGGTTTCCTCGCGTCCGTCGAGCCAGTCGAGGAGTTCGGTCCGGACGGCGGTGTACGGCTGGCCGGGCCGGTGCTCCATCAGGTCGCGCACGGCGCGGCCCAGGTCGCGGTTGTTGTGTGGCATGTCTCGTCCCATCCACGGGGTGCCCACGCTCACCCCGCCCGGTTCGAGAGCGCACGGCAGCAGCCAGTGCGGAAGATCCAAAGGTTGGGGTGCCGCTCGCCGTCTTACGACACTTCCCCCATCGTGCGCCGCATCCTGCGTGGGCCGGACTCGACTTGGGGTGGGCTGGAGCGTCAGCCCTTCCGCAGGCTACCGCACGTTGACGGAACCGCCAACGTCACTTTGCCTGCGGCAGCTCGCCCCGCTCAGCCAACCGCCGCTTGTAGTAGCAGACCGTGGACCCGTCCACACCCAACAGGCGAGCGATCTGCATTGTGCGTTTGCCCTCAACGAGCAGCTTCCTCGTCTTCTGCACCCGCTCCTCTGTGCCAGCCTGACGCGGCCGACCGCCCTTCCTCGGTTCCGGCGGGCCGCCGTTCGGGCGCCCTGCTCGTGCCCATCGTTCGTGACAGGCCCGGCACCAGCCATGACGCTGCACCGCGATCGGGCGGGCCCGGCATGCCGAGCACACCATCGAGAAATGGGGGGCACCGTCATTCAACTGCCACCACGTGACCTGCTGATCCTGCGAGAACAGGCCGTCATTGCGGGACTCGACCGTACGCTTCACGAGCCTGCCTCGCTCCATCCGCCGCAGTGCGGCCTCCAGGTTCACCATGCGGTCCCCCAGCAGTACCCGCGCAAGCTCGCCGGCGGTGAACTGGGACCGGGAGTATCGGCACAGGTGCGCGAGGATGCAGGGCATCACCTGGTCGTAGTAGGTCGGCGGGCACCGCGGGCCACCGTTCATATCGTGCAGGTAGCGCTGCACCGTCCGTTCGCTCACGCCGAGCTGGGTAGCCATCTCGCGTGGAGACAGGTTCTGGTTCTCGTTGACGAGGTCCAGGCATTCGATGAGCCGTTCCCACTTGTCGGATCTCACCTGCCCTCCCCCTGCGCAGCGATCAGGGCGGCAGCCTGGGACTGGGCCTCCTCGACGGTCAGGCCGTCAGCCTGCATGAGCATGTTGATCAGCGAGTCCATACCCGCCGCGACGACCTCGGCCGCCGCCTGGATCGTCTCCGGCACGCCATCAGCGGTCGCGAGGGTGAGCACGTCCAGGTCGCGGGAGACGCTGCGTGCCAGGTACGGCATGAAGTCGGCAGGTTCGACCGATGGCACATCCATGTCGGCGGCCGGGGTGGTGGGGGTGTCGTTGAGCTGAGTCATGATCTTCTCCTGCCGTAGATGGGGATGCCCGGCCTGTATCGCACGCGCGGCGGTTCCGCTCTGGCCGGGGACGACAGCCCTTCCCCGTAAATGCCAGGCAGTTCCATCACCGTGTGCAGCGGCGTGGCTGGAAGGCTGGCCAGCATGCGCGCACGCCAGGCCAGTGCGTAGACGTGACAGCTCGAACAGGTCGAGCCGCCGCGGGGATGGGTGTGTTCGGGGACTTCGATATAGATGTCGTCGGCGTTCTCGCGGGCATTCCTCGACCACGCCTGAGAGTCGGCCGAGACGAGGAGATGCCCGAACCGGCGCAGCCCGAGCGTCTTCACGCCGAACCCGTGCATCTTCAGACCCAGGCTGGCCAGTGCGCCGAGCACGCGGCCGATCTCCGGCGTGCTCTGCATTCGGCATACCGATCCGACGCTGACGAGCGGCGCCCTTGTCAGGTCGATGCCGCGTCGCGCGTACATATCGACGTGGCGTAGGAAGGCGTCGCGGCTGTCGCCCTGGAGCGGCGGCACGAACGGGCAGTCGGGCCCCCACTCTCCGTGCAGGGTGATGTAGTTGTCGATCGACAGGTGTTGGTGGCCGTTCACCGACCGGCCGGACTTGGCGAGCGCGGGCGGTTCGCACATCCAGTCCTGGCAGGCCGCCCACCGCAGGTTGCCGATCTCTTCGGCGTACCGGCGTACTGCCCGCACGTAGTCGATTGCCGTGGCCGTGTACTCGCCCCGCTGCGTGACCTGGGTGAAGCCGCCCGAGTCGAGAATCCACGGAGCCACAGCACGAGGCAGCTCACCCTTGATCGTGGCCAGGCGCGGGTAGGCGACACAGAGCGGCACGCCCACGTCCTCCCGCTTGAGCCAGGAAGGCGTGCTGGTTCCGAGGAAGAACTGCATCGGATCACGCCTCCTTGACCCCAAGGAAGCGGCGGGCACGAGCGATGTCGTCGCTGTGTCGCTCGCTGTAGTGCAGTTCCATCCGCTCGTGCGCGGGCTCCGGGCCAACGCTGGTCTCGGAGTGACCGCACCAGAAGAAGCAATGCACGGTGATCACGGGGAACAGGGGGCGGGTGATCTCGGCCATAGGTCACCCTCTGGTCGCCATCGCGGTGAGCAGGATGTCCACGTGGCAGTCCTCGTCCAGCCCGCACCGGCACGCGGCGTCCTGGCCGGCCAGCTCGGCGCGGGCCCGCTCGACGAGCTCGGGGTGCGCGGCGAGGTGCGCGCGGTAGAGGTCGAGGACCTCCGGCCGAGTGTGCACCCGGCCATCGCAGCCAGGGCGCCAGCAGCCCACTGTGGAGAGGGTGTGCGGGTTCGCGTACAGCGACCGCTTCAGGTACGGCCCTTCCCGCCCGCACCAGATCGCCCTGGCCGGGAGCTGCGGGTGGAAGAGGTCACCGGTGACCTGCACGCGCCTGCTCTCAGGCATCGGGGTACTCCGTCCACGTCAGGCCGTCAAGGACGGCACCCGCCTGATGCTTGCCGAGCCGGACCATCTCGATCCGGTGCCCGTGCTCATCGACGGGCTTGCCGACGAGGACGTGTTTGTCCGGGCTACGGCCGATCCCGACCGCGCCGCTCGGCGCCCATTCACCCCACTGTTTGAAGAAGAACGGCACGCCCGCCTTGACGCACTGGTCGCGCAGGCCACGCGGCCAGTCCGGATGCATCGGCCGCGCGCCGGGGCCGGACTCGCCGCCGGCCACCACCCAGTGGAGCGCAGGCGCGCTGTTCCAAGGAGCGGCGGTGAACCATTCGTCGAGGAGCACGACCGGCCCGAGCAGCGGTTCCACCGAGATCCACCGGACGGCGATGTGCGGGGTGTCGAGCAGCGTCGGGATGCGGAGGTCGGCGGTGGCCTGGTCCTCCACGGAAACGCCGATCTGCACGTTCGGCAGCGGACGGACCGGCATCCAATGCCCGTCCACGCTGGAGTCGGACGTGAGCTGCATCGGCGACGCGGACCGGTATCTGCCGCGGGCTCGGTCGGCGGCGATGGGCCGGCCGTGCTCACCCACCGACAGCCAGAAGTCGTCCGATCGGAGCATCGACCGCATCGGGCCGGGCCGCTTGGTGAGGATCAGGTAGGTGTGGTGGGGGGTCATCGCCATGACGGCGAACGCCTGCGCGACCATTTGCATGGGCACCTGCTCGTGCCAGAGGTCGGACATGCTGTTGACGAAGATGCGGTGCGGGGCGCGCTTCCGCAGCGGCATGACCATCCGCTCGGGGTGCAGCATGACCCCGGTGGAGGCGCCAGGCTCGCTGCCGTTGAACCGGCGCCCCGCGACTCGCATCGGCGTCTGCCGTTCGATGTAGCACCGGCGGCAGCCCTCGGAGACTCGGGTGCAGCCGGTGACGAAGTTCCAGGTCATGCCCTGGCGGCCGTCAGGTCCTCTGAGCCATTCGATGGCGCTGTTGTCACCCATGAGTCGTGATCTCCTTCGGTTGGTGGTGTTCACATCGCGGCCCGTCCACGAACGGCCGGGCCGGTTCCTCGCCACACGGTCCAGGCCCCTGCATGCACGGCCCGTACAAGAGGCTGGAAAGTGGCGGGGCCGGCGCCGCGCTGATGTCGGCGGGCGCTGTGTCGAGCTGGGCGGGGTACTCGTCGCTCGGCGTGTAGACACCGTCCGTACGGCCTTCGCACCAGCAGCCGGGCATCGCGCACGCGCCGGCCCCGTGGATCCACACGTCGTCGGAGACCGACCAGCCGCTGCCGCGGCCGAGGGTGTGGCCGCCGTTCTGGTGGCCACACCTGCCGCACGGGCGCTCCAGCTCGTCCGCGGTCGGCCGTCGCGCCCACGCTGGCTTGGCCGTTCGGGTCACGAGTAGGCACCCAGCAGGCCGGTGACGATGGCCGCCGCGAATTCCTCGCCGACGCCTTGGACGACGTTCGTGTGCACGTACCAGTCGCCGTCTGCGGTCAGCAGGTCGAGCCGCCAACTGCCGTCGTCGGTCGGGTCGAACACCAGCTTGCGCTCCACGTCCCCGGGGAGCGGGACCTCGACGAGGTGCTCGTCGCCGTCGTAGTCGATGCGCGCAGTGATTCCGGCGCGGGTGAGGGCGGCGTGCAGGTCTTCGTTCTGCTCGTCGTACTTGCCCATGTCGGGCCTCTTCCTTCGTGGTGGTGGGAACTGGCCGCCGCCAGCTCGGCGGCGGCCAGCGTGACTAGGTGCTGCGTTTCGCACAGACCTGAGCGACCAGGTCCTCGACGGCCTTCACGGCGTCGACGGCCGTGGGTTCGGGATCGCCGTCCTTGAGGCCGCGCACGGGGTTGTGGCCGTTCCACACCGACCAGCGCCAGCCCTCTTCGCCGGGGACAGCGGCGAAGACGCTGCCGTTCACCAGCCTGTCGCCGGGCAGGTATTCGGCAGGCTCATTGAGCCGCAGCCCTTCTATGAAGGGCCTGAGGTGCCAGCCGGGATGTCCGGCGATGGCGGCGGCCAGCTCGGCGTGCTGCTCGCGGTTCACTCGCTCACCTCGCTGGCGTGCTCGGCGGCCTGGCCTCGCTTCGTCGGGTGGCCGAGAGCCTTGTCGGCGTCGTAAGCAGCACAGCCAGAGCAGGCCGCACGCTCGGTGGCGCGGGCCTCGTCGAACATCACGCCGCAGGTGAGCGCGTGCACGCAGTGCGGGCAAACGTTCTTGATGTCCGGGTTCTGCCACCAGTCGCCGTAGGTGTAAGCGCCCTCCATCCGGCCGTCTGCGTAAAGCCAGCCGCAGTAGGTGTAGGCGTGCAGACCGCCGCGTCCGTTGCCGTAGTTGACCCAGTTGTTGTGCTGGGTGATGACGTGTTTGATCTGGTTCGACTCCAGGTCGATAGCCATGGGTCTCCTTGGTGGTGGGTGGCCCCACCGGCCTGGCGGTCGGCGGGAGCCTGGCGGGTTCAGGGGGTGGTGTTGGCCTGCTCGGCGGCCTGGGCGAGACTGGCGCGGACGTTGTCCAGGCAGCCGATCCCGAAGTTCCGGATGTCGAGCAGGTCTTCGTCGGTCCTCTTCGCCAGGTCGGCGAGCGTGCAAATGGACTCGCGCAGCATGCAGTTGCGGGCACGGGTGGTCAGGCCCGGCAGCACTTCCTCGTCGCGGAGGTCGGCGTTGTCGGGCAGGCCGGTGGCCTTGACCAGGTCGTTGATGGTGCGGGTGTCGGTGTGGCTGGCGATGATCGACACGGTTTCTCCTTCATGGGTGGTGGTTGGTTGGCGGTACCGCCAACGTAAACTCATGCGGCTAGGTGGCGCGGCAGTTCCTCCCCGGTCAGCCATTCACGCATCGCTGAGACCAGCAGTTCGGCCATAGGCGGGGTGACGGCGTTGCCGTACTGGCGCACTTTCTGCCGCTTGTTGCCGAGCACGATGTAGCTCCCGCGGAACGCCATGCCGCGGGCGACCTCGCTGGGGTCGAGGATGCGGAACCCGACCTCGTTGACGTCGATCTTGTCAGGGAGAGGGATCGTGGGGGTGGCGACGCCGTAGCGGTCGATCGTGGTCAGCGTCCCCATGGGTTCGCTCGCGGGCCTCGCTACGCCGTTGTTGTAGTACGGCACCATCAGCGCCTCGGGGGCCGTGGCCAGGAGGTTGTGGTTACCGCCCGCTGAGAACGTGCCGAGCGGGGCGTCGATCGAGCGGGCGGTGTCCTTGCAGCCGCCGCCCCGCATGGGGACGATAAACGACGGCGGGACCGCCAGCGCGTGCGCGGCACCCTCTGTCACGAGCGTCGCCAGCGGATCCCGGCGCGGGTCGATGTTCCGCACTCGGCCCGACCGCAGTAGCGTCAGGAAAGGTTCGGGCGGGAAGGCCCACCCGGTCTCTCGGCGGCCGGTTGTCGTCCGGATGGGCTCGGTTGCCGGAACGGCCTTCTTCCCTTCGCGGCCCTCGGCCGGGACCACCAACGGCGGCAGCACCGCTAGCCCGTCATTCTCGGTCGTGGTTCGGGTCGGCATCGGCTCCGTCACTGGGGTAGCGTCCGTTCTCCAGGTGCCACCGGTCGGCACCAGCAGCGGCGTCCAGAACGTGTCGATGCCCACCTGGACACGAGCGACGGTCGCCGGCGCGTAGGGCCGGAACGTCTTGCCCGGCTTCCCTTCCCCGATCTTGCGCGTGGGGAGGGAGAAGTCGATCGCCTCCCAGGCGGGCAGTACCGGCGGCACTATGATCGCGTTCCGGCACCGGCTGTTCGGGCATCGCCAGTTCCACTGACTGCGGAAGGCCCCGGCCTCACGGTTCGGGTTCTTGAAGACCTGCATCGCGTACACGACCTTGTCGCAGGTCGGGCAGTACGCCTGCGGCCGGAGCCACTTGTCGAAGTCTGGGTCGCGGCCCACGCTCTTGTGCCAGTACACGAAGTACAGCCGGTCCCGCGACTGCGGCGCGGCGAGGGTCCGCACCGGCTGGGCGTGCATCGAGTTGAGCCCGAAAGCGCGGGTCTTGTAGTCCATCCGGTGGAATCGCTCCCGGAACGCGCGGAAGCCGTCCCAGTCGTACTCGGGGAGCACGTTCTCCATGATTCCGAACAGCACAATGTCGTGCGGGGAGCGGCGCCGGACGTACCGCCCCTCGACGTAGTCGGCGACCTGCTTGGTCAGAGCGCGGCTCTCTTCCTCCACGAGCTCCTCCTCCATCTCCTCCTCGGTCTTCGGGATCTCGAACAGCTCGCCCTGCTGGGAATTCAGGAACTTCTGCTTTTTGCCGCGGGCGACGGACCACTTGGTGCATTCCGTGGAAGCCCAGTGGCCTACCGTTGTGGGCCAGTCGAATACCGGGGCCTCACGGATGTCGCCGTCCTCGTGGCGGGTGTTTGGGAAGTTGGCGCGGTGGCTGTCGAGGGCCAGTTTCCAGTGGTTCGCGGCGAGAGTGACCTCGACGTCGGGAACCTCGTCGGCGCCCTGGGACGAGCCGCCTGCGCCGCAGAACCAATCGGTGAGGGTGACCACGTCGTTGTCGTGCACGTACATATCGACCTCCGTGAGGGTCAGAAGGCGAGTTCGAGCTGCCGGAGGGCCATCAGGCCGTCCCGCCACAGCTTCGGGAACGCGGGGTTGGTCTTGTCGTGCGCCCAGGCGGGAGCGACGGTGAGGAGGTGTTCGACGGTCGGGTAGTAGATGCCGCGCCGTCGCCACCACACCCGGTGGTGGCGGCCGTCCGTCTCCAGTTGTCGCCCGAGCAGTACGGCGGCGCGTTCCAGCCGGACCCGCGTCTCGGCGCGGGTGCCGGTGACGAGCAGGTTCAGGGACCGGGCCGGCCGTCCGGGCTTCATCGCGTCGCCGCGATTCTTCCCTTTGCCGCGCTTCTTGCCGAAGCCGCGCCGGACGTCGATGACGGCCCACTCCAGGTCGTCGAGGTGCCGCTCGAACGCGTCGAGCAGGATCGGTCCCCCCGGCCACGCGGCGAACAGGTCGTACAGTTGCTTGCCCGCGAGGAGTCCCTGCCGGGGGTTGCAGGCGACGGCCAGGTACTCCATCGTGAGCGTGCGCATGGCCTGGTGGGGGTGGGCGAGCAGGCGCGGCATGGTGCGCGCCCGGCCGCCCTTGGTGACGGAGAAAGCGAACGGGCACTCGACGCAGTGTGATCTTTTCCAGTGCACGCCTAGCTTGGCGTAGATGTAGCGCTCACACGCGTCCCAGTCCCAACCCCAGTCCACGAGCGGGTAGCACGGGATCTTGTTGGGGAGCCCGAGCGCCAGGTCGCCGACGACGCGCTCGGGCTCGCTGGCGTCGTAGCCCATGACGTGCACGTACGGCTCGTCGCCGATGTTGGCGGCGATCCATTGGTCGATGACCCAGCCTTTGAACTTCTGGCTGTGCTTGCGGTCGGAGGACTGGGGCACGGTCGCTGTCGTGACCAGTTCCTCGGACAGTTCGTACGCGCCGCTGGTGAGGCACAGGATCGGCTCGCGGGTGTCGTCCAGGACGACGATGCCGTCCCGCTCGAAGTGGCCCGCGCGAGCGAGCTGCACGGTACGGACATGGTGCTTGGCGAGCAGCGGGAAAACGTGCGTCTCGACATCGACGGCGGTGTCGAGGAACTCGTCACCCGTATGAGCTGTGACGAAGATCAGGTTCGACAGGTCCGGCAGCAGCTCCGGAGGCCGGGTCTCGGGCTCGTACAGCCAGCGCAGACAGACCGCTGTGCCATTCGCGCCCAGCCCGTACGAGAAGACGACGATCATCAGGCCAGCTCCCCAGGCATCGGCAGGTCGTTCATGACGACGCGCCCCAGCTCGTAGGGGTCGGGGTCGCCCCACGACACCAGCCGGACCTTCGGATCGGTGAGCGCTCGGAGTGAGATGCCGCGCGGCCCCTTCCGCGCGGTCATCGTCACCTCGTACTCGGCCATGCTGAAGCGGACCGAGTACCACGGCGTGGCCGCCCTCCCCGAGCGGAGGATGGCGTCAGCGCTCGGGCTGGTCTCCTGACCGCACCAGCACGCCGCCGGGATCGAGCACTGGCGTTGCGGGCGAGTCCGGTCACGCAGACGAGGCAGCCGGCCCGACAGCATCGGACACGCGCGGATCGCGTAGGCAGCGCACCACGGGTGCTGCGCCGGTTCGTTGACGTAGCCGAACCCGAAGTCCTGCGGCCGGGCCATCAGCACCGCGGCCCCTTCGAGCTTCCGGGCACAGAGTTGGCAGCGCCGATCGACGATGCACTCGGCCACCCGGTCGTCGTTGGTTCGGCCGAACTCGGGGGTGCCGTCCACGTGGTGGAGGGTGATGTACGGGATGACCATCCCAGCGTGCTGGGGGGCATTGGCGAGTTGGATGGGGATCGCAGCGTTGGCCACTGCTCGCCTCCTGTTCTTCCTGGTGGTGGTGGTTGTTGTTGCCCTCACCCGGGCGAGGGGCGGGGCGTACGATCGGATGCGTGGATGCGCTGGATGAGCAGGTGTGGACGGTCGCCTGGTGGGGCGACGGATGGGGCGTGTGGCCAGGCGAAATGCCGGACCGCACCGCGCCGCCCGTCTACGCCACCGGCAACATCACTCAGGCAGCCAGTGAGGCGGCGTCGTCCTGGGCGGTCGGCGTCGTGCCGCCGCACCCTCGGCTGCGGGTGCGCTGCCCGTACGGCGGCGACCCGGACGGCGAGGCGCGCTTCCGTGCCCGCGCCGCCCGGCGACGCCGCTGGTGGCGGCCCTAGTAGATCGAGATCTTGCGCGGCTTGTCGCAGTTGATCCGCGCGGACTCCTCGACCGACGCCCGGTACTCCTTGCCAGTGTCGAACGTGCCCGCGACGCCCACCTTGGCGCGGTAGCGGCCCGACAGGCACGGGTGGTGGGCCAGCACGTACCGGTGGTCCGGGGCCACGTTCGGGAACTTGTCGCTGTTGACCTTCAGCCAGGGTGCACCGAACGATTCCCGGTACTCCAGGTCGATGCTGAGGAGCTGGGTGGCGACGCCGGACGGCTTGCTGCATACCTCGTTCACCAGAACGCGGACGCGTGGCTCGGCCGACCCGATCCGGACGGCCTCGACGTGGACGTACCTGTTGCAGCCCAGCGCGCCGGGCTTGTAGGGGTCGCTGGTGGTGCCTTTGGCGCCGCATCCTGCGGGCTCGGCGGCGAGGAGGACCGCTGCCATAGCGAGTGCTACGAGTTTCATGATTACTCCCTTTGCGTGGAGGGCGGCCCACCCCGCGCCGGGGCGGGCCGTACGATCGGTGGTGGCGCGAGCCCGATTAGGGCGGGCTCGCGCTGCTACAGCTCGTTCGGGTTGGCAGCCTGGTGGCGGTGCTCGGCCGCCCGCCGCTCCGCCTCGGCGCGCTGGTCGGCCAGCTCCTGCTCTCGCTCGCCGAGCCGCTTGGCCTCATGCTCCGCCTCCCGCGCCCGGTGCGCGGACCGCTTGCGGAACCCGGCCTCCTCGATCGCGTCCTGCTCCGGCAGCCCGCGGTAGTGGTCGCAGAGCTGCCGGACGATCTGTGCCATCTGGGCGCCGGTCGTTTCGGGGACGCGCCCCTTGCCCTCCCGGAACGGCTCGAACCAGCGCCACTCCTCGTTCGGGGAGACGTTGCTGACGGACGCGAACGTGATCCCGTTGATGATCGGGGCGTGCGGGCCTGCCTGGTGGTAGCCGCTGTCACCCCACGCCCAGCGCGGCTTTTCCCAGTCAGCGGGAATGTCGTCGCCGTACTGGACGGTCACCGAGTTGTCGCCGCCCGTGTCGCGGCGGTACTCGTACGGGCCGATCCAGATCACGCCGAATCCGGCGATGGCGTAGCGGACGCCCGGCCGGGCCAGGTCAATCGTGTGCAGGAACCGGTAGCGGCGGGTCTTCGGCTTGCGCCCATTGGCCGCTCCCTTGGTCAGGACGATGGTCTCCCAGCGGACGCCGGGGGTCTCGTACGGGTCGCCGTAGTCGTCCCGCATCGGGTCCGGCCCCAGCGTGGATAGCACTGAGGAGTCGAACCCGCCGAGCTTCTTGAGGACCGCGTTGAGTGCTTCCGCCACGTCCTCCCGGGTCGGGGGCGCCCCGGCCTGCGGCTGCATCACCGCGCACGAGTCCAGGCAGCGCTCCCCCTCGGCGGTGTTGCAGAACGGACACGGGCCGTTCTTCGGCACGGTGGCCTGAGCAGGGAACACGTCCTCGACGGGCCAGGTCTTGTAGGCTTCCTCGACCTCCTCCATCTGGCCCGTCTGCTTGTTCTCGACCTCCTTGGTGACCTTGCGTTCCACTTTCGGGGCGATGATCCAGACGGCGGCGTCCTGGTCAGCGATGGCGCGGCCATAGCCGCCCCAGAAGAACCGCGGCTGCACGTGCGCCGCGTCGGGGTTCTGCCCGTAGATGCGCAGGCAGTTCCGGATGGAGTACGGGTTCATACGGGCGCAGAACTTCCGGAACCCGTCGATCGCCTCGGGATGGTCCCGCAGCACGATCGCTATCTTGGTCTCGGCGTCGTACGCTCGGGCGCGGCCAGCGTCCTTGCGGGCTTGCCAGGCTGCGAGTTCTTCGTCGGTCATGTCGGTTCTCGGCACGGTGGTTCCTTTCGGCGGTGGTGGGCGGGATCTAGTTGGCGGGACCGCCAACGGCGGCAGGGTGGCGGCCGAACCGGTCGGTGATGAGCCGTTCCAGAGCCGGTTTGGTGTTGGATGCGTCGAACAGATCCCGGCAGTGGTAGGGGTAGCCGAGCAGTCGCTCCGCGCGGTACGACACGTGGATGATGTGCGTGCCGAACGCCTCCTCAACGTGATCCTGCGGGTCGTCGTCCTCGGCGAGCATGTACTCCCACACCTTCCACAGCAGCGGGTGCTCGTCGGGGTCCGCGAGGGGCTGGCCGTCGATGAACATCTCACCGTTGTCGTTGATGTCCACCAGCCACTGGCCGCCGTTGTCGATAGCGACGTGGCCCGCATAGCAGCAGCCGGTCCCGCATTCGGTGCGGAACTGGGCCTGCATCCAGGTGGGCGTGGCGACGGTGGCTACCTCGAACGGGATCTCGTCAGCGGCGGCGATGCGGTCGAACCCGCGCCAGGCGCGTACGCGATGCAGGTGCCGCTTCTCGGGGGCGTATGCGAGCGAGGTCATGATCTTCTCCTTCGTGCGTTGGCGGAATCGCCAACGCGATACGGTTCCGGCCGCCACGCGTCGGCAGCGGCCTCCAGGGCGGCGTACAGCTCATCGTCGGCCGACTCGGGGAACGAGTCAGCCCATTCGGCGACACGGACGTACGCCATGCGCGAGTCGTCTCGCCCGACCTTGACCTCGGGCGCGGAGCGTGGCAGCCGGTGGAAGTCCACCAGCCACACCAGCGTGGCCCGGACAACCGGGACGCGGCACTGCGGCACCCCGGCAACGAACACGTCCCCGGCGAGCGCGCCGATCGCGCCGACCGGGCAGAAGCCGTAGCGCGCGGTGAGGCGGCCGATGACGAAGTCGCCGCGTACCCGCCACGTGGTGCGCATCAGGTCGATGGCGTCGCGGATCAGGTCTGCTGGGGTCGGCTCTGGCGCGTCGGTGAGCAGGTCCGTCATGCCGCCTCCTCGGACGGCCACTGGCCGGGGTCGAGGACGACGGCCATGGTGGGCCAGCCCTGCGCGATGAACTCAGCCTCGGCCAGCGCCACCGTCCAGGTGACGGTACGCCAGGCGCCGTCCTCGCCGCTGGCGGCGACCGCGAATCTGGCCCAGGCCGGGTCTCCCCGGTGGATGACACCGACCGGTCCGGCCGGGCGGTAGCGGCGCTCCCCGGACGGCAGCACCACATAGCTGAGCCGGTGCGACATACACGCCTCGCACCAGGAGAACTCCTCGGCAGGACCGAACCGCAGGGCGAAATGCATGTCCTCGCCGGTCCCGGTCCACTGGCCGCGCTGGTCGGCGGGCGTCTGCGCGAGCTGGTGGCAGCCCTCGACGTGGACGACGGTCAGCGTGGCGCGCACCGGTTCGGTCCGCCAGGGCCGCCGGGTCACGGTGGTGATCGTCGTCGGGTAGGTGAGGACTGCGCCCGGCCGCACGTACGGCGCGCTGTTCAGCACCTCGGGTGGCAGATGCCGGATGGTGCGGTAGCCGCCCGTGGGAAGCTCGGGCAGCACGGGGATCGCGGTCACAGGTCCTCCTCACAGATCGGCGTCGGCAGCCCGAGCGAGTCGTAGCGCGGCCCGAGGATGTACGGCACGCCGAGCTCGACGGCGAGCTTGACCGCGGCGAGGGCAGTCTCGGCCCAGCGGCGGACGCGCCACTGGCCGTTCCGTTTCTCGACCAGGGCGTACTCGCCGTACTCGTAGCCGTCCAGGTCGCCGCCCGTGAAGATGACGCCCATCGGCCGGTACCTCTTGGTACCGTCCGGGAGGGTGACGTGGTGAACGCCGTGCGGCTGGCAGTAGCGGCAGGAGTCCAGCCCGTTGTCCATCGCCTCCTCGAACGTGGTGCTCCGCTCCCGGATCTCAGCCTTGTCGTACTTGGCCAGGTCGGGGCAGACCGGGACGTGCAGCACCTCGTGCGCGGGCGCCTCCCAGACGGTCGCGTACGTGTGGATGCCGCGCGAGTCCTGATAGATGGGGTGGTTGAGGAGCTGAATGCCGTACTTGACCGGCTTGCGTTCGGTGCTGGGCATGGTCAGCCTTTCTCGACGGCCGCCGCGGCGGCGGGTTCGGGGATCTCGTGCAGGACCCGGACGACGGTCAGCCGCCGGTCCCCGTACTCGGCGTGGTAGTCGCACAACGCCTTCCGCTCCAACGGCGCGCTGTCGTCGCGGGTGTATTCGCGGGTCAGGCACATCACTGTGCCGACGTCGTCGCACAGCCAGCCCTTGCACTCCCCCGCCGCGGCAGGGGCGGGGTCGAGGCTGGCGGCGCTGGTCGGGAACGGGTCGCCGTCCACGCCGTCGTCGTACACGACCCGGAGTCGGAACTTCCACGGGCCGGCGGCCGGGGAGTGCTCCTCCAGGCGGAAGCCGACGACGGTCCCGGCCCGGCCGCCCACGGTGACGCGGTCGCCGACCCCGTGCAGGTTCATCTCGGTCTGGCTGCACTTCATCCACCGATCGACGTCGAGCACGGGGATGGTGTCGTACTCGGCTCCGCCTGGCGGCAGCAGCGCGGCGCTGACCGGGGTGTCAGCGCTGTAGAGGATGAGGATTGACCAGCGGTCGCGTATGAGCATGACCGAGGGCGGGGCGTCGTCGTGGCGGGGGGTGAGGATCCACTTGGTGAGCAGCGCCTTCGTGGTCAGCAGCTCCTTGTGGTGGCTCATGTTCTTCCTCTTCTCGGTGGTGGGGTGACGGGTCTGGTGCTGGCGGTGGCGTCGTCAGCACCAGCCGGTCAGATGTCGTGCGGGTGGTCGCTCTCGCCGTGACCGTCTGCCCGGTACCAGGCGTAGAAGTTGCGGTCGTGGTAGTCGGTGAGCAGGTCCGAGCCGTCGTAGTTGTACGCCCACGTGATCTCCTGAAGGGCTTCCTTCAGCGCGGTGAGCTGCGGCCCGGCCTTGCGCCATTTCATGGTCGAGTCGTAGGGGTCCGGCTGGTCGATCCACCAGTCGGGGGGCACGCCCGTGATCGTGATGTAGATGGACCGGCCGCCCGCGTAGTCCTCCTTCTTCACCGAGAAGCGGATGCTCGCGGGGGCATCCCCGATCGGCTCGGGCACCTTCACCTCGCCCGGCCGGGCCGGTTGGCGCCCGAGCTTGCGCAGGACGGCGATGTCGGCGCGGATGAGCTTGGTCAGCTCGGCGGACGGGATGTAACCGGTGTACTTGGGGCCGTACGCGCGGCGGCCCGGCCCGCGATGGCCGGGCGCAGTGCTGCTGGTGTGGCCGTCGCGTTGGGCGCGGGCCTGGAGCCGGACCAGCAGGCGGCGGGCGGCCTCGCGCTCCGCGTCGGGGGTGTTGGGGTGGTCGATGAGCGCCTTACAGGCGTCGATCTTCGAGGTGAGTTTCATGCGGTGCTGCCTACCGCGCTGGGGGTTGCCAGGGTGAGGCTGGAACGGCGGACGCACAGCAGCCGATCGCCGTTCTCGCCCTCCAGCTCATACCGGTTGTACGGCTCGTAATGCTTGTCGATGTTGGGCCGTTCGCGGTGGGGCAGGGACCAATAGATCTGGTCCCAGACCTGGTCGAACACCCTCATGCAGTCGTCGCAGCCGCATTGCCCGGCGACGGTCCACGTACCGTACTGCTCGGGCAGGGAGCCGTAGTAGACGACCACGGCTCCCGGCGCGAGCGGCTTCAATGTCGTCATCGCCCGTCCTGCTCGTCCTGCTCGAGGATGCGCTTCAGGTCCTCGTGGGCGTGCCGCAGCATGTACGTGTGGTCGGCGGTCGGGTCATCGAGAACACTGCCGATGACGGCGGCCAAGTTCACGAGTTGGTCGCGGATCCACTCAGGCATCAGCTCTCCAGGGTGAAGGCGGAGTCGAAGAGGCGGCCCACGTGCAGGTCGGCCATCTGCGCAGACTTCGGGTTGCGGTCGCAGGCGGCCTGGTAGCGCTGCGTGGCCCGCGCCCATGCCTCCCCCATCACCTCGTCGGCACGGTCCACGACGTTGGTGGCGTGCTCGTAGCCGAGCGGGTTGCGGTCGGTGACCGCGGGCGGCCACATCACCGATCCGCGCATGTGCCCGGCGTCGAGGAGTTCGGCCGCCTTGTGCACGGCCACGCTGAGGCCATGGATCTCGCGGGCGATGTGCAGGTAGGCGTCGGCGTCGGGGTCGCCGGTGGCGACGAGCTTGCCCAGGTTTTCCATGGGGTGTCCTCTCACAGGCCGGGGTCGGCGTCGGAGATCTCGAAGCCGTCGAACCAGTCGGCGGGGTCCTGCATGAGCACGCAGTCGGGGTCGCACTGCTGGTCTGCGGCGGCGCCGCACTTAGGGCACGGCCGGTCGAGGTCGAAGAGGGCGGTCACAGCACGTTCCTCGCGGCAGCCTTCGCGGCGTACCACTCGGCGTCGGAGTTGGCGACGAACGTGCAGCCGCCGGTGCCCTCGGTGCAGCGGGACTGGCCCGGCCGGAGGCCGACCTGCTCGGCGTAGACAGGCGGGTTGCGGTACTCCACGCCGGAGCTGTGCAGGCAGATCCCCCGAGCGCGGAGGGCGGCGAGCCGGTTGCCCTCGCGCTCCATGGCGGCCTGCTCCAGGTCTGCGTCACGGCGGAGGGTCTCGATCGCTTCCAGGTCGGTGCCCGGGTCGTCGGCGAAGTAAGACATGTTGATCTCCCATCGGTTCGGGGTTGCCGCGCGGGCCGCGCGGTGCGTTATCGTTGGGAGCACTGGTACGTACTCCCGGTGGTGGGGGTCAAAAGCTGGTGAAGTGAGCCGGACCCATGTGGCGATGGGTCCGGCTCAATGCGTTTCAGAGGCTGTTCGCCTCGTCCGGCGGCGGGCCGGCGGGCGCGTCGTGTCTGGCCATCAGCAGGGCGGGCGTGGCGTGGGTGCGCTCGGCCTCCTCGATGAGCCGCTGAGCCGAAGTCACGTCGTGGCCCTCAGCTTCCAGGACCTCGACGATTGCGGCGCGGAGGTCTCTGATGACGTACTGGCTGATGGCGGGATTGCGGTTGGCTCGGGCCAGCTTGTGGGCGGCCCACAGCATGTTCAGCAGGTTGAGGTTGGTGGGCTCGAACGCGCCGTACATGGTGCCCACGGTGTCGGTGGTGTGGTCGTACACCTGATGTCCTTTCGGCGGGGGAGCCGTTGGCGGTACCGCCAACGAGCTACCCGCGTAGCAGTCGTACTGGCGGGCAAACTGCTCGACGTGGTCGAGCATCCCGGCGACGTGCTCGGCGCTCAGCGTGCTGTAGTCGAAGTCGCCGTAGGGGGCGATGCCGACCGTCTCGTGAAGCCAGCCCCGGGCCGACGCGTTCACATCGGAGGCGACCGCGGGCAGCAGCTCGCCGTAGTCGATGCCCGTCACGATCTCCATGACGGACGCGATGGCGACCGTGACTGCGTCGAGCACGTGCTCGGGGCGGGCGCCGGCGGCCCGCGCGTCCTTCATCACCTCGGAGGGGGTGATGGCGTCGATCTCGTTGGCGGGGATCGCGGTGAGGTGCTGGAGCAGCTCGGCCGCGATGCCGGGGGGCAGGTGGTCGAGGACGGCGGCGGCGTTGCCGGCGGCCAGGTTGAGCCCGCCGAGGCCGGAGTTGGCGGTGAGCCAGGCCCCGGCCCGGTCGATGACCTCCTCGAACGCGTCGGCGACGATGTCGGAGACGGGGACGCCATCAGGGTCCACCACGGTCATCTCGTGGCCGGGGTAGGCGCGGACCTTTCGCTCAGCGACCGCGCTGATGTGCTGGCCGACCCGCACGCTGACGGGAAGGGCGGTGTCCGGCTCGGCTGTGGCGGCCTGCTCGTACAGGGCGCCGGACAGCAGCGTCTGCTCGATGGCGTAGGTGACGTGGTCCACCCGCTCCTGCCAGGTGTCGGCGGTGGCGCCTGTGAGGAGGCGCAGCGCTTCAGCGCGGACGGCGGCGGTGGGGATGAGCGGGTGGTGGACGAGCGGAAGTTCGAGCGTGAGGGCGTCGGCGACCTTCACGATCTGGTCGGCGGGGGTGGCTCCGGCGTGCTCGGCCAGTTCGCCGATGCGGGCGGCGGTCGGGGGGAAGGTCTCATTGAGGCGCGTGGCGACGGCGACGGCAGCCATGTCGAACTCGCCGGTGTCAGGGTCGGCGGTGTTCGCGCGGACCTCGTCGGCGACGCAGGGGTGCAGGTCGTCGAAGGTGCCGTATCCGGCGGCGACCTGCTCGGCGGTCATGCCCCAGATGGCGGCGTCGGCCTGGTGCTGTTCGCTGGCACCGTGGTCGGTAGCGGCGTCGAACAGGTCGGCGGGGGTGAGGGTGTAGATCCGGTCGGCGGGGATCGCGGTACCGGGAACCGGGAGGGGGGCGGGCTGTTGCATGGCACTCCTTGGGGGCGTTTCCGCTGGTCACTGTCTGTTTTGATCTTGTCTGGTGCTAGCTCCAGTCTACCATTTTGCGCACGTATGTATATGTAAGGAATCGTTCCTGGTCAGCGCCTAATGATCTTGTCTGTACGCGATCCTCCGCCAAGATCATCGTTGGCGGTACCGATAACACCTGACACCACCTGATCGCCTGCCAGCGTCCACCATGAAGACCATTCCGCACGTCTCCAGGCGATCTCTCGGATACCAGCAACGACACCGCGCCACCAGCCGAGTCCCCCGGGGGCTGGGCGTCACCCCGCCCTTTACACCGTAGATCGATCTTGTCGCGCGACATGTCCCTCACTCCCTCCTCCCCCGCTCCTCCCGGGCACGAGCACGAGCCCTCGCCAGCGACACCTCCCGCGCCAACGCCGCCCTCGCCCGCTCGATCCCCTCCTCGCTCGGGCCGACCACCGCCTCGGGCTCCGTCGCCCACTTCACGCGCGCCAGCTCCTCCTCGGCCGCCATGTCCGCACGCTCCCACCGGGCAGCCTCCCGCTCCCGCCTCGCTTTCGCGTCCGTCATCCCGACCTCCGAGCCCGCCACTCAGCCAGCCTCGCCACCTTGGCCACCTCCCGCTCCCTCCGCTGACGCTCCATCTCCGCCCGCACCCCCAGGTACTCCCCGCTCGGGGCAGCCGGCGTGGACAACGCGGGCGCCGGAGCCAGCGCCACCGCCCGCGGCACCTGCTCACCCGCCTCCAGCTCAACGCCGAGCTCGGCCGCACGCCGCACCCACTCCGCCCGCCGCGCCTCCTGCGCGTCCCGCTGGGCAGCCTCGGCCGCCGCACGCCGCTGCGACGGCAACGGCAACACCCGGCCATCCGGACCGATCCACGCCGACAACCGATGCCGCACCCACCCCGCCGGATGCCGGATCTCCTCCGCCCTCGACCACGTGTACGTCCACCGCGAGTCGTCCCCCCGCACGTCGAGCCCGTGCAGCACGTCGGCCGCCGTAGCTCCCGCGTCGATGAGGGGTTTGAGCAGCCAGCGGAGATACCAGGGCGTCATCAGCCGCAGGACGGGGGACTCCTCCCGGAGTCGCTGGCACATCGCTAGTCGGTCTCGCTTCGTCCGTGGCGTGGCGTGCAGGTGCCAGGTCGGCGAAATGCGGGAATGATCACGGAAGCGGTGGCGGTCTGCCTCGCGCGTGCGCGTGGGATCAACTCTGGTTCTCTCAGGGAGAGAACCAGAGGGGGGTTCACTTGTCGGTTTCGGCAGGTCGGTGCACTGGCGTTCATGATCATTACTGGTGCGGAGACGGTCAGCGCGCGAGCGGCGCGGCACGGCCAGCACCCAGACAGCAGCGCGGTTCCCGAGCCCGTCATCGACCAGGCCCGCGGCGTTGCCCCTCCGGAACCTGACGGTGGAACCCTGCTCGACCACGCCGAGCCAGCCTCGGACGCGCAGCCACCGCACCCACCGCTTCACGGTCGCCTGCGACAGGCCGGTCACCGAGACCAGCCGCGCGATCGTCGGCCGGGAGCACATCGTGGACCAGTCGGCGGCCCACGCGATCAGGTTCGCGAGCCGCAGCAGGTTGGCGTAGCCGTCAGACCTCAGGCTCAGGACCTCCGGGTCCTCCTTGAGGGTGCGCAGCCACTCCTGCTGGGAGCCGGCCCGGCGCATGCCGCGCGGCACCGCCGCGGCGATGAACGCCCGCGATGGCGAGCCGGTGAGGTCGGTCAGGTGTGTGTGCGGGCGCGCTCCGACAAGCGCGGCGCACTGCGAAGTGCCGCGTTGGGATCGTCGGGGGCGGCCCGCTTCGGCCGCCGCCGTCATGGCGCTATGGCCGGGGACGGCGGGGTCGAAGACAGCGAGATCATTCCGGGCGCATTCCGCAGCGGGCGGCATACGGCGGCCAGCGCTGGCACACAGTGGCACACGGCGGGCGTGGATGAGCTGCAACTACCGCAGGTCAGGCGCTGAATTCTGGCTGGTCTGGAATGTCCGGTTGACGGAGGCCCTAGCTCTGGCCCACGAACTTCAAGTTCGTCGACTGGCGCCAGGT
>NZ_JBVJIM010000031.1:0-101996 GCF_055586305.1 Nonomuraea sp. NPDC051298
ACGCCCGTGCCCAACCGAAGACCAGCTTCGCCGCCACTTCACCCATCCGAAGCTGGACCAGTTACCCGGCCAAGGTTGCGTGACGGGCCACTAGTACTCCAGTGACGCTTCGCGATCTCGGGCGTTGAGGTGGCATGAAGACGGCCACCACGTGATCATTCGGAGTTTGTGAAGACATCTGAAGATCGCGTGATGGCCGTGGCCGACACTCTAGACCCTGACGGCTGGATGGTCACCTTCAACGACCTGATGAGCCGGATCGCCGGCAGGTTCAGTCGCGTCGAGCCAGGTCGCGCCGCCACCGCCTATGTCCGTGGGCTGCTGTCCGACCTCGAACGCAAGAACTGCTGGAGTCTGGCCGAGCACGCCGGGCTGACCGGCCCGCAGACCATGCAGCGCCTGCTGCGCACCGCGCGCTGGGACGCCGACGCCGTACGCGATGACCTGCGCGGCTACGTCGCCGAGCAGCTCGGCGAGGACGGGGTGCTGATCGTGGATGAGACCGGCTTCATCAAGAAGGGCCGCGACTCGGCCGGGGTGCAGAGGCAATACACCGGCACCGCCGGGCGGATCGAGAACAGCCAGGTCGGCGTGTTCCTGGCCTACGCCACACCGCGAGGGCGGGCGCTGCTGGACCGCAGGCTCTACCTGCCCGAGCACTCCTGGCTGGCCGATCCCGGCCGATGCGCCGCGGCCGGGGTGCCCGAGCAGGCCGCGTTCGCCACCAAGCCCGCCCTGGCGGCCGAGATGATCGCCGATGCGCTGGATGCCGGGCTGTCGGCACGGTGGGTGAGCGGTGACGAGGTTTACGGCCAGGACCCGCGTCTGCGTGCCCTGCTGGAACGGCGCCGCCTCGGCTACGTGCTGGCGATCGCGGGCAACCGGCGAGTGAGCCTCGACGGCGCCGATCACAGTGTGGCCGACATCGCCGCCGGCGTGGCCGATCGGCACTGGCACCGCTACCGCGCCGGCCAGGGCGCCGAGGGCCCGCGCTGGTACGCCTGGGCGTGGGCGCGCATCGACGAAACCACCGCGCGGGATACCGGTGGCTGCTGATCCGCCGCAATCTGACCACCGGCGAGCTCGCCTTCTACCGTTGTGGCGCGCCCACGCCGATGCCGCTGATGACCTTGGTGAAGATCGCGGGTGCCCGGTGGGCGGTGGAGGAGTCTTTCCAAGCGGCCAAGGGTCAGGTCGGGCTGGATCACTACCAGGTGCGCGGCTGGACGGCCTGGCACCGGCACATCACGTTGGCGATGCTCGCCCTGGCCTTCCTGGCCGCCATCGCCGCCACCCAGCGCCCCTGCGACGAGGAGCACACCGCGCTGACCATGCCCGAGATCCGCCGGCTGCTGGCCGTTCTCATCCTGGCCCGCCACCGCACCATCCGGCAGGTTCTGCACTGGTCACAATGGCGCCGCCGGCATCAAGCCACCGCCCGACGCTGCCACTACCAGCACAGATCCCAACCATGATCGCGAAGTGTCACTGGAGTACTAGCCGTCACGAGGCCAGGGAGAGTTGGCCGGAGGCCGGTCAGTCGCGCGACTGACCGGCCTCCGGCAGAGAGGAACTCGTGCGGGTAAGGGAGGGGTGACGCTGCCTGGTGAAGGGCGCATCTGAGTCTTACCCGCACGGGTTGAGCCCGGCAGCGGCACACGCTTGAGGGGGATGCCGCTGCCGGACGTCTGTGGGTGGGGCGGTCCCTCGCATCGCGGCTCTTGGCTTCCGATGGTTTCCGCGATTGTCCCCAAGGCGAAGGGACCGCCCCGGGTGACGATCAGGCGTACGGGGGGAGGCCGTGATCATCACCGTGTGGGTGACCTACCGGGGGTTCTTGAAACCGGCCTGCCACCAGGTTTGAGAAAGCGTTGAGTAGGACCGCGCGTCATCCTCAGCGTTCGCCCGACAATTCATCGGCACTGCAACCCACCTCAGCCCGTTCCGTCAGCGGGTAACGCTGGATGAAAGCGGGCCATGCGCCCGAGCGCGGCGGCGCGGTGCGGCCGGTGGGGATGGCCCGAAGGGGCGCGACCCGGCCATTGATCCGCTATTACCGGGGCGCCGGATAGTGGGCATCCGTACGCGGCACCGGGCATCGGTCGTGTCGCGCTGAGCGGGCTACGCGGTGGTGGGTGAGAGCGCGTTCGGGGGTGTTGCGGCCAGGACGTGGCAGATGCGCTCGGCTGCTGTGGCGAGTTGGGTGACCTCGGTGATGGGCTCGTTCCATGACCACGAAAACAGCCATTGGCCGTGTCGCGGTGCGGCGGAGATGATCTCGGACAGGGCGGTGGCTTTGGGGTTGATCACGCGCAGGCGCGGTAGTCGGTTGTCCTGGGTGAGCAGGCGAGCGTGCAGGCCGAGGCTCTGCAGCGCCTCTTGTAGGTTCTCGAGGTGGGTGGAGGCTTCGGCGGCCACAGCGGCGGGCACCGCGGGGGCGATGGGGTTGGGCATGGCTGACTCCGAACATGGGTGGATGGCTGCTGGGGGAGGGAGAGGGTCTGCTGTTCACGGGGCGGGCGGGGAGGGCGGCTGTGGGTGTTCGGGATGTGGCCGGTCGCGGTGGGCGGCTCGTCGTGCCAGGTAGACGGCCCGCAGGCTGGCCCCGAGGCAGGCGATCAGCAGGCCCACGACCAGGCCTTGAGTGATCGGCTTGGTCACACTGTCGGGGGCCAGCAGGGCGAAGGTGACGTAGCCGGCGGTCGACAGCAGGGCCAGCACACTGATCATCTTTTGGTGCGACACGATAAGGACTCCATTCATGGGGGAAGCGGTATTGCGGGAGGGGCTGCTCGTGCTGCGCGGGGATCAGGGGTCGAACAGCGAGCCTGAGCAGCTCGGGTTTGGGGCTTGCTGGCGGCGCCAGAGCAGGGGGAGTGGCCCCAAAGGCACTCGGCTCGAGGACGAGCAGTGCGACGATTACCCACCTGGAGATGCAGGGGGTGGCGGTGATCCAGCCGGCGCAAGCGGCGGCGGCGATCACGAGAATGGGTATGAGCAGACGGTGATGGGTGCGCAGTGGTTCTCCGGGAGTGAGGCGGAGGGCCGGTTAGGGTGGGGCGCTGAACAGCTCCTGCAGTTGCGCCGGGGTGGGGTGGCGGTCGAGGTGGCACCAGACCAGGCGCAGTCTTCTGGTGGGTGTCTGGTAGCTTCCCCATCGTCCGCGCGACAGGCGTTGCACGGTCGCCAGCCCGCGCCCATGCTCGGAGTACGGATTGGGTGTCTGGGGTGGGATGGTGGGCGGGGTGGTACACGCTGATCCGGGATCGGTTACCGACAGCCGGAGGTAGTCCGGTGCCTGCGACAGGTCGAGCGTGATGACGTCGGTGTCGGTGTCGTCGCTGGTGCTGGAGGCGTCGGAGTGTCTGACGGCGTTGGTGACCAGCTCCGATGCCGCCAGGGTCACGATTTCCCGGGCGGGATGCTCGATGGTGAGCCATCGGCCGATCGCGTCGCGGGCCAGGTACGGAGCCCGGTCGCTGAGCGCGAGCCGGAGGGTGCCGAGTTCGTGAAGTTCGTGAAGATCGACCCGTGTGGGTGGGTAGTAGATCACCGTGTGTGTCTCGCTCGTTCTCGATCGTCAGCGCGCGGGCGTTTTCAGGTGGCGGCGGGTGTGCCGCGTGTGATCTCACAAGTCATGCGGGCTCCCGCAGATCGATGATCTGCTGTGACGTCTTGTTGTGCTGGTGCTCGACCCACCACAGGCGCCGGTCAGCCTCGGCTCGGCCGTCCCACTCAGCAGGGCCGCCCTTCTTGGGAGGGCGCACGTGCGCGGGGCGGGCACGCCCGATCCAGGTGTAACCGGCCGCGTTGCCGTTCGCCCAGATCGTGTAGTCGCCGCCCGCGATGGTCTCGGCGTTCAGGACGATCGGCCGGCTCGTTGCGAGCAGCCGAGCCACGATCACGTCGGCGTTGCACTGTGTGCACTTCTGCGGGCCGGTGGAGGTCACAGCCGATCTCCCGTGCATAGGGTGTGCGGCTCCCCGAATGGACAAAGTGATCGCTTCCGGTGGCGCGGCGGCGGAAGGCCGTACGGGGTGTGGGCCGCGTCGCCGCCGCGCCGGCCAGGTCCCGGGGCAGATCTCCAGCGGATCTCCAGCATCGCCCCGGCCCGTCTCATAGGCCAGCGTCAGAGAATGGTGCCGAGCCTGCGCCAGTCGTTGCCGGGCCTGCGAATCTCGCCCGGGTGCTGCTGGTCGCGGACGCTGTAGGCGTCGTGGTCGTTGACCCTGGCGTACTCCAGTCGCGTCTCCTCGGCCACCTCGTACCGGTCTTCCTCCACGTCGATGTCGTGGAGGTCCTCGTCCGAGGAATCGCCTCCGGGGCCGCGGCCGAGGAGCGCGCCCAGCGTGCGGAAGTCGTCACCGGGCCGGCGGATCTCGACCTGCGGCCGGTCCTCGTCGCGAACGGCGTAGTCGTCGCCGTCCCCGATCGCCGCATACTCGATGCCCGTGCCATCAAGCAGCGTGAACTTGGCCTCATCCACGGCTACCGCCCACAGGTCGGGCTGAATCGATCTGGCTGTCATGAAAGTTCTCCCTTACGGTTTGGTTCTTCGATGGCGCCGGACACGAGGCCCGGCCTGGTGCCCGGCCCGCAGCCTGCCCCACACGGCGGGCCGAGGGCTTCACGGGCGGGGACCGGCCAGGCGCTGGACGATCGCCTGCTGCGTCGCCAGTACGGCCATGAGAGCGATCGGGTCGCCTCTCTGAACCTCCGGCAGCACGCGAGCCCTGGCGGTCTCGAGCGTCAGCACCCAGTGCGGGCGAGCCGTCCCAACACAATGGTCTGACGAGTCGAGCCCGTACCAGATATCCCAACTCTGAAAGGCGGTGCGCAGGACGGAGAGTTGGAGGTCCTTCAGATCGAGGTGGAGCAACGCCCTGGTCTCAGGGTCATGGGTCGCGAGATCAGTGAGAGCGTGCAACTCGGCATTGACGAGGGACATTCGAAGGCTCCAAACGTGGACCGCATGCGTATTGAGGTGCGCCGAAGTGATTCAGTGCGACGTTTACGCCGTTCAGCAGTAGCGTGGCCAGCACAGGGAGTCGCAGTCCATATTTCGCGTTGGACACACGTTCCCCGCCGTTCCCTGGGCTGCGGGGAAAAGTAGGGAAAAAGATCTCGGGCGCACGGAGGCGATGGTGGGCGAAGAGACGTTCGGGCAGGTCCTGCGCCACCTACGCGGCAACCGCACCCTGGGAGCGGTGGCGAATGCGGCGGGTATCTCCACCAGCTACGTCTACAAGCTGGAAAACGGGCAGAGGAAGCCAACCCGTACAGTGATCGAAGCGCTGGAAGCCGCGACCAATGCGCAAGGCGCGCTTATCGAGGCATCTGAGAGAAATGAGAATAGATCAGCTCCAAATGCGGAGATTCTCCCTTCTGTCGCCCGACTGAGTCCAGTGCGTACTCTGGATATAAACGACCAGTACGGGGAAACCGGGGAGGATGCCACGGAACGCCGACGGCTGTTCGGGCTAGCTGCCAGTGTGGGAATCGTCGGCTTCGACGAGATCGTTCGACAGGAACTCGATCACACGACTGATCGACCTCGCAGTGCCGAGGACTGGGATATCGCACGGGCCGATCACCTGCACGCCCTGCGCACACACCCACCCGCCCAGGTCATCAAGGGCCTGTCGATCGACCTCTACGCCCTTCGACAGCAGATGCACACCACGTCCGGTGACGAGCTGACCGAGCTGTACCGAGTGGCGGCCCTGCTGGCCGTCATCCAGGCCAACGCACTGACCCGGGTCAGCGACCACGGGGCTGCCATCCGCTGGTGGAGCACCGCTCGTAAGACCGCTGACGCCTCCAGAGACCTTGAGCTCCGTCTTCTGGTTCGCAGCGAAGAGGCAATTCACGGTCTGTACGGGCAGCGAGAGCCTGAGACCGTCCTACGGCTGATCGAGAATGCTCACCAGATCAGTCGTCGTCCATGGCCTCGGCTCATGACCGCCAGGGCCAAGGCGCTGGCGCTGCTGAATCGTTCAAAGGAAGCGGCCGGTATCCTGCGAGATCTCCATGATCACATGGACAAGGGGATCGCTGGCGATCGCTGGGACTTCTTCAAGCCGGATCAGATCCCGTTCGCCGAAAGCTGGGTAGCCGCCTACTCGCACAACGAGGCAGCGGCAGACGCTGCTCGCGACTGGGTTCTTCAGATCATTCCCGAGCGGTCCTACCAGTACCGCATGAATGCCAAACTCCATGAGGCGATCAGCACGGCTGCGCTTGGCGGAGGGGATGAGGGCGCCAGACTCGCAGCCGAGCTGATCGACTCGCTGCCCGCCGGCTTCCAGACCAACCACATCCTGGAGACGGCGCGCATGGTCCTGCGCGCGGTACCGCTAGAGCAGCGGGACCGGCCGGCAGTAGGAGAGTTGCGCTCGCTGCTGGCCATCGAGGCCTGACTGGCGGGCACGTTATGAAAGACGACCCCCACCATCCGGCGGTTCCCGGTCGAGGTCGATCAGCGTGTCCGGCGGCCGTTCGCGCTCACGATCCCGGGCGACATCGACCACGGCCTCCGTTTGACCGAGATCAGGGCCAGCGTGCTCGCGTGACGGGCGGCCTTACGCTGGGTGCGAGATCCCACGACCCGCGGTGTACGGCATGTTCGATGTCGAAGCACCATCAGCTCCGCATCCTTGGGCACGTCGCGGGGTAGCTGAAGAGCGGGCAAAGACAGCAGACGCCACGTACATCGTGAACAAGATCACGAAACATGATCCCAGGCAAGCAGGATCAGCGACTCAGTCCCCTCGACCCTGCCGCCCGGAGACGTCTCTGCGCTGGAAGTGATTCGAGTTTTTGAGCCCCACAGGGTCCATCACCCACACGTTCCCGCCCACGCCCTTCACGGTGGGCCGGGACGCCGACCGGGAAGAGGCCCGCCGGAGGCAGGGCGAGATTCCGGGGATCGGACGGTGGACGATCGGTTATGTCCTCATACAAGGCTTCGGCGACCCTGGCCTCAATCGTTATCTTGGGTTATTCGATCTTCTCGCAGGTCAGAGCGAGGTGATCTTGTCAGGCATGTAAGGGATGCAGACCAAGTATCGGTGAAAGGGCAGTCCCCTGGTCGGCCCGGAACTCCCAGAGCTGCAGCGGATCCAACCGCGAGGCCCCGAGAGGGAACTGAACTCACCCGGAATAGAGTTCAGGCAACAACTATCAATCATCAAGTTATGAAATCAATCATATTGATGATGGCATAGCCGATGTAGTACGCGCCGTCATCCTGCATGAGCACGAACGTGTCGGCGAAGTGTAGCGACAGTTCACCACTTGGGTTGAACACCCCTGTCGCCACAGCGAGTAGGGAGCCGTCTGCCATGGGTAGCACGTCGATGGGCAGGTAGACGTCGTGCTTGATGCCCTTGTCGCTCCAGGAGTTGATCTCCTGGAGCTTCTGCACGATGCTGTCCACGCCTACGACCTTGTCGGAACCGTCGATCCTGTTTTCTGTATAGATCAGAACCGAGCTCTCCCGGTACATGCTCCCGATATCTTTGAAATTCGTATCGAACGTTGAGTAATAGGACTCGATGAACTGTGTGGCTTCGGATGCATAGTCTTCGCCCACGGTCTTCCTTTCAATTGCGCCTCAGTTGGACCTTCATACCTGGAGGCTGGAGAGTTCTGGCAGCACAGCCGGCTGGACGTCCCCTCGCCCCCTAGCGATGGTAACGATCATCCTTCGACACCCCCACCCCCTTTTGCGATGGAATGGAAGGCGCTCCGGCCAGGGGGCGGGCGCAGCCGGCCAGGTTGAGCGGCGGCTCGCTGCAGCTCTGGGAGCTCCGGGCCGACCAGGGGACTGCCCCTTTCACCAGTACTCCACCCCCCAGGCGGCCACACGCGATCGAAGACCGCTTACCCCCGTAGATGGCCTGGATCGCCGCCGCGACCTTCGGCTCCGGCTCCGGCCACGGCATCGGCTGCATCGACATCGCCGCCTCCATCCACCCCGACAGCCAGGACGAAGATAACGACGACTGCTGCCACACCGTTCATGATCAGGACAGGCACCATCAGATCATGAACCGGAGCCACCAATCCGAGTTAACCAGCAGAGTCCCAGGGGAGGTCAAAACGGCAGCCACTGTGAAGGCGAGCGAACTCGACCGAAAGGCGGCTTGACCAGCGCTTGGACGGGTCTGCGGACAAGCCGGGCGTGTCCTTCCCGCCAACCCCTTCTACCCGGCCCTTCTGATGGGTGTTCTGCAAGTCTGGCTTTACGATCCGGCCTGATGCGCCCGATCGCCGACGACGCAAACCGGCACAGTTCGCCCTCGCTGTCGGCCCGCCGATGTGCCGGACGTGTGCCGAAGAGCATGTGACGAGCATGAACTCGGCCATCTCCGCCTCGCAGAAGAGGGTCGAGAATCGAGAAAGTGCAGGTCAGATGGGGTATAGGGTGGTAGGGCGCCCGGGGCTCGAACCCGGAACCTACGGATTAAAAGTCGGCAGCTTTTATATCAGTCAACATCTAAACGTGTTTTATTGTATCGCTCAACCCGTAAATGTCCACCTTTGCAATGTCCAAGAATATCGCCCGATGGTAAGCCGTGCCGCGGGCCGAAGAGCACGTTTCGAGCATCCGGTCGTAGCGTTCGCGGGGACCCGCTCTCGATTGCGTTGCCTTGACTACTGGGTTTGTCCCATAGATGGCGGTTTGCGATGGGGGCATTAATGCCGTGAGTATCTCGGTGGCGAAGACGCCCCGCGGACACCTCGAGCCAATTGCTATGCCAAACTCTGGGTGCGCACCGTTCGAGTCGGATGCACTGCCCGGACGCTGATCCACGACGAATGCCACCTTCGATCAGTGTTGGGGAGTGAGCCGAGTGCTACGGCGGGCATCGGCCGCACCAGTCTCTCCACCAACGTCCACCTGATCAAGGCAAGCGGATTGTGGTGCCAATGGAAGGCCAGATCGAGCCCCGTCGAGTGCTGAGCGGAGCGGTCAACGAGTGCTACTGGGCGGCCTTGCTCACCCGAAGAAGCGCCAGCTCAGGCCATGTGCACATGCGGTACCCGTTGACATGGCTTGGCTCACGTAACTCAAGTTTCTGGCGGCGCGGGTTGTTGTGTGGGTGCTGGTGACCCCTTGTGCGTGGTTTCATCTGGTACGTCACCTTCCGTGCTTGTTGTATAGCTAGATTCGCTCTTGTTGGCTGATCTTGCGCTGGTTACGATTTGCCCGTTTGGTAACTGCTCCGAGCCGCACGAGTCGGGAAGCTCGCTTCTCGCCGGGTGGGGTGGAGCGACGTCTGGCACCCGGTGTGGTGTGCCTCGTTGTGGTTCGGAGCGTGACGGCGTATGCGCCGGAATTTGGCATGGGCTCGTTCGCGGCGCCGTTTTGTAGGCGTACGCCTGGGGATCTTTTTGGCGCTGTTGCCTGGTGTGACGCAGGTTGCCGTTTTACCTGTGGTCGCGTATGCGGGGGATGCTGCTGCGGCGGTGCAGAATGCGCTGGCTGTGCCGGATACACCGCAGCAGCGGATGGGTGTGGGCCGTGGAGGCTTGCCGCCGGTGGTGGCGGCGGAGTCGACGATGGCTTCTGTTGCGGCGCAGAGTGGGAGCGGCGCCGGCGAGGTCAGGTTGCCGAAGCAGGTCAGTGGTCCGGACCTGGCCTCGCGCGAGCAGGGCATGGTGGCGGTGGAGCGTGACCTGCCGGCGGGGGTGGCGCGGGTCGAGGCGCAGGACGCGTCGGCGGCGGGCGCTCCGGTGGTGAAGGATATGTGGCCGCTCAGCGGCGCGATGGCGGTGTCGGCGACGCCGACGCTGCTTGCGCATGCCGAAGGCGGGACGGCGCCGTACCGGTATGACTTCATGGTGTGCGCGGCCCCGGACGGCGACTCCGCGGTGAGCTACGAGTCCGAATATGATCTGTGGTGTTTTCGGCGGGATCCCGATGGGACGTTGCATGGGCCGGCGGCGTCGTCGGGGCAGCTCGAGCCCGGGGTGAACAGTTGGAAGGTCCCGGCGGGCAAGCTCAAGTGGGGCGTCACCTATGCGTGGAAGGTGACGGTCACCGACGCGGCGGGGACGGCGGACACCTCGGTGTATCGCACGTTCGTTACGGGTGTGCGGCAGCCGTCGATCGGCTCGCAGTTGGCCACCCGGGATCGTAGCGGGCAGGAGTTTCAGGCGGTTTCGGGTAACTACACCACCACGGTGGTGGATGCCTCGGTCGCGACCGCTGGGCCGGCGTTGTCGGTGGTGCGTACGTACAACAGTATGGACGCGCGTCGTGACGGCTTGTTCGGTACCGGCTGGTCGACCCGTTTCGACATGCGCATCGTCGCGGAGTCGGGTGCGAGTCTGCTGGTGACCTATCCCGACGGCCGCAGATTACGGTTCGCGGCAAAGGGAGGCGGTGCATTCCAGCCGCCGCCCGGCATGCACGCCACGCTTGCCGAGGTGCCCGGCGGTGGGTGGAGGTTGATGGACAAGACCTCCACCGTCTACCACTTCAATGTTCAGGGTCGGCTGGTCAGGGTTGTGGACGCCCGCGGGCGGGCCGAGGATCTCACCTATGACGGTGACGGCAAGCTGGCCAAGGTCACCGGTGTGGGTGGCCGGTCGTTGACGTTCACCTGGAGCGGCGCGCATGTCGGCAGTGTGTCCACCGACGCGGTCGACGGTGCGTTGCTGACGTGGACGTACACCTATGACGGAGACAGGCTGGCCACCGCCTGCAGCCCGGGGGAGACGCCGAAGTGCACGACCTACGGTCATAGCACCGGCTCGCAGTATCGGGGCCTGGTCGAGGACGATGAGCCGGTGGGCTATTGGCGGCTGGGCGATCCGTACACCGCGCCTGCTCCCACACCGACGCCCACCGACCCGCGATGCGAGATCAGCCCCATCTTCTGCGGGCCGATCGGGGGGAATGCGGAGATCCGCGACCTGGGGTGGGGCGCGGGGCCGGCTGGTTACAGCGGGGTGTCCCTGCGGGAGCCGGGTGCGTTGGCCGGGTCGACGGACTCCGCGGCCGGATTCACCGGTCAATCCAAGGTGACGCTGCCCGACAGTGTTGTAGCTCGTCTGCAGGACCAGTTGTCGCTGGAGCTGTGGTTCAAGACCACCTCCTCGGGCATCCTGGCCTACACCGCGTCGCAGATGCCTCCTTCGGTCCCCTCCTTGGTCGGCCCTGGCACGACGGTGTTGTATGTCGGCACCGACGGCAAGCTGCGTGGTCAGTTCCGTACCCTCAATGCCGCCGGTTCGCCCATCTTGTCCCCTATCACCTCGCCGACGGCGGTCAACAACGGCCAATGGCATCACGCGGTGCTGGCCGGGTCGGGCAGCTCCCAGACCCTCTATCTGGACGGGATCGCGGTCGGCTCACTGTCCGGCAAGATCGACCACAACTGGATGGCCTACACCTCGCTCGGCCATGGCCTCACCAGCGGTGGCTTGCCGGCCGGCAAGCCGCTGGGGCCGGGCGATCTGGTCACCACCGAGTGGGGATTCGTCGGTAGCATCGATGAGGTCGCCCTCTACGACCGTGCTCTGGGCACGGCGGATGTGGGGGAGCATTACGCGGCCCGGCTCGCCGCCCCGCACCTGCTGTCGAAGATCACTCTGCCGTCGGGCCGGATCTGGGCGGAGAACACCTATGACGGCGGCAAGGACCGGCTGCTGACGCATACCGATGAGCACGGCGGTCTGTGGAAGATCGCCGAGCCGAGCCGGATCGACCCCAAGACCGGCCTTGCGGTCGTCACGGTGACCGATCCGGCCGGCAAGGACCTGCGGCTGGAACGCGACGCGTGGCGCGGCTACCGGATGACCGCCTATACCGACCAGAGCGGGTTCAAGACCACCTTCGAATACGATGCCAACGGCTATCCGCGGTTGGTCAAGGACCCGAACGGCGTGGTCACCCGGACCGGCTACGACGATCGCGGCAATCTGTGGTATTCGGTGCAATGCCGGGTCGGCAGTTCCGGCGGGCAGCCGTATGCGTGCTTCGGGCTTCCGTCCCCGGGCGATCCGCCGGCGTTCAACCACCGCTGGTACAGCTACCAGGTCAATAAGGACGACGAGTTCGACCCGCGTAACGACCGGCTGACCGCGGTCCGCGACGGACGCTCCTCTTCCGGGGCTGACAACACCTACGCCACCACGTTCGAGTACGACCAGTACGGCGATCAGAACAGGCAGACCACCCCGGCCACGCTGGACTTCCCCAACGGCCGCTCAGCCACCATCGCCTACACCGACGGCAGCGAACCGGCCGCAGGCGGCGGTAACACCCCGGCCGGGCTGGTCAAGAGCCGCACCGACCCCAAGGGCAACTCCACCGCCTTCCGCTACACGGCGGCGGGGGATCTGGCCGAGCGCACCGATCCGACCGGTCTGGTGACCGCCTACGAGTATGACGCGCTCGGCCGGGTCATCTCGCAGACCGAGATCTCCGACGCCCACCCGGACGGGGTGAAGACCACCTTCACCTACGACGTCGCCGGCCGTCCCGCCTCGCAGACGGCACCGGGCGTGAAGAACGAGATCACCAACGTCACGCACACCGCCCAGACCAGCTACACCTACGACGCGGACGGCAACACGCTCACCGCGACCGTCACGGACCTGACCGGCGGCGACCAGGCCCGGACCACCACCTACACCTACGACACGCACGGCCGCCAGGAGAGCGCCACCGACGCCGAGGGCGGAGTCGTCCGCACCACGTGGAACACGCGCGGCTTACAGGACACCGTCACCGACCAGCTCGGTTCGGTGTTCGGCTACACCTACACCGAACGCGGCGAGCCGGCCACGAAGACGTTGAAGAACTGGACCGGCAGCCCGGTCAACCCCCAACCGGCCAAGGAAATCGTCCTCGAATCGTTCTCCTACGACCCTGCCGGGCGACTGGCCGCCCACGCCGACGCGATGGGCCGCAAGACCTCCTACAGCTACTACGACCACGACCTGCTCTATCGAGCGATCGCCGATGACGCCAACCTCAACGACTCCACCACGCCCACGGACGTGGTGCTGGAGGAAAACACCTACGACGCGGCGGGCAACCGCACCAAGCAGGTCACCGGTGACGGCATCACCACCACCGACTTCGTCTACGACGCCGCAAGCCGTCTCACCTCGGCCACGCTCGATCCAGCCAAGCTCAAACGCAGGACCGCTTTCGCCTATGACGCCAACGGTCTGACCACGAAGGAGACCCGCACCGGCGGCGATAGCGGCCCTACGGAGATCACCAGCTACTCCTACAACGCCGCCGGGATCAGGACCGGGCAGACGATCGAGAACGGTGACCAGGACCTGACCACTACCCGGACGGTCGACGACCGCGGCCTGACCAGCGCCGTCACCGACCCACGCGGCACCGCTGACGGAGCCACGAAGGCGGACTACACCACCGAGATGCGCTACGACGCGCTCGGCCGCCTGGTCGAGACCAAGGCGCCCAGTGCGCAGGTGGACAAGGCGGGTGTGAACTCGGCCACTACTCGGCCGGTCGTCCGGGCCGGGTACGACACTGTCGGGAACCAGACGCACACCGTCGACGCGGAGGGCCGCACCGTCACCACCGCCTACGACAAGGCGGGTCGTGCGGTGAGGCTGACCATGCCTTCCTACGCCCCGCCCGGCGGCACCGCGGTCACCCCGTCCATTGCAAAGGGTTACGACGCGGCGGGCCGCCAAATCTCCACCACCGACCCGCGCGGCTACACCACCACGACCGACTACGACGCGCTCGGCAACCCTGTCCGCCAGACCGACCCCGGGCCATCCGGGCCGGGCGGAGTGTGGATCAGCGAGTTCAACCGGGCCGGGGAGCAGTTGGCCGGTGTGGATCCCAACGGTGCCCGGATCGAGGCCACCTACGACGACCTCGGCCGCCAGATCACCGAGACCACGATCGAACGCAAACCGGCCCCTGCTGCTCACACGACGAAGCTGACTTACAACGACGCGGGCATGCTCACCGCCACGGTGGATCCCCGGGGTAAGTCCACGACGTACGCGCCGAATGCCGCCGGTGAGGTCGAGCGCACCACCGATCCCGCGCAGAACACCACGACCAGTACCTTCGACCTGGCCGGGCGGCCGGTGCGGGCCATCGACGCCACCTTGAGAGCCAGCGAGACCAGCTACGATCTGGCCGGCCGCCCGATCGGGGTCAAGGACCTCAAGCTCAAGGATCTCAACGACACCGGCACGGTGCTGCGTTCGGCCAGCTACGGCTACGACCTGGCGGGCAACCCGATCAGCCAGACCTCGGCCGAACAGCACACCACCAGGCAGAGCTTCGACGCGCTGAACCGGCTCACCACGCTCACCGAACCTGTCTCCGCGAGCGAGGAGATCGTCACCCGGTTCGGCTACGACGCCAACGGCGCCCGCACCAAGCTGACCGACGGCCGCGGCAACACCACCTGGACCAGCTACAACAGCCTCAGTCTGGCCGAGAAGGTCATCGAACCGGCCACCAGCCAGCACCCGGCCGAGGCCGACCGCACCTGGACCTACAGCTACGACCAGGCCGGCAACAACACCGGCATCCTCCAGCCCGGCGGCGTGCAGATCACCCGCGCCTTCGACCACCTCAACCGTCTGAAGCAGGAGGACGGCAGCGGCGGCGGCGCGGCCACCGCCCAGCGCACCTTCGGCTACGACCCCGCCGGACAGCTCACCACAGCCGGTGACTACACCCTCGAATACAACGACCGCGGCCTGCTCACCAAGCTCACCCAGCCAGCCGGCCAGCCCGTCACCATGGCCTACGACGAGGCCGGCAACCTCGCCCAACGCGTCGACGCCGCAGGGACCGCCACCTTCACCTGGGACAACGCCAACCGCGTCGCCACGGCATCGGACCCGGTCACAGGACGCACCTGGACCTACGGCTACGACAAGGCCAGCCGCGTGGAGAGCCTCACCTCCACCAACCCGGCCAACACCCAGACCTTCGGCTACGACGACATAGGCCGTCCCGCCTCACAAACCCTGAAGAGCAGCACCGGCACCGAACTAGCGAAGATCACCTACGGGTGGGACCTCGACGACAACCTCACCACCAAGACCACCACCGGCCTGGCCGGAGCCGGCACCAACACCTACGCCTACGACCACGCAGGCCGACTCACCTCCTGGACCACCCCCGGCGGCACAGTCACCGCATACGAATGGGACGCCGCCGGCAACCGCACCAAGGCCGGCAACAAGACCTACACCTACGACGAACGCAACCGCCTCACCTCCGGTGACGGCACCGACTACACCTACACTCCGCGCGGCACCACGGCCACCAGCACCAAGGCGGGCACCACCACCCAGCTCACCTTCGACGCCTTCGACCGGCTCATCGCCGACGGCGACAGCCTCTACGCCTACGACGCCTTCGACCGCGTCACCTCCCGCATCACCGGCACCACCAAACAGACCCACCACTACGCCGGCCTCAGCAACGACCTGGCCGCCATCAGCGTCAGCGGCAGCACCCAAGCCAAATACGCGCGCGACCCCTTCGGCGCCCTCCTCGGCCTCCAAGAAGGCACCGACGCTGCGACCGCCACTCTGAGCGACCTCCACGGCGACCTCGTCGCCACCCACACCGGAACCGCCCTCACCAGCTCCACCGCCTACGACCCCTTCGGCGCGGTCACCGCGCAGACCGGAACCAAGGCCAGCCTCGGCTACCAGGGCGAATACACCGACCCGGACACAGGCAAGGTCAACATGCACGCCCGCTGGTACCAGCCCGGCACCGGCACCTTCACCAGTCGCGACACCGCAGATCTCAACCCCAACCCCTCCGTCCAAGCCAACCGCTACACCTACGCCAACGCCTCACCCCTCACCGGCACTGACCCCACCGGCCATTACACCGTCATCGACAACGGCTCCCTCGCCGGCGGCTACACCAGTTCCTCAGCGTCAAGCGGCGGCGGAGGCACGTGCATTGGCAGCTGCTACGGAGGCGGCGGCGCGGTCGAGGTGTGTTCGGCCTGTCTTACCGCAGGGGAGATCGACTGGAACGTTGTCCTCGTCATGACCACGGACGACATGCGCAGACGGGGTCACCTGCCCAACGGAACACCGATCACAGAAGACTTCTGGGGGCTCTTGAAGGAGGACATCGATCAGATCATCGAGGTGGCATATCTCGGAGCAACCGACGATGAAATTGACATCCTCATTCGATACGCCAAGCACCGGTGGAGGCAGCAATGGGAAAAGGACGGAAGACCCACACCCGCGGGTGGGGCTGCTGTGCCGGTCGACGAGCAGATCACCGAATGCCAGAAGGCGCTGACCACCAAGCAGTGCTCCGAGATGCTGGAAGCAGCGGCACTATTGGTTATGGCGGAGAAGTACTACAACGTCTGTGCTGGTCCTAGTGCGAGCGCACGGGCATGGACTAATGGGGACTGCCAACGCCTGGTCGACGCGCTTGGCCTAACCCCTGAGCAGAAGGCGCAGCTAGCGAGTGAGAAAGCTTGGGACGAGTTCAAGAGCTTCTGGACTGGCGTATACGATACCTTTGTAGGGGACTTTAAGGCTTGCTTTAATGGAAGCGCCGTGGGATGCTTGTTCGCTGCGTCCAACTTTATCCCGGGCGGGGCTTTCGTTCGCGCAGGAAAATTTCTTGCCAAATTCCCCAAAGTTCAAAAAGCAGTGGTAGCCGCAGGGAATGCGTGCACGACGAGCAGCTTCGTGCCGGGAACCCTGGTTTTGATGGCAGACGGAAGCCGCAAACCGATTGAAGACGTACGCGTCGGAGACGAAGTCTTGGCTGCCGACCCCACCACCGGGGGAGTGGTGACCAAGAAGGTCACCTCGCTGATCAACAGTTTCGGCATGAAGAACCTGATCGAGATCACCATCACGGTCGAGCGCGAGAGTGCAGTCGATCATCAGTCGATAATTGCAACGGCCCAGCATCCCTTCTGGGTCCCTTCTCTGCAGGAATGGGTTGATGCCACCTATCTCCAGTTAGGAGCCTGGCTTCAGACAGCAGCGGGAACCTGGGTTCAGGTTGACTCGGTCCGACGATGGACTGCATTACAACACGTCTACAATCTCTCCGTCGCCGATACTGAGACCTATCACGTATCTGCTGGTAGTGTAGATGTTCTTGTCCACAACGCTTCGCCTTGCCGTGACGCCTGGGCAAAGTTCGCTAACTTCACAAATCAGGGCACGCTTTCTAAGAAATATGATGCTCACGCTCGCGATTTCGGCATGACTGCAAGTAGGAACAAGGCTAACCTAAAGGAATTCGAAGCTAGGCTAAGAGCGCACATGGTTGCATCTGGAACTAAAGTCTACAGATTTAACTATAGAGGTCAGGGCCAGGCGGTCGGTTTCATAGATCCTGCTTCAGGAAAGATGGTGATGTTGCACACGAACGGAACCTTCTGGAGTGCATATAGACTTGGAAGTAAGCAGTTCGCTGGCATTGTCGATAAAGGGTATCTGTGGTGATGGATGCAGAGCGTGCCGAAAGCGAACGTCGCCAGATGGTCGCTAAGCTTGCTCGGGTGCTACAGGAAGGGGCGCACAGGTTCAGGAAAGAGTGGGTGGATGTCGGTACTAAGGTGGTAGTACCCATCCTGGAGACCTCGCTCAGCGAGGGGGGGCTGCTAGGTCGGGCGTGCGCTGGGGCCCGACAGTTGGGTGTGACCTATGCATGGGTCGCTCCGATTGAGCAGGGTCGTGTAGTCAATCGGATTTTCCAAGTGGATATGTCACCTTCTGCGCTTTCCGTCGCCTTCCCCGATCGTCACGAAAGCGCTATCTTCGCCTTGCCCGATCTGGACAATGCTATCCTGCTTACAGGGGCTGGATACTCCATGCTCGCTGGGAGCTACACGTTCGTTCGAGCCTGTCTGGATTGCGGGATCGACGAAGCTCGCGCGCGATTCTTTCGATATGCTCGCCGACTTGCTGAAACGTATCCGGGCATCATGGATGTGGCGAGCGAATATCGCCCGCACTGGCAATCGTGGCGTTCGCCGCATGAGGTGCATCCCGAGTCGAATACTGCGCTACAGCTCAACTTGATGCGGTCGTTTAGCCAAGGACAAATAGAGATTTCGCTGTTCGTTTCAGAATGGCTGTCGGCGCGACGGCAAGCGCTGGATGAGGGCGAACGACTTCATCCTCGATTCGACGAACTCATGAACGACGTCTTCTACGCCATCGATGACTATGCCTTGGATCCGGGGCTTCGCGACGAGAATGATATCTCTGATGAAGAGCTTCGAGACTGCGTAGAAAAAGCTTTGCGACATCTTAAGCTGCTTGGTTAGTTTTTGGCTGTCCCTGTACTACATTCGTAGATTCGGTGGAAGCGTGTGGGTGCCGAATACCGTGTCACCTCATGCGACCTGGGAGTATTCGTGTAGTAGGCCACTGAGCCGGTCTCTTCGAGTGACCGTGATGTCGGCATCGATAGGTTCGGGCAGCGCCCGCAATGGGCTGGCTTGATCCAGCGCCCGGTGCGGCCGGTGCTCATTGAAATGGGCCTCGTACTGAGCGAGGACGGTGCGCAGGTGCGCGGTGTTGATGACGAGGATCCGGTCGAGGATCTCGCGGCGTACGCTGCCCACCCAGCGCTCCATGATCGCGTTCATCCGGGGAGCCTGTGGAGCAGTGAGCACCACGCGGATGCCCTCCGTTTTGAACACCTCATCGAACAGAGCGGTGAATATGCTGTCCCGGTCTCTGATCAAGAATCGGAAGTCGCCGGTTCGATCGCCCAGGTCGAGCATGAGGTTGCGGGCCTGCTGGGCAACCCAGACGGCGGTCGGATTCGCCGTGACCCCCAGCACGTGGACACGGCGAGTGGCGTGCTCGACGACTGCGAAACAGTACAGTCGGGCGAGTGTGATCGTCTCCACCTGAAAGAAGTCAGCGGCCAGGATTCCAGACGCCTGGGCCTTCAGGAACTGAGTCCAGGACGGGTCGCTGCGCTGGGGAGCCGGATCGATTCCGGCCTTCTTCAGAATCGCCCATACGGTGGCAGGGGAGACCTTGCGACCCAGGCCGGCGATCTCTGCGGCGATGCGCCGGTATCCCCAGATCGGATTCTCAGCGGCCAGGCGCAGCACCAAGGCTCGGATGGTGGGCCGGGTCGGTGGTCGCCCCGGCTTGCGCTTGGGATGGGTCCACCGTCGCTTCACCAACTCGGCATGCCACCGCAGGAGCGTCCGCGGTGTGACGAACAGGTGGTGTCGGCGGCGTCGGGGCAGTAGCCGCGCCAGCGCGGAAAGGATCGCTCGGTCGGCCCACGATGGCCGGGGAGCGGCGACCTGGCGACGAAGGACCGCGAGCTGGTGGCGCAGTACGAGGATCTCGATGTCTTTCGACGTCTGTGATCGAGCGAGCAGCGCGATCCAGCCGAACACCCGCAAGACGATCATGTACAGCAGCCGTAGAGCCATGCTGCAATCCTGGCGGAGCCGAGCCGCCGAGCACGGCAAAACTCCAGATCAGGCTGTGTGACATGATTTTCGGCACCCACACGATACCCGGCAGCGCAAACCGGCTCATTTCGATCTCGCTGTCGGCCCGCCGATGTGCCGGACGCGTGCCGAAGAGCATGTGACGAGCATGAACTCGGCCATCTTCACCTCGCAGAAGGCGGTCGAGAATCGAGAAAGTGCAGGTCAGATGGGGTGTAGGGTGGTAGGGCGCCCGGGGCTCGAACCCGGAACCTACGGATTAAAAGTCCGCAGCTCTGCCAATTGAGCTAACGCCCCCAGCAACAGCAAGGGTACAGAGGTTACCGTCCTGTCCGCGACGCCTCTGTCACCGGTAAGCCGCCAGCCCCGTCAGCGCCTCTCCCAGCACCAGTGTGTGGATCTCCTGGGTGCCCTCGTACGTGAGGACGCTTTCCAGGTTGTTCATGTGTCTGATCACAGGGTACTCCAGCGTGATCCCGTTGCCGCCCAGGATGCTGCGGGCCTGGCGGGCGATGTCCAGGGCGGCGCGTACGTTGGCCAGCTTCCCGAAGCTGATCTGCCGGGGCTCCAGTTTGCCGGCGTCCTTGAGCTCGCCGAGGTGGAGGGCCGTGAGGCCGGATTGGGCCAGGCCGACGTACATCCAGGCGAGCTTCTCCTGCGTCAGTTGGAAAGCGCCGATCGGCTTGTCGAACTGGACGCGGGTCTTCGCGTAGTCCACCGCCGCCTCGACGCAGGCGCGGGCGGCGCCGACGACGCCCCAGAGGATGCCGAAGCGGGCCTCCGACAGGCAGGACAGCGGTCCGCGCAGCCCGACGACGCCGGGGAGGGCGGCCGAGGCGGGCAGGCGTACGTCGTCAAAATAGAGGGAGGAGGTGACCGAGGCCCGCAGGGACAGCTTCTTGTGGATCTCGGGGGCGGAGAATCCTGGAGTGGCGGTCGGTACGACGAAACCGCGGACGCCCTCGTCCGTCTGCGCCCAGACGATGGCCACGTCGGCGATCGAGCCGTTCGTGATCCACATCTTGGAGCCGTTCAGGATCCAGTCGGATCCGTCCTTCTTGGCATAGGTACGCATGCCCGCCGGGTCGGAGCCGTGATCGGGCTCGGTCAGGCCGAAGCAGCCGATGGCCTCACCCGCGGCCATCCGGGGCAGCCACTCCTCCTTCTGCTCGTCCGAGCCGTAACGCCAGATGGGGAACATGGCCAGCGACCCCTGCACCGACACGAACGAACGCAGCCCCGAGTCGCCCGCCTCCAACTCGCGGCAGGCCACGCCGTACGAGACGGCGTCCGTGCCGGCGCAGCCGTATCCCTGCAGGTGCATTCCCAGGAGCCCGAGCGAGCCGAGGGCGGGCGCGAGTTCGCGCGCCGGGAAGGTGGCCTCCTCGAACCAGTCCCCGACGTACGGCAGGACGCGGTCGGCGACGAAGGACCTGACCGTGTCGCGGATCAGTCGCTGGTCGGCGTTCAGCCGGTCGTCCAGGCGCAACAGGTCGTCCATCACGGGTCCTCTCCTCAGATCCTCAGACAAGCGACGTGGACACGTTAGACGTGGACAAGCCCAGGGACAAAGTAGTCGACGAGCTTGTGGACAAGATCGTGGACTGACTCTTGGGTGCTCAGGCTTGCGACTTCAGGCTAAAGGATGTCGAGGCCGAGCATCTTCCGGACGCCTGGGCAACTTCCGGGGTGCCGGGCGACGGTGCCGGGCGACCTCCGCGGGCTGAGCGACTTCCGGGGGTGAGCAGCCTCAGGGCTCAGGGCTGAGCGACCTCGGCCGTGTGCCCCGAGCAGGAACGCACCCCACCCGCCCCACGCTCCCCGAACGTCGGCGCACCGCCCCACAAGCGCGCACTCACCGCACAGGGGGCTACCAGGGTTAGGCCAGGGGGAATCCTGATGTGCGGACGCGCGCCCGCCGGGCAGTCTTGGGCTATGAGCGAATACAACGTCAAGAAGCTGCGCCGGACCCACAAGGGCAGGATCATCGCGGGCGTCTGCTCCGGCGTCGGCGAGTACGTGGGGATCGACGCCAACATGGTACGGATCGCGCTGGCGATCGCCACGCTGTTCGGCGGCGTCGGCGTCGGCATCTACGCGATCGGCTGGCTCCTCATGCCCGACGAGGAGCACGAGACGTCGATCGTCCAGGACCTGATCAGCAAGCAGCAGGAGAACAAGGCGACGTCGTCGGACTGGAGCAGCGAGCAGCAGCCGCACCAGAAGTGACGTGATCAGGCGGTGACGTGATCAGGCGGTGACGTGATCAGGCGGTGACGTGATCAGGCGGTGGCCTCGGCACCCACCTGGGCGGTCTTGTCGCGGGCCTCGGTCCACATCAGGGAGAGCACTGCCGCGCCGATCACCCCGGCGGCCCCCGCCAGCGCGACGACCGGCTCCGGGCCGAGTCGCTCCGCCGCGAAACCGCCGACCAGGATGCCGACCCCCTGTACGGCCATCAGCCCCGACTGCACGAGGCCGAACGCCTGGGCGCGACGTTCGGCCGGTACGTACTGGACGAAGGCGGCATTGGCCGCGAGCTGGTACGCCCCGCCGACCCCCGACAGGACCCACGCCGCGAGCACCACGGCCAACGGCGGCCGTAGCGCGGTCACGATCAGGGGCGCGCAGCTCAGGACGGCCATCCACCCCATGAGCCGCAGCCGCCGCGGTGGCGAGACGAACCTGCTGTACAGGAACGCCCCCACCACCGTCCCGGCCGGCATGGCGGCCATCAGCAGGCCGGTGATGACGGGCACCGGCAGCCCGTCCGTGGCGAGCCTGGCCGCGTAAGGCGCCGCGATGCCCTCCGGCAGGATGTAGAAGCCGCAGAGCCACGCGAAGAGCACGAGCGTCCGCAGATGCCGCGAACCGAACACCAGCCGGGCCCCGGACGCCGTCATGCTCCACATGGACAGCTTGCCGTCGTGCTGGTGGGCGGCGGGACGGCGGCGTACGCCCGAGATCAGGATCAGCGCCGATGCGAGGAACGTCGCGGCGTCGAGGGCGAGCGCGCGGTAAGGGCCCATGGTCGCGATGAGCGCTCCGCCCGCGGCGAAACCGAGCATCTGGACGGCCTGGTTCGTCATGTTCTGCAGAGCAGAGCCCAGGACGTACGCGTCGCCTTCGAGCACCTCCGGCAGCAGCGCCGCCCGCGCGGCCGAGAACGGGGCGCCGAGCAGCACCACCAGGAACACCAGCGCGCACAGCGACCAGAACGGCATGCCGGGCACGGCCATCACGCCCACCAGCACGGCGCGTACGAGGTCGCAGGCCAGCATGACGCCCCTGCGGGCGAACCGGTCCGCCAGCCCGGCCAGCAGCGGCCCGCCGACGATCGAGGGCAGGTAGGTCAGCGCGTAGACCGCCGCCGTGGCCAGCGCGGACCCCGTGCGGTCGAAGACGAGCACGGCGAGCGCCACCTGGGCGAGCTGGTCGCCGAGGAGCGACAGGCCCTGGGCGTACCAGAGCGACCGGAACTCTCCGACGGCGATGACTTCCCGATATGTGACTTGTGGTGCTTCTCCGGCACGGCGATGCCGTCCCGGCGGCCGTCGTGCCCGCATGGCCCCCATTGGACTCCGCTGTGCCTGACTCAGGGTGCTCGCTATGTCACCTAAGGTGCCCGACCGACGAGTTGACCGCAACCCAAAGCAGCCAACCAAAAGCAAAGGGTTACCAGCCCAATTCGTGAAGCCTGGCGTCGTCGATGCCGAAGTGATGCCCGACTTCATGCACGACCGTGATGCGCACCTCGTCGACCACGTCCTCCTCGGTGTCGCAAATCTGACATATCGGATTGCGGTAGATCTCGATCCGGTCGGGCAGAACAGCGGAGTACCAGTCGCCGCGTTCGGTGAGGGGGACACCGGTGTACAGGCCGAGCAGGTGGGGCTCCGGCGGGTCATCGACGACCGTGACGACGACGTTACTCATGGCGCGGGTGAGGTCTGGGGGGATGGTGTCCAATGCCTCGGCCACGAGTTCCTCGAACTTCTCCCGCGTTACCTCGATCACACTTGCCATTCTGCCCCGTCCGTCAGGTAGGCAAGAAACTGTATGAAGTTCGCGCACAGGTCAAAGGCACTCCTTCGATCACGCGGCTCGAGGACGGTGGCGGTTCTCCTCGTGGCCGCAATCGGTGCTTGGCTGGGTATCTTCCTCAGCGGCACCGTCCACGCACAGGTGGGTCCGGTGGAGACCGGAATGTCCCTCCGCCCCGCCTGGGACGGCGAGACGGTCGTCGACGCCAGCCCGCTCGGCACGCTCACCTTCCGCACCCACGACGCGCCGCTCAGGCTGCGCATCACGCTGGAGAACATCGACCAGGAACGCGCCAAAGCCCTCCTCGAGGACCCGCGCCTGGCCGACCGCCTGCCCGGCGTGATCGAGACCGACCTGCTGGACGGCGTGCGCGCGCTCATCATCCGCTCGCTGCTCTGCGCGGGGGCGGGGGCGCTGCTCGCCGTCCTGATGGTCTTCAGGCGGCCGAGAGTGGCCCTGGCGGGCCTTCTGGCGGCCTCCGTGGCCCTGGCCGCCACGGGAGCCCTGGCGGCCCTCACGTTCCGTCCGAGATCACTCGTCGAGCCGCGCTACTCCGGACTGGTGGCCGCCGCGCCGTCCCTGGTCGGCAGCGCGGAGGCGATCGTGACGAAGTTCGAGTCGTACCGGTCGCAGCTCACCAAGCTCGTGACCAACGTCTCGAAGCTCTACGAAACGGTCTCGACCCTCCCTCTGTACGACGCCGACCCCAAGACCATCCGCGTCCTGCACGTCTCCGACATCCACATCAACCCCATCGCCTGGAACGTCATCCGCTCACTCAAGGACCAGTTCGCCGTCGACCTGATCATCGACACCGGTGACATCTCCGACCACGGCACCAAGGCCGAGAACAAGTTCGTCGACGAGATCAGCGGCCTCAAGGTCCCGTACGTGTACGTCCGCGGCAACCACGACTCGATGACCACCCAGAAGGCGGTGGAGAGGCAGAAGAACGCCATCGTCCTGGACGACAGGTCGCAGAAGGTGGCCGGGCTGACCATCTACGGGCTCGGGGACCCGCGCTTCACCCCCGACAAGTCCGTGCCCGTCAACTCGACCCCGCAGGCGCTCGGCCAGTTCGCCCGCGCCCACCTCGCCGGGGTGGGCGAACCGGACCTGATCGCCGTACACGACCCCGACGTCGGGCGCGGCTTCTCCGGCGTGGCCCCCATGATCCTGGCGGGCCACACGCACGACAGGAGGACGAGCATGCTGCCGACGGGCACCCGCATGCTCGTCCAGGGCTCGACGGGCGGGGCCGGCCTGCGCGCGCTCGAACACGCCCAGCCCACCCCCGTCCAGGCGTCCGTCCTGTACTTCGACAAGGAGACCCGGCGCCTGCGGGCCTGGGACGACATCACGCTCGGCGGGCTCGGGGAGCAGTCGGTGTACATCCAGCGTCACGTGGAGCCCAACCCGCAACGTATGATTTCCCCGGAGCCAACGAACGGCCCGTCTCCAACGGGATCGATCACTGGCACCGGGTCACCGACCGCCGGTTCGTCGCTTTGGCATCAGGGGCAATCGTCCCCTATGCTTCAGAGGTCTCCGACGGAAGGCGACAGGGAATCCTGAGCCCCCATCGTCTAGCGGCCCAGGACACCGCCCTTTCAAGGCGGCGGCACGGGTTCGAATCCCGTTGGGGGCACTGCGAGCGCCTGGCGCACCGCAAATCGGCTGGCCAAAGGTCACCGAAGAGCTGGTAAGCTAAGCGAGCGCAAACAGCAAGAACAGCAAGAAACGCAAGGTCCTGTAGAGCAGTTTGGAGTGCTCGCCACCCTGTCAAGGTGGAGGTCGCGGGTTCAAGTCCCGTCAGGACCGCTCTAGGTCAGGTAGCTCAGTTGGTACGAGCGTCCGCCTGAAAAGCGGAAGGTCGGCGGTTCGACCCCGCCCCTGACCACCTCACACGACCGGCAGGAACGCCTCGAACGGATCATCGTTCGAGGCTTTTTGATCTCTTCTGACAGCAACAGTGACAGCAACGTTGCCGCCTCCGGTGCTGGGCCCGTCCATGGCAGGCTGATGCTCGTGTGGTTACTTCCTTGGCCTCTGGCGAAAGATCCGGATCATGGCACGGTGTTGCCCAGGACGCTTCGGACAGTTCGTGCCGTCGACACTGCAACAATGATCGAATTGCTGCGTGAGACCTCAGGCTCAGTCAAGCCGCAGGCCATCGAGCTTCTGGTTGCTCACCTCGCTCCTGGTGGAACTCACTATGTGATTCCTTGGCCACGTAGGTCGTGGGATGTGCCCGTTGAAGGCTGCATCTCTGCGGCCATGGTGCTCAGAATGAACGACGGTGCGCTCATCAAGAGCGGTCTTAACAGGCCTGTACCGATGCTGCGGTTCCAGCAGCTTTCCAAGACGCTGTCACGATGGGAGGAGCATCGGACAGCGCGGCGCGCCAGGGGCATAAGGCGGGACTTCCATGTGTGGTCCCGTGATCACCGGCACGACCACAGTTGCAAGCACCCGCACTGCGTCGAAGAACGTGAAGGCCACTGCTCCTGCTTCACCTTTCTGGAAGACATGCGGACAGCGCGTGACCGGCCGGCTGGGTTGGAACGCGGGTCGGCGCAGGAGGCCATCAGAGTATTGATGGCCAGGGGGTTCATTGAGCTGCGAGCGACCAGTCACTTCGTGAAGCGCGCGTTGGCTGCGGGGGAAACGGACATCGCACTGACGCATCTGGAGCACATGCGCATGATCGCGGACGTGTGCCACAACCTTCCGCAGGATTTCTTCCCCAAGAGGCGCAAGAGCCATGAGCGGCACGCTATCGAGAGCCTCCGATTCCAATTGCGGGAACTTGATCCCGACGATCGTGCTGCTCAGTGGGTCGTGCGGCAGCTAGAAGATCAGGGGTTCGACTATATTCGTGTTCTCCGAGATCGGACCAAACAGAAGCACACTCGATAACGGTGTCACCGAGCGTGCTGACCCAGCCGCGAAAGCGGTTGGCTGGGCGGGCATCGGGTGCCGCGACCTGCTCACCAGCCCTCACCGCTGCTGCATCTGTTCCTGCCGTTCGGCCGACTCGGCAGGCGTCAACACGCGCCGGTACGCCAACGGTGTCACCCAAAGTGCCAGGGCGCCTCGGACGGCTCATCGTTCGGGGCCCTTTTCGTCTATGGTCACAGGGCATCGCCCCGTACCTCGGTCGGACGGCGTTCGAGCGTTCGGCCGGAGTGAAAGGCGGGACTGTTGCGGTTTCGACTGCTTGGCCCGATGCGGATCCAGCCCGGTGACACACCCCTGCGGATCGCGGCGCCCAAGCAGCGCACCCTCCTCGCCATGCTGCTCGCGCATGCCCGGCACACGGTGCCGGTCAACTCGTTGGTGGCCGAGGTGTGGGACCAGCGACCTCCCGCCTCGGCGGTGGCGAACCTGCGTACCTATCTCATGCGGTTGCGTCACCTGCTCGCCACCTGCGGCGACCACCCGGACGGAGAGCGGCTGGTCACCTCGGACGGTGGTTACCTGCTCCGCGTCGAGCCCGCCGAGCTGGACCTCTTCCACTTCGAGACGTTGTCCGGGCACGGTCGCCGTGCGCTGGAGCAGGGCGACCTCGAAAGGGCGCACGACGAGTACGCCGAAGCCCTCGCGCTGTGGCGCGGCGCGGCGGTCGAGGATGTGCCGCTCGGCCCGGCCCTGAGAGAGGTCGTCGCCCACCTGACCGACCGCTACCTGAACACCGCCGAGGAGTTCACCGGGGTTCAGCTCGCGCTCGGCAGGCACGCCGTGGCGGCCGAGCGGCTGCGCGCGTTGACGGTGCGCCATCCGCTGAGGGAGGGGTTGCACGGCAGGCTCATGGTCGCGTTGTACCGGTGCGGCGACGTGGCCGGCGCACTGGCCGCGTTCGGGGCGGCCCGCCGGGTACTGGCCGCCGAACTCGGCGTGGCGCCCGGTCCCGAACTGCGCCGGTTGCACCAGGCGATCCTGCGCAGGGAACCGGACGTGGAGCTGCCGGGCGGACCGGCGGCCGTGCGGCTGCGGAACGACCACCGGCGGCCGAACCAGTTGCCGCGCGAGCCGGTGGTGTTCGTGGGCCGGTCGGCGGAGCTGGCCCAGGCGGTCGACGTGCTGGACCGCGAGGTGACGGCGGGGTCCGGCGCACAGGTGCTCGCGTTGCACGGCCCGGCTGGAGCGGGGAAGTCGGCTCTGGCGCTGCGGGCGGCGTACCTGGCCGCCGATCACTACGCCGGCGGCCGGCTCTACGCCGACCTGCAGGGTTCCGCCCCGGACCGGCCGCCGCTGCGGCCCGTGGAGGTGCTCGGGCGGTTTCTCCGGGCGCTGGGGGTGCCGCACGACGACGTACCGGCCACGCAGGCCGAGGCGGCGGCCGTCTACCAGTCGCTGCTGGCCGGCCGGAGAGTCCTCGTCCTCCTCGACAACGCCGTCGACGCGGCCCAGGTGACGGACCTGATTCCGGGCGGCGACGGATGCGCGTCGCTGGTCACGAGCCGGATCATGCTGTCCACCCTGGACGCCGTCCAGATCTCCGTCGGGATGCTCGGCTCGCAGGACTCGGTACGGATGCTGACGTTGCTGGCGGGCGAGTCCCGGGTGAGCGCCGAGCCCGAGGCGGCGGCCGACCTCGCGCACCTGTGCGGTCACCAGCCGCTGGCGTTGCGCATCGCGGGCGCCCGCCTCGCCGGCCGGCCCGACTGGTCGCTCGGACGCTTCGCCGGACGGCTGCGGGACCGGCGGCGGCTCGACGAACTGCAGACCGCCGGCCTGAGCGTCCGCTCCGGCTTCGAGGTGAGCCTCGCGTCGCTGGCGGAGAGCGCGAGCCCGGTCGGGGAGGTGGCCAGGCGCGCCTTCCTGCTGATCGGCGCGTTCGACCTGCCCGAGATCGGCATCGAGCACGCTGCCGGGCTCCTCGGTGTCGAGACGAAGGTCGCCGAGGCCGCGCTCGACGAGTTGCTGAAGGCACGCCTGCTCGAACCGATCGGCGCCGACCGTTTCCGCATGGACGATCTGCTGCGGCTCTTCGCAGCGGAGCTGGCCGAGCTGGCGGAGCCGGGCCCGATGTAGCGCCGGTGTACCGGCACTGTAGGCGCTCTCTCTAGCGTCCTGAGCCAACACGGCGGCGCGTACTTCCTGAGGGTCCGCTGACGGCTCCGACGGGGTTCGGCGTCGCCGCGGGGCCCGGCGGGAATGGGAACGGACTGGCCAGATGATGCTCTATCTGCTGACGACCTGCCGGGTGCTGCTCGTCGGGGTCTTCGTGCTGGCGCTCGCGAGCAAGGTCCGCGGGCGTGCCGCCTTCGACGCGTTCGCCGCCTCGATCAGGGCGCTCGGGCTGCTCCCGGGGGCCGGATCGGCGGTGGCGGCGTACGCGCTGGTGGGGGCGGAGGCGGCGGTGGTGCTCCTGCTGTTGTTCCCGTCCACCACGGTCGTGGGGCTGACTGCGGCGGTCGCGACCCTGGCCGCCATGACCGCCGGTATCCTCGCCGCCCTGCGCAGGGGGCGGCGCGGGCCGTGCCGGTGCTTCGGAGCCTCCGACACGCCGCTCGGCCGGGTGCACGTGGTGCGCAATCTGCTGCTGATCACAGGTGCGGCCGCCGGGCTCGCGGCCGGACTCGCCGGTGCGGGCACGGGGTCTCCCGCCCACCCCGCCGGCCTCGCCCTGGCGGCGGTCGTGGCCGCCGTGGGCATCTTGGTCGTCGTACGACTGGACGACCTCGTGAGCCTGTTCGCCGCCCCGTCCCGATGACCGGAAGTGAGATCGTCCGATGCCCTTTCTGATCGCCGCCATCGTGCTGGTCGGTGTGCTCTGCCTGTTCGACCTGATGCTCACCTTCGCGGTGCTGCGCCGCCTGCGCGAGCACAGCGCTGAGCTGGAGCGTCTGGGCAGCGAGCCGAGGACGCTGCCCTATGATCCCTCGTTCCTGATCGGACGTACGCTGCCGGGCGAAGCCACGCGTGCCGTGCCCAGCCCGCGGCTCGTGGGGTTCTTCGACGCCGACTGCGGCACGTGTCACGAGCACGCCCCGAAGTTCGCGGCCGAGGCCCGCCCCGGCACGGCCCTGGCGTTCGTCACCGGTACGGGCCGGCAGGTCCAGAACCTGGTCGACGTGGTCGGCGAGGCGTCCGCCGTCGTCGTGGCGGAGGAGGCGGCCGCCGTGGCGGCCGACCTCGGCATCCGGGCGTTCCCGCTGTTCCTGCGGCTCGACGCGGAGGGCAGGATCGTACGGGCGGACCTGGACGTGGAACGCCTGGCCGAAACGGCCCCGACGGTATGAGCCCGGCGTCCGCCGCCGACGACGCGCCGGGCGACGACCTGCCCAGGAGACCGCTGCACCACGCCGCCGCGGTGGCGCTGCTGTCCTGGCGGGCCGGCCCCGGCCTGGTGACGTGCCAGCTCGCGGTCACGGTCGTCACCGGCCTGCTGCCGACCGGCACGGTGTGGGGGACCAAGCTCCTCGTCGACGGGCTCACCGCCGGTGACCCGGATCAGGCACTGCGCGCGGCCGGCGGCCTCGCCCTGCTCGGCCTCGCCTCGGGAGTCCTGCCGCATCTCACCGGCTACCTGCGGGCGGAGCTGGATCGGCGGCTGGACCGGCTGCTCCAGGACGACCTCTATACCGCGGTCACCGGCTTCCAGGGTCTGTCACGCTTCGAGAACCCGGTGTTCCTCGACCGGCTGCGCATGGCGGCGGAGGCGACCGGCGGCGCGCTGACGCCGGTGACCTCGGGGCTGTTCGACGCCGGACGCAACGTGATCACGCTGGTCGGTCTGCTGGTCAGCCTGACGCTGCTGAGCCCGGCCATGGCGGGGCTCGTGACGGTGGCCGCCGTCCCCGTCCTGATCGCGCGGATGGCCATGGTCAGGCGGCGCGTGGGAGTGCTGGCCGGGCTCTCCGCCACGGCGCGGCGGCAGATCCTCTACTCGTCGCTCATCACCGACGTCCGGGCGGCGAAGGAGGTCCGGCTGTTCGGGCTCGGCGGCTTCCTGAAGAGCCGGGTGCTCGGCGAGCTGGCCAGGTCGCAGGCCGGTGAACGACGGCTGGACCGGCGTGAGGCGGTCATCCAGTCGCTGCTCGCCCTGCTCTCCACGGCCGTCGCCGGGGCGGGGCTGCTGTGGGCGGTGTTCTCCGCCCTGAGCGGAGGGCTGAGCCTCGGTGACGTGACGGCGTTCGTCGCCGCCGTGGCGGGGACGCAGACCGCGCTGACGGGGCTGGTGGAGACCGTGGCGGGAGCCCATCAGGCGCTGTTGCTCTTCGGCTACCACGCGGAGGTGACGTCGATGCCCGACGACCTGCCGCCGCCTCGCGAGAGCGCCGAGCTGCCCGCGATGCGGCACGGCATCGAGCTGCGCGACGTGTGGTTCCGATACGACGACAGCCATCCATGGGTGCTGCGCGGAGTCGACCTCACCATCCCGTACGGCGCCTCGGTGGCGCTGGTGGGGCTCAACGGGGCCGGCAAGAGCACGCTGATCAAACTGCTCTGCCGCTTCTACGATCCGACGCGCGGCGCGATCTACTGGGACGGCGCGGACCTCCGCGACGTGCCGTCCGGCGAACTGCGCCGCAGGATGGGCGTGCTCTTCCAGGACTACATGTGTTACGACCTCACCGCGGCGGAGAACATCGCGATGGGGGAGATCGACGCCCTGCCCGACCGGGCCAGGATCGAGGCGGCGGCCCGCCTGGCCGGTGCGCACGACATCGTCCGCGCGCTGCCGCGAGGCTACGACACGCTGCTCAGCCGGATCTTCTTCGGACTGGAGGACGAGAACGACCCGCAGGCCGGGGTGGTGCTCTCGGGCGGCCAGTGGCAGCGCCTCGCTCTGGCCCGCGCGCTCTTCCGTGAGGGGCGTGACCTGCTCATCCTCGACGAACCGAGCGCGGGCCTGGACGCCCAGGCCGAGCACGAGATCCACAGCCGGCTGGTCGAGCACCGCGCAGGACGTACCAGCCTGCTCGTGTCGCACCGGCTCGGCGCGGTCCGGGCCGCGGACCTGATCGTGGTCCTGCGCGACGGCGAGATCGTGGAGCAGGGCACGCACGACGATCTGATGGCGGCCGGCGGCGAATACGCCGAGCTGTTCGAACTGCAGGCGAAGGACTACCTGGCCGAGGCCGAGCCTGCCCGGACCCTGCTCCGCTGAACATGGCGAGCACGTGCGCCGTGGCGACGTCGTCGTGCTCGAACCCCCGGACGGCCCCGGACGGCTCTGTAGGTGACCTCGAGCCGGCGACGGAAGTGACTTGTGAGGTTCCAACTTCTCGGTCCCCTGTGCGTCCAGCCCAGAGGGACGCCCATCCGGATCTCGGCGCCCAAGCAACGCACCGCTCTGGCCATGCTGCTCGCGCACGCCGGGCGCGCCGTGCCGATCCGGTCTCTGGTGGCGGAGGTGTGGGACGGGCGGCCTCCCCGCTCGGCGGTGCCGAACCTGCACACGTACGTCATGCGTCTCCGTCACCTGCTGTCCGCCGCCGATGATCGAGCCGGCGGCCGGCTGGTCACCTCCGAAGGGGGTTACCTCCTGCTGGTCGAGCCCTCCGAGCTGGACCTGCTCCTGTTCGACGGGCTGCTCGCGCACGCCAGGGAGGCGCTCTCCCGAAGGGACCTCCGCGCGGCGGAGGACGCCTACGACCGGGCTCTCGGGACCTGGCGGGGAACACCCGCGGCGGACGTCCCCTTGGGCCCGGTGCTCAGGAATGTGGTCGCCGAGCTGACCGACCGCTATCTGAGCACCGTGGAGGAGCACATCGACGTCCGGCTCGCGCTCGGCTCGCACCGGGTGGAGGCCGGCCGGCTGCGCGACCTGACCGCACGACATCCGCTGCGGGAGCGCCTGCACGGCCAGTTGATGGTGGCGCTCCACCGGTGCGGGGACGTCACGGGCGCGCTGGAGGCGTTCGCGACGGCCCGTCGGGTCCTGGCGGACCGGCTCGGGCTCGACCCCGGCGCGGAGCTGCGCCGACTACACCGGTCGATCCTGAACGGGGACACGGCTCCGGGGCACCCGGGCGTCCACGCCTACACCGGCGTCGTCACGCTCGCCGGCGGGGACGGGCATCGGCGTCCGCGCCGCCTGCCTCCTGAGCCCGCGGCGTTCGTCGGCCGGCGGTCCGAGTTCGCGCGAGCGAGCGACGTGCTGTACGCGAGCGCGCCGCCGGGCGCCGGAGTCCGGGTGATCGCGCTGCACGGCGCGGGCGGGGTCGGCAAGTCGGCATTGGCGCTGCGGCTGGCACACAGCGCGGCCGGCCGTTACACCGACGGCCGGCTCTACGTCGATCTGCGCGGATCGAGTCCCGACGCCTCGCCGCTGCGGCCCGCCGAAGTGCTCGGGAGCTTCCTGCGCGCCCTGGGCGTCGCCGGGCGTGAGGTGCCCGCGACGACGGCGGAGGCGGCCGCCGCCTACCGGTCGCTGCTGGCCGACCGGCGGATGCTGGTGATCCTCGACAACGCGGCCGGCGCCGAGCAGGTGATGCCGTTGATACCGGCGAGTGACGGCTGCGCCGTGTTGATCACCAGTCGTACCATGCCGGCGACCGTGGACGCGGTGCCGATCGCGGTCGGCCTGCTCGACGAGGCGGACGCGGTGCGCCTGCTGTCGCTGCTGGTGGGGGAGTCCCGGGTACGTGCCGAGCCCGAGGCGGCGGCGGACGTGGCCCGCTGGTGCGGCTACCATCCGCTGGCGTTGCACATCGCGGGCACCCGGCTGACAGCACGTCCGGACTGGACCTTGCGCAGGTTCGGCGAGCGGCTGCGCGACCGGCGACGGCGTCTGGACGCGTTGCGGGCACCCGGTCAGTGCGTCCGGTCCTGCTTCAAGGTCAGCTACGAACTGCTGACCGACCGCGCGGACCCGGTCAGGGCTGTGGCCGCCCGCGCCTTCCTGCTGCTGGGCGCGCTCGACCTGCCCGAGGTCGACCCCGGGCGCGTCGCCGCGCTGCTCGGCGTCGACCCGAGCCTGGCCGAGGCGGCACTGGACGAACTGGTCGAATTTCGCCTGCTGGAGCCGGTCGGCCCCCGCTTCCGCATGCACGACCTGGTCAGGCTGGTGGCGGCGGAGCTGTCAGCCGCCCATGACGGGCAGGAGGGGCGAACCCGCGCCGTACGGCGGGCCCTGCCGCTGACGGCGGCCGGCGGCAGGGGACTGTAGCGCCGATATACGGGCGGTCGTATGCCCTGCCGATAGCTTCTTGATCAAGATGTACCTCCACGAAAGGAGCGAACCGCCATGAGGGGCACACTGGAAAGGCTCGGCGACCGGGTTCTCGAGAAGCTGGTGCCGAAGGCGACCGCGAAGGCCGACTCCTCCTACTACGTGACCTGCTCCTGCTCGCAGATGGTGCGGAAGAGGAAGCTGTGTCACGTCGTCGGCGGCACGAGCGGGTGCACCGGCTGCATCTACACCGACGTCTGGTTCTGCTAGGGCTCCGGATCCAGCTCGTGGGCGGGTGGGCCTCCCTGGGAAACCGGGAATGTCCCACCCGCCCGTACGATCTCATCGGATCAGGTGCAGACCGGTGTCCGATCCCGGTCCATATCCGTCACCGCTGCCGCTCCTTGAAGCGGTGGTCAAGCAGGGTTCGTCTGCCCTATCCAACAGGCTTCTGCATCCAGTTCTGATCGTCCTTCATTCTGCTGCGCCACTGGATGGCCGGCGCGCCCCTTCTCTCACTGTCGTTGCCAATAGCCATGTGCATGTTGGTGTAGTTGTTCCGAATGCTCCAGCCATTCCCGGAGCCCCTGCCTTCCCTTACCCAATGCTGCTCCCGTTGCCCCTTTTCCCCATTGCATTTCCACTGGATGACGGGCTTACCTTCGACCCGGCTGCCGCCGCCAATGGCGAGGCACTTGTCGCTCTTGTAGTTCCTGAGTTGCCCATTTTGCCAATACCAACGCTGTTCGAGTCTGCCGTTGCAGTTCCACTGGATGGCGCGTGCGCCATTGGCCGTGCTGCCGTGCTCGATGGCCAGGCACAGGTTGTGCTCGCCATTGGAGGGACGCAGTTCGAACAAGGCTGCGGCGTTGGCCGGGGCCGCGCCGGCAAGCGACGTCGCGATGGCGGCCGAACCGGCCGCCATCACGATCGAGGCCTTTCGGAGAATGTTGTTCACAAGTCGCCCTTTCGATGGGTGGTCTGGCTTCTGGGAGGCTGTCGTCCAGGAGATTCGTTCACCGATGCTGCGTTGATGTCGACGGCGAGGGGTGAGCAGACGAGTCACCCCGGCGGCGGGCCACATGCCATCCGCAGTCGATGTCGGTGACCTCGCGCGGGGCCAGTACGGCGGAGTCTTCGCCTCGGATGTTTCGCGCGTCAAAGCAGACCAGCTTTACTTCCCACTGTCCAATATCACTACGAGCCGGTCATCGATAATGAATCGGATATCACGCCTGATCTTGGCCTGGCATGCCCGGGCCCAACGCCGTGGGGATGAGAATGATCACGACCTCATCCGGGCCATTGACGGCAGTTTGTCCGGGTATCGCCGGCGGCGCGGGTGCGGGCCAGGAACTGGTGCCGGCCGCCCGCACGACGTCAGGTGATGAAACTATTGGTTAATCGCCAATTAATTATGAGTGTCCGGGGGGAAACGCGCGCCGTTGATCGCGGGAACGTGCCAGCGTGACACGGTTGTGGCCGGCGCGACCCGGGTTCGACCCTGGTGATGTTCTCCGCCCGGAGGTCCCTGTACCGTGGCGTCCGCCGTCCGTTGTGATCACTTGAGTCCGTCCGCGCATGAAGCATGCGCTGATGTGCTGGGCCGTTTCACCTGTTTCGCATGCCTCGAAGCAGGTGCCGACAAGAAACAGACGGCCTCATCTACAGGGAGAAACCCGTGTACCGAGCTTTCCGTAAAATCATGTCCTGCGTGGTCGCCGCCACGCTTGTCGCGGCTTCGTCGCCGGGTGCCGCATCGGCCAAGTCCAACTCGCTGCCCGAGCTCTGGGTGCGAGCCTTCAACGGCAAGACCGGTGATCGCGCCACAACAGGGCTGTGTTTGTCCCCCGCTGACTGGCGGGCAGGTTCGCAGGCAGTGATCACATACTGCCCCAACGACACTTACAGTACTTACCTCGTTTGGCAGCGGGACGACGGCCTGCTGTACAACCCCGACTCCGGGAAGTGTCTCGCCATTGCTCACGGCAGCACGACCCCCGGGGCGCCTGCGATCATGTGGCCCTGCAGTCGTCAGGCCCCCGAACAGAAATGGGACGCGTACTCTGCCGGTGCCGGACAAGGCTGGGGAATTCGGAACAGAAAGAGCAAGCAGTGGCTGGCCGTCGCCGGTGGCAGCTTCAAAGCAGGCGCCAAGGTGATCCAGTGGAAGGACGGCCATAAACTGGAGCAGCACTGGCAGCTCCACCGCATCCGTTAGAAACCGATCATCTGATGAGACTGGTCGGGAGCTATCCGGGCGCGGCGTCGATGCCCCAGCGGCCCGCGCCGAGTAGGTGCAGGTGGTGGGTGTGGAAGGCGCTGAGGGTGCTGCGGTGGCCGACGCTGACGAGCATGCACTGTGGCAGGCGTTCGCGGATGAGCCGGTAGAGCGCGTGTTCGAGGCCCTCGTCCACGGCGGAGGTCGTCTCGTCGAGGAAGGCCAGGCTGGGGCGGGTCAGCAGGATCCTGGCGAACCCGAGCCGCTGCTGCTCGCCCGGCGACAACGTGCGGGTCCAGTGGGTCTCGTCGTCGAGGCGTTCCTCCAGGTGGCCGAGTTGGACGCAGCGCAGCGCCTCGCGGGCGCGCTCCTCGCTGATCAGGTCGCCGGGTTCGGGGTAGGCCAGCGCGGTACGCAGGCTCCCCAGAGGCACGTACGGCTGCTGCGACAGGAACAGCGTGTGCGCCCCCACGGGACGGCGGACGATGCCGTGGGCGTGCGGCCACAGGCTGGCCAGGCTGCGGAGCAACGTGGTCTTGCCGCTTCCTGAAGGTCCCCTGACGAGGAGCGCCTGCCCCGGGCTCAGGCTCAGGGTCAGGCCCTCGATCAGCGGCTGGCTGTTGGGCCGCCACACCCGCAGGTCCTCGATCTCCAGTGCGTCGGCCCGGTGGATGACGGCCGGGCCCGACAGGGCGCGCGACTCCTGGTTGGCGTCCATCAGGGCCGTGAGCCGTTCCAGGGTCGCCCGGTAGGAGGCGAAGTCCCCGTAGGAGTTCCTGAAGAAGGACAGCGCGTCGTGCACCTGGCCGAAGGCGTCGGCGGTCTGGGTGACGTCGCCGAGTGAGATCGTTCTGTGGAAGAAGCGCGGCGCCTGGATGATGTACGGGAACACCACCGACGCCTGCGACACCGCGCCGTTGAACACCTGGAGTCTCAGCGACCGTTTGGCACAGGTCCAGGCGTTGCCGATGACGGAGGAGAACCTGGCGGTCAGCGTCGTCCGTTCCACTCCCTCGCCGCCGTAGAACGCGACGTTCTCGGAGTTGTCCATCAGCCGCATCAGGGCATAGCGATACGAGGCGGCCAGCTTCTCCTGGAGGAAGTTGAGCCGGATCAGCGGGCGGCCGATCCGGAAGGCCACGAACGACGCGACGATCACGTAGGCGTAGGCGAGGAAGACCATCGCCCTGGGCACCTGGTACCCGAAGATCGTCATCGCCCCCGACAGCGACCAGAGGACGGCGGTGAACGACATCAGCCGCAGCGCGGCGGCGATCGCGTTGAGCGAGAGGCTGTAGGACTGCTGGGCGAACATCGAGATGTCCTGCTCGATGCGCTGATCGGGGTTGTCGACCGGGGCCGTGACGAACCTGCCCCGGTGGTAGGCGCGTCCGTTCAGCCAGTCGGCGAGCGCGTGGTCGTTCAGCCAGGTACGCCAGTGGATGGTCAGCCGCTGGGCGATGAGATAGGCGAACTGGCTGCTGGAGACGTAGATCGCCGCCAGCACCCCGATGACGAGGACGTGGAACCAGAACGTGTTCGCGTTCATCGCCTGCAGCGACGTGAACAGGCCGTTGGACGCGTACGACAGCAGCACCTCGAGGCGCACCCCGAGCACGGTCAGCCAGAGCAGGAGCAGCAGGGTCACGAGCGGCCGCCAACCGGCCCAGGTGCGGCCGGGCCGGAAGTAGGGGAACGCCAGCCGCCGGAACTGCCGCCCCCAGCGCGTGTAGCGCGTCAGCAGCAGGACCGCCACGGCGCCGCCGAGGACGATGCCGCCGGAGCCCTCCGCGGTCGAGGCGAATGACGTGAGCCATTCGTGCCGCCAGTCCATGACCATGAAAATCCCAAAAGTCCTATATGTGCCCCTTTGGGAAGGTTAACGGATCGGGTGGCGTGCCCCCGCGTTCCGTACAAGTCCTTGACCTGCGCTTTCCCTGCGGGCCGCTACGGCGCGTTCACGGCAGGTCACCCACGCGGAGGACGGCGCCGAGGTTGCGGCGGCGGCCGACGGCGGTGTGCGCGTACGCGCCGAACACGGCGCAGACGGCCAGCCCGCCCGCCAGCGCCAGGGGCGTGAGCAGGCCGGGGGCGTAGCCGCCGACGGGCAGGCCACCGGCGTACGAGGCCATGTCCACGCCGGGGCCGAGCGCCCCCGGCAGCACCAGGCCGAGCCCGAGGCCCACCAGCGCCGTGACGAGGACCATGGGCAGCAGCTCCAGCACGGTCAACCGCCTGGCCTGCCGGTCGGACAGGCCCAGCGTACGCAGGAGCGACACCGCCCTGACCCGGTCGGGCGCCCCGATGACCAGCGACAGGACGATCGCGGCCAGCGCGTACGCCCCCAGCGCCACCGTCACCACGAGCAGCGACGAGGAGACCGTGCCGGTGAGCGGGTCGGCCTGGATGGCGGCCAGCGCCTGCTCCTGTGTCTCCACGGTGGCCGACGGGACCAGCCGCGCCAGCTCGGCGGGCGCGGCGTCGCCCCTGATCAGCAGGGTGTTCGCGGCAGGCCATGGCAGCACCTCACGCGGCACCAGGAGGAACTGCCCGTCGGAGTAGAACCCGGGCACCGAGTCGATCACGCCCTGGGCGGTCAGCGTCACCGGCGACAGCCACCTCATCTCGAAGGTCCCCCGGCCGCCCAGCCCTGGGGAGAGCAGCGCGGACCGGCTTCCTGACAGCGTGGGCAGGTCGATGGGCGCGTCACCGGCGACCTGCCGCCACCGCGCGAGGTCCACGGCGACGGCGTACGGCCGCTCCCCGGTGTCACCCAACTGCACCCGGCCCGTGTAGGCGAGCGCCACCTGCTCGACCCCGGGGGCCCGGCGTACGCGCTCGACGACCTCGGGTGGGATGTCCCCGATCGAGGTCAGCTTGATCGGCGCGCCCACCTTCTGCCAGGACGCCGACCGCTGCGTGGTGGCGATCCCGTCGTGGATCACCGAGGCGAACACCGACACGCTCAGCGCGGGCAGCAGGATCAGCACCGGCAGAGCGCTGGCGGAGCGCGCCCTGGCCGCCCTGGTCAGCCCCAGGAACGGCACGGCGCCCCGCCCCCGCGCGGCCAGCCGGACGAGCAGCCGCAGCGGGTACGGGTAGCACCGCAAGGTGATCAGCGCGGCGGCGAGCGCCAGCGCGACCGGGATCAGCAACAGGAACGGATCCTGCTGCGCGGACCCGGCCGTCCCGCGGGCCCGCAGCAGGTACGCGCCCACCGGCGCGAGCACGACGACCAGCGCCTCCACCGTCACCCGCCGCGCGGACGGCCGCACCGCCACCACGTCGTCGCGGTGCTCGTGCAGCGGCGTGCGGTGCGCGAGCACCACCCGGGCCACGGCGAAGGCCACGGCGGCGCCGGCCACGACCGCCGGCCCGAGGTGTACGATCGGCAGCACGGGCCCCGGCACGAGGTACGACAGCGCGTACCCGGCCAGGGCCGCGGGCCACACCGCGAGCGCGGTCAGCGCGGCCCCCGCGCCCGCCACCTGCCACAGCGACCCGCCGCGCGCCCGCGCGAGCGTCAGGGTGTGCCCCATCCGGTCGGTCAGCAGCCGTACGCCCAGCGCGATCACGCCCAGCGCGACCGCGAGCAGCCCGCCGAGCACCAGGTAGACGATGGTCCGCACGGCGGACAGGGCGACTCCGAAGTCGCCGAGCAGTTGGGGGAGCCCGGTGACCAGGCGGTGGTTGATGGTGCTCGTTCCCTGGACCGCCAGTTGCCGCTGGAGCTCGGCGACCGCCGCCTCGACGTCGGGCGCGGCGAGCGCGTTCGCGGCCCGCCCGTCGAGGGGGAGCACCCAGCGGTAGGTCAGGTGGTATTTCCTGCTGTCGAGCACGCTCAGCCCGTCGTCGGACATCAGCGTCGTGGTGTGGAACTGCTCCGGCGCGGTCATCGGCACCACCCAGGTGACGTGCAGGATGTCGGCGTCATGGCTCCAGGAGCGGTCGCCCGGGTCCTTGGCCGCGAAGACGCCGACGATCTTCACCGCGACCTGGGCGCTCTCGCCGATCACCTTGGTCTGGCCGATCCGCAGGCCCATCATGCGTACGGCCTCGTCCACGACGCCCACCTCGACCACCGGGATCGTGGTGCCCTGGTGGAGCATGGTGGACGACTTGCCGGGCGCGCGGCCCTGTACCCAGTTCACCCGCCGGTCGGCGTCGGACAGCCAGCCGAGGTTGAGGTAGTGGAGGGGGTCGCCGGTCTCGGTGACGGGGGTGCGGACGGTCTTGGCGCTGACGTGACCGGCGGGCCTGACCAGGGGCCGCAGCGCCGCGGGGAGGAGTTCGCGCCAGCGGGGGTCGTGGGATTCGAGCTGGGCGCGTTCGTGCAGGTCGCCGTCGGGTGTGGCCGGTTCGCCCGTCACGGTCAGATCGGCCTGTACGGCGGGGGCGGTGGTCAGCGTCTCGCGCAGCGCCGCGTCGAACGCCCCCTGCATGGTCCTGGGCAGCCCGGCGAGCAGCAGGCAGGCGACCGCCGTCAGCGCGGCGAGCAGTGCCGCGGTCCCCGCGTGCTCACGTACGCCCAGCGGGATCCTCATCGCTCCTCCACGCTCTGCCCGCGCCGCAGGTGCCGGGCCAGCCCGGCGACGATCGTGAACAGCACTCCCGCCACCAGCGCCAGCAGCGCGGCCGTGGCCGCCCACGGGAGGTGGAGCAGCACGCCGGGCGTGACCGCCGACGCCTGCCCGGTCAGGACGATGCGCGGGACCACCAGGTTCCCGACGACCACGGCGAGCGCGGTGCCGGCCACCGGCGACAACCCGATCACGAACGCCTGCTCCGTCACCAGCATTCCGAACATCTGACGGGGACTGGTCCCGAGCGCCCGCAGGACGGCGAACTCGGCGCTCCGCTCCCGCGCCGCGACCACGGCGTTCACCAGGAACCCGAGCACCGCGAACCCGAGCGCCGCGGCGAACCCCAGGATCAGCGCCCCCTGCAGTCCGCTGGCCAGCGGGTCGTCCCGCAGCTCGGCGGTCAGCTCACGCCGGTCGAGCGCGGTCACGTCCCACTGGGGGTTGTCGCGGAGGATCTCCCGCGCCGGTACGGTGTCGGCGGCGGCCAGCCACCACTCCGTGGCGGGGCGGGGCGACCGCGCAGCGGCCAGCTCGTACGCCTGCATCGTCCCCCAGTCGGCGAGCACGGCCTGCTGCCCGGGAGCGCTCGTCGGCATGCTCGTCACGATGCCGACCACCTCGACCTGCTGGACCCGTCCGGCCAGGCGGGCCGGCCCGCTCTGCCCGACGCCCAGCTCGAGCGCGGCGGCCAGGCCAGGGGTGAGCACCACGGGCAGCGGCTCCGGCTCCCTGGACGGGGCGAAGGCGATCACACCCGGTGCCGCGCCGACGGCCTGGGACACCGGCACGTCGCGGCCGTCCGCGCTCAGCCCGGTCAGGCGAACGGCGCCGCCCGGCCCGGCAGGTTCGCCCGTGATGAGGCCGCGCAGGGCGAGCGGGTACGTGATCTCGCCGGAGCGTCCGGCGAGTGCGGTCAGATCGAGGTCGATCCGGTTCGCGCCCTCCCGCAGGTCGCCCAGCGGCAGCTCCTGCCACACGCCCAGCGCGTCGGACAGCACCAGCCGCGCCGTCGCGGCGGCGTCCGCCTCGACCCGCACGGTGAGGGCGCGCGGCTGACCGGGGAGGTCCAGCCTGCCCGCCTGGCGCCCGGCGAGGGCCAGGGACATCTGCGCGACCGTCTGCGCGGACAGGTCGGGGCGCAGGTCGAACAGCTCGCCGAGCTTCGCGGCGTCGAGCCCGAGCAGCAGCGCGCTCTCGCCGCTCACCTCGACCTGGCCGCGGAAGGCGGGGGAGGCCGCGGTGACGCCGGGCAGCGCGGTGAACGCCGTGCCGCGCCCGAGCGACCCCAGCTCCGCCCCCTCGGCCGGCCCCGACAGCCGCAGGTCGGCCCCCGCCTGGTGGTTCGCCTGGTCGAGCTGGGACGCCTGCCAGGTGGCGGTGGTGGCCATGGACAGGACGCCCATCGCGATCGCCAGGGTCAGCAGCAGCGCGGGACCGGCGTACTTGAGCGGGCGCCTGCTGACCTGCCAGGCCCCCAGCGCGGGGGCGAGCGTGCGCCTGCGCGAGGTCAGCCGTTCGGCCAGCCGTGACACCCGAGGCACCAGCCGCAGCCCCAGCAGGCCGCCCGCGAGCAGGGCCAGCGCCGGGCCGGAGATGATCAGCGGGTCGACGCCGAGCCCGCCCGCCGCCGTCACGGTGACAGGAGCGCCGTAGCGTCGCAACTGCCAGATCGCCAGCGCGGCCACCGCCAGCAGCGCCAGGTCCGCGCCCGCCCGTTCGACCAGCCCCCGCACGCCGCGGCCGCGCGCCGACTGCTCCTCCACGTACGTACGCCGCGCGCCCGCCAGGCTCGGCAGCGCCAGCAGCACGGCCGCGGCCAGCGCCACGCCGAACGACACGAGGAACGCGCCGAGGTCGGGCGACGGCGTGAGGCGCACCCCCGAGGCCCTGATCCACGGCAACCGGTGGACCAGCGCGAGCAGCGGCGGGCCGAGCAACGGCGCGACGACCGCGCACGGGAGCGCCACCAGCAGCGCCTCACCGGCCGCCAGCGCGGCCAGGCGCACCGTGCCCGCGCCGCGCGAGCGCAGCAGCGCCACCTCCATGCGGCGGTGGTCGGCCAGCAGCCGCGCGGTGAGCGTCAGCGCGTACGCGGCGAGCAGCAGCAGTTGCAGCACCGGGATCAGCATGGTCGAGCGGGTCACCAGGGACGCGGTGGCGAGCTGGGTGAGGATCTCGGGCAGGCGGCTGGCGGCCACGCAGTTCGCGCAGCCGGCCGCCGTCAGCCGGTCGCCCGTCCGGTCGATCGCCTCCGCCAGCGGGCGCAGCCGTTCGGGGGCCAGCGTGGTGAGGTCGGGCTCGGCGGTCCAGATGGCCCTGACGCCGGTGGCGAAGCGCGCGACGAACGTCTCCCTCGGCACCATCAGCGGCCCGTACGTGGTGTACTCGCCGCGTTCCGCGCCCCTGCTCAGGAGGTCCTCGCCCGCCCAGCGCTCGCCCACGGGGTCGTCGAGCTGGAAGACGCCCACGACGCGCACCGTGACCGGCCGCCGGTCGAGCCGCCCCTTCGTGACGAACTCCCGGCCGGTCCCGAACCCGGTGGCCACGGCCGCCGACCGGGAGATCGCCGCCTCGACGACCGGCCCGCCGGCGCGCGGCCACCTGCCCGACACCAGCCGGGCGTGCTCGCCGAGCCCGTCGTGGCTGCCGAACCTGAGCAACTCGGGCAGCTCCTCGCCGTCCTGTCCCGGCATGACGTACGAGTCGGAACGGAGGCTGGTGGTGACGGGTGGTGGGGCGGTGTAGACCCGGGCCAGCTCGTCGCGTACGGCCCGGTCGTAGCGGGGCAGGGTCTCGGCGGTGACCAGGGCGCTGACCGTGGTGGTCCGCTCCCGGTACGAGGCCGTCTCCATCGCCCTGCGGACGCCGGCGTCGTCGATGGAGGTGGCGTACATCGTCAGCGTCACCAGCGTGACGGTCGCCAGCAGGATCGACCCGAACGCGGCCAGGAGGAGCAGCGGCTCGCTGAGCGCCCTTTTGACGACCAACGGCCCCCGCATGCCTCCCCCTTCGCCCGCTCAGTAGACCTTCGGCGCAGGGCCGGACCGAGAGCAAGAGCGATCTCTTCAACGGTGACGCACCTGATACGCCCGTGTGATGCGGAAACCGTGACAGAAGTGCGCGCTGGGCGTACCACCCCCAGGTGCGACGTACCATGCGCATGTGACGAGCAGACCCGCCGCGGCGCAGCACCTGCGCGACCTCGCGCTCCTGCGTCGCGTCCGCGACCGGATCGACCGGGAGTACGCGCAGCCGCTCGACGTCGAGGCGCTCGCCCGTGGCGTGAACATGTCGGCCGGGCACCTCAGCCGCCAGTTCCGGCTCGCCTACGGTGAGTCGCCGTACGGCTACCTGATGACGCGGCGCATCGAGCGCGCGATGGCGCTGCTGCGCCGTGGCGACCTCAGCGTCACCGAGGTCTGCTTCGCGGTCGGCTGCTCGTCGCTGGGCAGCTTCAGCACGCGCTTCACCGAACTGGTCGGCGTGCCGCCCAGCGTCTACCGGAGCCGGGCGGCGCGCGCTACGGCGGGGATGCCGTCGTGCGTGGCGAGGCAGGTGACGCGACCGGTCAGGAATCGAGAAGCCAGGTCTGCGCAGCCGCAACTAGCCTGACCTGTATGAACGTCTCCATTCACGCCAGCTTCCTGCCCCATGACGACCCTGACGCGACGCTGACCTTCTACCGCGACGTGCTCGGCTTCGAGGTCCGCAACGACGTCGGCTACGACGGGATGCGCTGGATCACGGTCGGCCCCGCCGACCAGCCCGACACGTCCATCGTCCTGCAGCCGCCGACCGCCGACCCCGGCATCACCGACGACGAGCGCCGCACCATCACCGAGATGATGGCCAAGGGCACCTACGCCGGCATCGTGCTGGCCACCGCCGACCTCGACGGCCTCTTCTCGCGGCTGCGCGACGGCGACGCCGAGGTGGTCCAGGAGCCCGCCGAGCAGCCGTACGGGGTTCGCGACTGCGCGGTACGCGATCCCGCGGGCAACATGATCCGCATCCAGGAGGCGCGCTGAGCCGTCCCACCCGGCCTCGTCTATGCCGATGAACAGACCGTGCCGTTCAGGGTGAAGACGGACGGGAGCACGTTCGGGCCGGTGTAGTTGCCGACGAAACCGACCGTGGCCGACGCGCCCGTGGCCAGCGAGCCGTTCCCGGCCTCGTTGACGACCTTGACGGTCGAGCCCTCCTGCGTCCAGACCGCGTTCCATCCGCTGCCCAGGCTCTGCCACGGCCTCGGCCAGGTGAAGGACAACGTCCAGCCGTTCAGCGGGGCGCCGTTGTTGGTGATGTCCAGGGCGCCGACGTAGCCGCTGGCCCAGTCGGACTGGACGGTCAGCCGTACGTCGCACGAACTGGCCGCCGGGGTGCCGGTGGTGAACGTCAGCGGCGACGACGGCCACGACTGGGCGCCGCCGCCGTCACGGGCGATCACGTTGACCGTGTAGCGGGTGCCGGGCCGCAGGTTGCGTACGGTGAACGTGGTGCCGGTGGTCTCGCCGAGCTGCTCGGTGACGGCGCCGTTCTGGCGGAGCACCTCGTACTTGGCGATCGGGCGGGCGCCGGGGGCGGCGGCGGGCCAGGTGATGGTGGCGGCCCGGTCGGTCACGGCGGTGACGGAGGGCTGTCCTGGGACGCCCGGACGGCCGGTCTCGGTCGCCTCTGAACGGACGACGAGCGTGGTCAGCGACAGCGGCGGCAGCGTACGGGCGGTCGCGCTGCCGGTGGCGGACGTGGTGATGGAGGTCGCGCCGTTCGTGTGGGTCAGGACGGTCGGCGCGCCCGAGGCCGGGCTGAAGCCCACGTAGTCGATCTCCACCGGGTACGACGTGTCGGACGAGGTGTTGACCAGCAGCACGGCCAGGTCGCCGTCGGGGCGGCGGGCCGCGTGCGCGCTCACCTTCGCCTGGCCGGTCGCGGCCCGGACGAACCGGTCGCCCGGCCGGGCGAACCTGCTCACCATCTGCAGCGCGTAGTACGGCGCGAAGGGCGTGTTGAGTGCCGGTTCGCACACGGTGCCGTCGGAGGTGCACGCGGCGCTCGACAGCAGGCCGAAGTCGCCGTAGTCGGTGTGCCCCTCGACCTCGGTGACGGCCCCGATGCCGTTGTGCACGTTCCACCAGTCCACCGTGAACACCCCGTTGGCCAGCAGCGTGGCGTAGGCGTCCGCGGCGGCCAGGGCGCCGGGCTGGGTGTTGGTGCCGTTGCTGCTGGAGCCCGTGTTGAACTCGGTCATCGCGATGCCGATCCGCTCGGCGCCGGGCCCGGCGTGCTCGGCGAGCTGCTCGCGGGTGAGCTGGATCATGTCGGGGACGTGCCCGGCCCGGTCCAGGGCGCCCGGGTACCAGTGCAGGATCACGAAGTCGATCTTCGGCCCGGCGATGGACAGCACGACCTCGTTCCAGGAGCCGCTGTCGCCCTCGGCGACGATGGCGTCGGGCCAGTTGGCGGGGGTGGTCAGCACCGCGCCGATCTTGATGGTGGGATCGACCGCCTTCATCGCGTCGGCGTAGGCCACGACGTGGCGGGCGTACTCGGCGGGGCTCTTGTCGGCGTGGTCGTCCGCCTCCCAGGCGGCGCCGTAGTGGCCGTTGCCGTAGTTCTCGTTGCCGATCTCCCAGTACGTGATGCCGTAGCCCTTGACCACGTTGGCGTGGCGCACCCAGGCGGCGGCCTCCTGGGCGGTGCCGGTGCCGTAGTTGGCGGTCACCATGGCCTGCGCCCCCGTACGTCGTACGCCGCGCATGAAGGTGTCGAAGTCGGTGTTCGGGGCCACGTAGCCGCCCGGGGCGGTGTGGTCGGCCCAGTGGTAGATGTCGGAGTAGGAGCCGCCGGGGTAGCGCAGCAGCTTCGTACCGGCGTCTTTGAGGAGGTCGGCGGTCTGGTCGGTGCCCAGGTTCGGGTCCCAGATCGCGTGGTTGGCGCCGAGCCCCGTCTCCGGGACGGTGGCGAGCCCGGCTCGGGCGTTGACGGTCACCGTGACAGGGTCGGCGTCGGCGTGCGCGGCGGGGGCCTGCACGGTGGGGGCGTTGAGGGCGGCCAGCGTCAGCAGGACGGTCAACGCGGCTCGTAAGCGGGTTCTCGGCATCGGCGCACCTCGTACTGGGGGGCGGGTGGTCACTCGACGCCTCCTCCTGACCAGGAAGCACCATGATCATGAGGTGTGGGGGCGATGCCGTCAACCACGGCTGAAACTTTCACGCCACGGGGCGTTCTTCGCCAACCTTGCCAAACCGGGCTGCGTGGGCCGGGCGCATGCGGCACCCTTGCTCAGATACGCGGGCCGGAAAAGGGGCGGCCCGAAGGGGGACTGAGCATGGCGTTCGACCACAACGACCACTACCACCGGCGGCTCCTGCGTCTGGTGCCGCCGGGCGCGAAGACGGCGCTGGACGTCGGCTGCGGGACCGGACGGTTCGCGCGCCGCCTGGCCGCCCTCGGGCTGGAGGTGGACGCGGTGGACCCGGCCGAGGAGGTGATCGAGGCCGCCGCCCCTGCGCAGGGCGTCCGCTACCACCACGCCGACATCACGCGGATGGAACTGGGCGCGGGCCGCTACTCCTACATCTCGTGCCTGGCGAGCCTCCACCACGTGCCGTTCGACACCGTCACCAGGCTCAGGGACGCGCTGGCCCCCGGCGGCGTGCTGGCCGTGCTCGGGTGCTACCCGGAGACGACGGCCGCGGACTACGCCTGGAGCCTGGTCGCCGTACCGGTCAACGCGGTGGCCAGGGTCGCCACGGCGGGCCGGGGCACCCCGAGCCCCGCCCCGGTCCAGCGGCCGGAGCTGCCGCTGGACGAGATCCGGAGGCAGGCGGCCGTCCTGCTGCCCGGGGCCACCGTCAGCAGGCTGCTCTTCTGGCGCTACCTGCTCGCCTACCGCCGCCCCTGACCCCGTCGCGTGCGCTCACCTTGACGAACGGCCCCTCGGGGCCACGCTCGCCAGCAGCAGGAGCAGGGCGCTCTGGGCGAGCATGCCGGGCGCGAGCGGCGGGGCCGCGCCGACCGTCTTCGTCAGCGCGTACCACCACTGGGTGAGCGGCGAGAGCGAGTCCCAGCCGGGCTCCATCGCGCCGCCCATGCCGCGGTTGACCGCCATGTGCATGAAGACCCCGTACGCCGAGGCGAGCAGGACGACCACCGCCAGCACCCGCGCCACGGTGAGTGCGCGCCCCGAGTCGCGCAGGCCGAGCAGCGCCAACGCGACCACGAGCAGCGCCAGGGCCGCCCACGGGACGAGCTGGACGGGAGACTGCCAGTGGCGCTCGAAGGCGAGTTCGAGGGCGGCGCCCACGATGCCGGTCGCGACCAGCGCCAGCAGGCCGAGCCGCAACGCGGCGGCGCCCGCCGGGCGACGCCTGCGCGCCGGGCGCGCGGCCGTCCGAGCCGTCTGCTGAGAGGAAGTAGAGATCATGTAAGGGACCACCGTCCGGATGCGAGGGCCTTGGTCGACTCCAACGTCTCCGGGATTCCTCAATGGATTCTTCGCGAATTCTGAAGATCTGCTGAGAAGTCGGACAGGAGCCTCGCAGCCGACCCTGCTCAGGCAGACGGGGGCTCGCGCCTCGACCCGGCGTCATCGGAGGAGGGCTCACGCCTCGGCCCGGCGTCGCCGGACGAGGGCTCGCGCCTCAGCACCGCGTCGAACACCTGCGCCAGCTCGGCCGCGTCCTCTCCCGCGTGATGCGTGTGCGGCACGCCCTCCAGGCCCAGCCGCCGCTTGATCTTCCCCTTGTGCGTCTGGGACCACTCGCTCCCGGTCAGCCCCATCCAGTAACTCCGCAGGTCCACCCCTGATCCGGTGGCCCCGAACGGGCTCTTGCCGGTGTACCGGAAGAAGTACACGAACATGCCGTCCCACACCGCCGGCGCGGCCAGGAACACCGGCCGCCCGATCTTCCGCAGCCCGTTCACCCAGCGGGCCGCCGCCGCCATCGCGACCTCGGGGGCCGGCGCCTCGCGCAACAGCCGGTCGCGGTCGAGCCCCGAGACGGCCAGCGCCTCGGGCACGAACTCGTCGGAGATCGGCCGTAACTCGGTGTAGAAGGACAGGTGCTCCCGCCCGGCCACCGCCATGCCCAGGGAGATCATGCTGTACGGGCCGGGAATGGGCCCGTCGGCCTCGACGTCGACGGCGACGTACAACTCGGGTAGTGCGGACACGGCCGAAAGAATAGCCGCACGACTCAGGACGTGGGCCCGGTGGACCGGACGGAGACGCGTGCGCCGTGACGTACGTGCGCCTGTTCCCTCCGGGCGGCACGTTCTTGCAGCAGGATAGGAAGCATGTTGGGCGAACGCCTCCAGTCCATCCGCAAGCGATGTGGCCTGAGCCAGCGTGAGTTGGCCGCACTGTCCGGCGTCGCCCTGTCCCTGATCCGGAAGGTGGAGCAAGGCGAGCGCAAGAGTGTGCGTATCGAGACGCTACGGAAGTGGGCCGGAGCCCTTGGGGTGACCACCAGCACGCTGCTGGAGGCTGACAGAGCCTCTCGGCCGGAGAACGGACACCCGAACCTGGTGCCGCTACGAGAAGCGCTCCAGGCCGGCGCCACCGACCTTGAAGACGCCCCGACTGCAACGGGTTTGCGGTCGGCTGTGGCTGGGGCCGTGCGGCTCTACCACGAAGATCAATACGCCGAACTGCTCACTGTGTTGCCCGTGCTCGTGAAGGAAGCGCAAACACTGGTTGAGCAGGGCGGTCCGGGAGCGCTGGCCATCCGCGCGAGGGTCTTACAACTGGTCGGCTCGCTGGCAACACAGACCCGGGTGTTCGACGTCGCGGAGACGGCCCTCGAAGGGGCTGTGTCCGACGCGATCGAGACAGGCGACCGCATTGAAGCGGCGTCGGCCGTCATCACACTCTGTTGGCTGCTTTTGCGGGAACGTCGTCTCGATGAGGCGCGTGTCCGCGCGGTCGACTGGGCGGACGAGATCGAGCCCCGTATGTCGAGAGCAACCAATACCGAGCTGTCGGCATGGGGTTGGCTGCTGCTGAGGGGCAGCGCAGCGGCGATCCGGGACAACCGGCCAGATGAGGCTGACGAAATGATGCGCCTTGCGCTGTCCGGAGCCGTTCGCATGGGGCGCGAGCATGGCAGCTACCACGAATACTTCACGACATTCGGCCCTGCCACGGTCCAAATGAAACGGGTGGAGAACGCCATCATCGAGTCCCAGCCGGAGCGGGCCCTACAACTTGCACAGGAGGTACCGCCCGGGTTGAGACCGACCAGCGACAACCGGAATCGCCACCTGTTGGACGTCGCCAACGCCCGCGTCATGCTGCGTGAATACGACAAGGCCCTAGATATCTTGTCCCAGCTCTCGCGCGAGGCCCCAGAGTGGCTGCCAAATCAGCGCTACGCCAAAGGTATGCTCAAAACGATCATCGGCAGGCGTCGGACCCTGACACCGGAGACGCGGGCGCTCGCCGACGCGATCGGTCTTGAGCCGTAGCTGTGGCACTTTCTGGCCAAGGTCAAATAAAAGTGCCACAGACACTCTGACCTGGGCTTCCCTACGGTTGGGCCATGGCGGACACACAGTCAGCAGAACCAGATGTCAGTCTCCTCTGCCGGCCGATAACGGAGGAGGCGGCAGCAGCCCAAGATGCGGCTCTTGGCCATGTGCTCACGCATTTGAAGGCGCGAGGCATCAACGCCCAACTGATCAAGCGGCAATCCCCAACCCAATGCGCGATACAGCTCTACGCAACCAGCGAAACCCTCTGGCATCCCCCACAACTCGTCATCTACGCGAACGCCGGACGGAAGGTCGCGTCTGTCACCATCGGAGGATGCTCGGGCAGTTTCGTGGTTGAGCTGCCAAGCTGGAGCCTCGATGACGGTCCGGGGCCCAAGCGGATCGAAATCGTTCCGGCCGATCGGCCCAACCGGGTTGCTCGCCTTGTAGCTGATAATGCAGCGGCTCACTCATGACCGCTGTCCGACCGGTCAGGCGTGCCGTACCAATCGGAGGAGTTTCGCGATCTGGACGACGCGAAAGAGCGCGCGGAACGCCTTCGTGCCGAGTGGCAGAAACTCCTGTCCGACTCATACGAAGGGCAGTTCGGACGGGTGTCATAGGCTGCCCCCGACCAGACAGGCACCGCCGTAGCCGCGTCCTGACCGCAGAGCCCCGGAGAATGCCTGTCCACCTCGAACCTTTGCCTCCACCGATCACATGTTGATCATGTGGCCGGAGAGGCCGTGGATCGCCTCCTTGACCGCCTCGCCCAGCGTCGGGTGCGCGTGCACGTTGCGCGCGACCTCGTGCACCGTCAGGTCCCACTGCTGTGCCAGCGTCAGCTCGGGCAGCAGCTCGGTGACCTCGGGCCCGATCAGGTGCGCCCCGAGCAGCTCGCCGTGCGTGTCGTCACTGATGACCTTGACGAATCCGGCCGTGTCGCCCAGGCCGTGCGCCTTGCCGTTCGCCGTGAACGGGAACTTCGCCACCTTCACGTCGTAGCCCAGCTCGCGCGCCTGCGCCTCGGTGTAGCCGAAGCTGGCCACCTGCGGCTGGCAGTACGTGGCCCGCGGGATCATCACGTAGTCGAGCTCCATGGTCTCCGCGTCGGCGATCGTCTCGGCCGCGATGATGCCCATGGACTCGGCGGCGTGCGCCAGCATCAGCTTGGCCGTGACGTCGCCGATGGCGTAGATGTGCGGCACGTTCGTACGGCACCGCCCGTCGACCGCGATGGCGCCCCGCTCGGTCAGCGCCACGCCCGTCTTCTCCAGCCCGTAGCCGTCGACGCGCGGCTGGAACCCGATGGCCTGCAGCACCTTGTCGGCCTCGATCACCTGCGTCTGGTCGCCGCGGGTGACGGTGACCTTGACCGAGGCGCCGGTGTCGTCGATGCCGTCCACGCGGGTCGAGGTCATCACCTCGATGCCGAGCCGCTTGTAACGCTTGGCCAGCTCGGCCGACACCTCCTCGTCCTCCAGCGGCACGATGCGGTCGAGGAACTCCACGATCGTCACCTTGACGCCGTAGTTGTGCAACACGTACGCGAACTCCACGCCGATCGCCCCCGCGCCCGCGATGACGATGCTGCCCGGCAGCGCGTCGGAGAGGATCTGCTCCTCGTACGTCACCACCCGCTCCGACAACTGGGTGCCGGGGATCAGCCTGGTGGTGGCCCCGGCGGCGATGATGCAGTTGGAGAACGTGATCGTCTCGCCGTTCACCTGGAGCGTGTTGGCGTCGAGGAACGTGCCCCGGCCGTCGTACTCGGTGATGGCGTTCTTCTTCATCAGGTAGTGAACGCCCTTGACCCGCCCGTCGGCCACCTTGCGGCTGCGCTGGAAGGCCGCGCCGTAGTCGAAGGTGACCTCGCCGCTGATGCCGAAGGTCTTTGCCTCGTTGTGGAAGATGTGGGCGAGTTCGGCGTTGCGGAGCAGCGCCTTGGACGGGATGCAGCCCACGTTCAGGCAGACGCCACCCCAGTACTTCTCCTCGACGACCGCGGTGCGCAGTCCGAGCTGGGCGGCGCGGACCGCGGCCGTGTATCCTCCAGGACCCGCGCCGAGAACGACGACGTCATAGTGAGTGCTCATGAGTCGGACCATACCGCTCGCCCGCGGCTGCCCCCGACCTCAGGACCTCCCCCTGTCAGAGCCGGGCCGCCGGCTTGTCAGAGCCCGGGTGAGCTGATCTGCGGGAACGACGCCGCGCCCGACCGCCCGCGTGCCCACCGCCCCGGATCTCTCGGCCAAGATGGAGGGCGTGATCCGCATACTCCTGGCAGACGACGAGGCCATGATCAGGGCGGGGGTCCGGGCGATCCTCCAGTCCGACCCCGAGCTGGACGTCGTGGCCGAGGCGGGCGACGGCAGGCAGGCGGTCGACCTGGCCATCAGCCACCGCCCCGACGTCGCGCTCCTCGACATCCGCATGCCCAGGCTCGACGGGCTGGCCGCCGCCGCCGAGCTGCGCAGGGCCGCGCCGGGCACGGCGGTGGTGATGCTGACGACGTTCGGCGAGGACGACTACATCGCCAAGGCGCTCGATGTCGGGGCCGCCGGGTTCCTGCTCAAGTCGGGCGACCCCCGCGAGCTGATCGCCGGGATCCACGCGGTCGCCGACGGGGCCGCGTACCTGTCGCCCAAGGTCGCCCAGCGGGTCATCAGCCGGTTCGCGGACGGCCGGATGGCCAGGGGCGCGGCGGCGCGTGACCGCATCGAGGCGCTCACCGAACGCGAGCGCGAGGTGCTCGCCCTGCTCGGGGCCGGGATGTCCAACGCGGAGATCGCGCGTGAGCTGCACATCGTGGAGGGCACGGTCAAGGCGTACGTGAGCGCGATACTCACCCGGCTCGACGTACGCAACCGCGTCCAGGCTGCGATCATCGCCTACGAGGCCGGCTTGGTAGCCTGACCCGTGATGTATCGCCTCGTGTTCACGCAGGTCTTGCGGCGTTTCGACGCCGAGGCCGTGCACCGTCTCACCGTGAGCGCCCTCGCGCTCCTCGCCCGGCTGCCGCTGGTCAAGCGGCTGCTGCACCAGGCGTTCGCGCCGCACGACCCGGCCCTGCGCGTGAGTGCGTTCGGCGTGCACTTCCCCGGGCCGCTCGGGCTGGCCGCCGGTTTCGACAAGGACGCGGCCTGCGCCGAGGCCATCGCCGCGCTCGGGTTCGGCCATGTCGAGGTCGGCACCATCACGGCCCACGGGCAGCCGGGCAACCCGCGTCCACGCCTGTTCCGGCTGGTGCGCGAGCACGCGGTGATCAACCGGATGGGCTTCAACAACGCGGGCGCCCTGGCCGCGGCCCGCCGGCTGCGGCGTCCGAGGGGCGTCCCCGTGGTGGTCGGGGTGAACATCGGCAAGACCAAGGTCGTCCCCGAGGCCGAGGCGGCGGCCGACTACGTGGCCAGCGCCAGGGCCCTGGCCCCGCTGGCCGACTACCTCGTGGTCAACGTCAGCTCGCCCAACACGCCGGGGCTGCGCAACCTGCAGGCGGTCTCGCTGCTGCGTCCGCTGCTCGTCGCGGTCAAGGAGGTGGCCGACGGCACGCCCCGGCGCACGCCGCTGCTGGTCAAGATCGCCCCCGACCTGGCCGACGAGGACGTCGACGCGGTCGCCGAGCTGGCGCTGGAGCTCGGCCTCGACGGCATCATCGCCACCAACACCACGATCAGGCACGGCGGCGAGACCGGCGGACTGTCCGGCCGTCCGCTCAAGGCGCGCTCGCTGGAGGTGCTCAGGCGCCTGCGCGCCAAGGTCGGCGACCGCCTCACGCTGGTGTCGGCGGGCGGCGTGGAAGACGTGGACGACGTCTGGGAACGCATTCTCGCCGGCGCCACCCTGGTGCAGGGCTACACGGGCTGGATCTACGGCGGCCCGCTGTGGGCCGCGCACATCCACCGCCAGCTCCTGCGCCGCGTACGCCGCCACGGCCTCAAGTCCGTCACCGAGGCCATCGGCCGTACGGCCTGAGCGGTTGAGGGCGCGATGCCCCGATCCGTCTCCTAAGGTAAGACGGTGATCGAAGAAGTGACGCTCGCCGGTGGCGTCGTGCTCCGTCTGGCGACCGAGCGGGACGCCGAGGCGATCCAGGCCGCCTGCGTACGCAACCGCGACCATCTGAGGCGCTGGGAGCCCCGCAGGGCCGAGGAGTTCTACACCCTGGCGGGCCAGTCCGAGCGGCTCAAGAGCGCGCTGGGGGAGTACGCCGAGGGCCGGACCGTGCCGTGGGTGCTGACCGACGGCGAGCGGGTCGTGGGCCGCATGACACTCAACCAGGTCGTCCGCGGGCCGTGGCTCAGCGCCAACCTCGGCTACTGGATCGACGCCGAGTACACCGGCCGCGGCCTGACCACCGAGGCCGCGCGCGAGGTGTGCCGGATCGCCGACCAGGAGCTGGGGCTGCACCGGATCGCGGCGGGCACGCTGCTCGACAACACGGCCTCCCAGCGCGTCCTGGGGAAGGTCGGCTTCGAGCCGTACGGCGTCGCCCTCCGCTACCTCGAGATCGACGGCCGCTGGCAGGACCACCGGCTGTTCCAGCGCATACTGAACGACCGCCCGGCCACCCTCTGAGTCGCCAGGACGGCCGCAAAGGTCCGGGCGGCCGTCCGGCTCAGACGCTGGGCCGGGTCGACTCCGCGTCGTGCGTCATGGCGTCGATGCGGGCCATCACGTCCATGACCCGCGTCGCGCTCGGCCGGTGCGGACGCCGCCGCTGCCACGGGTGCGGCCCGCCCGCGGGCCGATACTCGACCCCGAGCGCGTCCAGCCGCCCCAGGTGCTCGGCCAGCCGGTCGCCGAAGTCTTCGGACGCCGAGCCCGCCCAGGCCACCTCCGCCAGCGCGCACGCGCGCGGCCACAGACGGTAGTCCACGGTACGGGCGTCGGGCACGCGCTCGGTCCAGAGCTGCCCCTGCACCCCGATGACGTGGGCCCGCTCCTCCTCCGTCCACTCGCCGGGCGCCGGACGGAACGCGGCGACGTCCTCGACGGTCGTGGCGTCGCCGATGGCCATCGGCTCGTCGGCGGAGGAGGACTCGGCGTAGTCGAAGTACAGCGGGAACACCGGCGTGGCCACCACGTCGTGCCCCGCGGCGGCGGCCCGGCGGCCCACGTTCATGCCCCGCCAGGGCATGACGATCGTGTCCTGGCGCAGCGCGCCGCTGACGAACGCCTCGTCCCACACCACCGCCCGCGTGCCGCGCTCGGCCAGCGCGTCCGCCAGCCGCCGCAGGAACCACGCCTGCAGCTCGCCGGAGGTGTCCAGACCCAGCGACTCGCGGTAGGCGACGATCTCGGGGGAGGCCGCCCAGTGGTCGAGCACGACCTCGTCGCCGCCGAGGTGCACGTACGGGGTCTCGCCCAGCGCCCCGAGCAGCTCGTCGAAGATCGTGGTCAGGAACTCCACGGTGGGCGGCAGCGGCGAAAGGATCGCCGACGAGATGCCCCACCGGTCCAGCACGTCGTACGGCTCCCCGGTGGCCCCCAGCGACGGGTACGCCGCCAGGATCGCCGAGGCGTGCCCCGGCACGTCGATCTCGGGGACGATCGTGACGCAGCGGGCACGGGCGTAGGCGCCCATCTCGGCCAGGTCGTCGAGCGTGTAGTAGCCGCCGTGCGGGACGTCGTCGTACGCCTCCGGCTCGCGGTGGTAGTTGGTGGCCGAGCGCGGTCGGTGCGAGGAGACCTCGTGCAGCAACGGGTAGGCCCGGCTCTCCACCCGCCAGCCCTGGTCGTCGACCAGGTGCAGGTGCAGCCGGTTGAGCTTGTGCGTCGCCATGAGGTCGATCAGGCGGAGGATCTCCCGCTTGGGGAAGAAGTGCCGCGCCACGTCGAGGTGCAGCCCGCGCCAGGCGAACCGCGGCGCGTCCTCGATCCGCACCCCCGGGACCGGCCACGACGCGCCGGGGGAGAACCGGTAGGAGGCCGGGGGCAGGAGCTGGTGCAGCGACTGGGCGGCGTAGAAGGCGCCCGCCCGGCCGCCCGCCGCGATCTCCACGCCGCGTGATCCCACCGTCAGCCGGTACGCCTCCTCGCCCAGCCCCGGATCGCGCCGCACGTCGATCTCGCCCGAGTCACCGGGCAGCGGGTCGAAGCGGGACAGCGCCACGCGTACGGCGTCGACCAGGTCGCCGGACACCGTCGTGCCCTGCGTCAGGGTGTAGGAGGAGGACAGATCGCGAAGCAGCTCTGGACGAGGAATCATGCTTGGAGATAGTGCTGCAATCCGTTCGCCAGCGCCACAGCGATCCGCTGCCGGAACTTCGGGTCACGGAACTTGGCCGCCTCCGCGGCGTTGCGCATGTTCCCGGCCTCGACGAAGATCTTCGGCACCGTCGACAGGTTGAGCCCGCCCAGGTCACTGCGGTAGTTGAGCGCCTTGTCGCCGATGTAGGTCGAGTACGCCAGCCCGGTGCCCGCGCGGAACGCGTCGCGTACGGCCAGGCCGAGCCTCTTCGAGGCGCCCACGACCTTGTCCACCGGCCCGTCGATCTTCTTGGGCATGATGACGTGGAAGCCGTGGTCGCCCGGCGCGGAGCCGTCGGCGTGCACGGAGATCGCGGCGTCGGCCTCGGCCTTGTTGCCGATCGCGGCCCGCTCGGTGATGCAGGGGCCGACGCCGTCGTTCGAGTCGCGGGTCAGCTTGACCGTGGCGCCCCGGCCTTCGAGGATCTTGACCAGGCGCTTCGAGACGTCCCAGGTGAAGGCCGCCTCGCTGTAGCCGTCGTTCGTGGCGGTGCCCGTGGTGTCGCACGCCTTCCACTGGGTCAGCACGTTGACCTTGCGGTTGACCGCTTTCGGGTCGCGGTAGTTGCCGCCGTTGTGGCCGGGGTCGACGACGACCACCCGGCCGTCGAGCGGCTTGGCCTCGGGCGGCGCCTCCTTCGCCGCCTGCTTCCCCGCCTTCTTCGCCGGGGCGGGGGAGGTGGAGGACGGCCCCGCCGCCGTCGCGGGAACGGCCTGACCTGCCGCGGCGCCACCGGATCCGGCGTCGCCACACGCGGAGGCGATCAGGCCGCAGGCGGCGAGGACTGTGGCTGGGAGAGCACGCATGCCGTCCAAGTTACGGCAAACCAGGAGTACAAGCCCGGCTTATGCCGAGCAAGGCGCAAGTCAAGCGCCGTACGTCCTCGCCAGAGGGGGGCGGGTGCCCACCGCGCCGCGCGGGTCGCGAGTGCCGGATGAGCGCCACGCCGCTGGGCGGGTGTCGCGCGTTCTCACCAGACGCGCTCGCCGACCTCCTGCCGCTCGAGCAGGGCGGCCAGCTCCCGCGCGTCCTCGGCGTCGAGCCCGAGGACGACGCGGGGGCGGCCCCACGGATGGTCCAGCGAATGGGCCACGTAGCTGGCGACGGACTCGGCGCCGCCGTCGGTGCCCCGTCCCCTGCCCGCCCGCCAGTGCCCCCAGGCACGCTCAAGCTCGGCCGCGGCGCGCTGGGCGCAGGACACCAGTTCCGGATCACGCATGACTGTTCCCCCTGGATCAGATCGTGACCGGACCGAATCCGGCCACAATTAGCATGACCCTGACGAGTAAACCGCCGTGTGGCCGCGCCTCCACACGGCTTGACCCAGCTTTGGGGCTCTTTTAGGCCGCTCCCGTGCTCCGTCGCACGATCAGCTCCGGTCTGATCTCGCGCAGGCGCGAGAGCTTGCCCGGGTCGCCGATCCGGTCGCTCAGCAGCGCGGCGGCCGATCTGCCCATGGTGCGGCGGGGCTGGTCGACCGAGGTGAGCGAGATGTGGTGAGAGGCCGACAGGTGCGTGTTGTCGTAGCCCACCACGGAAAGGTCTTCGGGGACGCGCAGGCCCAGGTCGCCGGCGGCCGAGAGCACGCCGAGCGCCACCACGTCGTTGGCGGCGAAGATCGCCGTGGGCCTGGGGTCGCGGGTGAGCAGCGCCGTCGCCGCCTCCCTGCCGCCCTCCTCGGTCGAGTCCGCCGCCTCGACCATGATGTACGGCGCCAGCGAGTGCCTGCGCATCGCCACGAGATACCCCTCGCAGCGTGACGATCGCCGGCCCTCGATGTGCGCGATGCGCTTGTGGCCCAGCTCGACCAGGTGGTCGATGGCCAGGCGGGCGCCGAGCTGGTCGTCGTCGACCACGATGTCGACTCCGTCGAGCTCGATGTCACGTTCCCCTACGACGACCGTGGGGGTGTACGCGGTGGCCTCGATCAGCGTCTCGCTGGTCGGCGCGATGCCGAGCAGGACCAGCCCGTCGACCCTGAGTTCGAGGAAGGCCTCCACGGCCTCGTCCTCGAACGCCGGGTCCCACTGGCTGTTCCCGATCAGCATGCGCAGGCCGTCGCCGTGCAGGCTCTCCTGCAGACCGTCGAGGAACTCCGCGTAGAACGGGTTGTGCAGATCGGCGACGAGCGCGCCCACCAGGTGGGTACGCCCTTCGACGAGGCTGCGGGCGACCGCGTTCGGCCGGTAGCCGAGTTCTCGGGCGGCCTGCAGCACGGCCTGGCGCCGGTGCTCGCTCACGTGCGGGGATCCGCGCAGTACGAGAGAGACCAGCGATTTGGACACGCCGGCTCTTTCGGCGACGTTTCTGATGGTCGGTCTGGGCCGAGGCAGTGCGTCTACCTCTCTGAGCTGGATGGTTGAAGTGTTGACGGGCGGTCCTGACATGTGTCTCCCCCGCGATGCGGATATGGGCACCTGCCTGACCAAACGATCGAGTTAGCCGGAGGGTACGGCCTTCGTTACGGATTGGCCCAATGTTCCTCACCGAAGCGGGCATTCCGCTCGATCCCCGCGCGTCGGTTATTGGGCACGGCGTCGGTTACTGTGCAGAGGTGACACCCGGGAAGTCAGCCGAGACGGCACGGCCGGCACGGCGCAGGCTCAGCGTCGACCGGCGTCGGGAAGAGCTGATGGCGGCGGCGCTCGAGCTGTTCAGCACCCGCGACGCGGAAGACGTCTCGATCGACGACGTGGCCTCGGCGGCGGGGGCTTCACGGGCCCTGGTCTACCACTACTTCGGTGGCAAGCAGGAGCTCTACGTGGCGGCGCTGAGGAGTGCGGCCGAGCAGTTGGAGTCCCGGCTGCGGCCCCAGGAGGGCGGCAGGCCGATCGAGGAGCTGGCCTCGGGGCTCAGGCGCTATTTCGACTTCGTCGAGGAGCACGCGGCCGGCTTCGCCGCGCTCCTGCGCGGTGGCCCGGCCAACAGGACCGGCGAGGTCGGCGAGATCGTCGACGGTGTGCGGCGACGGCTGTTCCGCCTGATCCAGCGGCAGATGGGGGTGCCGGAGCCGAGCCCGGTGCTGCGCACGACCCTGCGGTCGTGGATCGCCTCGGTCGAGACCGCCGGCCTCGACTGGCTGGAGCACCGCGACGTCGAACGAGCGGCGCTCGAGAAGCTGCTCGTCGATCAGATGGTCGCGCTGCTCGGCGTCGCCGCGGCCAACGACGGCGAGGTCGCCGGTCTGCTGCACCGTCTGAAGTGAGGGCCTGACCCTGGTGCGCCGCCTGAAGTGACGGCCTGGCCCCGGGCGGCTGCCGTGACGAGGGCACGACGGGCTGAACTCCGGGCTGTCGCGACGAGCGTGACAGCCGGTGACGGCCGCCGCGACGACGGAGGGCTGCCGACGTGGTGGAGGGAAGAGTGGCGCCGGGCGGGCGGCGCCAACTTCCCGTGCGACGGCGTTGTCGTCACAGCGGTGGACCGGGCCCCTGTGGCGGCCTGGTCCACCCCTTCAAACCCCCCTGAGGTCGTGACGACCTTCCAGCTACTCCGAGCGCTGCTGCGGAATGCCCGCGAGCAGTGCCCGGACCTCGGTCTCCCGGTAACGCCGATGACCGCCGAGGGTACGAATCGACGTCAACTTGCCCGCCTTGGCCCACCGCGTAACGGTCTTGGGGTCGACCCTGAACATGGTCGCGACCTCAGCGGGCGTGAGCAGTGGCTCGGCCTCGGGTGTACGAGCTGACATTTGTGCGGCCTCTCCTCCGTGTGGACCGGCTTGCGATCCTGTGACTGCCTTTGCGCGTGTCACGGATGTCCCCCTATGGCACAGAGCGTGCGGCTTTTCTGAGCCATATGCGGCATCACCCGATGTGACCATACCGCCACGCAGAGCGATTGGCGAGCCCTTCTTCGACCCAACTGCCTGCCCCCGTGGCCATGTCACGCTCGGTGATTCTAGCGACACGGTTCGTGGTATCGCAGTGAAAACGGCAAACTACTCAGTTCGCAGAAGAGAGCAGCCGCGAGACGTGACCTACTCATGCAGGTCAGACAGCCGTATTGGGGCTCAGTTGGCAGATTCCAGCAGTTGCATTGACTTCCACCGCAGGACGACCCTCTGGTACATGGCGTAGGCAAGTTCTTCTTGACCCGTGTCCAGGCCCGTCAAAGCGGCAGAAAGCTCCGCAACCGACTGGTCGGCCTGCAGGGCGTCGTCGTCCATGAGGCGTACGAGCCCGCCGTAGTCGAGCTCCACCAGCGAATGCGGGTGGAACTCCTCCAGCCACCTGGCGATGTCCTCCACGTCGAAGTTGGCCGAGACGTCGCCCAGGTGCCTGCGCAGCACGTTGAGCGCCCGCGCGGCCCGCCTCCTGGCCTGTGCCATGGAGGTGACGTAGATGAGGTTACGCCCCGTAGTCGTGGTCACGTCTTGTCCCGGGTTCGCGGAGCCGAGCACCAGCCAGCGCTCATTCCCATCAAACGGCACGAACCACGATGGCGGCACATGCCACGCCGTGGTGCGGATGTGCGTGCGCAACGCCGCCGAACCGGCCTTCCTCTTGTACCGGTCGAAGTCGTCGGCGGTCTGCTCGGCGATCGTCTTCGGCACGAGGTGGTCCATCAGTTTCACAGGAGTGGTGCCACGAAGCCGTGAGAACGCCAGCCACGAGCGCAAACGGGTCTGCCAGGGGCAGACGTACAGGCGGTCCTCCACGCGCCGCAGATAGGCGTTGGGGCTCTCCTGGGCGGGAACGGGTTGAGGGGGCATGCCGAGAAGGCGCATCACGGACTCGCCGTGCTCCGCATTGAGCGCGTTCGCGCGGCGCGGGCGGTCACGTGAGTCGGCATAGTCGGCCCACACCTTGCGCTCGGACTCGGCGAACGCGGTCAGTGGCTCATAGACACGGAGGTAGGCGGCATAGGGCAGCACGGAGGCATCGTGTCACGAAGCGAACCTGCATGCACCGTTGTGGCTTACTACTCTGTGAGGTGATCTCCGCCGCGAAGGAGCGGCGGACCGGACAGGGAGTCACTACCGTGACCGACGTCTTCGGTGCGTCCCACAAGGACGTCCACGAGCAGGTCGTGTTCTGCGCCGACGAGCAGAGCGGCCTGCGTGCCATCATCGCCATCCACAACACGGCCCTGGGCCCGGCCCTCGGGGGCACCAGGTTCTACCCGTACGAGAGCGAGCAGGCGGCCCTGGCCGACGTGCTCAACCTCGCCAAGGGCATGGCCTACAAGAACGCGCTGGCCGGCCTCGACCTGGGCGGGGGCAAGGCCGTCATCATCGGCGACCCGGCCCGCGACAAGAGCGAGGCGCTGCTGCGCGCGTACGGGAGGTTCGTGCAGTCGCTCGGCGGGCGCTACATCACCGCCTGCGACGTGGGCACCTACAGCGAGGACATGGACCTCGTCGCCCGCGAGTCACGCTTCGTGACCGGCCGCACCCTGGCGCACGGCGGGGCGGGTGACTCCTCGATCCTCACGGCGTTCGGCGTGTTCCAGGGCATGCGCGCCTCGGCGGAACGCGTCTACGGCACGCCGTCCCTGCACGGCAGGAGGGTGGGCGTCGAGGGGGTCGGCAAGGTGGGCCACCGCCTGGTCGAGCTGCTCCGCGAGGACGGTGCCGAGGTGGTGGTCTGCGACGTCGACCCCAAGGCGATCGAACGGGTGCGCGTGCGTCACCCCGAGGTCGACTCGGTGCCCGACGCCCGCGCCATGATGACGTCCGACATCGACGTCTTCGCCCCCTGCGCGCTGGGCGGGGTGCTCGACGACGACTCGGTGACCTCGCTCAGGGCGAAGATCGTGTGCGGCGCGGCCAACAACCAGCTCGCCCATCCCGGGGTGGAGAAGCAACTCGCCGAACGCGACATCCTCTACGCGCCCGACTACGTCGTGAATTCGGGCGGCGTGATCCAGGTCGCGGACGAGATCGAGGGCTTCGACATGGAGCGCGCCAGGTCGAAGGCTGCCCAGATCTACGACACGACTCTGAAGATCTTCGGAATCGCGGCCGATGAGGGCGTTCCTCCCGCGGTCGCAGCAGATAGGCTGGCCGAGCGCAGAATGTCGGAAGTCGGGCGTATTCGGGCCATTTGGCTAGGCCACTGACGCCCCGCGCCCATACGACGTACCGAGCTGGGCACAAAACAGGTACGGTAATAGGCGAACGATAGGCTGACGCCCAAAGTCAGGCGGCGTCAGTGTGTGGTGCGTTAGCGACGAGGGGTCGGGGACGACCCCACACGAGGGGGTCGAGCCAATGGGGCGCGGCCGAGCAAAGGCCAAGCAGGTCAAGGTTGCTCGCCAGCTGAAGTACAACAGCGGTGGCACGGATCTTGACCGTCTTCGCGACGAACTCGGGGTCGGAGACTCCAGCAACGACGACGCCGACGACCGCAACGATGAGCTGGCGGATCGCTATGCCGATTACGCCGATGACTATGGCGCCGGAGACGACGACGATGGCCGTCCGTCCGGCCGTCGATAGCGGCTTCTCCTGGTCGATGTGAATCGGTCGACGTGAACCGAGGGCCCGGTGCGGAGATGGCCGGACCCTCGCTCACGCTCGTCGGGCCCCACGGGTAACCGTGGGGCTTTCGTCACGCGTGGGGGTTTTCGTCAGGTGGCCCGGCCGTCGTGTACGGCCGGGCCTCACGTATGCGATCCCCTGACGTATGTGATCTCTGACTTGGGTGATCCGGGCGGGGTCAGCGGTAGCGGGCCAGCCCGGTGCCGGGCACGACCTCGCCGAGCACCCACGCGTCCAGCCCGCGTCCTGCCAGCACGCGGATCGCCTCGTCGGCCGAGCCGGGAGCCACCACGGCGGCCATCCCGACCCCCAGGTTGAACGTCCGGTCCATGTCCTGCCGGGCGATCCGACCGTGGCCGGCGAGCACGTCGAAGATCGGCTGCGGCGTCCACGACGATCGGTCGAGCAGGGCGTCGAGGTGGCCGGGCAGCGAGCGCGAGAGGTTGTTCTCGACGCCGCCGCCGGTGATGTGGGCGTAGGCGCGCACCTCCACCGTCCCGGCCAGGTGGAGGCAGTCGAGCGAGTAGATCCGCGTGGGCTCCAGCAGCTCCTCGCCCAGCGGCCGGCCCAGCTCGGGCAGGACGGCGTCGAGCGAGAGGCCCGCCTCGCGCAGCACGTGCCGGACGAGTGAGTAGCCGTTGGAGTGCAACCCCGACGAGGCCAGGCCCAGCACCACGTCACCGGCGCGCACCCGCTCGGGCCCGAGCAGGGCGTCGGCCTCCACCACGCCGGTCCCCGCGCCGGCCAGGTCGTACTCGTCGGGGCCCATCGCCCCCGGGTGCTCGGCCGTCTCGCCGCCCACCAGCGCGGCCCCGGCCAGGCGGCAGCCCTCGGCCACACCGCCGACGATCTCGGCCACCCGCTCGGGCACCAGCTTGCCGCAGGCGATGTAGTCGGTCATGAACAGCGGCTCGGCCCCGCACACCACCAGGTCGTCGAGGACCATGCCGACCAGGTCGACGCCGATCGTGTCGTGCTTGCCGTAGCGCTGGGCGATCATGACCTTGGTGCCCACGCCGTCGGTGGAGGAGGCCAGCAGCGGACGCCGGTAACGCAGCAGGGCCGAGGCGTCGAACAGGCCCGCGAACCCGCTGGCGTCGTCGACCACCTCCGGCCGCCGCGAGCGCGCCACCTTGTCCTTCATCAGCGCGACGGCCCGCTCGCCCGCCTCGATGTCGACCCCGGCGGCCTCGTACGTACTGCCGCCACTGACGGTCCGCTCGCTCACGCTCTGCTCTCCAACACGAACTTGCCCACGTTGTCCTGGTCGATGGGGATCGGATATTCGCCCGTGAAGCAGGCTCGGCAGAGCCGGTCCGACGGGATGGTGGTGGCCTTGGTCAGGCCCTCCAGGGAGATGTAGCCGAGCGTGTCGGCCCCGATCGAGGCACGGATCTCCTCGACCGTCAGCGAGCCCGCGATCAGCTCGGCCCTGGTGGCGAAGTCGATGCCGTAGAAGCACGGCCAGGCCACGGGCGGTGACGAGATGCGTACGTGCACCTCGCGCGCGCCCGCCTCGCGCAGCATCTTGACGATGGCCCGCTGGGTGTTGCCGCGCACGATCGAGTCGTCCACGACGACGAGCCGCTTGCCCGCCACGACCTCGCGCAACGGGTTGAGCTTGAGCCTGATGCCGAGCTGGCGGATGGTCTGCGAGGGCTGGATGAACGTGCGGCCCACGTAGGAGTTCTTGACCAGGCCCTGGCCGTAGGGGATGCCGCTCTCCTGGGCGTAGCCGACGGCGGCCGGGGTGCCGGACTCCGGCGTCGGGATGACCAGGTCGGCCTCCACCGGGTGCTCGCGGGCCAGCTCGCGGCCGACCTCGACCCGGGTGACCTGCACGCCGCGACCGGCGATGGTGGTGTCGGGGCGGGCGAGGTAGACGTACTCGAACAGGCAGCCCTTCGGCTCGGCCAGCGCGAAGCGGCGCGACCTGACCCCGCGCTCGTCGATGGTGAGCAGCTCGCCCGGCTCGATCTCGCGGATGAACGTGGCCCCCACGATGTCGAGGGCCGCGGTCTCGGAGGCCACCACCCAGCCGCGCTCCAGGCGGCCGAGCACCATCGGGCGGATGCCCTGCGGGTCACGGGCGGCGTAGAGCGTCTTCTCGTCCATGAACACCAGTGAGTAGGCGCCCTTTACCTGGGGGAGCAGCTCGGCGGCCGCCTCCTCGACGGTGCGGGTGCGGTCCTGCGCGAGCAGCGCGGTCAGGACCTCGGTGTCGGTCGTGGCGCGGGTGGAGCCCGGCTCCAGGCGCTCGGCCAGCTCCGGGGTGTTGATCAGGTTGCCGTTGTGGGCCAGCGCCAGGCCGCCCACCTCAGTGGAGCTGAGCGTGGGCTGCGCGTTCTCCCACACGCTCGACCCGGTGGTGGAGTAGCGGCAGTGCCCCACGGCCAGGTGGCCACGCAGGGTGCTGAGCACCGACTCGTCGAAGACCTGGGCGACCAGGCCCATGTCCTTGTAGACGAGAATGCGGCTGCCCTCGCTGACCGCGATGCCCGCGGACTCCTGCCCGCGGTGCTGCAACGCGTACAGCCCGTAGTAGGTGAGTTTGGAAACTTCCTCGCCCGGAGCCCAGACGCCGAAGACGCCACAGGCGTCTTGAGGTGCGCGGTCGTGGGGGTCCAGGTCATGGCCGAGCCGGCCGTCGCCCTTCAGCACATGCCTCAGTCTAGGTCGGCGGCTTCCGTGCTCGCACACGCGGGGCCGACATCGGTGAGTACGGGCTGACCTGCCGCCATTCGTCCCGAGCCCGGATGCCCTCCTGGACGTGGGAACGCGCCGCCCGGACCCGGGCCTGCTTTGGCGCACGGTGACCCAAGAATGGGGCTCCTTTTACCCGTGTCGCGCGCTTTGGCGGATGCCTTCCGCGAAAGGGTGAAGTATCCGGCATACAGACCCGTCGGGAGACGCACACGTGACCACACCTCGGGACCCGAACGAGCCCCGCCCGGGGCAGGACCCACGCGAAGGCCGCCCGCAGGAGGGCGAGCCCGAGCCCGCGCGGCCCGAGCCGGAGCCCGGGTGGTGGAGCGAGGGCACGCTGCCCGAGGACGACCGGCCCCGGCCGCCCGAGCCGACCGCCGGTGAGCGGCCCAGTGAGCGGCCCAGTGAGCGGCCCAGCGAGCGGGCCGGTGAGCGGCCCGGTGACGGGCCCGGTGAGGCCGAGGGCGGGGAGCGGCGGTCCGGTGAGCGTGAGGGTGAGGGCGAGGAGCCGATCGAGCCGGTGCCGCCCGTGGTGCCGCCGCCCGACGTGCCGCCCACGCACGAGCCCAGGCCGGCCGGCGAGCCCACGCATCCCGATCTGCCCACCTCGCCCGAGACGCCGAGCCCGGCGGAGGGCGACGCCGAGGCGACCCAGGTGATCCCGGCCCCCGGGGCCACGCCGACGTACTCGAAGGAGCCGCAGGAGCCGCCGGGAGCCACGGGGAGCGACGCGGAGGCGACCCAGGCGTTCCCGATCCCGGGCGCCAGGCCCACCTACCCGGGCTGGGGCGGGACGCCGCAGGAGGAGGAGCCGCCCGCCCGGCCCTCACCCTCGCGCTACGAGCCCTCACAGTACGAGCAGGGCGACCAGCCGCGCTTCACACCGCCAGCCGGAGGAACGCCGCCCGGAGGAACACCGCCCCAGCCCGGCTGGGAACAGGGCGGACGGGAGTACGAGGGCCAGACGGAGCCGTTCCCGCGGGACCAGGAGCCGGTGGTGCCCGGCACCAGCCCCTCCAGCCCGTACGGCGGCCCGCCCGGTTACCCGCCGCCCCCGCCTCCTGGCACCCCCTACGGGGCTCCCACGCCCCCGTACGGCCACTACCGGCCGTCGCAGCCCGGCAGCGGCCTGGCCACGGCCTCGCTCGTTCTCGGCGTGGCCAGCCCGTTCCTGGTGTTCGTCTGCTTCACCGGCCTGATCACCGCCATCCTGTCGATCGTCTTCGGCTGGGTGGCGCTGGCCAAGCACGCGGGCAAGGGCCGCGCCATCGCCGGAATCGTGATCAGCATCCTGTCGCTGATCCTCTTCGCGATCGTGGCCATCTGGTTCTGGAACGTGGTGCAGGAATGCGCCCACCTGCCGGGGCAGCTCGCCGACCGGTGCTTCGAGGCGAAGTTCCCCTGGATGAGCGGGAGCCGTTAGAGCGGCAGGTGTGCCGACAGGTCCGCCCGTGACCCGCTGGCGGACACGGCTCCTCCGGCCATGGCCTCGTCCCAGGTCAGGCGGCCGAGGGCGAGCCGGATCCAGGTCTGACCGTCCATCTCGACCACGTTCGGCGGCGTGCCGCGGGTGTGGCGGGGGCCGGCGATCGCCTGGACGGCCGCGTACGGCGGCACGCGCACCTCGACGGTCCGGCCCGGCGCCGCGGTGGCCAGCCTGTCGAGCAGGTGGCGGACCGCCTGCCTGGCCGCCTCGCGCTCCGGCGTGAGCCCGCGGTCGTAGGCGGTCAGCACGGCGGCCACGAGCGCGTCGGGCAGGGTGGCGGCGGGGCCGTCGTAGGCGGGTTCGTCGAGGGCGACGAGTTGGGCGTCGAGGGCTGTTTTGAGCCGTTCGGGGTTGATCTTGCGTGGTGACACCTCATCATTGTCTCCCGGGAAGCGTTCACTGAGACGGAGGTCATCGTTCACCTCCGGTTTCAACGGTGTCCGTAGCCTCCCCGCCGTACAACCGCGCCCAAAAATGGAGGACCTGTGGCGAACCCCAACGCGGGACGGCGGCTGCTGCCGCTGCTTTCCACCCCGCACAAAGGCGGTCGTTCCGCGCTGACCTGTCAGTTCCGCTGTGGAAACGCGTGCGCGCATGACGTGGCCAACACCACGGAGAACGCCTACTTCGGCGACGTGGTGAAGGAGGCGCTGTCGCGCCGCGGCGTGCTGCGGGCCGGCGCGCTGGGTGCCATCGTGGCGGGCGTGGGCATGGCCGGTGCCGCGCCGGCTCTCGCGGACGAGCCCGAGGCGGCTGCCGCCAAGGGCGGGTCGCACGGCGGCGGCAACAGCAGTGATCTTCGGTTCACCCCCGTGGCGCCGAACAAGGAGGACGCGCTGAGCGTCCCGAACGGCTACAAGTCCTCCGTGGTCGTGCGCTGGGGTGACCCCGTGCTGCCCGACGCGCCCGCTTTCGACTTCGACAACCAGACCGCCGACGCGCAGAACAAGCAGTTCGGCTACAACTGTGACTACGTGACGCTGTTCCCCATGGGCCGGGACCGTGCGCTGCTCTGGGTCAACCACGAGTACACCGACGAGTCCCTGATGTTCCGCGGGTACACCGGCGGCGCCGCGGCGACCGAGGAGCAGATCAAGATCGCGCTGGCCGCGCACGGCGGCTCCATCGTGGAGATCGAGCGCTCCGGCAACAGCGGCGAGTGGAAGCTGGTCACCAAGGGCCGCCGCCGCTACAACCGGCGCGTCACCGCGCAGACCAAGATGAAGTTCAGCGGCCCGGCCGCGGGCAGCAGCCTGCTCAAGACGGCCGCCGACCCGCAGGGCGGCACGCCGGTCGGCATGCTGAACAACTGCGCGGGCGGCACCACCCCCTGGGGTACGGTGCTGACCGCCGAGGAGAACTTCGACCAGTACTTCGTCAACGGCGACAAGGTCCCCGAGGCCCAGAGGCCGTACATCACCCGCTACACGATCACCACCGGCACCCCGTCGTCCAGCCGCCGGTTCGACCGGATCGAGGAGCGCTTCGACCTGGCCAAGCACCCCAACGAGGCCAACCGGTTCGGCTGGATCGTGGAGATCGACCCGTTCGACCCCGACTCCACGCCCGTCAAGCGCACGGCGCTCGGCCGCTTCAAGCACGAGGCCGCCACGACGACGCTCTCCCGCGACCGCCACCTGGTCGTGTACATGGGCGACGACTCGCGCTTCGAGTACATCTACAAGTTCGTCTCCAAGGACCGCTACGTCTCCGGCTACGACCGGCACAACCGGAGTCTGCTGGACGAGGGCACCCTGTACGTGGCCAAGTTCACCGGCGACAGCCCGGCCTCCGAGATCGACGGGACGGGCAAGTTGCCCGCCGACGGCGGCTTCGACGGCTCGGGCGAGTGGATCCCGCTGGTCTCGGGCGACAAGTCGTTCGTGGAGGGCATGTCCGCCGAGGAGGTGCTCGTCTACACCCGTACGGCCGCCGACAAGGTGGGCGCGACGAAGATGGACCGCCCCGAGGACATCGAGCGCAACCCGGTGACCGGCGGCGTGTACGTGGCGCTGACCAACAACACCAACCGCACCCCGGCCCAGGCCGACGAGGCCAACCCGCGTTCCGCGAACAAGCACGGCCACATCCTGGAGATCGTCGAGCGGAACAACGACGCGGGCGAGAAGAAGTTCGCCTGGTCGCTGCCGCTGGTCTGCGGCGACCCGAAGGACCCCAACACCTACTTCGCCGGCTACGACAAGACCAAGGTCTCGCCGATCTCCTGCCCGGACAACGTGACGTTCGACAAGGACGGCAACCTGTGGATCTCCACGGACGGCAACGCGCTCGGCACCAACGACGGCCTGTTCGTGATGCCGGTCAAGGGTAAGGAGCGCGGCCACCTGCGCCAGTTCCTCACCGTGCCGCTCGGGGCCGAGACCTGCGGCCCGCTGGTCACGTCGGACCAGCGCAGCGTGTTCGTGGCGGTGCAGCACCCCGGCGAGCTCGACGGCGCCAGCCCCGAGAACCCGGCCAGCCGCTGGCCCGACGGCGACCAGCCGCGGCCGTCGGTGGCCGTGGTCTGGCACGGGCAGAACAAGAAGATCGGGTCTTGACCTCAAGTTAAGTTGATGTCATAGCGTCCACTTCCATGAGCATGGAAGTGACCGCCTGGCATCAGCTCTACTCGATGAACGACCAGCGGGAGCGTCGCCCCGTCTCCAGGGCGACGCTCCTGCGTATCGGCGCCTTCGCCCGCCCGCACCGCCCCAAGCTGACCCTGTTCCTGCTGCTCAGCGTGGTCATGGCGGGCCTGGCCGTGGGCGCTCCGCTGCTGGCGGGCCGGGTCGTGGACGCCATCTTCAACGCCGAGCCGATCGGCGTGGTGGTCACCGTGGCGCTGCTGATCGCCGCGCTGGCGATCGCGGAGGCGGGGCTCGGGCTGCTGAACCGCTGGCTCTCCGCGGGGCTGGGCGAGGACCTCATCCTCGACCTGCGTACGGCGGTCTTCGACCACGTCCAGAAGATGCCCGTCGCGTTCTTCACCAGGACCCGCACGGGCGCGCTGGTCAGCCGTCTGAACAACGACGTGATCGGGGCGCAGCGGGCCTTCACCGACACGCTGTCGGGCGTGGCGGGCAACCTCGTGACGCTCGCGCTGACGCTCGTCGCGATGATCGGCATCTCCTGGCAGATCACGCTGCTGGCGCTGGTGCTGCTGCCCGTGTTCGTGCTGCCGGCCCGGCGCATGGGCACCAGGATCGCCCGGCTGCGGCGCGAGGCGGCCGACCACAACGCGGCCATGGGCACGCAGATGACCGAGCGCTTCTCGGCCCCCGGCGCGACGCTGGTGAAGCTGTTCGGGCGGCCCTCGCAAGAGTCGGCCGAGTTCGCGAGCAGGGCCAGGCGCGTACGCGACATCGGCGTGCGCACGGCGATGACCCAGTCGGCCTTCGTCACCGCGCTGACCCTGGTCTCCGCGCTCGCCCTCGCCCTCGTGTACGGCCTGGGCGGCTTCTACGCCCTGCGCGACCAGCTCGCCCCCGGCTCGGTGGTCGCGATGGCCATGCTGCTCACCCGCCTGTACGCCCCGCTGACCGCGCTGGCCAACGCCCGCGTGGACGTCATGAGCGCGATCGTCAGCTTCGAGCGCGTCTTCGAGGTGCTCGACCTCGAACCGCTCATCCAGGACAGGCCGGGCGCCCGCGCGGTGCCGGAAGGCCCGGTGTCGGTCGAGTTCGACGACGTGCGCTTCGCCTACCCCGCGCCCGACAAGGTCTCGCTGGCCTCGCTGGAGGAGGTCGCCACGCTCGACTCGCGCGGCGGCGTCGAGGTGCTGCACGGAGTCTCGTTCCGGGCCGAGCCTGGGCAGATGGTGGCGTTGGTGGGCTCGTCAGGAGCGGGCAAGTCCACGATCGCGCAGCTCCTGCCCCGCCTGTACGACGTCGACTCGGGCGCCGTGCGGCTGGGCGGGGTGGACGTACGGGAGCTGAGCGCCGACTCCGTCCGCGCCACGCTCGGCATGGTCACCCAGGACGGCCACCTTTTCCACGACACCATCCGCGCCAACCTGCTGCTGGCCGCGCCGGAGGCGAGCGAGGAGGACCTGTGGGACGCACTCACCCGCGCCCGCCTGGCCGCGCTCGTCGAGTCGCTGCCCGACGGGCTCGACACGGTCGTGGGCGAGCGCGGCTACCGGTTGTCGGGCGGCGAGCGCCAGCGGCTGACGATCGCCCGGCTGCTGCTGGCCAGGCCCAGGGTCGTCATCCTGGACGAGGCCACGGCCGCGCTCGACTCCACCTCCGAGGCGGCCGTGCAGGCGGCGCTGGGCGAGGCGCTCGAAGGCAGGACCGCCGTGGTGATCGCGCACCGGCTCTCCACGGTCAGGGCGGCCGACCTCATCCTGGTGATCGAGGACGGGCGGGTGGCCGAGCGCGGCACGCACGCCGAGCTGCTGGCCGCAGGAGGCCGCTACGAGGAGCTGTACCGCACTCAGTTCGAGGAGCCGACGACGGCGGGGGCGGGGGTCTGAGGCTCGTCGGGGGCGCGCTCGGGGCGCAGCGAGTAGAGCGCGACCGGGATCGCCGCCAGCACCACGACCGCCGCGATGACCAGGGTGAACTGGTAGGCGTCGAGGAAGGCGGGCAGCGGCGGGAGGTCGCCCGCGCCCTGGCGGGAGGCCAGGATCGCGCCCGGCAGGGTGATGCCGAGCAGCCCGAACACCTCGCGGGAGACGTTGAGCACGCCCGAGGCCACCCCCGCGCGGGCCTTGGGCATGCCGTCGAGCACGGCCGCCGTCAGGGGCACCAGCAGGCCGCCGCCGAGCCCGTACAGGAGGAACCAGGGGGCCACGGCCGCGAAGTCGCCGTCGGCCCCGACGCGCGAGAGGAAGAAGATCGCGGCGCCCATCAGCGCCATCCCGAGCGCCACCGTGCGGCCGATGCCGAGCAGCGCGGCGATCCGCTGCGACAGCACCGCGACCACGACCATGACCAGCGCCATCGGCACGAACGACAGCCCGGCCTCGGTGGGGGAGAAGCCCAGGACGTTCTGCAGCCACAGGGCGCTGAAGAAGTAGACGCCGAACACGCCGAACGACCAGATCCCGCTGGTGAGCATCCCGCCGGAGAACACCCGTGACCTGAACAGCGACATCGCGATCATCGGCTCGGCGGCCCGCCGCTCGGCCAGCGCGAACGCCAGGGCCGCCGCCGCGAACACGCCGAACGCGGCCAGGATCGGCGCCGAGGTCCAGCCGGCCCGCTCGCCCTCGATGAGCGCGTACGTCAGGGCGAACAGGGCCAGCGCGGACGTGACCAGGCCGGGCAGGTCGAGCCCGCGCCGCGCCCGCTCGACCGACGGCCTGACGGCCCAGAGCGCCAGCCCCGCCGTCACCGCCCCGATCGGCACGTTGACGAGGTAGATCCACCCCCAGTGCAGGTTCTCGCTGATGAGGCCGCCCAGGGCGGGCCCGAGCGCCATGGAGAGCGGCCCGGCGGCGCTCCAGACGCCCACGGCCCTGCCGCGCTCGGCGGGGTCGGGGAACATCTGCCTGATCAGCGCCAGCGTGGTCGGCGTCAGCAGGGCCGCGCCGACCCCCTGCACGGCCCGCGCGGCGATCAGCGCGGGGCCGGAGGTGGCCAGCCCGGCGGCCAGCGAGGCCAGCGTGAAGACGGCCAGCCCGCCGAGGAACACGCGACGGGCGCCCAGCACGTCCGCGAGCCGCCCGCCGACCAGCATCAGCCCGGCGAACACCAGGATGTACGAGCTGACGATCCACTCCAGCCCCGAGATCGTCAGCCCCAGCTCACGCTGGATCGTGGGCAACGCGACGTTGCCCACGTTGTTGTCCAGATAGGTCATGAAGGTGCCCAAGGTCACCGCGACCAGCGCCCACCATCGCACGGCAAGATCCTCCTATACAGCGTACTTGTACGCCGTATAGTTGAACTTGTACGGCGTATAGTTGTCAACCGTGATGGGAAAACTGACCGCGCGGACGATCGCGGAGCGGGCCCTGGAGATCGGCGACGCCGAAGGGCTCGACGCCGTGACGATCCGGCGCCTGGCCACGGATCTCGGCGTGACCCCGATGGCCCTCTACTGGCACTACAAGAACAAGGAACTGCTCCTCATCGGCATGGCCGACCACCTGATCGGCGGGTTCGCGCCCAAGCCCGCCGACGAGCGCCCGTGGCAGGCCCAGCTCCGCGACCTGACCGAGGGCCTGATCAGGACGCTGCGCACGCACGCCTGCGCCAAGAGCGTGATCGAGCAGATCGACCCGGTCACGGTGCCGAACTTCCTGGCCGTCTGGGACCGGGCGCTCGGGCTGGCGCGCACGGCCGGGTTCGACGTGGAGAAGAGCTGCCTGATCACCAAATACCTGCTGCAGAGTGCGATCGCCATCGCCGACGCCCCGATCCACTTCCAGGCGACCGGCCGGTCGGAGGAGGAGACCGCCCAGATCGTCCGGGGCAAGCGCGCCGGCCTGCAGTCGTTGCCCGCCGAGAAGTACCCGCACCTGGTCGAGATGGCCGGGCCGATCACGAGCGGCACGTCACCCGACCTGTCCGACACCTTCGGCGTCGATCTCGTGCTGAGCGGCATAGAGGCGCTGGCGGCACGGGGATAGGGTCGTGGGCATGACCTTCGAGCTGATCTGCGAGATCGAACCCCCCACTCGGCCCGACCTCAAGCACGTCAGGCACCAGATCGGCACGATGAGCAAGATCGCGCACTCGTTCCTCATCCCCGACAACCACATCGGCCGGGCCACCGTGTCGAGCGTGGCCGTGGCGCACGAGGTCGAGGCGATGGGCGGGCGCGGCATCGCCTGCCTCAACTCCCGCGACCGCAACCTGCTCGGCTTCCAGCGCGACCTGCTGACGGCCGCCGCGTACGGGGTCGACCAGTTCCTGTTCGTCTACGGCGACAAGCCCACGAGCGGCAACCGCACCAGCGACCTGACCGTGCGCTCGATGATCGAGGGGGCGCGGGAGTTCTCGCCGGGCGTGCGCGTGGGGGCCGCGGCCGCGCTGCGCCCGCTGCCGGGCTGGAAGCGTACCGCCGACTTCCTGTTCTCCCAGGTCAGCTTCTCGGTGGAGGCGCAGCTCCGGTGGCGCGACGAGCACCCGGCCGACGTGCCGGTCTACGCCGGCGTCATGGTCCTGGCCAGTGTCCGGCACGCGCGCACCCTCGCCGCCGCGATCCCCGACATCGCGCTGCCCGGCGAGCTGGTCGAGCGGGTGGCCGCCGACCGCATGGCGGGGGTGGAGGCCGCCTGCGAGCAGGTGCTCGCGCTGCGCGACTCCGGCGCCTTCGCCGGGGTCCACCTCGTCCCGGTGTCCCGCTACCGCGACGTCGAGTCACGGCTCTCTGCGGCCCTCTGAGCCGCCGCGCCCTGAGCGCTCCTGTGCGGCCACGCCAGGGCGGCCAGGACGGCGCCCAGCACGGCCACGGCGAACAACACCGCGTACGCCCGCTGGAAGCCGTCCATGAGCTGTCCCACGGCCACGGGTGACAGGGTGGACAGCGTGCCCGCGTACACCTGGGCGCGCAGCGCGGGCCCCACCGAGGCGGTGAGCACGCTGAGCGACAGGCCGACGCTGATCACGATGCCGACGTTCATCACCATGACGCGAAAGCCGTTGACCACGCCCAGGCTCCCGCTCGGCAGGGCCCGCATGACCTGGGTGGTGTTGCCGGTGAGGAACGTCCCGCTGCCGCAGCCGGCCACGAACAGCCCGATCCCGATCACCCAGTACGGCGTCCCCGGGTCGGCCGTCAGCATCAGCGTGCCGAGCCCGGCCGCGCTCAGCACCGCGCCCCCGATCGACAGCGCGTACGGCGGCACCCGCCGCCCCAGCATGCCCACGACCGGCGAGGCCAGCCCGATGCCCACCGGCACGGGCAGCACGCTCAGCCCCGCCTCGAACGCGCCCACCCCCCTGGCCGCCTGGAAGTACAGCGCCACCACCAGGATCAGCGCCGAGCGGGCCAGCGCGTTGCAGAACGACGCCAGGTTCGCGCAGGTCAGCAGCCGCCCGCCGAACAATCGCAGGTCCAGCACCGGGTTACGGGAGCGCCGCTCGGCCACGAGGAGCAGCGGCAGGCACAGCGCGAACACGCCCGCCCCGGCGATCACCACGGGGCTGGACCACCCCCTGGAGCCTCCCTCCGACAGCGCCAGCAGCAGCGCCGACAGCGCCGCGAACACCAGCACGTTGCCCAGCGCGTCCACCGGCTCCTTGGGCCGCCTGGGCATCCTGCGTAAGACCGCCGCCCCCACGGCGAACGCCACCAGCCCGGCGGGCACGTTCACCCAGAAGATCCACTGCCAGCCGGCCGTCTCCGCGATCAGGCCGCCCAGGGTGGGGCCGGCGAGCTGGGCCACCGACAACGTGCCGATGTAGACGCCCATGCCCTGGCTGAGCCGGTCGGGCGGGAACGCGTCGGTGATGATCACGGTGCCGTTCGCGAGGATCATGGCCGCGCCGATCGCCTGTAACACCCGCATCGCGATCAGGAACCACACGCTGGGCGACAACCCGGCCAGCAGCGAGGCCACCGTGAACAGGGCGAAGCCCGCCAGATAGACCTCACGCCTGCCCAGCAGGTCGGCCACCCGGCCGAAGAGCACCAGGCTCGCGGTGTTGACCAGCAGGAACGCCAGCAGGATCCAGCCCGATTCGAGCGCGTCGGCGTGGAAGTGCCGCACGACCGTGGGCAGCGCCACGTTGAGCGTGCTGCCGGCGACGCCGATGAGGATGAGGCCCAGGCTGGTGACCGCACAGACCCGCCAGGCGTAACGGAGGCGGGCGTCGTTCCGGGGGGTGACCGCGACCATGCACTCCACTATGACGTACGACGTACGTCCGATTTGTCGCCAGGGGCGCCAGGGCTCACCGGGCTCGCCTGCGCAACCCCTCCAGGTCGTGGATCACCACGCGCCGCCTGCCGGTCTCGATCAGGCCCCGGTCGCGCAGCGTGCGCAGGGCCTTGCTGACGGCCTCGCGGGAGGCGCCCGTCCAGCCCGCCAGCTCGTCCTGCGACAGGGGCAGCGCCACGCGTACGCCGCTGGTGGTGTGCTCCCCGAAGCGGTCGGCCAGCTCCAGCAGGCGGGTGGCCACCCGGCCGGTGGTGTCGTACGCGCCGTACTCGATGCGCTTCCTGTCGGAGTCGCGCAGCTTGCCGCTGACGAGCCGCATGAGCAGGACGGCGATGCGCCCGTGGGCCTCGAGGAAGGCGATGAAGTCGCGTACGACGATGCCGGAGATCGGCTCCAGCGCGGTCACCGTGGTCGATCGGGGCGAGCCGTCGATGGCCGACAGCTCGCCGAGCAGCGCCCCGGGGCCGCGTACGGCCAGCACCACCTCGGTGCCGCTGTTGGTGTGCGAGGAGCACTTGACCCGGCCCTCCAGCAGCACGAGCACCCAGTCGGACGTGTCGCCCTCGGTCATGACGGTGGTGCCGCGCTCCCAGCGTCGCGGCCGCCCGGCCGAGCGCAGGGCCTCGACCTCCTCGGCGGTGAGCAGGGTCAGGAACTCACCGGGCTCTGGATCCATGCGCCGATTATGTCTGCACCTACCTCGCTCTTCTATGCCCTTCTACGGCATTTCGGTCAGCACGTAGGCCGCCACGCGCTCGTCCTTGCCCTTGAGGCTGAGCCGCCCCAGAGGGTTCGCGGAGACGCCGGCGCCCAGTTGCCGGTACGTCGTCTCGCCGATGACCACGGTGCCCGGCTCGGCGAGGGCCTGGAGCCTGGCGGCCACGTTCACGCAGTCGCCCATGGCGTTGAAGCCGCGCAGCTCGGGGCTGCCGATGTTGCCGACCAGCGCGGGCCCGGTGTTGACCCCCACCCGGAACGTCGGCCACTGCACGTCGTCCACCCGCTTCCAGGCCATCTCCTCGGCCACCTCGGCGGCGGCCCGCTGCATCTCCAGCGCGGCCCGGCAGGCCGCCCGCGCGTGCCCCGCCTGCGTGGCCGGGGCGTTGAACAGCGCCAGCAGCGCGTCACCGACGAACTGCACGATCGTGCCCCCGTTGTTCAGGATGCACGGGACGGCGGCCGTGTGGTAGCGGTTGAGCATCTCGACGATCTCGCCGGGCGTCACCCTCTCCGAGAACGTGGTGAAGCCCTTGAGATCGGCGAAGAGCGCGGTCAGCTCCCTCAGCTCGCCGCCCAGCGCCGCCTGACCGGGGTCGGCCAGCAGCGCGTGGGCCACGTCGGGCGACATGTACTGGTGGAAGAGCGTGTGCAGCTCCTGGTAGAGGCGGGCGTTCTCCAGCGAGATCGAGAGCTGGCCGGCCAGCGTGGCGGCCAGCGCCTCGTCCTGGCCGGTGCGTCCGACGGGCACCTCCAGCACGCCCGCCACGTTGCCCTTGACGGTCAGCGGGAAGGCCAGCAGCCGCTCGCGCCTGATCGGGTTGCCGTCGGTGAAGTGGTAGTCGCGCGAGCCGATCCTGGTCGCCCCGTCGGCCACCAGAGCGATCTTGACGTCGCCGTACGCCTGCCGCACCCGCTCCAGCGACGTCGTCAGCAACTGGTCCTCCGGGAGGCCGACCCTGGTCTGCGCGCTCACCGCCACCAGCGCGGCCAGCCGCTCCGACAGCTCCCGCTCGTTGGCCAGCGCCGCGCCGGCCCGGTCGAGCACCGCGGCCTGCCCCTCGTTCAGCCGGAACTTGTCCGACAACCGGGTCGCGGCCAGCGGCTCGCCCCTGCGTACGTGCTCGACCAGCTCCTCCAGCGCCTCGTCGTAGTCGCGCCGGATGCGGGCCACGGTCGCCGACAGCGCCACCGAGTCGAACAGCCCCGCGCTCGACCCCTCGCGCCGGAACTGCAGGTAGGCGCTGTAGGCCACGAAGACGAAGGCCAGGGTCAGCAGCAGGTGCCACTCCCACCACGACAGGTGCCAGTTGAGCTGCGACATCCCGGCGACCATCGACTCGGCCAGCAGCGCGTACGCGGTGATCAGGCTGATCAGCATGGCCGAAGGCCGCCGCCGGTGCAGCAGGAACATCATCACGCCGGCCGCCGCGTAGAGCAGCACGCCGGGCGCCGACGCCCACGCCAGCCAGTCGATCGGCGAGACCGCCGGCGGCTCGCTGAGCGGCGTCAGCCCCGGCACCAGCGACACCACGCCCCACAGCGCCATGATCCCGATGAGCACGCCGCGCACGAAGTGCTGCGACCTCAGCACGGCGTCGGCGGCCTTCTCGTCCAGCGCCGGCGCCGAGGCGAACGCGAACACCGACGCGATCGACAGCCCCACCTGCTGCCCGAGATCGAACCCGACCGAGCCGCTGGGCAGGATGAGCCCCGGCGTGGCCAGCCCGTGCAGGAAGAAGAACCCGGCGCTGCCCAGGAAGACCATCGAGACCAGGAACAGCCGCGCGTCCCGCCGCCGCCGCGACGCCTCGCTGATGAGCAGGCCGAGCCCGACGTTGACCCCGGCCACCAGGACGATCAGCCAGAAGTGGCTCGGGTTGTGCTGCCAGATGACGTTGACGTCGGGCTGCGAGAGCAGCAACCAGAGCCCCAGCAGGGGCAGGACCAGGTGGACGCCCCAGACCACCCCGCGCACGGGTTGGGTGGCCGGGGGGAGGTGAGGGGTGGAACCCGGCGTTGGCACAGACCGATTATCCACGGGACGTCGGAGACCGGAATGTGTCGTTTTACTCACTACGGTCGCCAACATCCGGTCAATCTGGTCAGTAACCCTCTGTTTCGTGACTAATACGTTATGTAGTCAGCGTCATCCTTTGGAACGTTTGAAGCGTGAAATCTCATGCACAACATGAGCATCACTCGTTCCTCTGGAAGGAAAACCGTGGCTATCAAGGTTCGCGGCGGGCGTACGATCACGCTCGCCACGGTCGGCGCGCTGGCCGTCTCGCTCCTCACCGTCGGCGGCGTCGCCACCGCCTCGTCGGCCGCCGCCGAGGTGCACGCGTGCGTGCACAAGAAGACGCGGTACGCCCGCATCGTCAACCCGTCGACGAAGTGCAGGAAGACGGAGGAGCGCATCCTCATCGGCGGCGGCGCCTCGACGACCACCGTGCAGACGGGGCAGCAGGGGGAGCGCGGCCCGGCCGGCCCGGAGGGCAAGCAGGGTCCCCAGGGCCTGAAGGGCGTGAAGGGTGAGACGGGCCCGGCGGGCCCTCAGGGCAAGCAGGGCCTCCAGGGCTCCAAGGGCGAGACCGGCGCCCAGGGTCCCAAGGGCGAGACCGGCGCGCAGGGCCCCAAGGGCGAGGACGGAGCCAAGGGCGAGCAGGGCAAGCCGGGCGAGCCGGGTGCCAAGGGCGAGCCGGGTGCCAAGGGCGAGCCGGGTGCCAAGGGCGAGCCGGGCGCCAAGGGCGAGCCGGGCGAGCAGGGCAAGCAGGGCCCGAAGGGTGACCCCGGCACCGGCGCCGCCTTCACGACCTACACCAGGTCCGAGACCATCAGGTCGACCGGCTCGAAGACCGCGAGCTGCGGCAAGGGCGACCTGGCGACCGGAGGCGGCTTCTCCTTCGGCACGCTCAAGAACGCCGTCGTGATGACCAGCGCCCCCGACGACGACGGCTGGACGGTCACCGTGGCCAAGGACGACAACGGCTCCGGCAACAACGGCCTGGCCACCGCGACCACCACCACCAGCACCACCAGCACCTCCACTCCCACCCCCGCTCCCGGCAAGGACGAGAAGACCTACGGCAGCAACAGCGGAGGCGGCGGCACGAGCGTCAGCGGCAGCGTCTACGTGGTCTGCCTCAAGAAGGCGTAACGGAACGCAGAAGGGCCGGTACGGACTCGCGTACCGGCCCTCCTGGACGAAAAGCGACTCAGCCGAACAGCGCGGGAAGCGCCGCCGCGTGCGTTTCCCGCAGCTCCTCGACCGGCACCTCGAACACGCCCTCGACCGCCAGCGTGGCCCCGCCGGTCACGCCGAGCCCGTAGCAGGGCACGTCGTGGCGGCCGCACAGCGCGGCGAGATCGGCGTAAGCCTCCGGCCGCACCGCCACGAGCGCCCGCGACGCCGACTCGCTGAACAGGTCGGTGAACGCGTCACCGGTCAGCTCCACCGACGCGCCCACGCCCCGCGCCAGGCAGGACTCGGCGAGCGCGACGGCCAGCCCGCCGTCGGACAGGTCGTGCGAGCCCTCCAGCAGCCCGCGGCGGGCCGCCTCCACCAGGACGATGGCCAGCGCCCGCTCCGCCTCCAGGTCCGCCCGCGGCGGCAGCCCGCCGAGGTGGCCGTGCGCGACGTGCGCCCACTCCGAGCCGCCGAACTCCTCATGGGTGTCGCCGAGCAGCACGATCTTCAGCCCGTCGGCGACGAACCCGGACGGCACCCGCTTGGCCACGTCGTCGATGACCCCGAGCACGCCCACGACCGGCGTCGGGTGGATGGCCGTCGCGCCGGTCTGGTTGTAGAAGGAGACGTTGCCGCCGGTCACCGGCACGCCCAGCGTCTTGCAGGCGTCGGCCAGGCCGCGTACGGCCTCGGCGAACTGCCACATGACCTCGGGGTCCTCCGGGGAGCCGAAGTTGAGGCAGTTGGTGACGGCCAGGGGCTCGGCCCCGGTCACGGCCACGTTCCTGTACGCCTCGGCGAGCGCGAGCTGCGCCCCCGCGTAGGGGTCGAGCCTGGCGTAGCGGCCGTTGCCGTCGGTGGCCAGGGCGATGCCCCGCGTCGTCGGCTCCGCGCCCTCCATGATCTCCGAGATGCGCAGCATGCCCGCGTCGGCCGGCTGGGCCAGCACGGTGTTGGCGCGTACGTAGCGGTCGTACTGGGAGGTCACCCACTCCTTGGAGGCCAGGTTGGGCGAGCCGAGCAGCCGCAGCAGCGTCTCGCGCAGGTCGGCGGGCCGCTCCAGCCGGTCGGGGGTGTCGGCGTTGAGCGCGGCCTGCCCGGCGGGCTCGTGGAAGGGACGCTCGTAGACCGGGCCGTCGTCGGCCGCGGTGCCCGGCGGGATGTCCACGATGACCTCGCCGTCCCAGGTCATGACCAGGCGGCCGGTGTCGGTGACCTCGCCGATGACGGTGGCGGGCACGTCCCACCTGTCGCAGACGGCCATGAACGCGGGGATGTCGTCGGGCCGGACCACGGCCATCATCCGCTCCTGCGACTCGCTCATGAGGATCTCCTCGGGCCTGAGCGAGGGGTCGCGGAGCGGGACGAGGTTGAGGTCGACGCGCATGCCGCCGGTGCCCTTGGCGGCCAGCTCGGTGGTGGCGCAGGAGACGCCAGCCGCGCCGAGGTCCTGGATGCCGACGACCACGTCGGCCGCGTAGAGCTCCAGGCAGCATTCGATGAGCAGCTTCTCCATGAACGGGTCGCCCACCTGCACGGCGGGCCGCTTGGCCTGCGACTCGTCCTCGAACGTCGCGGAGGCCAGCACGGACGCGCCGCCGATGCCGTCGGGGCCGGTGGAGGCGCCGAACAGCACGACCTTGTTGCCGGGGCCCGGCGCGGTGGCCAGCTTGATCTGGTCTTTGCGCAGCAGGCCCACGCACAGGGCGTTGACCAGCGGGTTGCCGAGGTAGCAGGGGTCGAAGACGACCTCGCCGCCGATGTTGGGCAGGCCCAGGCAGTTGCCGTAGCTGCTGATGCCCTCCACCACGCCGGGCAGCACCCGGCGGGTGTCGACGGCGTCGGCCGCGCCGAAGCGCAGGGAGTCCATGACGGCGATCGGGCGCGCGCCCATCGACATGATGTCGCGGACGATCCCGCCGACGCCGGTGGCCGCGCCCTGGTGCGGCTCGACGTACGACGGGTGGTTGTGCGACTCGATCTTGAACGTGGCCGCCCAGCCGTCGCCGATGTCCACGACGCCGGCGTTCTCCCCCATGCCCACGAGCAGCGCCTCCGACTTGGGCGCCTTGGTGGCGAACTGCCTGAGGTGCACCTTGGATGACTTGTACGAGCAGTGCTCGGACCACATGACGCTGTAGATCGCCAGCTCGGACCCGGTGGGACGGCGGCCCAGGATCTCTTTGACCCGGTCGTACTCGTCCTGCTTCATCCCCAGCTCGGCGAAGGGCATCGGCTCGTCGGGGGTCTCCGCCGCCCTTTTCACGCTGTCGGTCATGCGTTCACCAGGTTCTTCAGGATGGAGGCGAAGAAGCCGAGGCCGTCGGTGCTCGGGGCGCCGACCAGCTCCTCGACCGCGTGCTCGGGGTGCGGCATGAGCCCGACGACGTTGCCCGCCTCGTTGCGGATGCCCGCGATGTCGTTGAGCGAGCCGTTGGGGTTGCCGAGGTAGCGCACCACCACGTGGCCGCCCGCCTCGAGCGCGGCGAGGGTGTCGTCGGAGGCCACGTAGCGGCCCTCGCCGTGCTTGATCGGCAGCACGATCTCCTGGCCGGTCTCGAACGAGTTGGTCCAGGCGGTCGCGGTCTGCTCGACGCGGACCCGCTGGTCACGGCAGACGTAGTGGAGCGAGGCGTTGCGGGTCAGCGCGCCGGGCAGCAGGTGCGCCTCGCAGAGGATCTGGAACCCGTTGCAGGTGCCGATCACCGGCAGCCCCGCCCGCGCGGCCGGGACCAGCTCGTCCATGAGCGGCGCGAAACGCGAGATGGCCCCGCAGCGCAGGTAGTCGCCGTAGGAGAAGCCGCCGGGCAGGAAGACGGCGTCGACCCCCTTCAGGTCGCGGTCGGCGTGCCACAGCGGGACGGCCTGCCCGCCCGCGAGGCGAACGGCCCTGGCCGCGTCCTGGTCGTCGAGAGTTCCTGGAAACGTGACTACGCCCACACGGGCAGCGCTCATGGTGGTCGTCCCCTCCGAAGGAGTGCGCGCGTCACCGTCCCATCGGGGTGGACGGCGGTGTACTCAGGTTATCGGGTGCTCCCGCGTGGTCGGCATCGGCTCGTGCGATGCGCGGGCAGCCCGTGAACAACCACGGAGTGGCGCGGACAGGGGCAGGTCAGACCGCGGCCAGCTCGCGCGGACGGGCCTTGGCGGCGTCGTCGTCCCAGGCGAGCAGCTTGCGCAGGTGGACCGTGGTGCCCCGGCCGGGCGTGATGCCGAAGGAGATCTCGTCGACCACGGAACGCATGATGAGCAGACCGCGGCCGTTCTCGGTGTCGGGAGGCGGGAAGTGCGGGGGCATGGTGGGCACGCCGTCACCGTTGTCGGCCACGCGTACGTCGCACTGGCCGGAACCGATCGCCGCCGTCACTTCGTAGCGGTTGGCCGGCCCTCCGTGCCGGACCGCGTTGGAGCAGGCCTCGGAAACGGCGAGCAGCATGTCGGCGATGCACGTCTCGCTCACGTTGAGTGAACGCATGGCGTCGCCTAGCACCCGCCTGACCATCGGTATGCCGATCGCATCCCGAGGCAGTGCCAACGAGAACTCAATATCCACCGGACTCCTCCGGGCTCCGGAATGTCACCTGGAGTAGGTTTCCCTGAGAAAACGGGGCTAACCGCAAAATCACGTTGTTGTTATTTAGTGTTGGCAAGCCCGTGGCATTGTGGCACGTCAGAACCCCGCTTTAACCGTCCCGGGGGAAATCAGTGCACCAAATGTGACTTCTACCCCTCAACCCGGACGGTGTAGTCCTCAATCACGGTGTTGGCCAGAAGTGTCTCGGCCATCTTGCGCACCTCCTCCAGCGCCGCCTCGTCGGCCGGGCCTTCGAGTTCGAGCTCGAAGCGCTTGCCCTGACGCACGGCCGAGACACCGGAGAAGCCGAGCCTGGGCAGCGCCCTGGCGATCGCCTGGCCCTGCGGGTCGAGGATCTCGGGCTTCAGCATGACGTCCACGATGACGCGGGCCACTTGCGTTCCTCCTGGGAGCGGTGGGTGAGTGGGGTGGGAAGCACAGCCTACCGGCGCGTGTGGCTGTCCACACAACGGGAACGGGGAGGACATGGGGCTTGCGCACAGGGCTGTGACGTCTGCCACGATGGCCCCAAAAGCGTACGAACCTCCACCTCCCGGTTCGGCGCCAGGTACAAGGCCGGCAAGGTGGCAACCCCAGCGAACCGGCCCCCGACCAAGGAGTGGCACGTGACACTCGACGCCTCTCGTGGTGCTGACGCACCCCCGGAGCTCGTCCAGTTGCTCACCCCCGAGGGCGAGCGGATCGAGCATCCTGACTACGACATCGACCTGACCCCTGAGGAGATCAGGTCGCTCTACCGCGACCTGGTGCTCGTCCGGCGCATCGACCTGGAGGCCGTGGCGCTGCAACGCCAGGGCGAGCTGGGCATCTGGGCCTCGCTGCTGGGCCAGGAGGCCGCCCAGATCGGATCGGGCCGGGCGCTGACCGACTCCGACATGGCCTTCCCCACCTACCGCGAGCACGGCGTCGCGTGGTGCCGCGACGTCGACCCGGTGAAGCTGCTGGGCCTGTTCAGAGGGGTCAACCACGGCGGGTGGGACCCCAAGGAGCACAACTTCCACCTGTACACGATCGTCATCGGGAGCCAGACGCTGCACGCCGTCGGCTACGCGATGGGCATCCAGCGCGACGACGCCAGCGCGGCCACCATCGTCTACTTCGGCGACGGGGCGACCTCGCAGGGTGACGTCAACGAGTCGTTCATCTGGGCCAGCGTGTTCAACGCGCCGATCGTGTTCTTCTGCCAGAACAACCAGTGGGCCATCTCCGAGCCGCTGGAGAAGCAGACCCGCATCCCCCTCTACCAGCGGGCCTCCGGCTTCGGCTTCCCCGGCATCAGGGTCGACGGCAACGACGTGCTCGCCTGCCTGGCGGTGACGCGCAAGGCGCTCGAGGCCGCGCGTACCGGGCAGGGGCCGACGTTGATCGAGGCGTTCACGTACCGGATGGGGGCCCACACCACCACCGACGACCCGACGCGTTACCGGGTGGCCACCGAGCTGGAGGCGTGGAAGCTGAAAGACCCGATCGAGCGGGTCAAGTCGTACCTGTTCAAGACCGAGCAGGGTGACCAGGCGTTCTTCGACGCCGTCAGCGCCGAGGCCGACCAGCTCGGCGCGGACCTGCGCAGGCGCTGCCTGGCCATGCCCGACCCCGAGCCGCTCGCCATCTTCGACCACGTCTACAGCGAGCCCCACGCCCTGATCGACCAGGAGCGCGCGCAGTTCGCCGCGTATTTGGAGGGGTTCGAGAAGTGACCGTGCTCAGTTTGTCAAAGGCGCTCAACGAGGGCATGCGCAAGGCCATGGAGGACGACCCCAAGGTCCTCATCATGGGAGAGGACGTCGGCAAGCTGGGCGGCGTCTTCCGGGTCACCGACGGGCTGCAGAAGGACTTCGGCGAGGACCGCGTGATCGACACGCCGCTGGCCGAGTCCGGCATCATCGGCACCGCGATCGGGCTGGCGCTGCGCGGCTACCGGCCGGTGTGCGAGATCCAGTTCGACGGCTTCGTCTTCCCGGCGGCCGACCAGATCATCACCCAGCTCGCCAAGATGCCGATGCGGTCGCTGGGCGCGATCAAACTGCCCGTCGTCGTACGCATCCCCTGCGGCGGCGGCATCGGCGCGGTCGAGCACCACAGCGAGTCGCCTGAGGCGTACTTCACGCACACGGCCGGCCTGCGCGTGGTGGCCTGCTCCAACCCGGTCGACGCGTACACGATGATCCAGCAGGCCATCCGCACCGACGACCCCGTGGTCTTCTTCGAGCCCAAGCGCCGCTACTGGGAGAAGGCCGACCTCGACACCTCCTCGACCGACTGGTGGACGCCGCTGCACGCGGCCCGGGTGGTGCGGCCGGGGACCGACGTGACGCTGCTGGCCTACGGTCCCATGGTCAAGACCTGCCTGGAGGCCGCCACCGCCGCCGAGGACGACGGGCGCTCGCTGGAGGTCGTCGACCTGCGCTCGCTCAACCCGCTGGACGAGGCCGTGGTCATGGAGTCGGCCCGGCGTACCGGGCGGGTCGTGGTCGTGCACGAGGCCCCGGTCAACAACGGCTTCGGCGCCGAGCTGGCGGCCAGGATCACCGAGCAGTGCTTCTACCACCTGGAGTCGCCCGTGCTGCGCGTCGGCGGCTTCTCCACCCCCTACCCGCCGTCGAAGCTGGAGGAGCACTACCTGCCCGACCTGGACCGGGTGCTCGACGCCGTCGACCGGGCCTTCGGGTTCTGAGGGGATCTGCGATGCGACGCGAGTTCAAGCTCCCGGACGTCGGCGAGGGCCTGACGGAGGCGGAGATCGTCCGCTGGCACGTCAAGGCGGGCGACGACGTCAAGGTCAACCAGATCGTGGTGGAGATCGAGACGGCCAAGTCGATCGTCGAGCTGCCGATCCCGTGGGACGGGGTGGTGGCCGGGCTGATGGCGGCTGAGGGCGACACGGTCGATGTGGGCGTCCCGATCATCGCCGTGGACACGCCGGAGGACGGCCAGGACGCTCCCGCCGCGGCGGGCGCGCTTCCCGTGGGGGCCGACGACATGGTGCCGCGGCCGCCGGCGGAGGGCGCGGTGGAGCCGGGCGTCCACGGCAGCCCGGCGCCCAAGGAGGAACGCCAGTCGGTGCTGGTCGGCTACGGCGTCAAGACCGGCGCGACCAAGCGCCGGGCCCGCAGGCAGCCGTCCGGCCCGGCCGAGTCGTCCCGCCCGGCCGAGCCGTCCCGCGCGCAGGCGAGCGCTCCGCCCGCGACGGCGCCCGCGCCTGCGCCCGTCGCGCCCGCGCCCGCGCCCGTCACACCGGCGCCCGTCGCCCCCACGGCTCCGGTCGTCACCGTGCTGGCCAAGCCTCCGGTGCGCAAGCTCGCCAAGGACCTGGGCGTCGACCTGTCCACGCTGACCGGTACGGGCCCTCAGGGCTCGATCACCAGAGACGACGTCCAGGCGGCCGCGGCGGCGGGACCTCAGGCCCCCGCGCCCCTGGAGAGCCGTGGGGAGCGCCGCGAGGAGCGCGTCCCGGTCAAGGGCGTACGCAAGATGACCGCCCAGGCCATGGTCGCCAGCGCCTTCACGGCCCCGCACGCGACCGAGTTCCTCCAGGTGGACATGACGGCCACCATGGAGGCCGTGCACCGCCTGCGCACCATCCACGAGTTCGCCGAGGTCAAGGTCTCGCCGCTGCTCCTGGTGGCCAAGGCGGTGCTGACGGCGGTCAGACGCCACCCGATGATCAACTCCGCGTGGGACGAGGCCGCCCAGGAGATCGTGGTCAAGCACTACGTGAACCTGGGCATCGCCGCCGCCACCCCGCGCGGCCTGGTGGTGCCCAACGTCAAGGACGCCCACCTGCTCCCGCTCCCCGGCCTGGCCGCCGAGCTGGGCCGGATCACGGAGACGGCCAGGGCCGGCCGTACGCAGCCGGCGGACATGTCCGGCGGCACCATCACCATCACCAACGTCGGCGTGTTCGGCGTCGACGCGGGCACCCCGATCCTCAACCCCGGCGAGTCGGCCATCCTCGCCTTCGGCCAGGTCAGGGACATGCCCTGGGTGGTGGACGGCGAGCTGGCGGTGCGCAAGGTGACGACCCTGTCGCTCTCCTTCGACCACCGGATCGTGGACGGCGAGCTGGGCTCGCTGTTCCTGCGCGACGTGGGAGCCATGCTGGAGGACCCCCTCCGCCTGCTCGCCTGGAGCTGACGACGCGCACGGTGACCCAACGAGTACGGCGACCGCCGGAAGGACCCCTCTCCCGGCGATCGCCGTACGTCGGGTGACACCCGCACCCGACCCAGCCAGAGCACACGAGGCCCCGCTCAGATACATCGAGCCGGGAGATCGCTAAAGTTGCCCGCATGATTCGCCACATCGTGCTGTTCACCTGGACCGACGACGCGACCGACGAGCAGCGGGCGGCCGTCGCGACCGAGCTGCGGGGGCTCCAGGCCGTCATCCCGCAGATCCGCGCGTTCACGGTCGGCGACGACGCGGGCATCAACCAGGGCAACCACGACTTCGCCGTGGTGGCGGACTTCGACAGCATCGACGACTACCTCGTCTACCGCGACCACCCCGACCACCAGGCCGTGATCGCCGAGCGCATCAAGCCCATCCTCGCGTCGAGGGCCGCCGTCCAGTTCAGCTTCTGATCGGCCCCGTCACAGGTCAGGCCCCGTCAAAGATCAGGCGAGGCATGACAACGGCCGCCCGCCGTTGTACGCGACCATGTCGCGCACGGCGGCGGCCACGTCGATCGGCGCGCCCAGTGGCCGCCCGTCGAGTTCGGCGTAGGCGCGGTGCAGGTTGCCCACGAGGCGCTCCGCGTCCAGCAGCCCGGCCCACTCGCCCAGGTCCGTCTCCCCGGCCGTCTCCAGCGGCGTCAGCCCCGCCGCCCGGCCCCGCGCGGCCGTCTCCTGGACGAAGCGCAGGTAACGCTCGACCGGCTCGTACGCCCGCGGCCCGCACACCTCGCCGTGCCCCGGCACGACGGTCTCCGCCCCCAGCTCCCTGAGCTGCCCGAGTGCCCGCAGCGCCCCCTCCACCGAGCCCATCAGCACGAACGGGGTGCCTCCGTTGAAGACCAGGTCACCGGCGAACAGCAGCCGCCGCTCCGGGATCCACACGTACGAGTCGCTGGTCGTGTGGGCGGCGTGCCCCACGTGCCTGACCTCGCAGCGCAGGTCGTCGGAGTGCACGGTGACGCGGTCGGTGAAGGTGAGGAACGGCGGCGCGGGTTCGTGCCTGCCCCAGTCCACCTCGGACGACCAGGCGCTCCGGTAGGCGGGCACGCCCTCGGCGAGTATCTGGTCGCGTACGCCCTCGTGCCCGACGATCGTGGCCTCGGGGAACAGCCAGTTGCCGAACGTGTGGTCGCCGTGGTGGTGGGTGTTGACCAGCGTCGTGACCGGCCGGTCGGTGACCTCGCCGATGGCCGCGCGGAACGCCCGCGTACGCCGCTCGGTCGAGCAGGCGTCGACGACGACGACCCCGCGCCGCCCCGCCAGGAAGCCGGCGTTGTTGATCCACCAGCTCCCGTCGGGCTGCAGGTAGGCGTAGACGCCGTCGGACACCTCCTCGACGCGCGGCGGAGGCAGGGGAGGGGCGTGTGCGGAGCAGCTCATGCCGGGGACGGTACCCGTCCCGCGCCGCACACCCGGAGCCTCGCGGCCCACGACAGGACGACGTCTTCCGACGTCGCCCTGTCGGTCACCGCGGGCGGGGGCGGAGGAACGGGCCTAGAAGGCCGCCTCCGGGAGCTCCATCAGCTCCTGTCCGGTGGCGGCGAGCACGCGCCGCTCGGTGGCCAGCCGGGGCAGCACGGTCTTGGCGAAGAACGTGGCCGCCCCGACCTTGCCCAGGTAGAACGGGTCCTCGCCCTCGTCCAGCTTGGCCAGCGCCACCTCGGACTGGCGCAGCAGCAGCCAGCCGATGACCAGGTCGCCGAGCGCGAGCAGGAACCGGGTGGTGTTCAGGCCGACCTTGTAGACGTCCTGCGGCGTCTCCAGCGAGCCGAGCGCCCAGCCCGCCATGATGTCGCCCATGGCCTTGACCTCGGCGGCGGCCTCGGCGAGCAGCTTGCGCTCCTCCTTGAGCCGGCCGTTGCCCGCCTCGGAGCCGGCGAACTCGTTGATCTCCGCCAGCAGCGAGCCGACGGCCGCGCCCTGGTTGCGCAGGATCTTCCTGAAGAACAGGTCCTGGCCCTGGATCGCGGTCGTGCCCTCGTACAGGGAGTCGATCCTGGCGTCGCGGATGTACTGCTCGATCGGGTAGTCCTGCAGGTAGCCGGAGCCGCCCAGGGTCTGGAGAGAGCGGGAGAGCAGCTCGTACGACCGTTCCGAGCCGACGCCCTTGACGAGCGGCAGCAGCAGGTCGTTCATGTCGTGGGCGTGCCGGTCGTCCGGATCGATGATCACGGCGTCCTGGAACGTGGCCGTGTAGAGCACCAGGGCGCGCATGCCCTCCACGTACGCCTTCTGCAGCATCAGCTCGCGCCGCACGTCAGGGTGGTGGATGATGGTCACCCGCGGCGCGCCCTTGTCGGCCATCTTCGTCATGTCGGCGCCCTGCACGCGGGACCTGGCGTACTCCAGGGCGTTCAGGTAGCCGGTGGAGAGCGTGGCGATGGCCTTGGTGCCGACCATCATGCGGGCGTGCTCGATGACCATGAACATCTGCTTGATGCCCTCGTGCACCTCGCCGACCAGCCAGCCGACCGCCGGGTGCCGGTCGCCGAAGGTCAGCTCGCAGGTCGTGGAGACCTTCAGGCCCATCTTCTTCTCGACGTTGGTGACGTAGGCGCCGTTGCGCTCGCCCAGCTCGCCGGTCTCCAGGTCCACGTGGTACTTCGGCACCAGGAACATCGACAGCCCCTTGGTGCCGGGGCCGTGGCCCTCGGGGCGGGCCAGGACGAGGTGGAAGATGTTCTCGGACATGTCGTGCTCGGCGCTGGTGATGAAGCGTTTGACGCCCTCGATGTGCCAGGTGCCGTCGGGCTGCCGCACCGCCTTCGTACGCCCGGCGCCCACGTCGGAGCCGGCGTCCGGTTCGGTGAGCACCATGGTGGCGCCCCAGTTGCGCTCGATGGCCAGCTCCGCGAAGCGCTTCTGCTCCGGCGTGCCGACCTTCCACAGGGTGTAGGCGAAGTTGGGGCCTGCGGCGTACATGTACAGGGCGGGGTTCGCGCCGAGTACCATCTCGGCCGTGGCCCAGGCCAGGGAGCGCGGGATGCCCGGCCCGCCCAGCTCGGTGGGCAGGTCGAGATGGGCCCAGCCGCCCTCGACCAGCGCCTTGAAGGACTTCTTGAAGCCTTCTGGGACGGTCACGGAGCCGGTGGCCGGGTCGAACACGGGCGGGTGCCTGTCGCCCTCCTCGAAGGAGTCGGCGAGCACACCGGTGGCAAGACGGTTGACCTCGTCCAGGACGCTGCGGGCGACGTCTTCGTCGACCTCCGCGAAGGGCCCGGTGCCGAGGATCTCACGTCTCCCGAAGACCTCGAAAAGGTTGAATTCCAGGTCACGGACGTTGCTCTGGTAGTGGCCCATGGGCGTTGATCTCCTTGAACCGAGACTTCTCTACTCGCCAGTAACCTTACTCTGAAATGCTACCCGCGGGTAACCCGTGCCATGCATGGCATGCTCGTCTCCATGGACGCCGAAGAACTCGCCTCCCGGTGGCGAGAACGACTGGAATCCTGGGCGATTCCGGACGAGATCCTGGCCAAAGCGCCGACGGATCCGTGGGGTTACTCGCCCGAGAGGTTTGGCACCCGTACGGACCGGGCACTGGCCGAGCCCGACGACGGGCCCACGATGACGCGGCTGTTCGAGGCCCTTCCTGAGAAGGGCACGCTGCTCGACGTGGGCTCGGGGCCGGGAGCCGCCTCCCTGCCGCTGCACGGGCGCATCGGCCACCTCTACGCGGTCGACACCTCCGTCGCGATGCTGGAGGGTCTGACGGCCAGGGCCGACCAGCTCGGCGTGCCGGTGACCACGGTGGCCGGCACCTGGCCGGACGTGGCCGACCAGGTGCCGGTGGCCGACGCGGCCGTGGCGGCGCACGTGGTCTACAACGTCCCCGACCTGGCCGGCTTCCTGCGCGCGCTCGACGCCCGTACGCAGGGGCGGGTGGTGCTGGAGTTGCCCCACCGCCATCCCATGAGCTGGATGGCGCCGCTGTGGCGGCACTTCCACGGCGTCGACCGGCCGGTGCGGCCCATCGCGGAAGACTGCGTGGCGCTGGCGGCGGCGCTCGGCCTCAGGGTGCAGGTGGAGGAGCGGGAGGCGCCGCTGGAACGTTTCACGTCGCTGGAGGAACTGGCCGCCAGCGCGTGCCGGCGGGTGTGCCTCGACCCGTCGAGGGCCGACGAGGTGGGCGAGACGGCCCTCGAACTCGGCATGTGGCCGGTGCCGCGCGACCGATGGGTCACCATTTGGTGGGAATGATGGCCCTGCCTGCCCCGTTCTAGTAGGAGAGCCCGCGGGGCTCCCGGACGAGACGCGCCGTACCCGGAACGCCAAGACGACGCACCGAGTCAGTTCTCGTCACCAGGGGAGTCATCATCATGGCGTGGATCTTGCTGCTTCTGGCCGGTCTCTTCGAGATCGTCATGGCCCTGTCACTCAAGCTCAGCAACGGGTTCGGCAACCTGTGGTGGAGCCTGTCCTTCCTGGGCACCGCCGTGCTCAGCTTCGGCCTGCTCTCGTACGCGCTCAAGTCCCTCGACGTGGGCACCGCCTACGCCGTCTGGACCGGCGTCGGCGCGGCGGGCACCGCTATCCTCGGCATGGTCGCCATGGGTGACACCGTGTCGGCGGCGCGGATCGCCTCGATCGCCCTCATCCTGGCGGGCGTGATCGGCCTGCGAACCCTGGCTTGAACGCCGGTTCGAGCGCCGGGCCGGACACCTGCTTGACGTCTTAGCCGGTGTCGGGTTGGGTGATCGCATGATCGAAATTCATGCGATCACCATCGACGCGGCCGACCCGTACGAGATCGCGAGCTGGTGGAGCAGGGCCACGGGCCTGCCCTTGGGCGAGGGTGACAAGCCGGGCGACGACGAGGCCATGCTGCGTACCGAGCGGGACCCGTTCCTGCTGTTCATCCGCGTGCCCGAGGGCAAGACGGTCAAGAACCGGGTGCACCTCGACGTCAACGGCACCGAGGGCAGGACCCGTGACCAGGAGGTCGAGCGGCTGGTCGAGCTGGGTGCCACCGTCTTCGACGATCTCCGCCAGCCCGACGGCTCCGGCTGGGTGACCATGCTCGACCCCGAGGGCAACGAGTTCTGCGTCTGCAGGAGCCCGGCGGAGCGGGGCGTCCCGGGCTGAGCCGGGGTCACCGGCTCGATCGCACTCGTCCCCGCGTCGTCAGCGTCAGGACCGCGGCGATCAGGTAGACGAGCGCGCCGTGCCACAGGGCGTCCACGGCCGAGCCGAAGACCCCCTCGCCGTCGAGCACGAGCTGCACCGGATAGTCCAGCACGGCGGTGATGGCGGCGGGCAGCAGCGCGAACTTCCACGGGTGCCCCAGCGCCCAGAGGCGGGCCTGGCGGGTCACGCGGTCACCCACGTCCGGCTTGGACACCGAACCTATGGCGGCGATCAGGGCGAACAGGCTGATGCCCAGGCCCAGCGCCCACACGAGGTCGCCACCGCCCGTGATCAGGCCGAAACCGAAGCTCGCGGCGGTCACGACACCCGCACCGATGGCGGCGGCCTTCCAGGGGGCCCCGCGCAGTGCGGCGCCCGACAGGGAGATCTCATCGCGTCGACTGATTTCGTTCATGGCATCATGCTCGCTTTCGTCCCGCCCTTGAGACATCGGGGATGGACCCTGAGCCGTCCCTGACATGATGCGGGCATGACTGATGTGCGGATTGTGCAACTGGGGCCGGATGAGGGGGAGCGGCTGCGGGAGGTGCGGTTGCGGGCGCTGCTGGACGCGCCGGACGCGTTCGGCTCCTCGTACGGGCGGGAGATCGAATTCACGCCTGAAATCTGGTCGGAAAGGCTGAAAAATCCGGATTCTCGGTACTGGGTGGCCACGCGCGGCGGCTCGGACGTCGGCCTGGTGTGCGTCCTGCTGGAGGACGACCGGGACGACCCCGGCCGGCGGCGCGCGCACCTGCTGTCCATGTGGGTCGGCCCCGAGGCCAGGCGCGCGAACGTGGGCTCCCGGCTGGTGGACGCCGCCGTCGACTGGGCCAGGGGCACCGGCGTCGAGGAGATCGGCCTGTGGGCGGTTGACCTGAACCACGCCGCCCGCGCCCTCTACACCCGCAGGGGCTTCACCCCGAGCGGCCAGGTCATGGCCCTGCCGTCCAACCCCGCCCTGATGGAGTCCCACTACGTGCTGTCACTGCTGTTCCGCCCGGCCCGGCGGGACGACGTGCCCGCCATCGTGGCCATGCTGGCCGACGACCCCCTCGGGGCCGCGCGGGAGGGCGACCCGGACGACGAGCGGTACCTGGCGGCCTTCGACCGGATCGACGCCGACCCGTACGACGAGCTGATCGTGGCCGAGCGCGACGGCAAAGTGGTCGGCACGATGCAGCTCACCTACCTGGCGGGGCTGTCGCGGCTGGGGTCGGAGCGGTGCCAGATCGAGGCCGTCAGGGTCGCCGACCCGGCCAGGGGGCAGGGCCTCGGGCGCAAGATGATCACCTGGGCGATCGACCGGGCGCGGGCGCGCGGCTGCGCGATCGTCCAGCTCACCTCCGACAGGTCGCGTACGGACGCGCACCGCTTCTACCACTCCCTCGGCTTCACGGACTCCCACGTCGGCTACAAGCTGACCCTGTGACCCGCCGGATCAGGCGGGGTGGGGGCTCAGCTCGACCAGGTTGTCGTGGAAGGCGGGGCCCCGGCCCATGTCCGCGTCCCGCTCGGCCACCACGGCGTTCGGGTTGGCGCCGCCCGGACTGAGCTTGGGCCAGCGGCCCTTCGGTGAGGCCACCACCCCGGCCGACACCCGGTCGCTGATCTCCACGTCCGCCAGGAACCCGCCGCCGTCGTTGTGCACGCGTACGCGCTGGCCGTCCACCAGCCCGCGCGCCGCCGCGTCGGCCGGGTTGACCAGCACCACCGGCTCCTTGGCCCGCCGCCGCAGCTCCGGGTTGTTGCCGAAGGTCGTGTTGAGGAACGTGTGCGAGGCCGGCGTGACCAGCCGCAGCGGGTAACGGGAGCCGTCCGCGCCGGCCGTGTGGGGCGGCACGTACGCCTGTCCGGCCGGCGGGAAGCGCAGCCGGCCGGTGGGCGTCGGGAAGCCGTCGGCGAACGGCGTGAAGGGCTGCGGGTAGTTCATCCGCATCCAGCCCTCCTTGCGCAGCCTGTCGAGGGTGATCCCCTCAAGGGAGGGATGCCCGCTCGCCAGGAGCTGCTCGGCCAGCTCCAGATCCGAGTCGTACAGCGACGGCTCGGTCAGCCCCATGTGCGCCGCCAGCCGCCGGAACGTCTCCGTCGTCGACAGGCACTCGCCGGGGGGCGGCACGGCCTGCTCGTTCCACAGCAGGTACAGGTGCCCGTAGCCGGCGTGCAGGTCGTGGTGCTCGGTCTGCATGGTCGCGGGCAGCACGATGTCGGCGTAGTCGACGGTGTCGGTCGGGAACTGCTCCATGACGACCGTGAACAGGTCCTCGCGGGCAAGCCGGCGCCTGATCGCGTTGGAGTCGGGGGACGAGCCCACCGGGTTGGCCGCGTACACCCACAGGCACTTCACCGACTCGTCGAGCTGCGAGGCCAGCTTGGTCATGACCAGCGTGCGCACCGGCTCGGCCAGCAGGTCGTCGCGCCTGTCGACGGCGAGGTGCACGTGGTCGCTGGTGGAGAAGGCCAGGCCGCCGCCGGGGTGCCGCCAGTCGCCGGTGACGCCGGGGATCGAGGCGATCGTCCGCAGCGCCGCGCCGCCGCCGGCGTGCCGCTGCAGGCCGTGCGTGGCGCGCAGTGCGGTCGGGCGGGTGTGCGCGAGCCGCGTCCCCAGCCTGTGGACGGCCTCGGCCGGGATCCCGGTGATCTCGGCCACCTTCTCGACGGGGTGGCGCAGGATCTCCTCGCGGAAGGCGTCCCAGCCCTCGGTGTGCGAGGCCAGGAACTCCTCGTCCTGGGCGTTCTCCGCCAGCACGACGTTGAGCAGCCCGAGCGCGAGGGCCGCGTCCGTGCCCGGCCTGATCGCCAGGTGCTCGTCCGCCTGGTCGGCCGTCCTGGTGCGGATGGGGTCGATGGCGACGACGTACGCGCCGTCCGCTCGCGCGTCCTGGATGAACTTCCACAGGTGGTGGCCGCTGGTCAGCGTGTTCGTGCCCCAGAGCAGGATCAGCCTGGCCAGGGCGAAGTTCTCGGGGTCCATGCCCGCGGCGGTGCCGTTCGTACGGCGCAGCCCGGAGCTGCCCGCCGCCGAGCAGATGTTGAGCCAGTGCTTGGAGGCGCCCAGCACGTTCCAGAACCGCCGCCCCGCCACGCCCTCGCAACCTTGGAGGTAGCCGAGCGTGCCGGTGCCCAGGTAGGGCCAGATGGCCTCGCCGCCGTGCTCCTCGACGATGCCGCGCAGCCGTACGGAGATCTCGTCGAGCGCCTCGTCCCAGGTGATCCGCTCGAACCGGCCCGAGCCCTTCGGCCCGACCCGGCGCATCGGGTGCAGGATGCGGTCGTCCGCGCGCGTGTGCTCCAGGTAGCGGTTCACCTTCACGCAGAGCGCGCCCCTGGTGTACGGCTGGTCGGGGTTGCCGCGCAGCTTGACGGCCGCGCCGTTCTCGACGGTGACCACCCATGAGCAGGTATCCGGGCAGTCAAGCGGACATGCCCCCAAAACCCTCAATTCACCCGACATGGGGCAAATTCTACGTCCACGGGTCCTCTGCGAATCGGAGGTGAACGGGGAGAACTTCAGAGTGTAGCCTGCCCCGTGCGACGACTACGGGGACGATCGAGCAGACTGGGGGCCAGAGATCGTACGGTCCGGCACGGGAAGGTGCGGAATCGCTGTCGGTGGCCGATATCAGGGAACGAGATGACACGGAGGACCTCTCGGAGGGGGATCCAGCCGTGGCCGAACCGCGCGCGGAAACCGACGTCTACGTCGTAGAGCCGCTGCTGCCCCAGCGCCTGCGCCGCCCCTCCGACCTGCTGCGCTTCATCTCCACGCTCCTCGTGCTCGCCGCGGTGATCCTGCTCGCCCTCGTCGCCAAACAGACGCTCATCGGGCTCGAGGCCGACGTCAAGGAGGGCGCCGAGCTGGTGCCGCTGCTCAGCCGGGTCGCGGCGTTCCTGGGCGGCGCGGCGGTGCTCATCGTGCCCATGGCCTTCGCGGTCGAGCGGGTCTTCCACCGCGACGGGCTGCGGGTGGCCGAAGGGCTGATCGCCGCCATCGTGGGCATGGCCGGATCGTTCCTGCTCGGGCAGTGGCTCGTCGGCGGCAACGTCGACGACCTGCGCGTGCTGCTCACCGGCGACCGGACGATCGAGCCGGTCAACACGCTGCTCACCTCGGTGATCGCCTACTCCACCGCCGTCCGCGTCTCCCGCCGCCCGACCTGGCGGATGCTGATGTGGACCACCATCGCCCTCTACATCCTGGCGCTGTTCTCCGGCCGCCAGATCACGCTCCCCAGCGCCATCGTCACCGTGCTCGTCGGCATGGCCATCGGCTACGCCACCCTGTACGGCGTCGGCAGCCCCAACACCCGCCCACCGGGCAGCGCCGTCGTGGCCGCGCTGCGCAAGCTGTCGTTCGTCCCCGTCTCCGCCCGCCGCGTCGAGGACGACCACCAGGGCAGCCGCCGCTACGCCATCGGGCTCAAAGACGGCTCCAGCCTCGACGTCACCGTGCTCGACCGCGACCGGCAGGTGGCCGGGCTGCCGTACCGGCTGTGGCGGCGCATCAGGCTCAACTCCGAGACCAGGCGGCGGGCGATCAGGTCGCTGCGGGCCGAGCTCGAACGCGAGGCGCTCATGGCGTACGCGGCCCAGGCGGCCGGCGCCAGCACCCCGCGCCTGCTCGGCACCAGCGAGATCGGCACCGAGGCCGCCCTGCTCGCCTACGAGCACATCGAGACGCGCCCGCTCGACGAGGTGCCCGACGCGGAGATCAGCGACGAAGTGCTCGCCCAGATCTGGGAGCAGGTCGAGCTGCTGCAGATCCAGCGCCTGGCCCACCGGCGGCTCACCGGCGACAGCATCCACCTCGACCGCGCGGGCCGCGTCGTGCTCACCGACGCCCGCAGCGGCGAGGTCGCGGCCGGCGACCTGCTGCTGCGGCTCGACGTCGCCCAGCTCCTGGCCTACCTGGCGCTGCGGGTGGGCCCCGAGCGCTCGGTGCGCGCCGCGGCCGACGTGATGGGCCCCGACGCGCTCGCCGCCGCCATGCCGCTGCTCCAGCAGATCGCGCTCACCAGGGAGACCCGCTCCGCGCTGGCCAAGGCCAAGAACGTGCTGCCGGGCATCCGCGAGCACATCGTCGCGCTCAAGCCACAGGGCAAGCTCGAGGAAGTGCGCCTGGAGCGGTTCCGCCCCCGCACCCTGATCACGATCATCGCCAGCGCCATCGCCGCGTACATCGTGCTCTCCCAGCTCAGCCGGGTGAACGTCTACCAGGTCGTCACCACGGCCAACTGGGCCTGGTCGGGGCTGGCGCTGCTGGCCTCGTTCACCAGCTTCGTGGCCGCGGCGCTCATGCTGCGCGGGTTCGTGCCCGAGCGGCTGCCGCTGTGGCGTACGGTGCTGGTGCAGTTCGCGGCCTCGTTCGTCAAGCTCGTCACGCCCGCGGCGGTCGGCGGGGTCGCGATCAACACGCGCTACCTGCAAAAACGCGGCATCACCCCGGCCAGCGCGGTGGCCAGCGTGGGCGCGTCCCAGGTCACCATGCTGGTCTTCCACATCCTGCTGCTGGGCCTGTTCGCCTACATCACCGGGTCGACCACGGCCACCTCGTTCTCGCCGTCGCGCGGGCTCGTCCTGGTGCTGCTGGGGGTCGCGGTGCTGGTCGTGGGGGTGCTGGGCGTGCCGCCGCTGCGCCGGCTGGTGACCTCGCGGCTGCGCAGACTGTTCTCGAACGTGCTGCCCCGCCTGCTCGACGTGCTCCAGTCACCGCACAAGATGATCGAGGCGTGCGTGGGCACGCTCATGATCACCATGGCGTTCGTGGTGTGCCTCGACGCCTGCGTGGCCGCGTTCGGCGGCGACCTCAGCTTCACCGCCGTCGCGGTCGTCTTCCTCACGGCCAACGCGATCGGCTCGGCCGCGCCCACCCCCGGTGGGCTGGGCGCGGTCGAGGTGGCGCTCGTGGGCGGCCTGACGGTCGCGGGCGTCCCCGCCGAGCTGGCCACCTCGGCCGTGCTGCTGCACCGGCTGCTCACGTTCTGGCTGCCGGTGCTGCCGGGCTGGGCCGCCTTCACCTACCTCCAGCGGCACAAGGCCCTGTGAGCGTACGACGCGCCCGGATCAGCGGCCTGACGCGGCCGGGCCAGTGATCTTGTCGATGGCCTCCAGCTCGTCCTCGGTGAAGGCCGGGCCGTTCACGCAGCCCACGTTGTCCTCGAGCTGCCGCACGCTGCTCGCGCCGATGAGCACGCTCGTCACCCTCGGGTCCCGCAGCGTCCACGACAGCGCCATCTGAGCCAGCGTCTGCCCCCGCGTCCCGGCGATCTCGTTGAGGTCGCGCGCCAGGTCGCGGTCGATCCGGTCGGCGGTCAGGAACCTGCTGGTGGCCGCCCGCGAGTCGGACGGCACCCCGTCCAGGTAGCGGTCGGTGAGCAGCCCCTGCGCCAGCGGCGAGAACACGATGCAGCCCATCCCCGCCTCCTCCAGCGTGTCCAGCAGCCCGTCCTCGATCCACCGGTTGATCATCGAGTAGGACGGCTGGTGGATGAGCAGCGGCGTGCCCAGCTCGCTCATGATCCGGGCCGCCTGGGCGGTCTGCTCGGCCGAGTAGTTGGAGATGCCCGCGTACAGCGCCTTGCCCGAGCGCACCGCCCGGTCGAGCGCGCCCATGGTCTCCTCCAGCGGCGTCTCCGGGTCAGGCCGGTGGCTGTAGAAGATGTCCACGTAGTCGAGCCCCATGCGCCGGAGCGACTGGTCGAGGCTGGCCAGCACGTATTTCCGCGAGCCCCACTCACCGTACGGGCCCGGCCACATGTCGTATCCGGCCTTGGTGGAGATGACCAGCTCGTCACGGTACGCCGCGAAGTCCTCGCGCAGGATCGTGCCGAAGTTCCGCTCCGCCGAGCCGTACGGCACGCCGTAGTTGTTGGCCAGGTCGAAGTGCGTCACCCCGAGGTCGAACGCCCGGCGCAGGATCGCCCGCGAGTTGTCGATCGGACGGTTGTCGCCGAAGTTGTGCCACAGGCCCAGTGACACGGCCGGCAGCTTGAGCCCGCTGCGGCCGCTGCGGTTGTACGGCTGGCGCTCGTAGCGCCGCTCGTCGGCCTGATACGTCATGACGTGCCTCTCTCGATGATCCAGGACAGCGCGAAGGACTCTTCCCGCCAGGCGTCGTAACGCCCGCTGCGGCCGCCGTGTCCCGCGCCCATCTCCGTCTTCAGCAGGAACGGGCCGCCGCTCGCCGTCGCGCGCAGCCTCGCGATCCACTTCGCGGGCTCGTGGTAGAGCACACGCGTGTCGTTCAGGCTCGTGATCGCCAGAATCGGCGGGTACGGCCTGCCGTCCACGTTCTCGTACGGCGAATAGCTCTTCATGTAGGCGTACACGTCGGGGTCGTGCAGCGGGTCGCCCCACTCGTCCCATTCGATCACGGTCAGCGGGAGCGACGGGTCGAGGATCGTGTTCAGTGCGTCCACGAACGGCACCTCGGCCACGACCCCCGCGAACTCCTCGGGCGCGAGGTTCGCCACCGCGCCCATCAGCAGCCCGCCCGCCGAGCCGCCCCTGGCCACGATCCGCCCGCTCCACCCCGACGTCTTCAGATGCCTGGCCACGGCCACGAAGTCGGTGAACGTGTTGCGCTTCCTGGTCAGCTTGCCGTCCTCGTACCAGTGGCGGCCCATCTCGCCGCCGCCCCGCACATGGGCGACCGCGAAGACGAAGCCCCGGTCGAGCAGCGACAGCCGCGGCACGGAGAAGCTCGGGTCGATGGAGGTCTCGTAGCTGCCGTACCCGTACAGGACCGTCGGGGCGGGCCTGGCGGCGCCCTTCCGCTGGACGATCGACACGGGGATCTTGGTGCCGTCGTCGGCCGTGGCCCACTCGCGGAACTGCTCGTAGTCGGCCGGGTCGTAGCCGCCCAGCACCGGGCGCCGCTTGAGCAGGATGAGGTCGTGGGTGTCCAGCTCGTAGTCGTACACGCTGGGCGGGGTGACCATGCTCGTGTACGCCAGCCGCAGCCGCCTGGTCGTGAACTCCGGGTTGCCCGCGGGGCCGACGTCGTACAGGGGCTCGGGGAAGTCGATCTCGTACGCGTCGCGCTCCGACGCCTCGACCCGCTCGCGCCAGTCGCCCCCCGCCGCGCCGTACGGCAGCACGCGCAGCCCGGTCAGCCCGTCGCGGCGGAAGTGTGCCACGGCGTGGTCGGAGAACGCGTCGATCTCCAGCAGCCGGGTGTCGTCGCGGTGCGGGATCAGCGGGGTCCAGGTGCCCGGGGCGTCGAGCGGGGCCGTGGCCAGCTCGAAGTTCTCGGCGTTCTCGTTGTGCAGGATGTAGAAGAAGTCGCCCGCGTGCTCGACGCCGTACTCGACGCCGGTCTTCCGCGGACGGACCACCACGAACTCACCGGTCGGATCGGTGGCGTCGAGGATGCGCACCTCACTGGTGATCTTGCTGCCCGCGCCCAGCACGAGGTACCTCTCGCTGCGGGTCAGCCCGATGCCCACCCAGTAGCGCTCCTCGTCCTCCTGGTAGACGAGCACGTCCTCCTGGGTGCCGAGGGTGTGCCGGTAGACCTGGTACGGCCGCCAGGCGTCGTCCACCCGCGTGTAGAAGAACGTCGAGCCGTCGGCCGACCAGGCGCCGCCGTAGAAGATGTCGGTGATCTCGTCGGGCAGCGCCTCGCCGGTCTCGAGGTTCTTGAACTTCAGCGTGAAACGCTCGTCACCCTTGAAATCGGTCGAATAGGCCAGCATCGTGCCGTCGGGGGAGACGGAGCTGGTGCCGATCGAGAAGAACGGGCTGTCGCCGGCGAGTTCGTTGCCGTCGAGGATGACCTGTTCGTGGTCGAGCGGTTCGCCGGGGGTGATCTCCGGGGGCGCGTCGTCGTCGGCCGGGACCCGGCAGGAGACCGCGTACTGCTTGCCCTCCTCCGTACGGGCGAAATACCACCACGCGCCCTTGCGGCTGGCCACCGACAGGTCGGTTTCCTGGGTGCGGCCCTTGATCTCCTGGAACACCTGTTCCTGGAGCTCGGAGAGGTGTGCGGTCTGCTGCTTGAGAAAGTCGTTCTCCGCCGTCAAATAGGCGGTCGTGTCTGGATCTTCCTTGTTGCTCAGCCATGCGTACTCATCGATGACGATGTCACCGTGATGAGTGCGTTCGGTGGGGATCTTCTTCGCCACTGGTGGCTCGTTGCTGCTCACGTGGGGAGTCTATGTTCGGTTGTGATCGTTCCGTTGCCGGGGAACCTGGCGAACCGGCCCGAGGGGCCGAGAGGCGCTGCTAATCTTTAGAAGCCGACGCAGAGCGGCGCAACCCACATCCATCACTCAGGTGGCTCTCGTGTGTTGTGTCACGATCGTCGGCAATCCCTTCCGACCCGCGGGTCTGGAGATCGATTCGCAGATCGGTCTACGGGCTGGTAAGTTAGAGGGGTTGTCTCCGAAAGGGGGCGGGCTTAATTTCTGCAGGTTGTGCGAGTCGAGTCAATTTGACAGAGACTTGAACGGCTGAAAGACTTGAGTCACAACAGAAAGTGAACGGGAAGAGCGCCTCCGGGCTGGGTCTGCTGAATGTGGG